>DATCOB010000052.1:0-104695 GCA_036564925.1 Candidatus Dormiibacterota bacterium | reverse complement strand
GGATGGCCCGTTTCATCTCGAGCGGCGGGCCGCCCTCGAAGTTTTCGGGCGCCACGCGGATGGCCAGCTCGCCGGTCATGATCCGACCGTCGAGGTTGCGAAGCCGCATCCGGAGGCCGAGCCGTGCCAGGTCGCCATGCTCGAGTCGCGGCTCACAGTGCACCCACTCCACCACCACGTGGCCAACCTGCTCCAGCAGGACGGGGCGCCATAGCCCCATGGGGACGTGCCAGGTGTACTGCTCGCCGAGCTGCCCACGTTCGCGGCTGGGGTAGGGCTTGTGGTCGGAATCGTTGAACATACCCATCACGTGGCGTTTCGCCCCGAGGTCGAGTTCCACCGGCGCCTCGATACAGACGGCCAGCACGTTCTCGTCCAGAAGGAACGACGACACGTCGAAGCTGAACGGCGCGAAATACCCGTAGTGACTGCCCAGGAGCCGTCCATTCAACCACACGTTCGCGACCAGGAACGCGCCCTCAAACCGGAGCAGCGTGCGCTGCCGGTGCCTCGGTCGAGGGAACCGCGTTCGGTACCAGATGGCCTCATTGCCGGCGGTCGCGCCGTGGAGACGGGGCACCGCCACGGGAGCCCAGGCGTCGTCGTCGAAGTCCGTGCGCGCGAAGCCTCGATCTTCCCCTTCGCCCAGAGTGGCGATGGCCATGCGCCATCCGACGTTCAGCTCCTGCCGGTTCAATGCCTGGCTGGGATACAGGCTGAGGCAGTCGTTGAGCGCCATCTCAGCGGCTCCCGGACGACATGGCCCCATCCACGGAGCGAACCCGGTAGAACTCAGGGAAACGATTGAAGTCCCGCGCGTACCCATCCCGAAGAAGGTGTTCCAGGTCGTCGATGCTGGTCGCTTCCAGCAGGATCACGACGCAACCGCCGAAGCCGCCACCCATCATCCGGGCACCGATCACCTGCGGCACCTCCGAGGCGAGGCTCACCAGCGCGTCCAACTCGGGGCAGCTCACCGCGAAGTCGTGGCGAAGGCTCTCGTGGGATGCGTAGAGCAACGGCCCGAGCGCCCGGGGATCGCGCCGCTTCAACGCGTCCGCGGCCGCCAGCACCCGCGCGTTTTCGGTGATCACATGTCGCGCTCGCCGGCGCTCCGTCGGATCGGCGATCCGGTCGAGCTCCGCCTCGCTCGCATCTCGAAGGCTCGGCAGGCCGAGGGCGGTGGCCGCTCGCTGGCACTCTGCCCGGCGGCTGTTATAGGCGGACGACGCAAGCTCGTGCCGGATACGCGTGTCGGCCAGCAACCACGCATAGCGGGTATCCGGCAGCGGGACGTCCTCGTGGTCAAGGGAGCGGCAATCCAGAAGGACCGCGTTGCCGGCCCGGGAAAATAAGGCCGTGAACTGGTCCATAATCCCGGTTTTCGCCCCCACAAACTCGTTTTCCGCCCGCTGGCAGAGCCTTGCCAGTTCGAGGGGCGCAAGGGTGAGGCGGCGGGCCGTGAGGAGCGCCACGCCGGTCGCCACCTCGAGCGCGCCGGACGAGCTGAGCCCGGACCCCTCCGGAAGGTCTGCCACAACGACCGCCTCAAAACCGGGTCCCACTCCGAACTGCGCATCGAGCTGGCGCGCCACGCCGACCACATAATCGGCCCAGCTCCCCTGCTTTCGGTCAGGGAGTCGCTCGAGCTGGACCGGCACGGGGTACCGATCGCTGTGCAGCACGACCTCCCCATCACGACGTGGGCGGAGGGCCACCGCCGCGAAACGGTCGATACCGGTGGGCAGCACAAAACCCTCGTTGTAGTCCGTGTGTTCGCCGATGACGTTGATCCGGCCGGGAGCGACGGCAACCGCGGCCGGCGGGTACCCGAAGGTTGCCCGGAACGTCTGCCGCGCTCGCTCGTCGAGCTGGTGAGCGGCACTCACCGCAGCCTGGAGAACAGCCAGCCCAATCCCTCCCGCACGTGGTCTTGAGGCGACGTCTGTGGGCCTGACTTCCTGCAGACCACGATCAGGCGCCGTCGTGGGCTCAAATGGTTCGGAGCGGGATGAAACTGGCTTGCTTGAAGTTCCGGATGCTGACCTGGGCGGCCAGGTGGGAAGCCACGTCCCGGTAGACCGCGGCAAGGGGCGACTGTGGCTCGCTGATCATGAGCGGGACGCCAGGGCCGCCCCCTTCACGAATCCGCTGGTCGAGCGGGATCTCGCCCAGGAACGGGATCTGCATGCGGTCGGCGAGCGCGCGCGCCCCTCCGTGGCCGAAGATCTCGCTGCGCTCGCCGCAATGGGGACAGATGTGGTAACTCATGTTTTCGACGAGGCCCAGGTTCGGCACCTTGAGGGTATTGAACATCTGGATGGCGCGTCCCACGTCGGCCGTGGACACGTCCTGGGGTGTCGAGACCACCACCGCGCCGGTCATGGGAATGCTTTGCGACATCGTCAGTTGCACGTCGCCGGTCCCCGGTGGCAGATCAACGACCAGGTAATCCAGCTCACCCCAGTTGACGTCGAAGAGGAACTGGCGGACGGCGCCGGACAGCATGGGCCCACGCCAGATGGCCGGCTTGTCCGCTTCGATAAAGAAGCCGATCGAGATGATCTTGATCCCATACCGCTGAATGGGCACAATCTTCTCGTTCTCGGCGTAAGGTTTTTCGTGCTCCGCGCCGAGCAGGATGTGGACGTTCGGGCCATAGACGTCGGCATCAAGGACGCCGGTCTTCGCCCCGAGCTGCGAGAGCGCGATGGCGATATTGACGGCACAGGTCGACTTGCCCACCCCGCCTTTTCCGGCGCCGACCGAGACGATGTTCTTGACGCCCTCGACCTGCTGCTTCTGCGGGACGCCGCCCGTCTTGGAGACCTGGGCGTCCCACGTGATCTTTGCTTTGGGGGAGCCCGGCAGGGTCGCCAGCGCGGCGTCGATGTCATCATGGATCCGGTTCTTCAACGGACACGCCGGGGTCGTCAAGACGACCCGCATCCCCACCGTCTCCGGATCGATGAGGGTCACGTCCTGGATCATTTTGAGCTCCATCATGCCTTTGTGAAGCTCGGGATCCTTGACGGTGCTGAGCGCGCTCAAGATCGCCTCTACGCTCAGGTGGGCTATGGCCATCCAGGCAATTCTACCCGCGCTTACCCGGCCAGCGCGAATCAACAACCGGCGCGCAGCCTCGGCGTGGCCTCAGAAATCTGCGGGCAGAAGGCTAATTGCGGTGCCTGATGTAACCCAGAATGATGTCGTCGATCAGGCGCTCGACCGGGGCCAGGTCGTCGGTGAACACGATCCCGTTGGGGTGCATCTCGCGCACGTTGCCGGCCGAGAGGGCATCGTCCGCGATCGGCTTCAGCTTATCGTTTGCTTGGGCTGTCGCTCGAGCCCGGAACAGGTCGACCGTCGTGTCCGCGGACGTGGCGAAAAGAAGGCTGTTCGTGAACCGGTGGCTGGTATCCAGGACGAAGACCTTCGGAAAGACGGCCGTCAGCGTCCCGCCGAGCGCATCCACCAGCCGGTAATCCGTCGGGGTGCGGCCGACGTTGATGGCCAGCACGCCACCGGGAGCAAGGTGCGATTTCGCGCTCATAAAGAACTCGCGGGTCGTCAGGTAGAACGGGATGTAGGGCTGGCGGTAGGCATCCACCAGGATGACGTCGTACTGCTGATGCTGGGTCGCCATCCAGTAGCGGCCGTCCGCGACGGTGACGTTGAGATTGGGCTCCGTCATGGCGAAGTAGCGCCGCCCGACCTCCACGATCTTCGGGTCGAGCTCGACCCCGTCGATCGGCACCGGGCCGTCGATGGCGGTGAACTGGCGCGCGACGGTGCCCCCGGCGAGCCCGACGAGGGCCACCCGCCCCGGTGGCTTGCCCGATCCAAAGAAGGGGGCGAGGAGCACGTCGTCCCAATACCCGTGGGTATAAATGGTCGTCGGGTCGTAGATCGAGTGCACCGCCTGGCCCTCGTTCAGCACCAGGTCCGTTTCCACACCGTCTTTGACGACCTGGATGTAGTTGTAGGCGGACTCCGACTCATAGAGCCGCTGGCCGTAGGCGGCACTCCGAATGGCGCCACCTGAAAAGAACGCCAGCACGACGATGATCGCCGGAATGAGGGCGTACAGCCGTCGCGCTCCCCGAGCGACCAGGCCGGCGGCTGAGATCACGCCAAGGAGCAGAGCCAGGATGAAGATCGTGGGCCGAGTACCGAAAGTCGGGATCAGCCAGAAGACCGGCAGGAAGGTCCCCAGGATGCTACCCAGCGTCGACACCGCGTAGACGGCGCCGGCGGCATTGCCCGCCCTCTCCAGATGCTGAATGCGCAAGCGGATGACAAAGGGTGACACCATGCCCAGCAGGACGACAGGGACGGCGAAGAGGACGATCACGGAGGCCAGGGAGCCGAGGACCAGCCCGAGGGACAATTGCGCGAAGCCGGTCTGGGACACGGACAGGATCGGGCGCGAGATGATGGGGATGGCGGCAGTCGTCAAGGCCGCCAACGCGGTCAGCTTGAAGAGGAGCCGCGCATCCGGATGTCGATCCGCCAGCCGGCCGCCGGCGTAATACCCGACCGTCAGGTAGATCAGGATCAGACCGATCAGGGTGCCCCAGATGAACAGGGACTGGCCAAAGAAGGGCGCCAGCAGCCGCGAGGCCGCAAACTCGATCCCCAGGCTGGTCAGCCCACCGACGAAGGCAAGTGGAAGAAGGAGGCGAGTCCCCCACGCTGTCTCTTGCAGTCCCAACGGGGCCCGGCGCGGGGCAATCTCCGGGCGCATGGTCCGTTTCAGGATACGCGCGCCCGCGTGACCGTCTGGTCACGGCGCGGTGATCGGCCACGAGTTCGAAGGTAACGAGTGGGCGGCTGCCATATGCGCCCAAGCGGTACGGCCGTTTTCATAGGCAGATCATCGATTTTCCTTCAAGGAGGACTTGATAAAAATGTTCGGAAGTACGAAAGTAAAGGTCGCGGCCGGCCTGGCTGCGGGAGCGCTGACGCTCGGCGCTGCCGGTGCCTATGCCGCGGCTAACAGCGATAGCGTTTCGTTGGCGACGGCGAAGCCGGTGACCCTGACAGGCGCCAGCGCGCCCAAGTTGATCTCGTTGAGCGGCAACACCACGCTGACGTTGCCCGCGAAGTTCAAGAATCAAGGCGAATGCGTCTCCACCTTCGCCAAGAACAAGGACCTCGCGATCGCCCCGGCAGCCGGCGCCACGAAGCTCTCGAAGAACTACCACGGCAAGCTGATGAGCACGATCAAGGCATGGTGCCAGTCGCAGCTCAGCAAGACGACGACCAGCACGGACACGCAGACGACCGATTCTGCTGACGTCACGGAGTCGTCGGCGCCGTCGACCGACGCGACCGACTCGCAGTCGAGCCAGGGCCAGGCGCACGCGAACGCGCATGCGAACGGTCATGGTCACGGCCGCGGCAGCAGCAACTCGTAACTGACCGCCAATTAGAAGAGGAGCCCTGGCGGGCTCCTCTTTTTATTTCGCCGGAACCGCGAAACGCAACGGCGCAGCGTAGTCCTGGTGCCAGATCAGGGTCGCGAGGTCATGACCATTCGGCTCGAGCGCCACTGCCTCTTCGTAGACGTAGAAGTACACGTTGTCGAAGGTCCAGTCGCCCAGATCCCGCTGGCGAAAGCTCAGCTGCAGACGCTGGTCCGCCTCGCCCGCCGCATAGAGCTGGGCGGTTGAGTCGTAGATGGCCTTGAGGATCCGGAGTTGAGCTTCGAGCTCTTCGATGATGATGGTCGAGGCCCGCTCGAACTTGAGCTTCGCGATCCGGCGGCGCAGTTCATTGATCTCGAGGAGGTACTCGTCCATGGACTCAGTTTATTTGAAGATCGGGCGAGGATCCAAGCCCCGCAGTCGGGAAAGCTAATGGATCAGCGAGTTCGTGGCGATCATCGGCGCGATCAGGATGGCGATGATATTCACCACCTTGATCATGGGGTTGATGGCGGGTCCGGCGGTGTCCTTGTTGGGGTCGCCGACGGTATCTCCAGTTACGGCGGCGGCGTGCGTTTCGGTCCCCTTTCCACCGTAGTGGCCGTCCTCGATGTATTTCTTGGCGTTGTCCCAGGCCCCGCCGCCGGAGGTCATCTGGATGGCGAGAAAGATGCCCGTCACGATCGCGCCGATGAGCATGCCGCCCAGCGCCTTGGGCCCCAGGATGAAGCCCACCAGCAGGGGCGCCGCCACCGGAATGAGGCCGGGGAGAATCATCTCGCGTTGGGCGGCGCGGGTGACCAGATCGACCGCCCGCCCGTATTCCGGCTGCGCGGTCCCTTCCATCAAGCCCTTGATCTCCCGAAACTGCCGGCGCACCTCCTCGACCACCTGGCCCGCCGCACGGCCAACCGCCAACATGCTCAATGCCGCGAACAGGAACGGCAGGATCCCGCCAAAGAACAGGCCGACGATGACCAGGGGGTCGGTCAGGTCGAAGGCGAGATGCCGCGCCCTGCCGACCTCCTGCGTGTACGAGGAGAAGAGGACCAGCGCCGCGAGCCCTGCCGACCCGATGGCGTAACCCTTCGTCACCGCCTTGGTCGTGTTGCCCACCGCATCGAGAGGATCGGTGATGTTGCGGACCGATTCCGGCAGCTTCGCCATCTCGGCGATACCGCCGGCGTTGTCGGTGATCGGACCGTAGGCGTCAATGGCGACGATGATGCCCGTCATGGAGAGCATGGCCATCGCGGCGATGGCGACCCCGTACAGCCCTGAGCCGGCGACGGCGGCATCCTGGTTAAGGAAGAACGAGACCAGGATCCCGGCGCCGATAACAAGCACGGGAAGGCCAGTGCTGAGCATGCCGATCGCCTGTCCCGCGATGATGTTCGTCGCGTGACCGGTGGTCGACGCCCGGGCGATCAGCCGGACCGGCGCGTAACTCGCGCTGGTGAAGAACTCAGTGATGCCGACGATGGCCAGGGTGACGCCAACGCCGGTGAGGGCCGCCCAGAAAAGGCCGAAGTTCAGATTCATGGCCAGGGTTATCGCGAGGAAGCCGAGCAACGCCAGGACCGCGCTGACGCCGAGTCCTCGATAGAGAGCACCCATGATCCAGGTGCTCGTACCCAGGCGCACGAACAGCGTACCAACGATGGTGGCCACGATCGAGATCGCGCCCAGGATCAGCGGCAACAGGACGAAGCGCAGCTGGCCGGGGAAGAGCAGGCTTCCGAGGAGCATGGCGGCGATCGCCGTCACGGCATAGGTCTCGAACAGGTCGGCGGCCATCCCGGCGCAGTCGCCCACGTTGTCACCAACGTTGTCGGCGATCACGGCGGGATTCCGCGGATCGTCTTCCGGAATACCGGCCTCGACTTTGCCGACGAGGTCCGCACCGACATCGGCCGCCTTGGTGAAGATCCCCCCGCCGAGGCGCGCGAAGACGCTGATCAGGCTCGCACCAAAGGCAAGGCCGACGAGCGTCTCTGGCTTTCGGAAGACCCAGTAGGAGAGCGTCACCCCGATGAGGCCGAGCCCGACCACGAAAAGGCCGGTCACGGCGCCGCCCCGGAATGCGAGGCGGAGCGCGCGGTCGAGACCCCCGGTCGCGGCCTGCGCGGTCCGAACGTTGGCGCGGACCGATACGTTCATACCCACGTATCCGGCGAGCGCTGAACAGGCGGCTCCGACCACGTAGAGGATGCCGGTCTGCAGGTTGATCACGAGGGTGATCAGGAGGGCGAGGAACACGCCGATGATGGCGACCGTCGTGTACTGGCGGTTCAGGTAGGCGGCGGCGCCCTCCTGGATCGCCCTGGCGATCTCGGCCATGCGGGCGTTTCCGGCGTCGGCCGCCAGCACCAATCGGGTGAGCAGGCCACCGTAGGCCAGCGCCAGCAGCGCCGCCACGCTGACGAGCGTCAGGACGACCGTGGAGGTGGACTCGTTGACATTGACGGCGGCCGTGAGCAGCAGCGTGGGTGCCTCCCTTCCTACGTCCTCTGGACGCGTGAACGCCCGCCGTATTGTACCGGTCGAGCCAGAGCTGCCCTCAGTGCCGGGGTCGCCCGAACAGCGTCATCACCTGGTCGCGGATCCACTGCGGCGGGGCGACCCCGCCCGGTTTCAGCCGATCCTGGCCCGACATGACGACATCCTCGGCGGCGGTGGCGCTGCTCGCCACTTCGCGCTTGGGCGGCGTGACGAAGCCCACCCCCAGGGTTTCCGCCAGGTCTCGGATGCGAGCGTAGAAGCCGGATGTATGCGGGGATCGGTCGAGGTGGAGGCCGGTGAAATCGTAGTGGTGGACCCATTCGTGCAGCAGCGTCTCGAGGAACACCTTGGGAGCGAGCACCTGCTGGCGGATCGCCGTCAAGTTGTAGATCCGGATGGTGCCACGCGGGGGCGTCGACTCCCAGACGATCCGGTAGTAGCCATAGGTCTTCAGCGCCAGGCGGCCGTCCCGCGTGCGGTGCCGCTGCGGCCGGTCGGCAACCACCAGCTTGCACGGCGGGAGCCCCGCGGCGGCGTCCAGAGCCTCGAGGAGGGCCTGGCCCGTGGCCTGACGACCTGGAGCCGACGCCTCGTCCAGCACCGAAAGGGCGATGCCCGTCGCGAGCGGAAATTCGCGCCAGGCGATCGCTTCGACGCCCTTGCTGCGTTCGTAGGCGGACCTGGGCACTCCTGTCATTATGGGCGCGTGCCCGCCTCCAGCATCGTGGTCGTCGGCAACGAGATCCTCCGCGGGTTCACGGTCGACACCAACTCCAACTGGCTCGCCGCACGACTGTTCGAATGCGGCTTTCCGGTGCGACGCATGACGACGGTCGGCGATGTCGATCAAGACATCGTCGACGCGGTGCGCGATCACATTGGTCACCCGGGCCTGTCGCGCATCTTTGTCTGTGGTGGCCTCGGCCCGACGCCGGACGATCGCACCTACGCGGCGCTGGCCCATGCGCTTGAGCGACCCCTTACGTATCACCGCCAGGTCGGCGCGCAGATGCAGAACCTGATGTTCATCATGAACATTGCCGCCCGCCGTGGCACGGCGGCCCTCAACGCGGGCAACCGGAAGATGGCGATCCTCCCCGACGGCGCCATCGTGCTTCGCAATGGCGCGGGCATGGCACCGGGCCTCGCGATCGAGCTCGCGAACGACCGCTATCTGTTTGCGTTACCGGGGGTGCCGGCGGAGCTTCGCGCCGTCTTTCTCGACGTCCAGCGCCGCTATCTCCTCGGGGCGCACGGGGACGTCGTTCGGGAGTTGCGGTACCGGGCGGTGCCCGAGAGTGCCTTCCACGACGTCATGCAGGGGCTGGAGGTCGACTTCCCCGATGTCTCGCTTGGCTCCTATCCCCAGACCGAGAGCCGGGAGCTCATCCTGCGAGCGAACGGCCCACGCGCGGATCGTGTTGATGCCGTCCTGAACGCCATCCGGGCGCGGGTGACGCAATACCGACCGATCGACGACTCACCATAAGGAGAAGACGGCGGCCGAAGGGGCCGCCGTCTTCCAGCGCAATCTCCGAACTACTTGCGCGCTTTGGCCACCAGGCTCACGGCGCCGCCGTGGTTGACCTTCTTCGCGCCCTTCGACTGGGCCGCGGTGGCGTCGCTCTTCGCCACGGCACTCACCGCGTCACCGTGCGCATCCTTATCGGCGTCAGCCGCTGCTGTTGCGGTGTCGGTGGTTTGGTCCGCCGTCGGCACCGACGGCCCGGTCGTATTCGACTCGCGCGTTGAGCTCGCCAGGGTGCTGACTGCATCCCCCTTCGACTCGCCGGTCAATGCGGTGCTCCGCGCAAGATCGCTCACCGCATCGCCATGGCTGTTGGCCGCGACCGCGCCCATGGCGCCGATCGCCAGCATTCCGGCCGCCGCAGCGGCAATCGAGATCGATCGGATCATGAAAAGACCTCCTTGCGTCCAGTATTGCTACGGATTACAACGCTGGGTCGCGGCGTGAGCGTACGGGCCCCGCCTTCTTACTTTCCCTTGAACTCCGGTGGCTGCTTGCTCACAAAGGACATGATGCCGATCGCGGCGTCCTCCGTCATCGCGGTTCGCCCAAAGTTCTCCGCCTCGACCTCGTAGGCCTTGCCGGCTGGGCGTTCCAATCCCGCGATGATCGCTTGCTTCGCCAGCCGCAAGGCGATCGGCGCGGCCTGCGCGAGTCGACGCGCCCGCTCGAGCGCCGCGTCCTGAAAATTTTCGGCCGGTAAGGCGGCGTTGATCAGCCCCATCCGCAGCGCATCGGCCGCCTTCAACCGGACAGCTTCGAAGATCATCTCGGTCGCCCGGGCCTGTCCGATCAGCCTCGGAAGTCGCTGCGTTCCGCCGGCCCCCGGGATCAACCCGAGGCTCGTTTCGGTCAGCCCGATGGTCGACCGGCCATCGTCGATCATCAGCCGGTAATCGCAGACCAGAGCCAGCTCGCATCCCCCGCCGAGTGCATGGCCGTTGATCGCCGCGATGACCGGCTTGGGGAAGTGCTCCACCGCCGTGAAGGCGGCCTGGCTACGTCGGGACATCTGCGCGATGCGCTCCAGCGTCGCCGGGTTTTCGCGATCGAACCCCTCTGCCCCACCCATCATCTTGATGTCGGCCCCCGCCATGAAGTACCGATCGAGGGCGCTGGTCAGGACGACGACCCGCGTCGCGTCATCATCGGCCAGCTTCGCGAGGCGTTCCACAAGCTCCTCTTGCAACTCGACTACCAGCGCATTGACTGGCGGCCGGTTCATCCGGATCGTCGTCACGAAGTCACTGGTCGATATTTCGAGCAAGCCGGCCATCAGAATGTGAACAGGTCCATGCCACCCATCACCGGCAGCGCGACGCCGGTGATGTAGCTCGCCTCGGGGGAGCAGAGGAACGTGATCGCGGCGGCGATATCCTCCGGTTCCCCGGCACGCCGCATGGCGATGCGTTTGATCATTCGCTCGTTCATATCGGCACGGCCCATCTTGAAGGCCTCGGTCGCAATCACGCCGGGGACGATCGCGTTCACCGTGATGTTGTAACGGGCGCCCTCGAGGGCGAGCGTGCGCGCGAGACCCTGCAACCCCGCCTTTGTGGTGGAGTAACTGGCCTGACCGAAGCCTCCGAGGCTGCCGGCGATCGAGGACATCATGATGATGCGGCCCCAATTTTTTGCTTTCATGTGGGGCCATACGGCCTTGGAGCAGTTGTAGGCGCCACTGAGGTTGACCTTCAGATCGCGTTCCCAGAGGGCGTCGCTCTGGTTTTCGACGGTGGCCATATGGTCGAGTGTGCCGGCATTGTTGATCAGGATGTCGAGACTGCCGAAGTCCTTGACGACCTGGTCCACGACCTCTTTGACCTGCTCCCGGTTGGTGACGTCCATCTTGAGCGCCACCGACCGGCGACCCATATCCCGGATCTCCTTGGACGTCTTTTCCGAATACACGGCCCTCTGCGAGGCCATCACCTGCGAGAACACGCTTTCCGATGCTTCGGCCGCCTTCTCGAGTTCGGGATCGCTCTCGATCAGAATGTCGGTCACGACGACGTCGGCGCCAGCCCGCGCCAGGGCGAGGCAATCCGCACGCCCGAGACCCCTGGAGCCGCCGGTGACGAGGGCGACTCTTCCCGTGAGATCGAACATCTCAGCTGACCCTCCGGATCTGCGCCGTGGTCTCTCCACGCGTGAGAGGGCGGCGATCACCCGAAATGGCACGAGAGATGACGAGCCGCTGGATCTCAGAGGTGCCTTCCCAGATCTGGTAGATCTTTGCGTCGCGCATCCACTTCTCGACCGGATACTCTCGAATGTACCCGTACCCACCGAGGATCTGGACCGCATCCAGGGCGACCTGCATCCCCATGTCGGCGGCGAACGCCTTGGCCATGCTTCCCTCGGCGCGCTTGAAGAGCATGTTGTTCTGGGCCATCCAGCCCGCACGCCAGGTCAGGAGGCGCGCCGCGTCGATGTTCATGGCCATCTCGGCGAGCTTGAAGCCGATGCCTTCGTGCTTGATGATGGGTTTGCCAAAGGCCACGCGCTGCATCGCGTAGTCGAGGGCGAATTCGTACGCGGCGCGAGCGATGCCGATCGATCCGGCCGCCACCGCCGGACGGGAGTGTTCCAGCATCAACAGCGCACCGAGCGCCCCTGGCCCGGCGTCGGGGTCACCCGGCTCTCCGCCAAGTCGGTTCTCGGTCGGCACGAAGCAGTCCTGCAAAATGACCTGCGCGGTATGCGAGGCGCGAACGCCAAGCTTCTTCTCCTTGCGTCCCATGGTCAGTCCCGGGTTCCCCTTCTCGACGACGAAGGCCGCGATGCCGGCGGCCCCGCTGCTGGGGTCCGTATTGGCGAAGATGACGTGCAGATCAGCAATCCCGCCGTTCGTGATGAACTGCTTGGCGCCATTGATCAGGTAGCCACCATCGACGCGGTTGGCGGTCGTGGCGATGGCCATCGCGTCTGAGCCGGTGCTCGGCTCGGTCAAGCCCATCGCACCCACCACCGGCGTGGAGGCATTGCAGAACTCGGCGATCCAGCGCTGCTTTTGCTTCTCTGAGCCCATCGCCAGGACGGCCGCGGCGGCCAGGCCCGTTCCAGTAATGGCCACGGCGATGCCGGCGCAGCCCCAGTGCAGTTCCTCCGCGATCAGCATGTTCGAGATGACGTCGAGGCCTCCGCCCCCGTAGGCCTCCGGCATGACCGCCACCGGCGTCAGGCCGACCTGGTGGGCCTTCTTGAGCACCGGCCAGGGGAACTCTTCCGTTTCGTCGTAATGGGCGGCCACCGGACGAATTTCCTTTTCCGCGAATTCGTGCGCGAGAGCTTTGATGTCTTCTTGCTCCGGGGTGAGGGTGAAATCAAGCGGCATTCGTCTCGCTCCTTTGTGATGGGAATTGGGCCTCGGCGACGCCTTTCGTTAATACCTTTTCGCCGCGTTGATTGGACACCTGCACGCTCAGCGTCAGTCGTCGCGTCGCAGCATCCTTCTTGACAACCGTCCCCGAGCAGGTCAGCTCGTCGCCGGGCACAACCATGCCGGTAAACCGGCCGGTGAGCCGCTTGACTGCGGACCGATCGGCCAGCCAGTCGGTCACCATCTGGTTCGCGAAGGCCATCGTCAGCATCCCGTGGGCAATCACCCCGGGCAACCCGACGGACCGCGCGAAGGCCTCGTCCAGGTGGATCGGATTACGGTCACCTGACGCCTCGGCATAGGCGCGGATCTGCTCGACGGTGACGCGCTTGATCAACTGGGGGAGTGCGTGGCCGACCTCGACGCCGTCGAAACTGATGGCGGGCACGACTCTCACGCCCGACGGATGATGAAGAGCGCCATCCCCTCCGAGACGGGCTGATTGTCGGCGTCGGCCGCGGACAGGTCGAAGGTCACCAGCTCCATCTCCCCGCGGGCCGTGACGTTGCTCAGCCGGCCGACCGTTCGGAGGCGGTCCCCAGGACGAACCGCGCGGTGAAAGGTAAAGCGCTGCTCGCCATGGACAAGGTGACCGATATCGAGGGCGACCTCCTGGTCCTGGAAGAGCTGCCAGTAGGCATCGAATCCGTAGACCATGGCGTAGGTCGGCGGCGCGACCAGCTCCCCATTGTCCACGAGGTCCCCGACCGCGGCCATGTAGGCGCGGATCGACGCTTCGGTGACCTCGAACGGGGCCGTCTCGTAGGTTCGGCCGACAAGTCGCTGATCGGTCATTACTGCAGCAGACCCTGCAGCTTCATCGCGAGACCCATGTCGCCCTTCACCTTCAGTTTTTGCTGCATGAAGGCGGTTACGGGGTTGAGCTTTCCGGTCGCGATGTTCATCCAATCATCCGTGGAGGCGATCATGGTCGTGTTCGGACTCTGGGCGGCGCCCGCTGTCAAGGTGGGAATGCCGTTGTTCAGCTGGAGGGTCCAACTTTCCCCACTCAAATCGAACTGGTAGGTGGCGTTGATCCCGGCTGCCTTCTCCGGCTTGGAGCGGATCCGGCTCTCGATCTCGGAAAAGACTTCTTTCGCGTCAGGCATGGGAATCTCCTTTGTGGCTGATGGATGGGGCGCCGGTCAAAAAAAAGCGGGCGCACGTCTGGCTGAGTGTTTCGACGTCCTTTATGGACTGTCCTTCGGATGGGAACTGGTTCCAGTAGGCGAGCTGTCCCGCCATGCCAATCAAGGCGAACCCGGCCAGCGCATGGTCCCGGATGCCCAGCTCGTGAAATGTTGGGGCAAAGGCGTCGGCGAGCGTGCGGTTGAGGACGGCCTGGCGTTCCTCGAAGCCGGGGTCGATGCCCAGCCCCTCCGTCAGGAGCCGGCGATTCCATTGCGCGTACTCGGCGTAGAACTCGAAGTACGACCGCAGCCCGGCTGCCAGGCGCAGCCGCGGGTCTGGCACATCGCGGGTCGCCCAGTAGATTCGCCGGCGCAGCAGCGTGGCCATTTCCGCCTGAAGCGCCGCAAAGACCGCCTTCTTGTCCGCAAAGTACAGGTAAAAGGCTCCCTGCGAGAGCCCGGCGGCCTGCACGATCGCGCTCACGGTGGCGGCGTGATATCCGTCGCGCTCGAAGACGCGCCGGGCCGCCTCCAGCAGTTCGCCGCGTCGAATCCACTGCCGTTGGGTGACCGGCTCGCCAATCACGGCCCGAGTGGTGACTGACACGTCAGTCACATAATAGCACCGGGCACGGCTTGCCCGTTATCGAATCAGGGCATTGCCAAAATGCGCCCGCATCAGCGCCTGCATCTCGTCCGGCGAGAAGCCGGTGCTCCGGCCCGCCGCATACTGGCGGCGGACATCGTCATGGATGGCGACCACCCGGGCGTCGTCTTTGCGGACCTGGTCCGGGCCACGCCTGCCGAGCATGGTGTTGATCCAGTAGGCGACCCCCGCCAGTCCCGAGCGGTCGTTCACGGTGATCCCCAGTGGGCGATCAAGAATACGGCCGGTGTCGAAGATGTTGTAGATCTCCTCGTTCTTCATCAGGCCATCGGCATGGATGCCGGCGCTGGTCACGTTGAAGCCGGCGCCCGCAAACGGGTAGTTGGCGGGCAGCGGCGTGCCGAGTTCGTCCCGGAAGTAGGTGGCCGCCCGGGTGATCGCGGTGGTGTCGACGCCCTCCTCTTCCCCATTGAGGGCGAGGTAATCGATGAGCAGCCCTTCCAGTGGCGGGTTGCCGGTCCGCTCGCCGAAGCCGAACAGGGAGCCGTTGGCCGCGGCACAGCCATACAGCCAGGCGGCCACGGTGTTGACCTCCGCGCGGTGAAAGTCGTTGTGACCGTGCCATTCCAGATGCTCGGAGGGGACGCCGAGGCTGTGGGTGAAGAACTGCACCAGTCGGGGTACGCCCCTGGGCAAGGACGCCTCCGGCCATGGGAGGCCGAACCCCATCGTGTCGCAGAGCCGAAACTTGACGGGCAACCCGGCGGCGCGGCCCGCCTCCAGCAGGGCCTCGGTCAGCGGCGCGACGAAGCCGTCCAGGTCGGCCCGGGTGAGATCCTCGAGGTGGCAGCGCGGACGGATGCCCGCGTCCAGTACGGACCGCACCACGCTGACGTAGTCGTCAGCCGCCTGGCGTCGGGTGCGGTTCATCTTGAGGTAGATGTGGTAATCGGACGCGGAGAGGAGAATGCCGGTCTCCTTGACGCCGGTCGCCCTGACACTGGCGAGGTCGTCATGCGACCCACGCATCCAGGTCGTCACCTCGGGACCCGGCCTTCCCTGGCAGGCGCGGATGGCCTCACGGTCCACCGCCGTGTAGGCAAAGAATTCGGTCTGGCGGATTACCGGGCCGCCCATCGCCGCGAGCAGGTCGTAGAGGTGCACGATCTGCTCCACGCTGTAGGGGGCGCGGGCCTGCTGGCCGTCGCGAAAGGTCGTGTCGGTGATCCAGAGCGCCGCGGGCCGGTCCAGCGACACCGCCTCCGCTTCGAGGCGGATCGGGGGAACGCGGGTGTAGGGAAAATCGTCGCGGAGGAGATTGGGCGCGGGCTGATCCAAGTCCATGCGGTAATTCTATACATATATTGATTTGCATTGCCATAGGTTGAGTGCTACGATTCAAAACGCGGCCAGGACGTACCCTTGAACCGATGATCGAGATCCATGGCGAGCAGTACCTCACCTCCGTCGAGGCATCGGACCTGCTCGGCGTGAAGCCGGCGACCCTTTACGCCTACGTCAGCCGGGGGGTATTGAAGAGCTACCGCCAGGGGATCCGGCGCGAGCGGCTCTACAGCCGCCGGGAGCTTCAGGACGTGCTACGGGTGCACCCGAGCCGCGATCGGCATCCCCTTCCCCACGCCTCCGACTGGATGGGTGACCCTTAACCGGGCCGAACCCGGTCAGCGGAAGGTCGAGTAGTCGATCTCCTTCTTCCGGTCGAACGCCTCTTCGCGGGTCGCAAACGTCTGGAAATGGCCCCGCCCGTGGAGCACATAGATCCCATCGACCTCATCGCGGCTCACCCTCAGCTCGGGGAGGTCGATGTTATACACCTGGCCGGAGTCGGTCGCCCGCAGCCTGGCCATGGGCCGATTCTACCCTCGGCTTTCGTTAGGTCAGGCGACGGTCACCTCATCCATCAGGTACACGTCCTGGACGGCATTGAGCAACTGGATGCCCTCGCGCATGGGCCGCATGAAGGCCTTCCGGCCGGTGATCAACCCCATGCCGCCGGCCCGCTTGTTGATCACCGCGGTCTTGACGGCCTCCTTGAGGTCGTTCTCACCGGACGATGCGCCGCCCGAGTTGATCAGCCCGCTTCGCCCAAGGTAACAATTGATCACCTGGTACCGCGTCAGGTCGATCGGGTGGTCGGTGGAGAGCTTGTCGTAGACCTTCGACGAGGTCTTTCCAAACTTCATCACCTCGAAGCCGCGGTTGGTTTCCGGCAGCTTTTGTTTGATGATGTCGGCCTCGATGGTGACCCCGAGGTGGTTTGCCTGTCCGGTCAGGTCCGCCGCGACCTCGTAGTTGACCCCATCCTTCACGAAGGCGGGATTGCGCACGTAACACCAGAGGACCGTCGCCATGCCCAGTTCGTGGGCCTCGTGAAACGCGACGGCGATCTCCTGGATCTGGCGGTCGGACTCGGGCGAGGCAAAGTAGATCGTGGCACCCAGCGCCACGGCACCCAGTTCCCACGCCTGGCGCACGGTCCCGAACTTGATCTGGTCATCCTTGTTCGGATAGGTGAGCAGCTCGTTGTGGTTGATCTTGCAGATGAAGGGAATGCGGTGGGCGTACTTGCGAGCCACAGATCCCAGGACCCCAAAGGTCGAGGCGACGGCATTGCATCCTCCCTCGATGGCGAGCTCCACGATGTTCTCCCCGTCGAAGTAGGCCGGATTCGCGGCGAAGGAGGCACCGGCGGAGTGCTCGATCCCCTGGTCGACCGGCAGGATCGACAGGTAGCCGGTCCCGGCCAGGCGGCCATGGTCGAACATCGATTCGAGGCTCCGAAGGACGCGTGTCGGACGGTCGCTTTGGGAAAAGATCCGGGTGACAAAATCGGGACCCGGCAGGTGCAGCTGCGACCTGGGGACCGTTTCGCAGGTGTGCTCGAGCAGCCCTTTGGCGTCGCTCCCCAAAATCGATTCCAGCTTGCTCAACGACGTTGCCGTGGCTGTAGCCATCTCGCCTCCTTTCTCGTCTGGCCTCAGTTTAGGCGCTGGGCGGAACACTAGAATGGCGGATCAGTGAGTCTCACCGATTGGGCGGTCCTGATCCTCGGCGGCTGGGTGGTGGCGGTGGTCCTCGCGGGACTGGTGATGGCCATGCGGCCCGGCATCGGCGGAGCGCTGGTCTACGCGGATGGCGATCCGCTCGAGCCGACCGTCTTGCGACAGGCGTCCGGCGTGATGCCCAAGCGGGCCTGGGGATTCCGCCCGCCGGTCCAGCACTCCCAGTACAACCCGGCGCCCTGGCAGCGCCGGCGGCCCACCTCGGAGGAAGACAGCCTGGACAACGTGGACCGGGCGACGGACATCAAACGTGATCTGGGCAGCGAGCACCAGCCGTGGGAGCGCCTCGACCGGCAGGGACTGTAAGCGCTACTCGCCCAGCTCGCGACTGACCCGGTCCAACACATCCAGCATCCGCCGCGAGCTGGCGTGGAGGCTTTCCTGGAGGAGCGACAGCGCGTGGTGGGCATCGGCCAGCACGTCGGCATCGCCGGTCAGATCTTCGAGCGGCGCCTGCCCGAAGCGGGGCAAGACGTCCGAAAAGAGCATCTGGAAGCGCTGCTCGGCGAGAGCCAGGCATGCGGCGAGGCTGACCACGCTGGCGTCGATCTCGGGATCCAGCCTGCGCAGCGCAAGCCACGCCGTATCCGGCACCGTACTGCTGGGCGGTTCTCGTTGCATCGCGTCTTCATGGTAGATCCGGCGTGATCGCGACCGCCGGCGACGGCACCCGATTGCACTACACCGTCTCGGGGGAGGGTCCGCCCCTGGTGCTGGTTGGCGGCAAAACCTCCACCATTGACGGGGCCTGGTGGCGCTACATCCCGCCACTGGCATCGCGTCTGAAGGTCATCGCCCTCGATAATCGTGGCGCCGGTGAGTCGGAC
This sequence comes from Candidatus Dormiibacterota bacterium, assembly GCA_036564925.1. Classification (GTDB taxonomy): domain Bacteria; phylum Chloroflexota; class Dormibacteria; order CF-121; family CF-121; genus JALYYC01. The sequence goes on along the minus strand of DATCOB010000052.1, from coordinate 86,207 downwards.
AAACCGGACCTGCCCTATACCACGGCGATGCTGGCCGAGGATGCCCTGGTCGTGCTCCAGGCGGCCGGGGAAACCTCGGCCCACTGGTTCGGCATCTCGATGGGGGGCATGGCCCTGCAACAGGTTGCCCTCACCCACCCCAGCGCCGCCCGCAGCTTGATCCTCGCGGCCTCGCATTGCGGGAGCGCCGCGAGCACCGGGTCAGCCCCGCCGGTTGAGGCGCTCGCGGGAAGTCCCCTTCGACGTTTTGCGAACCTTTACGCGACCAGCTTCATCCTGGAACATCCCAGCTGGGTCCTCGAGGATGCCCGCCACTTCGGCAAGATGCCACTCCACGCCATCCACCGGCAGGACCAGGCCGTCCGTACCCACGATGTCTGCGGGCGGCTTGGCGAAATCCGGCAACCGGTGCTGGTCCTTCACGGGCGCCAGGATCGCATGGTCCCCGTGGAGCGCGCAGAGGAGCTAGGTCGCGGTCTCCCCAACGCCGAGTTGAAAATTCTCGATCCAGGCGGGCACCAGCTTCATTCCGAACAGTTCGAGGTCGTCGTTCAACTTGTCCTGCGCTTCATCGAGCGCGTCGAAGCCAGCCCACCGCGCTAGGCCGAACGCCAGGTGACAAGGCCGGCGCGCACCTGCTTGAGCAGTCGGCCCTCCTCGGCCAGCGCCTGGCAATGCGCCAGGGTTTCCTGGAGGGCGAGCCGTTGCTGGAACACGTTGCGGTCCATGATCCCGCGAAACAGCCCGGCCGCCAATTCCCAGCCGGAACGAACCTGCGCCTGCGCGAGCCGGACCAGGGCGTCCTTGCGTTCCTGGTGATGCTGGACGATGGTCGCGATCCGGGTGCCGTGGTCGCCAAAAGGGTCGCCGTGCGCAGGCAAGACCATCGCCACATCGAGCCGGTCGATTCGCGCCAGGGACGCGAGGTAGTCGGCGAGCGGATCGGCACCAGACTGCGGATGCAACCCGATATTCGGACTGATCTTCGGTAGAAGATGGTCGCCGGAGAACAGCAAACGCCGCTGCGGCCAGTAAAAGCAGCAGTGGCCCGGTGAATGCCCTGGCGTCCAGACCGCAATCAGCTCCCCGCCCGCGATCGCGAAACGCTCGGCGCCCTCGAGCAGGGTGTCGGGCTCGACCACCGAGACGTACTCGCGGGCGGCCATGGAGGCAGATTTGAGGAACTCAGCCTCGGACGCCGGAACGCCGTTTTTGCTGAGCCACGCCGCGACTTCATGGACGAGGTCTTCGGCCCGCGCGTAACGCGGCTCCATCAACGCCACCTCGAGCCGATGGATGACCAACTCGGCCTTCGACCGTTCGCGCAGCTCGCCGGCCAGCCCAAAGTGGTCTGGATGAATGTGCGTGATGAGGATGCGATTGATGCGTTCAATGGGGACCTGCAGCTCGTCGAGTTTCCGGTGCAGCGTCTGACGAGAGTCTTCTGTCTGCAAGCCGGTATCGATCAGCGTGTAGTGCTCGCCATCGCGCAGCAAATACACGTTGACATGCTTGAGCTCAAACGGCATCGGGAGTTCAAGGCGATATACGCTGGTCGCGACTTCCACTAGGGTCAAGACTTTACACGGGCTGATGCTCCGGCCCGTCAAGTGCAGAGACTTTCTCGCGCCGGTGCGCCGTCCAGCGGCCCATGCGCGACTCGGGCCAAATTCCAGTGCCCTCGTCCTGCGCGTACAGGCCGCATGCGGCGCCGGCGCTATCCGCGCGAAAGCGCGGCTCGCCCTGCGGGCTCGCTAAATCTTCGACCTGGCCGGTAGTCGCTGATGGGTCTAGGCCGCTTGCGTGGCTTCGTCCGGCCGGTCCGGCACCACTTTCTGACCCTGGTCCTTGGTTGGCAGGGGCAGGTGAACGGTGTCGGTCGCAATCAGCTCGAGGAAGGTGTCGACCACCTGGGGGTCGAAGTGCGTTCCGCGACCGCCCTTGATCTCTTCCAGCGCCTTCGGCAGACCGAGCGAAGGCCGGTAGATCCGGTCCGCGACCATTGCCTCGAAGGCATCGGCGACGGCGATGATGCGGGAGCCCAGCGGGATCTCCTCGCCTTTCAGGCCGTTCGGATATCCGCTCCCATCGAATTTTTCATGGTGATGCCGGATGAGCGGCGCGACGTGGTGGAGACCCTCGACCGGACCGATGATATCCGCGCCGATCTGCGGATGACGACGCATCCACGCCATCTCGTCTTCGGTGAGGGCCATCGCCTGGCGCAGGATGCGGTCGGGAATCCCGATCTTGCCCACGTCGTGAAGGATCGCGCCGAGGCGGACCGCGGCCGCCTCATCGCGGGACAGGCCCATCCGCTCCGCACAGGCCCCGGCGAGTTTGGCCAGGCGCTCGGAATGTCCGCGCGTGTAGCTGTCCTTGGCCTCGATGGCGTTCGCGAGTGCCATGTTGACTTCGGTCATCAATTTGGCCTCGACGTCCCGACGAGTCACCAACTCCTGGTGCGACGAGACGGCCCGCGCCATCACCGACCCCAGCACGGCCACGACCACGAAGAGGAAGAGGCGCTGCAGGATGATGATGCGATCAGAGGTGATCGTCGCGAGGTAGGTGCCGTCTTGCAGTGGCGCCACGGCTCCGGCCGTCAGGTACAGCATGGCGACCACGACCGCGCAAAGGATGGATCCCACGGCGCCGAACCGGAGCGCCGAAACCGTGATCACCAGGAAGAACAGCGAGGCAAGGGGGCTGATGTAGCCACCCGACGCATAGGTGATCATGGTCGCGACCAGCATGTCCACCCCGGTCGTCGCGTAACTAAAGAAACGACCCGGCCGCCGGTGCAGGAAGAGGAGCAACAGGGTACTCAAGCAGACCACACCCCAGGCCGCCAGGATGCCGTTGACCCGGCCCGGGTCGTACGTCGCCTCCCCGTTCAGGTTGTTGAGGATGACGGCAAAGATCAGCAGCGTCCAGCGAAACAGCCCGGTCAGCCGCTCATTGCCAAGATTGATGAGACTCTCAGCGGGGTCCGGGAGGCGGCGGCGGCCATTGCGCGAAGCGTTGCGGGGGGCCATCGCCGCTAGTATCCGGCCGCAGTGTGACGACAAGTGTTACGACCCGGTCGCACTCGAACGGCGATTCGCCGAGTTTCAGAGCGGAATCGAGATGCCCAGGAGGTCCAAGATCAATCGGCGAACGTCCTGGTACCGCAAAAAGGCCGTGTCCGCCTCGTTCAGGGCGGCGTCGACCTGGTTGTAGGCGTCCTTGAGGGGCGGGAGGAGCGCATCGATGTTAACGGCCGAGCGCTCGGCGTGGGCGGCCCGTAGGTCCTGGCCAATGGCCCTGGCTGATCCCGCGTAGTGGCCCGCAATGCCCTGCGCCTGTCCCAGGAGTCCCTGGAGATCGTCCGGGGTTAGCGGGCGGCCCGCATACTGCTGGGTCAGATCGGCGACCTGGATGGCAATGGCGGCGACCGCCTCTCCCGCATGGCTGATGTCGGCACCAATTGCCGCGAGGTGGGCCGTCGCATCAAGTTGCCGTCCCGCGAGCCCAACCCGCGCGATGGCCTGTAGCGCCACATCATGTCGCACCCGGTCCTGCGCGCCCGTAAAGTCATCCTGCGCCCGCTTGAGTTGCGTCGCGGCGGCCGTCAGCTTCCCGCGATCCGAAGCCCGGGAGGCCGCCGCGAGCGTGCTCTGGGCAGCCACCAGTTCCTGCCGTCCGCTGTCCAGTTGCTGATAGACCGCCGTGCCGGCAATCACCGTGTAGCCGACGGCGACGATGAGAGCGAGCACCACAAGGAGCAAGATGCTGGCCCGGCCGCGCGACCCCCTCACCATCCGATCCGGGCGGCGCCAAAGAAAAAAGCGGGCGCGTGCCGCGCCCGCCTTCGAGAACAGTGTCCGTTACGCGCGCGCGCGGTTTCCGGTAACAAGCCGGACGACCCACAGCAGCACGACGGCGCCGATGAAGGCCGCGATGAAGCTGAAGATCAGGCCGCCGGTCGTGATGCCAAGAATCGTCGACAGCAGCCAGCCGCCGATGAATGCCCCGATGACGCCGACGACGATGTCCATGAGAATCCCGTAGCCGTGACCGCTCATGACCCGGCCGGCGAGGGCGCCAGCGAGACCGCCGATGATGAGAAATACGATGAGATGCACTTGCTTCCTCCTTGCTGAAAAATTCCGCTTGGAATAGTTCTATCGCATTTCGACAAATGTGTCAATAGCGCTATCATAAAATGGCTCAAACGCTAGCTGGCCAGGCGGCGGCCGAAGAGCTCGGCAGGAGGCTCTGCCGTGCCGATCCCGGCGAAGAGGTCTCGTTCCAGCACTCCCGTCACCCAGGGGCTCGGAAAGACCCGAACAAAGCGCTCAGCCCCAGTCACTGAACCGAGCCCGGTGGGCACGGCCGTGGTCACGGCGCTACCAACCGTGCCGGGGAGCACCCGCCGATAAAGCTTGGCGGGGACCGCCCCACTTCGCGCCGGGCCGAGCCGCGCTGCACGGAATGCCCGCTGGGCCCCCTCGAACACGGCGATCTCCTCGCCCGAAGCCACAACGACGTGCGGCTGCACCCCCCTCATGATGTCGGCAAGGATCTCCGCTAATAGGGCGGGGTCGAGCTCCGCGTGCCGGTAGTCGAGGACGATCAGGTTGTGGATCCCCAGCGATCGCGCCCGGCCTTTCCACGGTCCCAGATCCGCTCCGCCGGCACAGGCGACGGTGATCTCGACGGCCGCTGCCGCGTACCGGCCGAAGGCTCGACCCGCCAGGGCTGGGAGATCCTCGACATGCGGAATGACACCCAGCAGGCGACGGGACACATCAGTTCATCGACGCCCCGGACGGAATCCTTCTCGGACCGACGCGCGGCTAGCCGACCGACCGCGAGCTCGAGAGCAAGCGATCGTAGGCATGCTTGAGCTGCGGGTACCGAAGAAAGATCAGGTGGGCGAACTCCTGGGTCAGCGCCCGGGGCGGCCGGATGAGCCGCATTCCCGCTTCGCTAAGTAAGCGATTCCCTTTGCGTCCGTTGCAGCGGCGGCAGGCGATCACCTGGTTCTCCCAGCTGTTCGCTGCTCCCCCCCGTGACGTCGGGACGACGTGGTCAACCGATAGCTGCGAAGACGGCATCGACTTGTTGCAGTACTGACAGGTCCCGTCGTCCCGCAGCAGAAGATTTCGCCGGTTGGCCCGGAGCATCCGACGCGGAATCTGAATGTTCGAAAGCAGGCGGACCACCACCACGTCCTCTCCGAAGCAACGGCGAGCCAGGGCCTGCTCGACCGCCTGCCGCGCACCGTCGTCAATGAAGGTGACGCGCTGCTTCGTCAGCAGAACGACCAGCCGCCGCTTACTGATGACGTTCAGCGGCTGCAGTGAGGCGTTTAGTAGAAGGACGAGTTCGAACGACCTCCTTTATCTCGGCGCGTTCCTAATATAACGAAACTTCGGTCCGACCCTTACCTAGCTGGCGGCCTTGATCCGGGAATCGAGCGCCGCGTAGGCGACGTCTTTCTCGCCGATGTACTCGGCCCGGGGGCGGATCAGGCGGTTATCGCCGTACTGCTCGAGAACGTGGGCGGTCCATCCGGCGATGCGGCTGGTCGCAAAAACCGGCGTGAACATGTCGATCGGGATGCCCATCGTGAAATAGCAAGAGGCCGAATAGAAGTCCACGTTCGCGTAGAGGTGCTTCTGCTGCATCACCACCTCCTCCACCTTCCTCGAGATCTCGTACCAGCGAAGATTGCCGAAGTGCTCACCCAACTCCTGCGACGTCTTCCGCAAGTGGGTCGCGCGAGGATCCTCCGTCTTGTACACCCGATGGCCAAAGCCGGAAATCTTCTTGTGGGCCTGGAGAGTTTCCGTCACATACGCTTCGGCACGAGCCGGCTCTCCGATCCGCTGCAGCATCCGCATGACCTGCTCATTGGCCCCGCCATGCAGGGGCCCCGCCAGCGCCCCGATCGCGGACACGATCGCCGAGTACATGTCGGCGAGTGTGGCCGCCGTGACCCGGGCCGCGAAGGTCGATGCGTTGAGCTCGTGGTCCGCGTGCAGGATAAGGGCCAGATCCATTGCCCTGACGGAGAGCGGATCCGGCTCGGCGTTGAAGAGCATCCGCAGGAAGTTCTCGGCATGCCCTCCCTTTTCGGAAGGCGCGACGGGCTCTCGACCGCGGCGGATCTGCTCGTAGGCCGCCACGATCGTGGCGATCTGTGCCGTGACGCGCATCGCCTTGGCGACGTTGGCCTCGTGCGACGCGTCGTGCGCCTTCGGATCGTAGAAGGCCAGCGCCGAAACGGCCGTGCGAAGCGCATCCATCGGGGTGGCGGTCCGCGGGAAGCCCTTCATGAGCGTCAGAATCTCGGCCGGCAGGGCGCGATGGCCCGCGAGCTCGTCACCGAACGCCTGCAGCGCCTGGCGGTCGGGCAAGTTGCCGAACCAGAGCAAATACGTCGTTTCCTCGAACGTGGAGTGACGAGCCAGATCGTGGATGTCGATCCCGCGGTAGGTGAGCTTGCCCTCCGGACCGATGATGTCGCAGATGGCGGAGTTGGCCGCGGTCACATCCTCCAGGCCCGCTTTGCTCATCGGCATATCAAGCAGTATAAGAACCGTACCCGGCCGACCGGCCTACGGCAATGGAACTGTCTGCGACAGACTCAGCGTCCCACCTGCGATGTCAATCGTGACGGAGCGTTCCGAGGTCTGGACCTCGATCGCCCCCGACGAGTCTGTGCCGGGCTGGACGAGCCGAAGGATGGATGCCGTCACACTCGATCCGGTCGTCAGCCCGAGCGCTTTCTGGAAACCGGGCGCACGGCGGATGGCGGGGCAGATGATAAAGGTGCCCCGGCTCGTCCGCGTGACCGTCGGCGGATCGAGCACGAAGCTGCGAACCACCCGGTCGATGCGGCCGCTGTCAAATTCCGTGTAGAACAGATTATCGGCAGAGTCGAGCGCGATCCCCTGGGGACCGTGAACGCCGCGCAGGACGCTGATCTGGTGGCCCTGCTGGTCCAGCTCATGGATCGCGTTGTCCCCGAGCGTGTTGACGAAGACATGGCCCGCACGACCGACCAGCACATCGTCCGGGGTCGCCAGGGCGGCGAAGCGGTGCTGGCCGGAGTCAATGGCCCAGACGACGCCGCCCTCGTCCGCCACGAGGATTCGACCGGTCGCATCAACGGCGGCGCCAACCGGTCGCGTCATTCCACGGCCGATCGCGGTGGCGGACTTCCCGTCGGCGCTGACCCGCCACACCACGCCATTCGGGCTGTCGGGGACGACGACATCGCCGTTGGTCAGTACCGGACCGATACCGTCGATCCCGTCGCGGCCGGTCCGATTAGGAAAGGTCCGCCAGAGACTGACCGCGTGAGAGGTGAGGTCAATCGCGACGACGCGGTTTCGCGCCTGCTCGGCCACGAGCAGCCGGCCGTCCGCCGCCACGACCATGCCCTCCGGCGCGGCAAGCCCACCCACGATCGTTTCGAGCGAGCCGTCTGCACGCAGCGCCGACACGGTTCCGGCTCGGATGTCGCTCACAAGCAGACGGCCCCTGGGATCGACGACCAGATCGTCCGGGGCCGGCAGGTTGGCCGCGAGGACCTGCGGGCCGGCCGGGGCGGGCGCTGCTCCACACGCTGGCAGCGGGCTGGCCGTCGGGCTGGCCCTGACCGTGATCGACGCCGATGGTGCAACCGGGCCCCCGGGAGCCTGGCAGGCGGTCAGCAGGACCAGGAGGCCGGCGGCTCCCACGCTCATGCTCACCCTGGACATGCTGGCGCTGATGATAGGGCGGGCGGCGCTGTCAATTGACCGTCGTCGGGACCGGGACTACCATGGCGGGGTGCTCAAAGTCATCTCGGCCCCCGAACTGGCGCGCAACCTCGACCCGATCCTGAAAGCGCTGGAAGAAACGGGCACCACGTTGATCGTCAAGCATGGTGACCAGCCGGCCGCGCTGTTGGTGCGCTTCGACGCCTATGTGGCGATGCTGGCGACGATGGACTACTCCGGCTGGGAGCGCTGGATCGATGAGGTCCGCGCCGCCTTTCCCCAATCCGTCTTCAGCCCCCCGCGTCGCCTCAAGGCGATGGTCCCCGCCTTTGTGGATCCGGCGGACCTCGGCTATGCACCCCAGTTCGGCCAGATCGGCAGCACCGCCGGCCGCCGCCGGCTGGCAGAGGAGCTCACCGCGATGGGGATTCAACTGGAGGAGGGGCAGCTCGGCGCGGTCTATGCCCTGGTGCTCAGCCTTGCGGAGCGCAAACGCGTGCTGTACGCGGAAGATCTCAAGCTGGCCGTCGACGAAGCGCTCGGCCGGGCGGCGGCCGGCCGATTTGCGCTGGTGGAGATGCAGGTCAACGCGCGGACAGGAATGTCGGCCACGGCCGAGGTGAGCTTGACGGTGGACGGCACCATGCGGCAGGGGCGCGCCGTCGGGGACGGCACCCTCGACGCGGTCTTCCGCGCGCTCCAGGATCTCAGCGGGTTGTCGCCTGATCTCGAAGATTTCAGCCTGGCCGCCGCCACCCAGGGCAGCGATGCCCTGGGGGAGGCCGTTGTCACCCTCAGCCAGGACGCCCGGGTGGTCGTCGGCCGCGCTGTGGCGCTCGACGTCGTCGAGGCGGCTGCCACGGCCTATGTGAATGCGCTGAACTGGCTGGTCCGGCAGCCGCGGGACCTCGCCAACGCCCCAAACAGCGCGCAGGGTCGGCGATAAGCGCCCGACGTCTTCGATTCGCCGTCAGCGCCAACCGGGCCCGTCCCAGAGCCGAATGGGTGGCCTTCGCGAAACAGGTGGAGGACCGCGGCTTTGACACGCTCCTGATCTCCGACCATTTCGGGGCTCGTATGGCCATTGCGCCGGCGCTGGTCCTCGCGGCACAGGCGACGCAGCGGCTGCGGGTAGGCAGCTTTGTGTACGACAACGACTTCCGTCACCCCGCCATCCTGGCCCAGGAGGCGGCCACGATCGACATCCTGACTGACGGGCGGTTCGATTTCGGGATCGGCGCCGGCTGGCTGAAAAGCGAGTACGACGCCGCGGGCATTCCGTTCGATGGTGGCAAGGCCCGCGTCGAACGGCTCGCCGAGGCCCTCACGATCATCAAACAGCTGTGGACAGAGCTACCCGTGACGTTTTCCGGCCAGCACTACCGCGTACGCGAACTGACCGGAAGCTTCAAACCTGTCCAGCAGCCGCACCCGCCCATCGTGATCGGAGGGGGCGGTCCGAGACTCCTCGGGCTGGCCGCCAGGGAGGCGGACATCATCAGCATCATGCCCCGCTCGAGAGCCGATGGTGGCGGCCTCGAGGATTCGGACGCGAGTGCCGAGGCCTTCGACCAAAAGGTCGCCGTCATCAAGGACGCCGCCGGGGATCGGTTCCCGGCACTCGAGCTGAACACGCTTGTCCAGGCGGTGGTCATTACGGACGACCGACGGCAGGCGGCGGAGGGGATGGTGAAAGCTTGGGCGCTGCCGGCCGATCGTCTCCTCGAGTCCCCGCTGCTTTTGATCGGCCAGGTCGACGAGCTGGTCGAGATGGTCCATCGGCGACGGGAGCAATTCGGGATCTCTTACACGACGGTCTTCGAACGCGACATGGCCAAGCTGGCCCCGGTCATCGACCGGCTCTAATCCTTATCGCTTGCTTCCGACTGCCAGGTCGACGGTGGGCGGCGGCGCGGGGGCATCGATGAGCGTGGGCGCCCAGCGCGGCCAGCGGGCCCGAAGCGCTACAACGCGGGCCGCCGAGGCCTCCACCTGGTCCAACGGGATCGCCCCGTCCAGCACGGCGTGTTTCACCGCATTGATCGCGGAATCCTCGTAGGCGGCGTCGCCGCTGTTCAAGAGCACCAGGTCGTTTCCGGCGAGGACCGCCGCCACCGTCGCGTCGGGGAGCGAGTACAGGGCGGTGATCCCGCCCATCCCGAGGCCATCGGTGACAATGACGCCCTGGAAGTGCAGGCGCTCCCGGAGCAATCCCGTGACGATTGCGCGCGAGAAGAGGGCTGGCGTCCGGCTGGCGTCGAGACCCGGCGCGATCAGCGCCGTCGTCATCACGGCATCGGCGCCCGCGTCGATGCCGGCGGCAAAGGTCCTCGCCTCCGTTGCCGCCCATTGATCGAGGCTCTCCGGGTCTTCGGGCATCACGCGATGGGGATCGCCGGCCTGGCCGCCCAGACCCGGAAAGTGTTTGAGGGTGGCCGCCACGCCGCCGTCGTGCAACCCGTCGACCGCCGCGACCACCAGGGGGGCGACCACCGCCGGATCGCTCCCGAAGGACCGATTGCCGATGACGGCGTCGGCAGGGTTGGTTCGCAGGTCCGCAACCGGAGCCAGATCGAGCTCCGTTCCGAGACGGTGGAGCACCCCCGCCATGGCGCCGATCGCTTGGCGGACACCGGCCGGTCCGCTGCGCCCCAGTTCCAGCTCTGACGGCACCGACGGCACGCCATCCCGCAGGCGCATCACGAGGCCACCCTCTTCGTCCAGGGTGACGAGCAGCGGAGCGGGCAACCCGGCCGCCTGGCCAAGCGCCTGTAGGTCCGAGGTCAGGCGGCCGAGGCTCGCTGCGTCAGTGAAGTTGTCCGAAAAGATCAAGACGGTGCCGACCTTCTGGTCGAGGATCAAGTGGCGCAGCCCCGGTGTGATCTGCGGCCCGTTGAAACTGGCCGCCATCATCTGGCCGACGGCCACGTCCAGTGACATCGGTGGGGTCAGGACCTGGCCAGATGATGGCGGGATGGTGGTCGGCGCTTCCGGAGGTCGGGATGGTTTGGCCGCGGCAACCGGGCGTTGTCGCTCGCTGGAGGGCGGCCCAATGGCGGCGGGCACGGTGCCGAGAATGAGGACCACCACGACCGCCAGACGGATGGCCAGGCGCCCGGCCGGCCCCACAGCGTCGACCCTTTAGTGCTTGAAGGTGCGTCCTACCAACGGTTGAAGGACGGGTTCAAGCACGAAATACAGCGCGTTGAAGATCAAGAGGAAGATCAGGTAGGCGAAAAAGACCCCGGCCGCCACGATACCCAGCAGAAGCCCCTTGGAAAAACGCTCCATCTCGAGGCGGACCACTTTGATCATCAGGGCGCCCATCAAAAGCCCGAATGCGGCCCCGATGGGGTTGGGCCAGCCGAGCATGGCCCCGACGACGACAGGCAGGTAGCAAGCGAATTCCGGCAGCGACCTGGGGAGCAGCGAACGTCGCGCAGGCGGCGCTGCGATCGCCACGACACCACCGGCGGCGGGCACCCCCCCGAGCCAGCCCTTGCATTTGCCGCACGTCTGATTTTCGGGAGCGTTGTAACGATATCCACAGAGCGGACAGGCCTTGAGTGTCACAGGCGCCTCAGGCCGCTCCGCGCAAGCGCATGACTTCTTGTTCCAGCTCATTGATCCGGTTTTCGCGCTGGACCAGCATCTTCTTGTGCTCGGAGAGCAGCTTCTTGCTGTAGCGGCTGGTCATGAACCACCGCATCCGATCGACGAGGCTGATCAGAATGACGATCAGGGCACCAACGGCGGCCGACGCCAGCATGATGGTCCAGGTCGGGATGTCGGCATAGACGGCCCCTAACACGTTGACGAACGCAGGCTGTTGATTCTGGACGGAGAAGAGGGCAAGCGCGATCCCCAAGAGCAGTGCGACGAGCCAACCAACGATCGCCATGCGTTCGATTCACCCCCCACGTGCGATGGCCCGCGAACGGGCCTTCTGGCGATGCGATCGCCAAACCTATAACCGGGCCCAGCCCGGTGAACTTGCTCCACCGTTAGACTCGACGAGCATGGCCGGTCGCCCCTCGGCGCCGATCTGGAGCACCCCGGCGGAGCCCCACCAACTGCAGCCGTTCCGGCTTTCCGGCGGGACGCGTGGATGCCTCCTGATCCATGGCTTTGCCGGGACGCCGCCCGAGGTTCGCGGCCTGGCCGAGCACCTGGCCGCAAAAGGGTACGACGTGATGGGCCCGCTGCTGGCCGGTCACGGACTGACGCCGGAGGCGATGGCCCAGACCCGGTGGCGCGACTGGGTTGGTTCCGCAGAAGACGCCTTTCAGGTCATGGCGCGCGATTGCGAGGAGGTCTTCGTGGCCGGCCAGTCGCTTGGGGGAACGCTGGCCCTTCACCTGGCGGCAACGCATCCAACCATCCGGGGCGTCGTTGCCATGGGGGCGATGGGCTCGCCGATGTTCTTCAGAGATTGGCGGCTACGGGCGATTCGCGGCCTCAAGCACGTCGTGCGCTGGCACGTACCCGGCGGCGACTGCGACCTCGGCGACCCGACCGCGCTCCGCTTCCTCCACAGTTACGCTCGCCGGCCGACGGTCTGCATCGAAAGCCTGCTGCAGTTCCTTGCCGTTGTGGAACGCGAGCTCCCGACGATCAGCGCCCCCGCCCTCATCCTGCACGGCCGCCGGGATCGGACCGTGGGCGTGGAAAACGCCCCCTTCATTCTCGACCGGATCGGATCGGCGGACAAGCGCCTGACCTGGTTCGAAGGGTCAGGCCACACGATCACCGTCGACCTCGAACGGGAGCAGGTCTACGCGACCGTTCTGAGCTGGCTGGACGCCCACTAAGGCGCCCGCGGACCCGAGGGGCACGGGCGGTTCGGGGCCACCCGGGCCTGCGAGCAAATGCTTGTTTTTGCGAGGAGCCGATGCTATAACACGCAGGTAAACGCGAGCGGGCCGCGCGGTCCGCCTGCATCCACGTGCGAGCACTGATCGCGCCATTCGAGGGAGGAGAAATGCCAGCCAAGAAGAAGTCCTCGACCAAGAAGTCGACTGCAAAGCGCTCGACGGCGAAGCGCTCGACAGCGAAGCGCTCGACGGCCAAGAAGTCGACCCCGCCGGCGAAGCGAATGACCGCCAAGCGCGCTGGGAAGACTCTGGCAAAACGGGCCACGGCAAGCCGGACCAAGGGAAAGTCCTCAGGCTCGAAGCGGACGACAACGCGCCGCAGTGCCACGGCGACCCGCGCCGGAAAGGAACTCGGAAAGCGCTCCGCCGTCAAGCGCACGGCATCAGCCAGGTCGAGCAGCTCAGCGGCCGGTGCAACCAGATCGGCAGCCCGCAAGCCGGCGGCCCCGAAGTTGGCCGCACCGAAGCCGCCGGCATTCAAACCAGCGCCGATCGCCCCCGCCGCGCGACCCGTGGCGAGGCCGGCGGAGCCGATGAACATGCCTCCGGCGCTCGGCGGCCTGGGAAGCGACTCACGGATGGGCAGCGAGTCGGAGTCGTCGGGCTCGAGCGGTAGCGGTAGCGGCTCGGAGCGCATCAAGATCGGCGAGCGGCCACCCGAAACGCCCTGGCCAGGCAGCGGTAACCGCTAGGAAAGCCCAACGCACGGAGCCCCTTCGTCGATGCGGAGGGGCTCTTTTTGTTACGCGTCAGGTTACAGCTACGTCCGTTTGCGCAGGCCAGATGGTCCGCTTTGCCATCGGCCGGTGAGAGAAGGTCCCGTTATCAAGAACAGAGGACTTTCATGTCAGCACTACGGCTCTTCATCGGCAGCCTGGCGGCGTTCGTTTGCCTGGCCGCCGGCAGTACCCCGGCTATGGCGGCCACCAAATCCACGCGCGTTGTGCCGCATCCGACGCCGTCCGGGCAGGTCCGTAAAACCGCGACCGTCCTGGCGCCGGTAATCTTTCAGGTCAACCCCACGAAGGTGAACCCGGCCCTCCAGTCCAATATCATCATCCTGGGCCAGCATTTGTCGGCCGCAACCAGGGTCCAGGTCGGTGGGCATCCAGCCACCACAATCGAATCCGCCGACAGCCAGACCCTCCTGGTCAAGTTGCCGGATGACCTGGCGAAGGGATCCTACCTCGTCCAGGTGACGAACGAGGCCGGGTCCACCACCGCTGCTGATCCTCTCATCGTTGACGACGCGGGCGCTGGCCCCAGCAATCTGACGACGCTGGCGGGCGCCGGCTCCCTGCTGCTCCTCGTCCTGGTCATGCGACTGGCTCGGACGCCGGGGCTGGCCTGACGGGCCGTCGGACCCCTGTCAGAAGCCGTTTCGGTCGGCCGACACCAACAGGGTCACCTGCCTCTCCTCGATCTCTGCGGTTTCCGGCCCGGGAGCACTCACGGCTGCCTGCGGCATCGCCCGTAGCGCGGCAAGCGCCCCGCGCATCTGGCCAAGGTTCCGCTTGCAGTCGGTGAAGGCGTTCTGGATCATGGTGCTTCCCCGTGAGATGCTGTTCTCGAGCACCCGGTCGAGCGCGGCGACGTTGTCGTCGATCTGCTGGAGATAGCCTTCGAGGTTCTCGAGGTCGATGGATCTCGCGTACTGCAGGTGCAGCCGGAAAAGCGCCAGGACATAGGGGACGGTCATGCTGTAGGGCATCAAGATGACACCCTCGCGGTAGGCCTCGAGATGGCCGCGCCGACAGGCGTTGAAGACCGGATCCGGGACCGCGGCAATGGCGAACCCGAGCGTGCAGGATGGGTCGACGTACTGCTTGACCTCACGAACTTTGCCGCGGAGTACGCGCTCGATCTCCTGCACGACGAGCGTTTCCTGAGCCGGGTCCTTCAGATCGCCACTCAGCCGATCGAGGAGGTCAGGGGACGGCCATTTGCTGTCGATGGGCAAACGTTTCCCATTGGCGAGAACCAGGGCATACTCGACGACCTTGCCGTTGACGCGGAAGTTCATATCGATCATCTCGGGCGGGAATTGCCGGAAGGCATCCTGCAGGATGTTTTCGCCGGCGGCCCCGCGCGTGCGGCTTCCCAGGAGGACGGTTTCAATTCGACGGGCAGAGGCCTGGACCTCCACGTCCATCCGCCGGCGCTCGTCGGCATCGACTTTCAAACGTTCGACCACCACGCGGGCTTCGGACAGCTCGCGACCGAGGGCGTCGCGAACCCCGGCCGAACTCTCGAGGACCTTGGTCCCGACGCCCTGCACGGCGACTTGCAGACTCCCGATCGTCTGGGTCAGCGCCCCCTGCTGGCTGCTGACCGACTCGACCTGCGACCGCAAGGAACCCAGGTCGGCCAAGGCACGCAAAACGGCCTCCGACGCGATCGGGGCCGCAGGCCGACGGCTCAGGAGAAGGACCAGCGCTACCAGGCACGCCACCGCCAGCACAGCGAGGATCAGTTCCAGGACGTTCAACAGGACTCCTTGAGGACGTGGAAAAGACGGTTGGTCGCCTCCATGGTGGTGAAGCTCATGGGGAAAGTCAAGCAGCCCTCCGCGACAGCTGTCTGTCGCGGCTCACGCCGATTCGATTCGGCGGCGCTGTACACGCCACCCAGATCAGCGTCGCTGACGCTTAGCGGTCGACCGGGTAACCTCGCTGGATCCAGGCCGAGGTTCCCCCGTCGACGTTGCTGACATCCGGATAGCCCTCGGCAAGCAGGAAAGCCGCTGCCGCCAAACTTCGCTGGCCGCTGTGACAGATCGAGAGCACCGATCGATCCTTCGGGACCTCGCTCACCCGGCTCTCCAGCTCGCTGAGGGGCACCAGTTGCGCCCCCGGAACGTGGCCCTCCGCATACTCCCACGGCTCACGAACGTCGAGCAGGAACGGCCGTTGCTGTTGCTGGAGTCGCTCGTGGAGTTCGTCGACCTGGATATAGGGGACCCTGGGCGGCCGCCGCGGCGGAAAGCGTGCGTCAATCCCCACGGCTGCATGTTACCGAAGCAACGGAGCGAGGCCGTGGGCGCGGCGGGCGCCTGATGGTGCGCAAGGTTGGGAATCACGCTGCGTCAAATCCATCAGCATGAGCAAGGGCCCGCAATACCTGCAGTTTTTCGGCTCCGACCCGTTGAAGCGCCTGCATGGCTGTGCCATCGCGGAGTCGGATCGCGGCACGAACAGCCCTTGCCACGGACTGGCGCGGCCCCTGCGGCGTCCGCAGATCGGCTTTGGGAACCCACACGGGCCCGTCGTCTTCTTGAGCCCCAGCCCGCTGGACCCGGCCAGCGCCAGCAACGAGGCCTTCACCGAGTGGCTCGACCTGGAGTCGTCCCTGGAGCATCACATGACCGCCGAAACCCCGCAGCCATACTTCCAGTACGTCCGCGCGGTCCTCGTCGCCACGCGGAAGCGCCTGGGCCAGGTTCCCGGGAAGCGGGACGTCCTCGACCTGGCGTTCCACACCTGGGCCGTCCGTTGCGCCACCGAGATCCCCGATCGCGTCACCGATGCGGCCCTCGGTCAATGCGCCGAGCGCCACCTGCAGAGCTTGCTTGGCAGCGTCGCCCCCGCGGTCATCGTGGCCATGGGCGGCCCGACCGCGCGGCACTTCTGGGCCCGCACCATCCGGACGTGGGACGGATGGGGCCCGATCACGGCTCTGCACGGAAGAGTCCTGACGACGGACGTCGCCGGCCGCGCCGTCCCGGTGGTGCTCAGCGTGCACCCCTATCAGCGCAGTATCGATCTCCACCCTGACGTGATCGCTCGCGCGATCGCGGATCGCTTGCGTCCGGAACAACTCCAGCAGCAGCAGCTGAAGGCCGCCTGACATGACCAGCCAGAGCCAGGACCCGCGGTTCCTGCCCAGGGAAGAGGACAGTCACGTCCGGGAGCGGATCCAGAAGGCCGAGCAGAGTCATTCCCTGCGGCCCGGCGCCCTGTGCCCGCACTGCAGCGGCCACGCGTTTAAGCGGGCGGAGCTCAAGTCCGGCGCCAACTGCCCGAACTGCGGGAAGTCCCCGCGCCTGGCGGCATAGACCCGGCCAGCTCGCAGCGCTCGCCTAGGCCCTTCGAGTTCAGAGACTATCTCGCGCCGGTGCGCCGTGCAGCCGCCCATGCCCGGCTCGGGCAAAATTCCAATGCCCTCGCCCTGCGCGTACAGGCGGCATGCGGCGCCGGCGCTCTCCGCGCGAAAGCGCGGCTCGCCCTGCGGGCTCGCTGATTCTGCTTAGCCCACGCGGGTCGCGCCGGGGCGGAGTGGGGTCGAGCACCGGGCCGCGTAACCCGATAGGTCGCGGACGGCGCGCAGACCGACGCGCAGCCCCGGCGTGACCCGAGTGCCTAGCGCGCGTTTCGGGCTGTCATGCGCTGGCCCACTTCCGCGAGGTGGGTGCGGAGATCGACGGGGGCCAGGACCTCCACGGCGTCGCCCCAGCCCAGGATCCAGGGTGTGATCTCCACCGTACCGGCGACGGTCACGCTCATGTCGACGGCGCCTTTGGGACCGTCCGTCAGTTGCTGCGATGGATGCCAGATCGATTCACGGACCCGGGCCGCCGCCGGCGGAAAGAAGCGCAGCCGAACTTCGACGGGCTCGCCAGAGTTGTAAATGCCCCATGCGCGTCCGAGATAGCGATTGATATCGAAATCGGCCGGGATCGTGTAGGGTTCGGGGACCTGCTCCGCGCGGGTGATCCGTTCCAGCTTGAAGGTCCGCATCTGTCCCAGTTCGCGGTCGCGAGCCACCACATAGCTGCTGTGCCCGATGAGCGACGGCTCGAGGAAATAGGGCTCGATCAACCGCGACCGAACACGCCCCTCGCTCGGATAGGCGATCCGCACGACCCGTCGCCCTGCCCAGCTCAGCACGATCGTCTGCAACACCCGCGAGTAGGTGGGATTCGCCGGGCGCTCGGCCATCTGGCGGACCGTGGCATGGACGTACTCCGCCACCGGTGCCGGCAGGACAGCCGCCAACTTCGTGAAGGCGTCCGCGACGTCGGGGTCCGCCTCGTTACTGTGCCGGTGCATGAGGCGGACGCCCATCAGCAGCGCCATCGCCTCCTTGAGGGTGAACTTGACCGGCGCGATGAAAAAGTTTGGGTCGATCGCGATTCGACCGTCGTCCTCGAAAAGCGGCACGTTCATCGCCTCGAGGGCCCGGATATCCCGGTAAGTGGTCCGCGTGGTGACCCCGGTCCGCCGCGCGATCTCGTTCGTTGTGAGCCCTCGTGGGTTGCCCTGCAGGAGTGTCTGCAGCTTCAGGATCCGGGCCCCCCGATCCCCCTTCTCAAACGATCCCATTCTTTCGAGTCTAGAGACTGGCACGGGCTGACAGGTTCTGTGTTAACAGATCGCAGGCTATAATCGGCTTGTTTTTGCGTTCGCCTATGCCATCGCGCCGGGCAGAATTCGCGTGGTTACGGGGGATTTGTGGCCCTTCGCCTGCTCCATTTCGCCGATGTACATCTGGACCGGTCGTTCGCCGGCGAGCGCCTGTTCGGCGCGGGGGCTCGACGACGCCGTGAGGATCTGCGGGACGCCCTTGAGCGGATCGTCCAGCGAGCCCGTGACGAGCAGGTGGATCTGATCACGTGTGCCGGCGACCTGTTCGAGCATGAGCACGTGACGCGCGAGACGGCCAATTTCGCCGCCCAGACACTCGGCGAAGCCGGACGTCCGGTGCTGATCGCCCCCGGGCATGCCGATCCGGCCGTGCCCGGCTCGCCCTACCGATATATGCGCTGGCCCAAAAACGTGACCATTGCGAGCCACGAAGAACTCCGACCGTACCGGTTTAGCGACGTGGACATCTGGACGGCTGGATTCATGCGTCCCGCCGTCGCCGAGGCCCCGCTGCGTGACTTCGCGCGCCTCGAGCAGGGGATGAATCTCCTTTTGCTGCACGCCGCCGACATGAGTCGCGTGCAGGAAGGCGCACCCTCCTACAAGCCCCTGACGCCCGACCAGGTGCGGGACGCGGGCTTCCGGCATGCGCTGCTGGGCCACTACCACGACGCCTTCTCGGGCGAATGGATCACCTATCCAGGCAGCCCCGAGCCCTTGCGATGGACTGACGAGGGCCGCCACGCCACGGCACTGGTGACGGTCAATGACGATGGGACGACCCAGGTCTCGCTCGACGATGTCGGGGAACACGAATTGGTCAAGGAGGCGATCGACATCACGGGCCTCACCAACCGGGACCAGGTCAGGGATGTGGTCGTCACGCTCCGAGACCGTCGGCGCCTGGTGGGTGCCGTCGTCGAGGCCACGCTTGTCGGTGAACGTTCCCCCTTGCTGCGCCTCGACCTGAAGTCGCTGGCGGCGGAATGCAGTGACGGATTCGGCCACCTCGACTTACGGGATCGGTCGCGCGTCTCCCATGACGTAGAGACGATCGGCCAGGAATTCACCAGCCGCGGCGAGATGGTGCGCAAACTCAGGGAGCAGGGACCAGCCTCCGGCCAGGACGAGAAGGCCGTCGGCCGCGCCCTCCAGGTCGCGCTGGATGCGTTCGAACAATGATGCCTGAGCGCCAGGTGGTGAGCGCATGCGGCTGACGCGGATCCAGATCGAGGGTTTCGGCGCTCTTCGTGGTGTCGACGTGGCGTTCGGGCCGGCCATGAATCTCGTTGTTGGTCCAAACGAGGCAGGAAAGTCGACGCTCCAGGAAGCCATCCTGGCGGGCCTGTACGGGCTGCAGTCCGCCGACCGGACGCGGGCGTCCCTGGTGGAGCGCAGCGAGCGTTGGCGCCCCTGGCAGGGCGGACACTTTGGCCTCGGCCTCGAGTTCGAACTTGAGGATGGGACGCCACTCCGGATCGAGCGCGATCTCGATGCCGAGATTGTGCACGTCACCGACCTCCGCAGCGGCGCCGATCTGACCGATCAGTTCGAGCGCGACCCCCTGGGTGGCGTGCAGGTGGGCCGCCAACTCCTCGGCGTGAGCCGCGAAATCTACACGAACACCGCCTGCATCTCCCGCAGCGAGGTCATGCGTCTCGAAGACGCCGGCAGCATCAAGGAGGCGATCGCCGGACTGGCCGACTCCGCCCATCCCGATCGAAGCGCCCAGCGAGTCCTCGACCGCCTGCGCGACGAACGGATTCAGCGGGTCGGTCGGCCTCGAGGACGTGGCGGGCCCCTGCACGACCTCGAGGCGCGGCTCGCCGACCTGGAGCGCCAGCTGGTGGCCGCGCGACAGGCCCGCAGCGCTGTGGATGAGTTGGCCGTAAAACGGGAGTCCGTCGCATCACTCACCGAAGCCGAACTGCGGATCGTCCAAACACTCGATGCTGCCGTGCTGGGATCTCGACTTGGCGACGCGCGCCACCGACTGGAACGGGTGGACACCCTGGAACGGTCGCTGACCGGGGAGCAGGGCAGGCAGCAAGAGCATGCCGGCTTCGCCGGCTTCCCCATCGACCGGCTGGCCGACGTTCAGGATTTGCGGAGCCAGCTCCGTGCCACCCGGGAGGCGCAGCGCGGCTTCGAGCAACAGGCCGAGGCGGTGGCAGCCCAGCGGGCGGAGCTCGAGGCCGAGCGCGAGCGGCTCGAGTCAGAAGCGGAGGGTCACGAGACAAGGGCGCGCGGCATCGACGCCGCGGCGCTCGAGGCAGAGCCCGCCGTCCGGGAATTGCTGTCCTCGCTGACGGTGGCGGAGACGCAGGCCCCCGAGACGCAGGTGCGCGCCCAAACAGCGGAGGCCGACCTGGCCCGGCTGGCGGACCGGCATCCGGGCTTGATTGGACAAAGCTTGGACTGGCCCACCCGGCAGATGGAGTTCCAGCGCGTCTACTCGGAGTGGAGGGAACGGCACAACGTGGCCATCGAGGCGCGCCGCCGGGCGGGCGCAGAGTTGCCGCCGCGACTGGAACAGCTGAAGCACGATATCGCGCGATACAAGGAAGTGCCCGACGTTATCAAGGCCGGTCAGCAGGCGGAAGAGGCAATGCGCCGGGAGGAAAACCTTGCCGAACGCGCCCGCAACCGGCAACGGACGTTCCTGGGTGCCATGCTCGGCGGCCTGCTATTGACGGCGCTCGCGATCATGGTGGCCTTCCTCGCCCTGCAGGGTGGGATGCCGGTCTACCTCACCGGCGCCGCCTTTTTTCTGCTGGGCATGGGCGTGCTCGCCACGGGGATCGGGGTATGGATCCGGGCGGGAGCGCGGAAGGAGGTCGACCGCCGGCTTCGAGCGAAAGACGAGGCCCGCGTCCGACGCCGGGAGGTCCTCCATCCATGGGGGGTACGCAGCTCGGGCGAGTTGCAGCAGGCCCTGGTCGAGCACCTCCAAAAGGTTCGCTACGACGCCACCAGGCTGGAGTTGGACCGGCAGGCTTCCGAGCTGGAGGAGCGCGCCCAGATCGCCGGTCGCGCCCTTCGCGAACTGGTTGGCTCCTGGGGCCTGCCGCAGCCGGCTCCGAGTGGAGAAGCGGTCGAGGAGACGGCCCAACTGGTTGAGTCGCTTGCCCAGAACACGCTGGCCTGGAACGCGGCCAGCGAACGCGCACAGCAGGCGAACCAGACGGAAGCGGAACTGGAGGCGCGCCGCGAGTCGCTTCAACAGCAACTGCACATGGTGCTCGACCGGCTCGGCTTCGACCGGCGTGAGGCGATCGGGGCGGCGCGCGATTTCATCAACAGCTGTCAGGCTGCGCGGATCGCGGGGCAAGCCCGATCACGCCTCGAGCAGGTCCAGGCGCAGCTCGAGCAGCTTCGTCAGCCCGGCGAGCGCGCCGCCGCCGAGGCGGGCAGGGCCGACGCCGTCCAGCAACAACTGGAGGCGATCTATCAGGCCGCCGGGATCACCGAACCCGACCCGGATCGAGCGGCCGACGCATGGGACGCCGCGGTGGCGCATGCCCAGGCCTACCAGGAGTCGGCAAGCCGTCTTGCCGAGCTGGAGAGTAAGGGGGGAACCGCGACCGGTGCGGAAGAAGCCTGGTCGTTGCGTCAACTGGTCCAGGATCTGACGGCCCAACTCGAGGAAGCCCGACGCGGTGTCGATGAGGGTGGGCTTGCCGCTTTCGCCAACCTCCCCCTCGCCGAATTGGAACGCCAGCGCGACCAGCACCGCACCGCCCGCGAGCGTGCCCAGGAAGAGCGCGCCAGGGCTGAGGAATTGCTCAACGACCGGCTGGGACAGATCGGCGACGTCGCCGCCCTGCAGGAGGAGATCGCGCAGGTACGCGAGCAACTCCAGGACCTCGAGATCGATGCGCAAGCGTACGATCTCGCCATCGAGACTCTGGAGGCGGCGGCGAAGTCCGTCCGGCGCCAGGTCATCCCGCGCCTCAAGTCCCAGTTGCAGAACCAGCTGGCCCCCATCACCAACGGGCGATATCGCGACGTCCGCGTCGGCGACGACCTGACGCTGCAGGTGAAAGCCCAGGACCAGCGCACCTTCAAGGATGTGGACAACCTGAGCCTCGGCACCCGATCATTGATCTACCTCCTGCAGCGGGTCGCGCTGGCGCGGATCATCGGCGGCAATGCCGAGTCCCCTCCCCTCCTGCTGGACGAAGCGCTGGTGCACGCGGATCGCCGCCGCATGCGGGCAGCCCTCGACGAGCTCGGCCGTCTTGGGAAGGACAACCAGATCATCTTGTTCTCAAAGGATGAGGCCCTCGCGGAGCGGGCCGAGAAGTCCGAGAACTGGACCATCATCCGCCTCCCAGGCCCCACCGTCGTCCAGGGCCCCGCGGAGACCGCACCGGCCAACGGGGCGTCGCGCGAAGAACTCGCCGAAGAGCAGGTGAGCGCCAGCTGAGAAGAACAGCGAGGCCGCAGGCCGAGCCGCGCTTTCGCGCGGATAGCGCCGGCGCCGCATGCGGCCTGTACGCGCAGGCCGAGGGCATTGGAATTTCGCCCGAGCCGCGCCGGGCCCGCCGGCCCACGCGAGCGGCGCTTTAGTGCCATGCGAGCGGTTGAGGGGTTCGTGGCCGCTGGACGGCGCATCGGCGCGAGAAAGTCTCTGAACTTATTGGGCCGTTGTGACAGACAGCTGTCACGGAGGCGGGTTAGCCTGCTCCCATGGGCAATGTCATTCCGTGGTCACAGATCCATCCGAGCATCAAGAGCGAGCAGCCCTTCGTTGGCGTCGTCTTTGTCGATCCGCGGGGGAAGCTCTGCATCAGCGAGCTGATCCATCTCGATTCCGAGACGGACAGCGGTCCCGACGTGGCTGGCGAAGTCGTCGCCCTCGCTCAGCAGGCGGCGGCGGCGGTCGCGACAGCCTACCGCGCCCAGCGCAAGCCGGCGCGCCCGTTTCGCGTCCTCAAAGGCGGCACCGCCTAGCGGATCACGGTCGGCCGGCGAGGCGGCGCTCGAGGCCGCGTTTGACCCCGGGCCACTCCTGATCAATGATCGAAAATAGCACCGTGTCGCGAAACGTTCCGTCGGGCCGGATTCGCTGATTTCGCAGGGTCCCCTCGTACGTCGCGCCCAGCTTCTTGATGGCAGCCTGCGAATGAACGTTGCGGATGTCCGTCTTCAGGGCGACCCGGATCGCATGCCAGGTCTCGAACGCATGGCGCAGGAGGAGGAATTTCGCCTCAGGATTGACCACGGTTCCCCAGGCGTCCGGCGAATACCACGTCCACCCGATTTCAGCGGTCCGATCCTCTTCCTGGACATCGAGATAGCGGGTGCTCCCGATCAATCGCTGGTCGGCGCGCCGGCGCACCACGAATGGATACTCGCGACCCAGCGACTCCGCCTCCATCGCGCGATGAAGCCAGCGGTCCATCGTCTCGGGCGTCGTGGGGCGTGCCGGCATCCATTCCCAGACGTCGTCCGACCGGCCCGCGTCGAGCAGGGCCGCGGCATGGACGGGCCGCATCGGCTCCAGCCGAAGGTGGGTGCCCTCGAGGGTCACCGGCCCCAGTTTGCTGGTCACGAACTGCTGGTCAGAAGGGGCGATCCACCATCAAGAACACGACAACCACCAGCAGGAACCACGCCACCAATTGGATGGTCGTGGCAGCGGCATCGGCCGTTTGGGGCGCTGCGCTCTCGGCAAGGGCCGTCCTGGCCCGCCGCAGGTTGGGCGAAAGAAACGCACCATCCAAGCCCATCGCCGCGATGTACAACAGCAGGCCGAGTAGTAGCCAGCCAGTCAACAGCTTGAAATGGCCACCGAACCAGAGCAGCACCCCGGTGATCAGGACGAGCCCCGACCCCGTGTAGACCATCGATAACTGGACGCGCCATGCGAAGTCGTAGAACGCTTTCTGCGCCCCCTCAGCCGCCTGCGCCACCATTGGACGCAAGAGGGCGTGGGCGCTGACACCCCCCAGTAGAAAGATCGCGCCGAACACGTGAATGGTTCGAAGGATCGGCATAGCAGCAGCATAACGCTCGGCGAGTCGACGGTCGGCGTCTATAGTTTCTTCGTGCCCGAGCCGGCCGCCAAGTATGCGACGGTCGTCATTTCACACGCATGGCTCTCGCCGAACCTGACGCTGGACGCGATACGGGCGCTGCAGCAAGCGGACACGATCTGCGAACTCGAGAAGGGCGATCTCCACCTCCGTGGCGTCGAGGTGCTGATCGCACGGAACTGGGTCAAGGACGAGTTTTGGCCGCGAATCCAGGACGCCGTGCAGACCGGGTATCCAGCGGAGAAGACGTACACCTTTCTCCGGGCCCACGCCGAACGCCGACGAACGCGGCGGGTCAAGAAGCCGGCGGACTAGCTTGCCTGGCGGCGTCCTGCCGAGGTTTTGAGCGGCCGGATCGACTCCCCGTCCCGACTCGGAAAGGTGCAGACCCGGTTGCGGCCAAGCGCTTTCGCCTGGTAGACGGCCCGGTCGGCCGCGGCCAGCATGTCCGCAGGTGTCCGCCCATGGGCCGGAAACAGCGCAATGCCGATGCTGACGGTCGCGCTCACGGCGGAGCCATCGGGCATCTTCAGGTCAATCGATTCCACGGCACCGCGAATGCGTTCGGCGACGGCGCTGGCGTCCGAGAGGGTCGCCTCCGGCATCAGGATGACAAACTCGTCTCCCCCAAAACGGGCGGCCAGGTCGTACTCGCGAACGGCGGTTCGGATGGCGTCGGCCACCCGCTGGATCATCTGGTCTCCCACCATGTGGCCGTGGTGATTGTTGACCTCGCGGAGGAGGTCGAGGTCGGCCAGGATCACGCTGAGGGGACGCCGGAACCGCCGCGCTCGTTCGATCTCGAGCGCGGCCACCTGGTTCCAGTGCTTCATGTTGGACAGCTCGGTCTTGGGGTCCGTTCGGGCCTCCTCCTGCAGGGTCGGCACGAGGAGCGACCGGTAGATCAGGAAGAGCGGCCCAAGGCAGAGCGGCACCAACCAGGGATCGGTCAACCACAGCAGCGCGCCAAGGGCGCCGACCGACATCAAAGCCAGGTCGGTCCCGATGTTGTCCCAGTCGAGCGTTCCCGCGCGACCGAGCGGGACGCGACGCGCCCACATGATGACCAGGGCGGTGAGGAAGTGATTGAGGCTGACGAACGCGAGGCCGGCAACGACCGCCTGCAACACCGCGGTGGGGCCGACGGCCTCCGCCATCGGTCGGCCGTATCGAAAGATGGCGCCGGCTGCCAGGGAGCAGAGGACGAAGTTGGCGACATTGAAGGCCTGGATGTACCAGCGATAGCGAACGCGGAGGGCCTCGACCACGTGGACCACGATCACGAGCAGCACGATGTACGCGGGCTGCAACAACAGGGCGGCCGCGACGAAAAGAATGGTGGTCGTGAAGTAAGACTGGTGCTTAGGACTCTTCACCTTGAACTGCTGGGCCACCGTGGCGCCTGCCATCAGGATGAGCGCGACCGCCACCGACCCGGACCGGAACGGCGTCGTCAGAAGGCCGGTGATGGCAAGCAGGACGGCGAGCCCGAGTATGGTGCCGATGTAGATTTGGGCCGGACGGCTGAGCTCGCGCATCGTGATCAGGCCGCGTTCGCCATGGTCGTTGGACGATCCCGTTCGGCGAGCAACGAGACCAGCGCCGGCCGCATCAAGCAGAGGGGCCCGGCCGTGACCACCGCCATCCAGGGCCCGGCCTGCGTCGTGAGGACCAGCATCGGGGCCGCGATCCAGATGATGACCAGGTCGGCCGCCAGGAGCTCTGGCTTGAAGAGGCCGCACCTCGACGGCGAGAGGCCCCGAGCCAGCCAGAGGACACCCATCAGCAAGACGCGGTTGAGCATGATGAACGCACAGCCGGCCGCCAGCGCGGCCTCAACCTGCCCCAGCGCCCCGGCCGGCATCAAGATGATCGCCCGGTGGTAGAAGGCTGTGGCGACGGCCGCACTGAGGAAGTAGTCGGAAAGATTGAACGCGACAATATAGAGCGGTCGGCGGGTGCGCGCCTGCTCCGCGAGATGGATCAGCACGATGAAGGCCACCAACTGCGGCATCGTGAACAACGCGGCGGCGATGATGATGAACGGCAGGGTCACCTGATAGGCCTGATGGCGGGCTGCCCGGATCGGAAAGGCATGGGCGACCATACCGAGCACTGTGACCAAGACGAACGTCGGAAGGGCCGCCGCCGGGACATCCGACCGCCAGAACAGGGCGGCGACAGCCAGCGCCGTGAGTCCCGTGACCCCGATGTACAGCGCGGCAGCGCGAGAGAGGACAGCCGTCCGCATCTTAGTTGCCCCAGCTCACGGCATTCCACGCGATGCTGTCCCAGGACACGCTGTCCCAGGACACGCTGTCCCACGACACGGACAGGAGAGTCTGCAGGTTTGCGGCCTGCATGTACATGACCTTCAGGTAGTTGTTGGGATCGATCCCACGGTTCGCGTTTCCGAGCAGCCCCTGATACCCGATCAGGGCGGGGGCCTGCGGATAGCCGGCACCCGACCCGATGAAGGGCAGCGGCTGCGCGGTTGCCAGCAGGAGGGCCTTGAACTGGCCGGGACGCACGGTCGGATTGTGCTCGAGATACAGCGCTGCTGTGCCCGAGACGATCGGAGCGGCCATCGACGTCCCGCTCAACTGGATGTACTGGGAACCGACCAGGTATGAGGGGTAGTTGATCGCGAAGCTGCTGTTCTGGGCCAGCGTCGTGACGATGTGCCGGCCGGGCGCGACGACCTCAGGCTTGCTGAACCCATTCTGGGTCGTGCCGTAGCTGGAGAAGGTCGCCAGGGTGTGGCTCGCGATCGCGGGACTGCCGTGGTCATCCGTCGCGCCAACCGTGATCACGAAGGGGTCGTTGGCCGGCGCGTACAGGGCACTGTTGGGCCCATTGTTTCCAGCCGCGACGACAACGACGATGCCCTTCAGCCAGGCGTACTCGACGGCGGCGTCGATGGGGCTCGTGATGTAGCTTTCCTGGACCGACGCCGAGAGGGAGAGGTTCATGACGCGAATGTTGTAGGCGTCCCGGTTGTTCACAGCCCAGAGGATCGCGTTCATGATCGATGAGGTCGGCGCGCCGCCGGTCCCATCGTTCACGCGAAGATTGATGAGGTTCGCGCGGGGCGCGATCCCGATGTACCGCCCGGCGCTGGCCGTGCCGTCACCCGCGATGATGCCGGAGACCGCCGTGCCATGCCCATAGGCGTCGTCGACGCCAGTGACCGTCGGGTTGAAATCCCGGCTCGCCACGATGCGGGTGTTGAAGTCGGGATGCGCCGTGATCCCGCTGTCGATGACAGCGACCCCGATGCCCTGGCCCGTCAGCGGGGCTGTCGGGTTGCCCCAGATGGCAGCCGCGCCAACGACCGCCGGATACACGGTCGCCAGGGCTGTGGCATCGAGCAACGGGGCACTCAGCCGGACTGGGGCATCGAAGATGATGCGCTGCACATTGGCATCGCGGCTGAAATAGTCGATGAGAGCCGGGGTGAGCTCGGCTGTCAACCCGTGTGCGATCGGCACGCGGAGGACGTACTTGACCCGCACCCGATGGAGGTCAGTTTCAAGCGCGTTCAGGCTCCCCCGTGCCACCAGGATCACCCGAACTCGTTGGCCCGTGGCCATATGCTTGACGACCTCGCCATCGAGGTGGGCCCGGTTCCCCTGGCTGGCGAACGCGGGGACTGCAGAGACAGAGGTGAGCGCAAGACCCAGGGCGGCCAGAAGGGCGCCGAGGGTCCGAAGGAGCGGCGAGAGCCGGTGACGGGCGGATGATTGCTGGAACATGGTTTGGTGACGCCAACGTAACAGCGCTCTCTTACGGCCTCCGTGAAGGGCCGCCAATCGTTACACGGCCCTTTGTTAGCCTCACGGGGGTGCCGGCCTGGATCGACCTCGAGCGCGCCGTCGTGGACGGCTTTTTCCGCTTCTCGCCAGCTCACGCCAGGGTGGCCGGTGACCACGCATTCGACGGCGTGGTCGGCGATGCCTCGACGTCCACAATCCAGGCCCGGCTGCACGAAATCGACGGCCAGTTGGAGGGCCTCGGGAGCGCCGGCGGGCTGGCCAAAGATGAGCACGTCGATCGAAGGGCGCTGACGGCGCAGCTTGAGGCCGCGCGGTTCGAACTGACCGAGCAGCGGACGCCCTTCCGAGAGCCCTTGTACTATGCCGGCTCAGGATCCGAGCTCGATGTCAGCGCCTACCTCAAACGCGATTACGCGCCACTCGAGGAGCGGCTGGCCAGCCTTCGGAAGCACCTCAGCGGATACGCCGGCTACCTCGAGTCAGCCCGCGCGAACCTGGAACCGGTCCTCCCGGGGGCCACCCTGGAGATCGCCATCGAGGCCACCCAGGGCCAGGCCGACTACCTCCAGACTGAGGTTCTCGCCGTCGCGCGCGATGATGCGGAAACCGCTGTCGCGATCGATGGCGCTCTTGTTCACTTGAGAGGATTCGTCCAATTTCTGAAGGTTCGACGACGGGCGGCGCGGGACAACTACGCCCTTGGCGCAACGGCGTTCCAACGCTTCCTCCACCTACGAGAACTGGTGGATCTCGACATCGCAACGCTCGACCGCATGGTTGCCGAGGACATTGCGCGAAATACGGCTCGCGCCGAGGAGGTCGCGGAGAAGATCGCCAGGGACCGTGGCCTTTCGGCGGCCGTGGCCAGCCTCGAAGATGATCACCCAACCGCTGAGTCGATCATCCAGGACGTTCGCGAGATGCTGGAAGGGATTCGCACGTTCGTTGTTGAGCGAGACCTGATGTCCATCCCATCCGAGGTCCGCTGCCTCGTTGCACCCACGCCCTCGTACGCCGCCTACATCAGCGCCGCCCTCGATAGCGTCGGCCCATTGGAGCGGGTGGCTTCTGAGAGCTACTACTATGTGACCCTGCCGGGACCTGATTGGGGACCACAACGCAGCGACGAGTGGTTGCGCTCCCTCAATTACCCGGTGCTCGTCAATACCTCGATCCACGAAGCGTATCCGGGCCACTACGTGCAGTCGCTCCACGAACGGGGTGCAACCTCGCTGTCACGTCGGCTGTTCTGGGTGCAGAGCACAGGCGAGGGCTACGCGCATTACTGCGAACAAATGATGCTGGAGGCCGGGTACTCGGACGACCCACGGCACGAACTCGCCCAGCTTATGGATGCGCTGCTGCGCGACTGCCGCGCGTTTGTGGCCCTCGGCCTGCATTGCCACGGGATGGCGATGGACGACGCCGTGCAGGCGTTCACGCGTATTGCACGCCAGGGTAAGCTGCCGGCGACGCGGGAGGCGATGCGCGGCGCATGGGATCCCCTGTACCTGAACTACACCCTTGGGAAACTCTTGATCTATGAACTTCGCCGCGAGCACGAGCGGGATCCCACCTATTCCATGAAAACGTTTCATGACGCCTTTCTGCGATGCGGAAACCTCCCGATCCCACTCATCCGCGAGCTGCTCGCCTGACCATCGCGTCGCGACACGGAAGGTGATTCGATAAATCCCATCACATCGATTTCGAACCTGAGCGGTGATCTGCTGATCGCGGTCATCGCCGGTCTCCTTTTTATCGAGGAGACGGGGGTCCCGGTCCCGTTCGCGCCGGGCGACCTACTGCTGCTCATCGCGGGAATCGCGATCGCGAGCGACACCGTCGCGCCGGTGCCGATGGTCGCCGCTCTCCTGATCGCTATCACGGCGGGTGCGATGATCGGCCGCGAGGTCTTCGCCCTGGTCGGCCGGCCCGCGCTGCTCAAGGCCGCCGACGTGCTGCATTTCCGTACGGCACTCGACCGCGCCACGCGGATGCTCCAGCGCGGCGGGGCACGTGCCGTTTTCGCTGGCCGGCTCTTTCCCGGTCTGCGCATTTCCACCACCCAGGTTGCGGGGGTCAGCCGGATGCGCCGGACGACCTTCGCCGCCGGGCTCATCCCCTCGGTTCTGATCTACACAGCGTTCTTCGTCGGGTTGGGCGCGCTTGTTGGCCAACCCGCCCTCACGCTCTTCCACCGTGTGGAGCATCGACTGTTCGTGCTGACGGTGTCGCTGCTGGCCGCCGTGGCCGTGGTCCTGTCGGTCCGCATCCTCGCGCGACGGGGCGTGCTCGATGCCATGGAACCGATCGTGCTTGGCGTGCGCCGTGACATGGCGGACGCATTGGAAGCCGCCCTCCCCTGGCAGAGGGGCGCCGATGCGCGCTGGCGGCAATACCCATTGGTACGTCGGATTGCGGCGGGCTTGCTCGACCTGGTCCTGCTGCTGGCCGCGACCATCTTCATCCTGATCGCACTGGCGGGACCGGGCAGCAGCGAGGCGCTCTTCGACCCGCCCGGCCTCGCCCTTCTGGCCGCCCTGATCCTCCTCTACCGCGTGCCGCTCGAAGCCGTGCTGGGTCAGACGCTGGGCAAAAAGATGATGGGAATCTCCGTCTACGGCCCCGACGGCGGCGTTCCCGGCTGGTGGCGCACCCTGGGCCGTAACCTTGTTGGGATCATCGCTCCGCTCTGGGTCGTCGACCTGGTGCTCCTCTTGCGGGGCCGACGGCGCCAGCGACTCGGGGACCTGGCGACGCGCACCACGGTCCGGCGGGTCGCCCACTGACGGCGATCCTGCTGGCGCTCAGCGCCAGCTTCACATGGGGAATCGCCGACTTCATGGGCGGACAGAAAAGCCGTCGCCTGAGCGTGCTGAGCGTCATGCTCGGATCGCAACCCGCCGCCCTCGTCTTGATGCTGGCCATCCTGGCCGTGCGCCGGACGCCGATCACCCCCGGTCTCTGGCTCCTTCTTGGGGTCTTGGCCGGCATCAGCGGACTGGCCGGGCTGGCGGCACTCTACCGTGCGATGGCGATCGGGGTGGTCGGCATCGTCGCCGCGATCGCCGCCACGGCGCCCATCGTCCCCGTGGTTGCCGGGTTACTCCGCGGCGAACGTCCAACCGTGTGGCAGCTCGGCGGAATCCTGCTCGCCCTTTTTGGCGTGACGCTTCTGGCCTTCGATCACCGCCAGCCCGGCGGGCGGAGCCGCATCGGCCCCGGCGTGGGTCTCGCGATCTTTGCGGCGGTCGCGTTCGGCATCTTCCTCCTGGCACTCCGAGATGCCAGCCAGCATGACGCGCTGGCGGCGGTGCTGGTGACTCGCGCCAGCAGCGTGGTGGCGCTCGGCGTCGCCGCCATTCTCCTGCGTTCGCGCATCCACCTGGGACGCGGCGACATGCCCGGGCTGATCCTGATCGGCCTCCTCGACGTCGCCGCTGACATCTTTTATGGCATCGCGTCGACGGGAGTGCTCCTGAGCCTGGTCTCCATTCTTGCGTCGCTCTACCCGGTCGTCACCGTCTTGCTGGCGCGCACGTTGCTGAACGAGCGCCTGGGCCGGCCAGAGCAATTTGGATTGGCGCTCGCGTTCGGCGGCGTCTTACTGATCAGCCTATAGGGACGAGACCGCACGGGCCGGTGCCCGCGGCTTTGCATAGGAAGGGAGCGACTCCCGCGCCAGCTCGGTGGCGATGCGCCGCAGTGCCCGCGCTGAGACAAACTCGTGAATCCGCGCCTGGGCGGCCCGCGAGGGTCCCCGGTTCACCAGGTACCAGGCTCGATACGACACCTCCAGGTCCGCTTCGACCTCAAGGCGCCCCTCTGCAAGGGTCCAGGAGAGGACCAGGCGTCCCGGCCGCTCCGCCGTCTCGCCCCGCGTGAGAAGCCCACCGGTGACGTGCAGCACGGCCGAGCCCCCGGGCCCCTCGGCCATGGCGTCGTCCGTCGTTTGCGCCAGCCGGATGAGGGCAGGCCCCAGCGGCGCGAGCTGGAGACGCACGGAATGCGGCCGCCAGCGCGACTGGATCATGCCCAGGCTCAGCCGTGATGGTTCGGACAGATACAGGTACGCCAGGCGCTCGGACGACACGGCAGGTGGCCCGGCCTCACGGTCGAAGCGGAGGTTCGTCGGAAAGCTATAGCGCTGGATCAGGTGGACCCAGCTCCCCCGCGAGATCTGGCGGGACTCCGCCTGTCCGGCGGCCGAACCCAGCGCTTGCGCGATCGCCTCCCGGACGGGCGTTCGGCGAACCCCAAGCAGGCCTGCCAGCCGCTCCTGGTATTGGGCGATGGCCTCCGTCGACAGCCCCTCGATCAGCGGCCGTGACAGCGCGCTGGGGACCGCGGTGACGAATTTGACCCAGTAGGAGCTGAGGCGTGGGGTCAACACGGGGACCGGCACGATGAGCGGCGGGCGGCGATGCGACACCGATGCCACGCAGCGGATCAACTCCGCGTACGTCATGACTTCCGGGGTGCCGATGTCGTACTCATATCCGGCCGTCTCCGGGTGATCCAGCAGGCCGCTCAGGTACTTGATGACGTCATCGAGGGCGACTGGCTGGGTCCGAGTGTGCACCCATTTCGGCGTCACCATCGCGGGGAGCCGTGCCGTGAGGTCCCGCAGCATCTGAAAGGAGGAGCCCCCGGCGCCGATGATGATGCCGGCATTGACGCGTGTCAGCGGCGGGCCCTCGGCCTCGAGGATACGGCCGACTTCCGCCCGAGAGGCCAGGTGCCGGCTCAGCCCGGCTCGACCCAATCCCCCCAAGGTAGATGAGGCGCTGAACACCGGCCGCCTTCGCCACGCGGGCGAACGTCGCCGCCGCCTCACGGTCACGTGCCGCGTACCGACCGGCGGCACCGCGCTCCATGGAGTGAACCAGGTAGTAGGCCACATCGACACCGGAGAGCGCCGCGCTCCCGGGCCCATTCGAGCCTCCCGGCATCGCGGGAGAGCGCCCGCGGCTTCGCGCCTCTCGCGCAGAGTTCCAAAAGCAGGTTTTGGCCGACGAAACCGGTGGCGCCGGTGATCGCGATCGACGGCAATGACACGACGCGACCATAGCGCGAATCCGTCCCGGCCATCTGAATTCCGATCGGGAAGCGGGCCGGCTCAGATCAGCAGCGCACCCAGCTGCGGAATCGGAGATTCCAGTGCCAGCATGCGGGCGGCGCCGGGCGAAGCTGCATTACCGGCATGGGCGGGGGCGTTGGAGAAGGCTGAACGGCCTGCACGACCTCGTGCGGATCGGTCGGCTCGAGGGCCGGTCCGGACTGGAGCAGTTCGCCGACGGTCACGAACTGGTACCCGCGGCGTGCCAGCGCCGGGATGATCATGCGAAGCGCGGGACCGGTCGCCGGCGCATTGGGCCCGCCATGCAGGTGCATCATGACGATCGCTCCCGGCTTCACCTGCGCCAGCACAGCCGCGGCCACGCGATAGGCGTCGGGATTGAACGCATCCAATGCATTGACGGTCCACTGCACCGGGATGAGGCCGGCCGCGTGCACCGCGTCGACGGCGGCGCGGTCGTAGCAGCCACCCGGAAATCGAAAGTACCGCGGCGTGCTCCCGGTGATGCGCTGCAGGACGGCCTGTGTGTGCGTCACCTGCCAGGCCGCGCCGCCAGCCGGCAGCCCGCTCAGCAGGTAGCAGGGTCGGTGAAAGGCGGGATGCGAGTAGCTGTGGTTGGCCAGCTCGAAGTGCGGGTCTGCGGCGAGCGACCGGGCAAGGCCGGGATAAAGCTCTGCCCACATGCCGGTCATGAACAGGGTCGCGTGGACGCCGCTCGAGCGAAGCACGCTGAGCGCGTCCTGATTGATCCAGGCGCCCGCGCGGCCGTTTTGCAGTTCGGCGGCCATCTGGGCTGTCATGTCGAGGTCGAACGTGAGGGCCACCACCGGCCGGTTGGTCACCGCCCCCAGCACGATCCGCGGTTGGGGCGTGGTCACTGGCGTCACGGCATGCCGTGCCGTCGTGGTTGTGGGCTCGACCCGGACCAATGGCCACGCGGGCGAGGTCGGCCCCATCGAGGCAGTCGGGTTGACGGCGGCAGCCCGGTTTGGAGCGCGAACGGGGACCACCGTGACGGTTAAGAGCAGGGCGGCCGTCAGCAGCGCGCCGCGGCGGTACATCACCCCCGGTAGTCGGCCAGGACCTCGAGCAGTAGATCGATCTCGCTCGCCGTGTTGTAGTGGGCGATGCCGATCCGCAGCGTGCCACCGGTCTCCTCGAGGCCGAGGCGGCGCATCAGTTCGGTGGCGTAGTGGTCACCGTGCCAGGTGAAGATCTGGCGCGTCGAAAGCCAGCGAGCCAGGGCCTCGGGTTGGTGGGGGGTCCAGGTGAGGGAGACCGTCGGCGCACGCTGATCGAACCGCTCGGCGTCGGTGATCCCATACAACCGGATGTCCGGCAGCTGCTGTAGCCCTTCCACGAGGCGCGCCGCCAGGGCTCGCTCGTGCGCCCGGATCCCTACCATCGCCCGGGCGAGGGCCGGCCGGTCAAGCTCATCGGATCCCGAAAGGCTGGCCAGGTACTCGAAGGTCCCGAGGAGTCCGCTGAGGCACTCGAGATTCGGCGTGCCCGTCTCCCACCGGCTCGGCAGCTCATCGGTGGCCGGCCGGACCTTGAACGGGCGCAGGCGTTGCAGCAGCTCCCGCCGGCCATACAGGAGGCCGAGGTGGGGGCCGTAGAACTTGTACGCGGAGCAGACGAGGAAGTCGCAATCGATCGCCTGGACGTCGATCGGCCCGTGGGGACCGTAATGGACCGCGTCCACCCAGAGCCAGGCACCGACGCGGTGGGCGAGGCGGGCGGCTGCCGCGAGGTCCGGGATCGTCCCGACGGCGTTCGAGGCGTGCGTCACCGCAACCAGCCGGGTCCGCTCCGTCATCTGGCGCTCGAGGTCCGCCATATCGAGGCTGCAATCGGGGACGGTGATGTCGGCAAACCGAACGCGGACCCCCTGTTCCTGCAGGGCGAGCCACGGCGACACGTTGCCATCATGCTCGAGGCGCGTCACGACGATTTCGTCCCCCGGCTTGAACTCGCGCCCCATGGCCCGACTCAAGGCGAAGGTGAGGGTGGTCATATTGGCCCCAAAGACCACCTCGTCCGGCGAGCGGGCATTGAGAAAGGCGGCGGCCGCGGACCGAACCGCGGCGACCCGCGCGTCGGAGCGGGCACTGGTGGCAAAAACGCCGCCGTGATTGCCGTTCATCGTTCGCCAGTACTCCGCCGTGCGATCGATCACCCGCTGCGGCACCTGCGTGCCCGCCGGGTTGTCAAGGTAGACGACCGGGTCGCCATCGACCCGCAGCCTCAGCGCGGGAAACTGGCTGCGAACGGCCTGCAGGTCGAACTCGACAGCCGTTGTGAGCGCCATGAACCGATGGTACCCGGTCGTCGTTCTGGGACGATCACCGGACGAGTCGTCAGCCACTCAGGTGCCGCATGAACCGCGTCTCGATGCCGATGGTGTCGAAGCCCAGGCGTTCATAGAAGTGTTGGGGCCAGTCGAACAGGTCGGCGACCAGAAAGACGAACCGGGCCTCGCGAGCGGCCATCAACGCCGCGCCGACGACCTGGCGCGCGAGTCCGCGCCGGCGGTATTCCTCAAGGGTCTCGACAAATTCGATCTGTGCGGTCTGACCCTCCCTGCGCAACTCGCAAACGGAGACGGGACGCCCGTCGACGATGGCCGCGAAATAGCGGATGTTCAGGTGACGCCGGGTCAGTTCCTGCTTGGCGAGCGCCTGCTGGACGATCCGCTCGGTCGCCGCCCACCACTCGCGCCGGATCGCCAATTCCCGCGTTGGGCGGTACCGCTCCCAATCGATCTCCTCGACGCCAGCCGGGTCGACCGTCCGATCCGGCGCTCGGTGTCTCACCATGACGCACGAGCGTTCAGCCGCGAACTGGAGGTCCGTGAACCCAGCCAGCAGCCGCTCAGCCGCCGGCTGATCGTCGACATTGACGCGGCGGAAGGTGAGACCGGCTGACCCCTGGATCTGCTCGGCCGAGGAGGCGAGCGTCCTGGCGTCGACGTCGCCAGTCAGCGCATCTGCGATCAGGTAGTTCAGGTCCGGGTGGCTGGACAGCGTGCGGTTGATCAGGGCCCGGCCCCATGGGACGGGCACCACCTCCTCCGCACACCGTTGATCGAGGGCGCGCATGAATGCGATGGCGCGCCGCCACTCCTCCATGGGGCGCTGAGTCTATCGGATGTCGAGTAGGATGCCGTGATATCCCTCGGCGCCGTTCGGGAGGGTCGGGATCGAGCTGGCGGATTGCAGCCCACCCTGTCCATCTCGCGCTCGCGCCAGCACCCGGTAATGACCAGCGGCCAGCTTCCCGTCCAGATGCCAGAAACGCCACGCATAGGGCGAAAACTCGTCCTGCAGGGCCGCCGCCTGCCAGCGCTTCCCGCCGTCCCAGCTGAGCTCGACGGCACTGATCCGGCGGGCGCCCGCAAACGCGATGCCCGAGAAGCGAACGGTCCCGGCCGCAAGCGCCGCGCCGTCGACCGGGGTGTCGATACGCGACATCGTCTTCACGATCGCGCTCTCGTCCCAGCCGTTGTTCTCCCAGTAGCCGGACTTGTCGTCCGCGGAAAACCGGACTCGAGTGACCCACTTGGGCTGCTTCATGCCGTAGTGCCCAGGAAAGATGAAGCGGGCCGGATAGCCATGTTGCGTGGGGAGGGGCGACCCATTGAGATGGGTGGCGAGCAGATGATCCGGGGTCAGATCGCGCAGCCGGTAGCTCTCGGTGTATCCATCCGCGCTCTCCATCAACATCCAGGCCGCCTCACCCGGCACGGTGGTTTTCGCCAATACGTCCGTGACCCTCGGCCCCTGCCAGATCCCGTTGCTGATCAGGGTCCCGCCGACCTCATTGCTGATGCACTCGAGCGTGAGCTCCAACTGTTGCGACGGCATGGCGAGCACTTCCGCATAGGTGATGCTCCGGGTTGGCAGCACAAGGCGCCAGGTCGATCCGTCCACAACCGGGTCCCCGCCGAGGTTTTTGGAAACCACGTAGAAGCTCGAGATGTCGGTCACCTCACTGTCAGCGCGGCTGCCCTCCTTCATGGCCAGCGCGGTCAGGAACCGGCGGACATCGACGAACCCGATGCCGAGGACCGCCAGCCCCACCGCACCAAAGAAGAGGTTGCGCATGAGGATCCTTCGCTCGGGGCTCTCGATCGTCGGGGTGTCGAGACGGGTCAGCAGCGTATCCGCCACGGGGATCACGCCAGACAGGACGACGATTTCCGCGATCAGGCTCGCCAGTGCACCGCCGGGAGTCGCCGCGATCAGCGCGATGATGCCGACCACCAGCGCGGCGAGCGCCGTCAGGGCCACGACGTAACGTCGTGGCACCAGTCGCGCCAGGATGGCGGCCCCCGCGCCGTAGGCCGCGACGATCACGATCGTCGAGCCCAGGAGAAGGAGCGGGCGAGCCAGGATGCCCAGCGTCTTGAGCATATTCTCGAAAGCCGAGAGCGGGAGAACCTTGAGCAGGAGATAACCCGCCTGTTCGGGCAGCAGTGGGACGCCCAGAATGCCGTGGGCAAGGTAGTCGAGGCCGAGGCCCAGAGCGCCCGCGCTGAGCCCGGAGATCAGCGCGCGGTGACGGGACACGTTCAGCGTCGCGCCGGCCGCCGCAGTCCGTTATACGCCAATGCCAGTCCGACGAGCGCCACGACGATACCGATCAAGAGCCACATCCGCTGACCCGTCATGAAACTGCCAGGCAGGATGCCTATACCCTGGAGGATCCAGACGCCGCCCGTCAGGAGGGCGATGAGTCCGAGCACCATACTTCCGACCCGCACAGTACTTACAGTACGCCGCGCCGTGACAAAACGACCCGGTCAAAGCAAAAGAGCCGGGCAAGGCGCCCGGCTCTTCATCTTTGATAGTTGTCAGGCCTCGGCGCCGACGGCCTCCGGGGTCACGATCTCCGTCTTGCCGTTAGCCGAGCGTCCGCCAGCCTCGACTTTGGCGAGGGCCAGCTGCCCAATGTTCAGGCCCTGGATCGTGGCGAGGTCGCCCAGTGCGCGCAGGAAGTACTGGCGGCGGCGGCGCTCCACCACCTTCCCGACCTCGTGTTCCATCGCCTGGATCCCCTCAACAAACGTGATGCGGAAGGGGTCCGTGATCCGCGCGCGTTGCGGCCCGAGCTCATCCTGGACCAGTTTCTTGGCGTCGCCGGAGAGCCCTTCGTTGCTCACGATGATGCCCTCGGCCGCCTTGATCCGCGAGATCTTGGCATTGAAGGCATAGGCGTCGGCCAGGTTGAACTCGCGATCCTTCAAGACGAGCAGCACGAGGTCGCCACTCAGGTCCAGCACGATGTCGGTGCCGGCCGGACCGGCATCGATGATCACCTGCTCGCGGTTGATGCCAAGCTTCGGCAGCGTGGCGGTGGCCAGGGTGGTCATCCACCGACCTTTGTCATTGAGGTGCGTCGCGCGATCGGTCGGCATGATCACCTGGTCGACGCGCTCCTCGTTGAGCGGGCGCCCGCAAGCGCACTTCATCCAATCCGGCGCCATCTTCTGAAGCTTATTCGGATCATCGGTGCGCAGCACCGCATTGCCGGTACGGGAGCAGACGATGACGTACTCCGACTGGATCAGACCCAGGTTTCGAAGTTCGCCAAGCCGACCGGCGACCGCGGCGCCCTGGGCCTCGCCAAGCACCTTGGGCAGATCGGATACCGTCAACGACCCGACGCGCTCCAGGTCGCGGATGAGCGCCCGGATCTCGGGCGTGGTAAAGGCGGCCATGGCCTGGCTCTCTTCGGCCGATGGCTCGAAGCTGGCCTGCCGGGACTTGCGAATCGCTTCAAAGTTGTGGCTGCCGACCGGCGTCAGGACCGGCCACGACGAGGGCGTCCCGACCTCCTGCCCGATCGCTTCCTGCGCCGCCGTGCGGATCCGCTTGAGGAAATCCGTTCGCACCTTCTCACTGCCGGCTCGGAAGGCGACACCGACTTCCACGAAGGCCGGCTTGGCGGCATGCTCGAGTTCCATGAAATGCATGTCATCCGAGCGCAGCTCGCGAAGCGTGGCCGAGCCGGGTCGCCGCACCCGCAGCCATCCCACGACCGGCGCGGAGCCCATGAAGAGCTCACCCTCGTCAGCCGCCGACCAGCTCTTGGTGACATCGAACTGCAGGAACTTGTTGAGTAGGTCGATCGTGAAGCTGATTCCGGCGCTGTCGAAGATGGCCTCGCGGGCGCGGTACAGGACACCCATGAAATCGGGGCCGTTCACGCGGGATACGATGGTCCAGAACTGGTCGGTCGTCGGGGCGATCTCCAGGCGGCGGACTTCCACAAGCAACATCGTTTTTTAGGCTCCTCAAGAAAAGATGGTGAACGATTCCAGCGACGGCTCCGCCAGCCAGCAGAGGGTGGCATGGGCAGCTTAGGCAGAACGAAACGCCCTTGTCAAACAATTTCACACTAGCAAGTGCTGATAGCTCCGTATTGGACCGGTTGGCATACTGTGGCGGTGACACAGCGGGAGCGATTTGACGCTGCCCTCCGGGCCGCTGGACTGCGGCTGAGCCCGATGGAGATCGACGCTCTTCTCCCCGCCTGGCTGCGTTACCGGACCCTCGTTACGGCCTTTGAAGCCTCGATCCTCCAGGACCGTGTGACCATTGACGCCTGAGTCGCTCTGCAACGCGCCGCTCGCGCTCATTGCCAGGGCGCTTCGCAGCCGCCAGGTGTCGCCGGTCGAACTCGTTCACGCCTACCTGGCTCGCATCCAGGCGGCGGCCGGACTCAATGCCTTCATCACCGTGATGGCGCAGCGGGCGATCCGCGACGCCCGCCGGGCGGAGGCCCGGCTCGTCCGCGGCGAGTCGGGTCGTTTGCTCGGGGTGCCCCTGGCGATCAAGGACCTGTTCGCCGTCAAGGGCGTCCGAACGACGGCGGGCTCTCGCATCTTGCGGGAGTGGGTCCCCACCGCCGATGCCGAGGCGGTCGCCCGGCTTCGCGCCGCGGGCGCGATCGTGTTGGGCAAGACGAACCTTCATGAGTTCGCCTATGGTGTGACCAACGGGAACCCATGGTGGGGGGTGGCCAGGAACCCCCAGGATCCCACGCGGATCCCCGGCGGATCCAGTGGAGGCTCGGCGATCGCCGTGGTGGCTGGCCTTGCGGCGGGCGCGCTGGGGTCGGACACGGGCGGCTCCATCCGAATCCCCGCTGCCCTATGCGGGTGCGTCGGGCTCAAACCTACGTATGGCGCCATTCCATTGGACGGCGCTCTCCCCCTCGGATGGTCCCTCGACCACGCCGGCCCGCTGGCCAGGTCGGTCGACGACGTCCGGCTGTTATTCGAGGTTCTGTCGGGGCGGACGACGCGACGGCGCCGGGAGACGAACGGCTTGCGTGTGGGTATGGTGCGCGGCTCACTCACGGACCGGGTCGAGCCTGCCGTCACGGCACGGGTGGCCGAGGCGGTTGGGGGGCTTCGGCGGCGCGGTCTCCGGGTTGGGGAGATCACGATCCCGGAATTGGAGTGGACGGTCGCGATGCAGCTGATCACGCTGCGGGCCGAGGCGAGCGCCATCCACGCGAAGTGGATCCGACAGCGACCTCGATCCTATGGCGAGGACGTGCGGGTTCGCTTGCAGCTTGGAGCCCTGGTCTCCGGAGCGGAGTATGCCGTCGCGCAGCACGCCCGGACCCGGCTGCGCGAGGCGCTGCGGCAGGCCTTCCAACGGGTCGACGTCCTCGCGCTTCCCACCACACCGATCGTGGCGCCGATGATCGGCGTTCGAACGGTGGAGTGGCCTCAGGGCGCCGAGCCCGTCGACGGAAGCCTCGTCCGCTTGACCTCGCCCTTCAACCTGGCGGGCACACCGGCGCTATCGGTCCCGTGCGGCCGGTGGGACGGCCTGCCGATCGGGCTTCAGCTAGTCGCCCCGTGGAACGAGGAAGAACGACTGTTCGCTGTTGGTGGGCTGGTGGCCGAGCCGGCCTGAGGGCCCCGCGTCCCTGTTAGTAGATGAATCCGATGAGCGGAACCGACCCCGGCATGACGTGCCGATAGCTGACGCGGCCCCATCCACCACCTGGATCGCCGTAGTAGTTCATCTCGGAGACGAGCCAGCTCCCATCGCCGTAGACCTGCTCGACGTAGGCGACATGCCCCCAATAGGGTGACTCCCAGGTCACCATGATGGCACCAACGCGAGGCGATGGGCCCTCAGGGCGACCGTACGCGCGAGCGCGGCCAAACCACTGCCACGCGTTTCCGCCCCATGGCGCGGCCCGGCGGGAGTTGACGTACCAGGTGCACTGGCCGAAGGGGTAGAAGCCCCCGCCGGCCGAATAGACCGGCTGCACGAAGACGCTCCGGCGCCCGGTCTTCACCGTGTGCGCGACCGGCTGCGGAACGGAGGCCGGCTCCGGCCCGACCCCAAAGGGGACCATGAGATAGTCGCCTACCGGCAGCGTCTCCGGATGGCGCAGCAGGTTGAACTCGATAATGGCGTCCGATTCGGCGCGAAACTTCTGGGCCAGCCCCGCCACGGTGTCGGCGTCGGCCACCGTCACGAGCACCCCGTCGATCGGGGGGATCAGCACCGCCTGGCCGCTGTTCAGCTGGTCGACCAGGTTGGGGTTCGACCAGAGAAGGGTATTCACGCTCAGGCCGTACTTCCCGGCCAGGGCGCGCAGGGTATCACCGGCAACCGCCTGGTAATGAATGATGTCGCGGTGCTTGTTGGTAGGCGGCGTGGCCAGCAGGGCGGGCACCACCATCGTCCCACTCATCGACCAGCCGATCCCATCGACGGACCGCCCGAAAGACGCCTGCGCGACGGCGGGATCGGTGACGTTCGCACCAGCCAGGGCCGAGGTCGCCCCCACCGGCATGTGCACCATCATCCAGGGCATGGCGGCGGCCATCACCAGTACAGCCGAGTGAGTCGCAAAGCGCGGTGCGGCGTACTTCAGCGACGTCCCCCTTTTCCCCTATCCGAATTTGGCCCGAATCGCGGCCTACATGTGGACAAACTGGGGTGGAGGATCTGGCTTGCGTTGCGAAGGAGGGCTCTCACCACCTCGTCACCCTCGCGTTACAGGCCGACCGTAACCAAAGTCGAGGGCCCGCCAGTCAGCCGGCGGCAGCACTAGAATTCGCCCCATGGCCATGCCCTCCGACGCCTCCGGGCGTGACCTGCTCGAGGCAGCGCTCAAGGGCATCGTGCCATCCCCTCCCTATCCGCGGCTCCTGAACATGCGCTTCATCGCGGTCGCCGATGGCACCGCCACCTTTGAGATGCCCATATCGCATGACCTCTATAACCCGAACGACGTCGTGCACGGCGGGGCAATCACCTCCCTGGCCGACAGTGCCATGGGCTTCGCCGTCTTTAGCACCCTGGCCGCCGGCGAGAACTTCACCACGGCCGAGATTCACGTGAACTTCCTCAAGCCGGCGACCACAACCTCGGGAACACTTAAAAGCACCGGGCGCGTGGTGCATCGAGGCCGCCAGGTGGCTGTGGCGCAGGCCGAGGTTCACGATGGCGGGAACCAGCTGATTGCCACGGCAAGCTCCACCAACCTCATCCTGGCCCGACGCACCGAATCGACGACGGCACAACTCTCAACACCCCAACCGATCGAACCGGTCGCGGCGACCCCCGTGGCGCCGCCACCGCCGCCGCTAACCTCACCACCACCGCTGCCGCTATCGCTATCGGCACCGCCCCCGCCACCGCCGCCACCTTTCAATGCGCCGTCATCGCCACTCGAACACGGCACGACCAGTCACGTCTCGACACCAACGACGGAGGGCCCCATCGCGCCGGCGCTGATGGCGCGATCGAAGGGTCGGATTCGCACCTTCGCCGGTGACATCGCCTACCTCCGCAAGGGACAGGGCCCCGCCATCCTGCTGCTGCACGGCATTCCAACCTCGTCGTACCTGTGGCGTGACGTCATCGACCCATTGGCGGCGACCTTCGACGTGATGGCGCCTGACCTGCTCGGCTTCGGTGACTCCGACAAACGTCTCGACGCTGATCTCTCGATCGCCGCGCAGGCGCGATACATGGTGGCCTTCATGGAGTCGATCGGGGTCCACCAGGCCGCTGTCATCGGCCACGACATTGGCGGTGGCGTTGCCCAGTTGATGGCGGTCGACGAACCGGACCGGGTCGCTCGCCTCATCCTGATCGAT
Source organism: Candidatus Dormiibacterota bacterium (assembly GCA_036564925.1). Classification (GTDB taxonomy): domain Bacteria; phylum Chloroflexota; class Dormibacteria; order CF-121; family CF-121; genus JALYYC01. Next base: position 43,172 of record DATCOB010000052.1, on the reverse strand, counting down.
AGCATTGTCGACAACAACTGGCCCATCCCCGATATCGCGCGCCTGAAGGAACCGGCGTGGGACCAGATCATGGTCGATCTCGATCTGCGCAAGGGTTTCCGGAAAGGTCTTCAAGATGGGATGACCTCACAGGACCGGGTCACCGATGATCTGGTCAATGAATTCGCGCGACCGTTCTCGGACCAGGGCTCACGCCGGGCCTATTTGCGCGCGGCGCGGGCGCTGAACAATCGGGACCTGGTCAGCCGCTCCCGCCACATCCAGGACATCGAAACGCCGACCCTCGTCCTCTGGGGTGCCGACGACAAGTTCCTTGAGCCGCGGTGGGGAGAGGTCCTCGCGCGCAAATTGCGGGACGCGCGCCTTCAGATCATCGATCCGGGTGGACACTTCCTCCCCCTGGACCGACCCGATGCCGTGGTCGAGTCGATCACGAACTTCCTGACGACGCGCTAACTCATCCTTAGGACCGTCGGGCCAGGAGTTCCTCGGCGCACGACGCCGGCGTCGCGGTCCACTGCGCGAGCCGGATCAGTGGGGTCACCTTCGGACCATGAAAATCGTCGCCGCCGGTCGCCACCCAGCCGTAGGAGGTCGCGGTCTCCTGGAAGTGTGCCATGAGCGCCGCCGTCTTCGGTCCGTAGGGGTCGTCGGGGGCCTGGGGATAGGTGACCTCGAGCCCGAGCACGCCCGCCACGGCGCACGTGCGAAAGAGAACCTCGAGGTCCGGCACGTGGTCATAGACGCCGGGATGGGCAAGGACAGAAACCCCTCCGGCACTCGCAATCAGCGCAACCGCATCATCGAGCCCGAGGTCATCGGCGCGGGGAACGTTCGCCGATCCGCCCGGGCCCATCTGCCGATAGAGCTCCTCCCTGGACGCCTCCGGCTGCGCAGCTTCGATCGCGGCGACGATGTGCGGCTTCCCGACATTGCCGGTGGCCCTGGCGCGGACCGAATCCCAATCGACCTGGTAGCCGGCGGCCGCGAGCCGCTTCACGGTCTCCCGCTTCTGCGCTTCGCGCGCCTCGCTCGCCTCGTGCAGGCGCTGACGCAGGCGGCGGTTATTCATCGCGAATCCGTAGCCGAGCAGGTGAACCTGTACCAGGCCGCGCCCCGGATCGTCCTCGATCGACAGCTCCACCCCGGAGATCATCTGCAGGCCATGGCTCTCGAGGCCCCCGAGGGAGTCGAGGCCGGCCAGGGTGTCGTGATCGGTCAGGGCGACGACGTCGAATCCCGCCGCCGCGTGGGCGCGCACCACGGCGCCCGGGGCCAGCTCGCCGTCGCTGAAGATGGTGTGGAGATGGAGATTCGCCCGTCCGGCGGATGGGTCAGCCAACGGATCATTTTATGTTGTATCCAGATTCGGAGTCTTTTGGCGCTGGTCGTGTTATAACCGTGTGCGCGTCTTCATGAGTCCTGATCGACGATCCTCCCTGAGCCTGGTCCGCCAAATGGTCGTGGCCAACCTCGATAAGCCGCTTTCCGAGGTCATCGACCGTGCGTTGGAGTGCCTGATGACGTCGCTCGACGCCAAGGCCGCCTTCCTGGGCCGCATCGATGATGGCTCGCTCGAGATCGTGGCAGCCGCGTCGACCGGCGATCACCCGGTCGAAACGGGTCTGCGGCTGCCGCTGGAGGAAACCTTCCTCGGTGTCGAGGACGACGAGACCGCAGTGTTGAATCTGCGCGACGCCGGCAAGCGCGAGCCCTTCAAGACGCTGCGCATGCGCCGGCAGCTCGGCATCGTCAGCTATCTCGGGGTGCCGATCTTCGGGCCCGGCGAGCGCCTTTTCGGCACGCTGGCCGTGCTTGGAAAGGGTCCGCGGGTCTTCAGCGAGCCGGAGGCGGACCTGTTGCAGGTAGTGGCCGGTCTGCTCGGACCTCGGCTGCGACAGGATGAGTCCGCACGCTCGAACGGCCAGGCCCGGGCGCCGATCTCGGCGGTACGGCTGGCCTCCCATGAAGTCCGGGAGCCCCTCGCCATCCTGCGCGGGTACGCTGACATGCTCACCAACAACGAGGTCCCCGCGGATCAGATGCCTCTGGTCGCGCGCCGTCTCGCAACGCAGTCGGAGACCCTGATGCGGGTCGCTGACCAGGTCCTCCTCATGTCGCGCCTCCCGCTGGAGCTGGCCTTTACGGTCCGCGTCTCCCTCGTCGACGTGGCCCAGTCGTCGGCACATCGGATCCGCGAGCGGATGGCCGCGGCGGGCATGCAATTGCGATTGCAGCTGGACGTGCACGGCGAGGTCTGGGGCGATGCCGCCCTGCTCGAAGCCGCCCTCGACGAGATGCTCCACAACGTCTTTAACCATGCCCGCACGGCGACCGTCGTGCAGTTGCGGCTCCGCCAGTCATCGGGGGATCGGTTCCAGGTCATCGTCAAGGACGACGGGCCCGGGATGAGTGCCGACCGTCTGGCGGACCTGTTTGGCACGCTGCCCTCCGAAGACGAGCAACCGGCGCGCGGACAGGGACTCGGCGTCTACCTGCTTCGGCGCGTCGCGGCGGCCCACGGTGGCCGGGCGTGGGCGAACAGCCTCGAAGGCAAGGGCACCACCTTCTACCTGGAGCTACCCGCCGCGTCCCCGGACGGCGACGCGATCCGGGCCTCCGCCGGCAGCCAGGCGTCCGCCTGAACGCCGCGCCGAAGAAATCGCCGCCGCGCCGCACTCGACGGTGCAATGACCCACCACCGCTCCAACTGTTGCATGGCATCGACGAGTTCAACCGGCGACAATTCTTCGAGCAACACGAGACCCTCGAGGCCATCTGGATCGGGGAACCGGATCCGGTCCGGTACCTCTATCAGGGCATTCTCCAGATCGGCGTCGGCTTCTATCACTGGGAACGTGGCAACTGGCACGGCGCGGTCACCAAACTGCGGCAGGGCCTCGAGAAATTGCAGCCCTACCGTCCGCATTGCATGACGATCGACGTCGAACGGTTGGTGATCGAGACCCAGGTATTGAAGGAAGCGCTCGAGAACGGAGCGCCGCGTTCGCTACCGCCTTTCCCCCCGCCCGGGTTGCCACACGTGCATCGGATTCGCGACATCTCGTAAATCAGGCGCGACACGATCACGCCGAGCGTTACGAATATCCCGGCCGTTGCCCGCGTCTTACTGGGTATGAAGCGAAATCTGTTCGGCGCCATCGCGATGGCGGGCGGCATGACGCTGCTGACCAGCGTCGGCTCGTTCGCCCAGGACTATACGCCGCAATCGGCAAAGGACGCCCTGACGTCCTGCACGCCGAGTCTGACGGCCCCCGTGGGGTTTACCGGCAGTGCGGCGGGCGAGGCCACCGCCTCGTTCAATGCGTCGACCGCGGCGATCACCAGCACCGTGCTGGACGCTAACGCGCAGATCACGGAGCTCACGGCCCCGGCTGCGGACAATGCGGACAGCGGAACGGTCGAGTTGAGCCAGGAGCTCAGCACGATCGTGAGCGAGACCTGCCAGGAACTGGCGGGGATCGCCGCCGAGTATGCCACCGGCCTGGCCGAGTTGAAGGCCGAGGCGACGGCACAACCGGAGCAGGAGCAGCCCGAGGTCCAGAAACCCGAGCAGGAGAAGCCTGAAGTGCAGAAGCCTGAGCAGGAGAAGACGGACAAGCCTGAAGTGCAGAAACCCGAGAAGGACCAGTCTGACACCCAGACGGCCCAGCAGGGCGAGCACGAGGGCAACGACTAAACGGGGCTCTCCCTCCCCCACCCGGAAGGCGCTCGACCGTCGAGCGCCTTTCTCATTTTCATCGCCGTGCCGCTCCCGTTTCCAATTTCAGGCCCAGCAATTCGGCCGCATCCCGCCAGCCCGCGTCACCGGCGTGAAGCGACAGGTCAAGTTGCTTCAGGGCACGCGGGGTATCGAGGTCATCCTCCAACGCCGCCCGGATCGCCGCGCCGCCATCCCCGGCGCCGATCGGGACATGGGCCGCCTGATCGCGTAACCGTCCAATCCAGCCGGCCGCGTCGACCAACTGCTCTTCTGTGTATTCCCAGGGTTCGCGATAGTGGTGCCGGAGGAGCGTCACCCGAATGCTATCCGCATCGAACCGGCGCAGCAGCTCCCGCACGAGGACCAGGTTTCGCAGCGATTTACTCATCTTCTCGCCCTGGTAGCGCAGCATCCCGACGTGCATCCAGATTCGCGTGAATGGCCGAATGCCGGTGACCGACTCCGACTGCGCGATCTCGCTCTCGTGATGTGGATAGATCAAATCCGAGCCCCCACCGTGGACATCCACCTGCGCCCCGAGGTGCTCGAGCGCCATCGCGGAGCACTCGATATGCCAGCCTGGACGGCCGTTGCCCCAGGGACTGGGCCAGCTCGGCTCGTCCGGCGCACTCTCCTGCCACAGGAGGAAGTCGAGCGGATCCTGCTTGCGCGGGTCATTGGGGTCGGCGCCTCGGTTAGCCGACAAGCGCACCATCTCGTCCCGAGGCAGCCGGCTAAGGCGGCCGTAATCGGTGACGCTGGCGACGCGAAAGTACACGTTGCCGTCACGGCGGTAGGCATGCCCCTGCGCCTCGAGCGTGCGCACCAGCGCAACGATCTTTGCGATCGTCTCGCTCGCTTTCGGGAAAACGTCGGGCGGCAGGACGTTCAAGGCCGCCATGTCCGCCTGGTACAGCGCAGTCTCCTCCGCCGCCAACCGATCCCAGCTCACGCCGAGCTGCCGCGAGCGCTTCATGATGTCGTCATCCACGTCGGTGACATTCTGTACGTAGCGCACGGCCATCCCGGACGCCCGAAGCGTGCGGATCAGCACGTCAAAGGCAACGTAGGTGAAAGCATGGCCGAGGTGCGTCGTGTCGTACGGCGTGATGCCACAGACGTAAACCCCGATCGGGTCGGTTGACGGCGCGAGCGGTTGCACCCCATTGGTTTCCGTATTCCACAGCCGCATTCGCTGCATTCTAAGTTCGGATCGTCCAAGGAAGCGCCCAACTGGTGCGTTGAAGGGAGGTGAGGATCTTGGGACGGACCCAGGCGGACCATCTCGCGCTGGCCCTGGTCATCGGGCTGATCCTCGTCAGCCTGGCGGTCGTCGTCCCGACGGCGGCACAGCGGTTGCGCCCGTCCACGCCGGCCCCGACTCCCTCACCCACCGCCACGCCGACGGCGCCGCCGGCCGCGGTCCTCATCCCAGAAGAGCTCGACCGGGCCCTGCAGGGCGTCGTGACGCTGGTCGATGATGGGACCTTCGGCACGGCGTTCCAGATCGATCCCCGCGGTGATTTCCTGACGGCGGCCAGCCTGGTGCGCGGCAGTCACGCCTTGCGACTGGTGGACAACACCGGCGGCAGCCACCCGGTCCGGGTGATCGGCATCGACGACGCCATCGGCCTGGCGGAGGTTCGCGCCGATGCCGGAGGACTGGCCATGCCCTTCGGCGATTCCGAAAGCCTGCAAGTCGGCGATCCACTCCTGCTGCTGGCCAGTAAGAAGGTGGCGAATCTACGCACCGCGACCTCCATGGTGGTCGCCGCGCCCGTCAGCCGGGCGACCATCGGCGTCCGCGGCGACGACCTTCCCGGGGACACGGGCGGTCCCCTCGTGGGTCCGGGCGGCAAGGCCGTCGGGCTTTTTCTCCGGAACGGGTTCGCGCTGCCGATCGCGGCTGCGAAAGCGGACATCCTCGCCTGGCATGACCAGCCTGGCACCCTTCTGCCGCTGGCGCCATTGCCACCAAGTCTCGTTTTGCGCGGCACGGACGAGACCAGTACGCCGGCGGCTGGGCCGAGCCTGCAGTCCATCGTGCCGTCCCGCGCCTCGAGCGCCCAGGACCTGGTGCTGACGCTGCAGGGCAACGGGTTCGTCGGCGGGCCATCGCTGGCGGTGCGATTCATCCCGGTCGCCAGCCCAACCGGCGCCTTTGCCGGTCTCAAGCCGTCCGTGCTCAATCCCTCGACGCTCAGCGTCAAAGTGCCGTCGGGCCAGGTGGTCCAGGACTACGTTATCGAGGTGACCAACGGCGACGGCGCGACCGTAAGCTCGCACATGGCCTTCACCGTCACGCCATAGACTGGGCCACGGTGTCCCCAACGGCGCGGCTCTCACCCATGCTGCTGACCATCAGCGCGCTCTTTGTCACCGTCCTGCTGACCTCGAACCTGATCGCCGTGAAACTGGTGGCGTTCGGCCCGCTGACGCTGCCGGCAGCCGTGATCGTCTTTCCCCTTTCCTATCTGTTCGGAGATGTGCTGACAGAGGTCTACGGCTATCCCGTGACCCGCCGCGTGATCTGGCTTGGCTTTTTATGCAACCTGGTGTTCGTCCTCTTCATCGTAGCCGCCGGCGCGATGCCTGGAGCAGCCGGAGCCTGGGATGGGACGGCCCAGGCAGCGTACCAGCGCATCCTTGGCTTCACCCCCCGCCTGCTCGGCGCCTCATTCGTCGCCTATCTCGCCGGTGAGTTTCTCAATTCGTTCGTTATGGCGCGATTGAAGATCGCCACCCGGGGGCGGTGGCTGTGGACACGGACGATCGGGTCCACGCTCGTGGGGCAAGGCCTGGACTCGGCCATCTTCATCATCGGGGCCTTCGCCGGCATCCTGCCCGGCGGGATGCTGGTTCGCACCATCCTCTACCAGTGGGCATTCAAGACCGCCTATGAGGTCGTGGCCACCCCGCTCACGTATGCCGTCGTGGGGTTTCTCAAGCGGCGGGAGGCGCACGACTCGTTTGACATCGGGACGGACTTCAATCCATTCCGACTCGCCGGGTAAGCTGAGCGCATGAAATACGGGGCGAAGATGATCGCCGAGTCCACCCTCGAGGCGGTCGACAATGGCAATCCCGAGCGCGATTACGAGGTGCACTTCACCATCCCGGAGTTCACGTGCCTGTGCCCGCGCTCGAATTTCCCCGATTTCGCCACTATCGACATCCGGTACATCCCTGATCGCAAGCTGGTCGAACTGAAGGCGCTCAAGCTCTACATCAACAAGTTTCGGGACCAGGAGATCTTCCATGAGGTCGCGGTCAACCAGATCCTGGATGACCTGGTGGCGCTGCTCCAACCCCGATGGATGGAGGTCGTCGGCGATTTCAACGTACGCGGCAACATCAAGACGGTCGTGACCGCGCGGCATGTGGCCAAGGGTTTTTCGCCCAACGGCCGTGGATAGATACCGGGAAGCAAACCGCGCCCTGTGGAACGAGTGGACCGCGATCAACTACGGGTCCGAGTTCTACCAGGTCGAGGCGTTCAAGAAGGGCCTCAATAAGCTTCGCGCCTACGAGATGGAGGAGGTTGGGCCGGTCGATGGCAAGAGCCTGCTCCACCTGCAATGTCACTTCGGCATGGACACCCTCTGCTGGGCGCGGCTGGGAGCCCGCGTCACCGGCACCGATTTCTCGGAGGCGGCGATCCTGCAGGCTCGTGCCCTGGCCGCGGAGGTGGGCCTGGAGGCCAGTTTCCTCATCTCTGACATCTACGAACTTCCTACCCGCCTCGAGGGCACCTTCGACATCGTTTACACCTCCCGAGGTGTGCTCGGATGGTTGCCGGACATCGAGCGCTGGGCACAGGTCGCTGCGCACTTCGTCAAGCCGGGCGGATTTTTCTACCTGACCGAGATTCATCCCATCGCGCTGGTCTTCGATGATGACGAGGGGGCCACAGCGCTGCGGCTCCGGTACCCGTATTTGACCCGGACCGAACCCTTTGCCTTCGAGACCAGGGGCTCCTACGCCGACCGGACCGCCCGGGTCGACCAGCCCTTCGAGTACGGGTGGAACCATGGCCTGGGTGAGATCGTCACTGCGCTGGCCAATGCCGGCCTGCGAATCGAGTTCCTGCACGAATTTCCGTTCGTCGAGTGGCCGGTCAGCTTCCTTACACCCGCCGGCGACGGGACCTACCGGCTGCCGCCAGAGCACGATGGCAAGCTGCCGCTCTTCTACTCCTTCAAGGCCACCAAGCCAACGGGCTAGCTTGCCACCACCGGCCAACCGGACCAGGCTCGGAGGCGCGGTCCTCGGCCTGCTCGGCGCCCCCTGGAGCCGGCGCCGAACTCGCAGGATGGGTGCCGATACGGAGCGCGGCCTCCGCGATAGAAATCTTCTATGAATACAATTAATCAGGTTTTGCACTATCCCCAGATATCCCTTAGTGTCGAGGAGTTCCTGTAAATGAAAGTTGAGCAGCGTCCCGCCGGCAGCCAATCCAGGGAGGCCCTCTCCGACAGGGCCACGTTGCTCGGGCTCTATCGCGAGATGCTGCTGATCCGCCGCTTCGAGGAGAAGACGGCGGAGATGTACCAGATGGCCAAGATCGGCGGCTTCTGCCACCTCAACATCGGGGAGGAGGCGGCCATCGTCGGCACCATCTCGGCGCTGCGCAAGGAAGACTACGTCTACAGCAACTATCGCGAGCACGGCCACGCCCTGGCTAAGGGTGTCGGCGCGAAGGCGGTGATGGCCGAACTCTTCGGCAAGGAGACCGGCACCTCGCACGGCCGCGGCGGCTCGATGCACCTCTTCAGCCAGGAGCATCGCTTCTATGGGGGGTACGCCATCGTCGGGCAGGCGCTTCCGCTCGCCTGTGGCACCGCCTACGCGATCGGCTACCGGGACAAGCCGGAGGTGGTGATGAGCATCTTCGGGGACGGCGCGACGAACATCGGCGCCTTCCACGAATCGCTCAACGTGGCCAAGCTCTGGCACCTGCCGGTCGTCTTCGTCTGCATCAACAACCAGTACGGGATGGGGACGGCGGTCAAGCGGGCCTCCGCGGTGACGGAGATCTGGAAGAAGGCCTGTGCTTACGACATGACCGGCGAGAGCGTCGACGGGATGGACGTGCTGGCGGTGCGCCGCATCGCCGACCAGCTGGTCGCCCAGGCGCGCGACAAGCACGAGCCGAGCCTGCTCGAGTGCGTGACCTACCGGTATCGAGGCCACTCCATGTCCGACCCCGACACCTACCGCGGCAAGGACGAGATCAAGGAGTGGCAGGGCCGGGACGCTATCCTGAGCCTGGCCGCCCATCTGCAGAAGCAGAAGCTGGCGAGTCAGGACGAGCTGCAGAAGATCGATGAGGCGATTACGGCCGAGGTCGAAGAGGCGGTCAAGTTCGCGGACGAGAGTCCCGAGCCGGATCTCAAGGACCTTTATCGCGACGTCTACGCCGGGGAGGGCAACTAGGATGCCGGTCCTCGCCATGCGTGATGCCCTGAACCAGGCCCTTCGCGAGGAGATGATGCGCGACAAGGACGTCTTCCTCCTCGGTGAGGACATCGGCCTCTACGACGGCTCCTTCAAGGTCACGCGCGGCCTCTTCAAGGAGTTCGGCGAGAAGCGCGTGCTCGATACGCCGATCGCCGAGGAGATCATCATCGGGACCGCCATCGGCGCCGCGATGGCCGGCTTGCGGCCGGTCGCGGAGATGATGACGGTCAACTTCATCATGGTCGCGATGGACCAGGTGGTCAACGCGGCAGCGCATATCCGCTACATGTTCGGGGGCGGCACCAAGGTTCCGATCGTCATCCGGACGCCGGGCGGGGGCGGCCACCAACTTGGCGCCCAGCATTCGCACAGCCACGAGAACTGGTTTGCCCATGTTCCCGGACTCAAGGTCGTCGCCCCTGGAACGCCGGCCGATGCCAAGGGCATGCTGAAGGCGGCGATCCGCGACGACAACCCGGTGATGTTCATCGAGAATGAGGGCACCTACGCCCTGAAGGGCGAGGTGCCTGAGGGCGAGCATCTCGTCCCCCTCGACAAGAACGAAGTCAAGCGCGAGGGCCACGACATCACGATCTGCGCCCACTCGCGGATGTTGATCGTCGCTATGGATGCCGCCGCCGAACTGGAAAAAGAGGGGGTCAGCGCCGAGGTCGTGGACATGCGCGCGCTCCGTCCGCTCGACATGACGCCGGTGATCGAGTCGGTCAAGAAGACGAGCCGCGTCATCACCGTCGAGGAAGGCTGGCGTAGCTTCGGGGTGGGCAGCGAGATCGCCGCCCGCGTCTATGAGGAGGCCTTCGACTACCTCGACGCCCCCGTCGCCCGCATCGGCGCCGCCGAGGTGCCGACACCCTACAACAAGCGACTGGAGAAGATCGCGTTCCCGGCCCGGGCCGACGTCGTGGTCACCGCCCGCGCCCTGCTTGGCAAGAACTAACGCCATGGCGAAGGTCCAGATGCCGCGGCTGTCCGACTCGATGGAGACCGGCAAGGTCCTCCGCTGGCTGAAGAAGGAAGGCGAGGAGGTCAAGAAAGGCGAGCCCCTGGTCGAGATCGAGAGCGACAAGGCCAACATCGAGGTGGAGGCCTACGCCTCGGGCAAGTTGAGCAAGATCCTGGTACAGGAAGGCGACAGCGCCGCCATCGGCGCGGTCATCGCCGAGATCGGCGACGGATCACCAGCGCAGCCGGCGGCGTCCGCGCCAGCGGCGACAGCCGAATCACCGAAGGCACAGGTGATGAACCCGGAAGCTCACGTCAAGCAAGCGGAGAAGGCCGCCGCGGTCACCGCCTCCATTCCGCCGGCTGCCCACGAGGAGGGCGGTGGGGAGCAATATCCGCAAGGGGGGACCGACGACCGCACCGAGGTCGGCGCCGCCGCGCAGGCGGCCCTCAATCTCATCCGGCGCCCCAGCCCGGCGAATGGCGAGCGGCAGAAAGTATCACCGGTCGCGCGCCGGCTTGCGGAGGAGCAGGGCGTGGAGTTGAGTACCGTCAAGGGCACCGGCCCGGGTGGCCGGATCACCAAAGAGGATGTTCAAGCCGCCGCCTCGACGAAATCCAGCCAGCGGCCGGCTGCCGCGGCAGGCACCGCCCCGGCGGGCGCGATCGCCCGACCCACGGGCGAGGTCGAGGTGGTCGAGCTGTCGAAGATGCAGACCACGGTGGCGATGCGGTTGGCGCAGAGCAAGTTCTCCGCGCCGCATTTCTACGTCACCTCCGAGATCGCGATGGACGACGCCGTTCATCTCCGCCACATGTTCAACGAGGCGGTCGATAAGTCGGAGGCGATCAGCGTCAACGACCTGGTGGTCAAGGCGGTGGCCCTGGCCCTCACGAAATTCCCGCAGGTCAACGCCTCCTGGGCGGACGGCCGGATCGAGCGCAAGCGCGACATCAACATCGGCATCGCCGTCGGGCTCGCGGACGGCCTGATCGTGCCCGTCGTGCGCAACGCCGACCAGAAGTCACTGAAAGCGATCGCGGTCGAAGCCCGCCAGTTGATCGACCGCGCCAAGGCGAAAAAAGCGGGCGCGCAGGATTACCAGGGCAACACGTTCACCATCTCGAACCTGGGCATGTACGACGTCGACCAGTTCACGGCGATCATCAACCCGCCCGACTCCGCCATCCTGGCTGTCGGTTCGATCCAGGACCAGCCGGTGGTGAAAGACGGGCAGATCGTGGCCGGTAAGCGGATGCGGGTCACGCTCTCGGTCGACCACCGCGTTTTCTACGGCGTGACCGCCGCCCAGTTCCTCCAGGAGGTCAAGCGCCTGCTGCAGAGCCCGATGGCGCTGGTGCTCTAGCGCTGGCGCGCCCCTTCGTTGCGATCGTCGCCGGCTTGGTGCTGGCGGCCTGTTCACCGGACGTCACGCCGGCCCATAAGGCCGCCCACCTCGGAGAGGGACTTCCTGCCCCGTCCGCGACGGCCGACGCCTCGGCGACGCCTGCCCCACCCACTGCCCCCTCCATCCTCCCGGGCAACATGCTGATCGCCGACCGGGCCAACAACCGCGTCATCGAGGTGACCCCGGATCACAACGTCGTCTGGGAGTTCCCGAGGCCGGGCGACCTGCAGCCGGGGCAGCACTTTCGCTGGCCCGATGACGCCTTCTACGCGCCCGACGGCAGGTCGATCGTCGTGAACGAAGAGGAGTCGCACGTCATCGTCCTGGTCGACTATGCGAGCCGCCGCATCACCTGGCAGTACGGCGTGTCAGAGCACCACGGTTCGGCAAGGGGTTACCTCAACGGGCCGGACGACGCCTACATGTGGCCGGACGGCGCGGTCAGCGTCGCGGACATCCGGAACTGCCGCCTGTTGCTGCTTGACCCCGCGACGAAAACCATCAAGGCGCAGCTCGGCAAAACGGGGGCCTGCGTGCACCATCCGCCCAGGACCTTCGGCCTGCCCAACGGCGACACGCCGCTCAAGAACGGCCATGTCCTGGTGACCGAGATCGCGGGCGACTGGGTCAGCGAGATGAGCTGGGACGGGTCGCTCATCTGGACCGCCCGCGCGCCCGGTATCCACTACCCCTCCGACGCTCAGATGCTGGCGGACGGAAACATTCTGCTTGTCGACTACGCTCGACCTGGCCAGATCCTGACGATGACGCCGCAGGGCAAGGTCATCTGGCGGTACGCGCCCCGATCGGGCCCGGCCATGCTCGATCATCCATCGCTGGCCGTCCAGATGAGCAACGGGCTGATCGCGCTGAACGACGACTTCCGCAATCGCGTGATCGTGATCGACCCGACGACCAACGCGATCGTCTGGCAATACGGCGTAACCGACCACCGCGGGCGCGCCGCCGGACTGCTCTACGTGCCGGACGGCCTGGACATCAAGCCCTCCGGCTGGGGCCACTAAAAGCCGCGCGTCAGCCGCCAGCCGATGTCGGGACCGTGAATGGCCGCGGCGGTCAGCAGCGGCACCTCCGCACGATGACCGGTGGTCTCGAGCAGGAGCGTGCCGACCCGCGAGCCGGCGGGCAGAGTGGCCGGCGGCGGCGTCAGCGTCGCGGCGCGGGAGATGGTCATTCCATCTTCCAGCACCCAGGCGACCGGATCGGCCGCGACGATCGTGCCTGCCTCGCCCCAAACCGTTTGATAGCGACCGACCACCTCGCCTCTGGCAACCACCGTTCGAAGATGCAGCGACGGGGTCAGGGCCCTGATCAACGCGGTCATGGCAGCGAAGGCGCCCGAGAGCTGATTCGGCTGGCCCAGCACCGCGCCGTAGACCCGAACCGCCCGGCCGTCGACGTTGAGATCCGCCGCCATGACGAAGCAACCACCCGCCTGGTCCGTGTGCCCGGTCTTGATGCCGATGATGCCGTCCTGTCCGAGCAACGTGTCGAGGTTCTTGATCACGCCGGCGACCGGCAGGGTCGCCTGTTTTTCGCCGACCACCGCCGCGAAGGCGGGCTGTCGCATGGCGACCTGGGCGAGTTTGATGAGATCCGCCGGGATGCTGACCGTGAGCGGGGAGAATCCACTCGCATCGGCGTAGTGGGTGGCGGCCATCCCGAGGGCCGACGCTCGCGCGTTCATCCCGTTGACGAACGCGGAGACCGTGCCCGCATCCCAGTTCGCCAGCATGTCGGCGAAGTTGCTCCCCGACGGCAGAAGCAGCCCCTCGAGGAGTTGATACTCAGTGAGCTGCTCGCCGGCCCGTACTGGGACGACCGACTCGTTCTGGTTGAGTTCCGCGTAGAAGGTGGCCACATCGGCCCGGCTCACTGTGAGCACGGGGCCCGGTTGACCGGGGGCTAGCGGATGAGCCTCGAGGGTGAGAAGTGCGGTCATCACCTTCGCCGTGCTCGCCATCGGCACCGGTCCGGCGCCACCCGCACTTCCCACGTCGCCCAGGCCCTCGACCGCGAGCGCCGCCTCGCCCTGCGCCGGCCACGGAATGGCCGGCGCCTTCCCCACGACAACCGGTCCATTGAGCACGGCACTCGCCGCCACCACGGGCAGCGGCCGGAAGTATTGAACCGCGGCGGCCGCCAGAACGAGCCCAAGGAGGATGGGCAACGGGCGGCGGAGCGCGCTGATCGACCCTAACGCCAGTCGAGTGGCGGCCCGAGGATGGGTTGAATGAGTTTCAGGACCTCGCCCGTGTGCGGAAAGCGGCCGAGCTTCACCTTACTGAACAGCAACTGGTCATCCACCGTCACTTCGAAGCGCCCTTTGCTGCCGCTGCGCAGGGACACCTCGACCAGGATCGGCGCCCAGGCGCCAGCGATTTCTGCCGCCAGACCGACGGCTTGATCGAGGTAGTTTCAGGGAACGCAGTACTCGATCGAGACCCGGTGTTTCGGATCCAACATGCCCCCTAGCCTAGCCGAACGCTGATCGGTCGGTGGTCCGATCCGTATCGCGCTCCGTACTTGTGACATGAGCGCAAACTTCAGATGAGTCCTTCTTCGCGCCAGGGCGCTCGGCGCCTTCCTGCCAGCGGCAACAGCGCGCTGGCTGCCTCGGCACTGATCCAGGCGGCGCTTGGCATCGAGTTCGTGCTCTCCGGTCTGAACAAGTTCGCGGACCCGAACTTCCGCACCAATTTCGCCAACTTTGTCCGATCGAGTCCGGGCTCCCGAAGCGGGCTCTTTTCGTCCCTGATCCGGGAGATCGTGTTACCGAATATCGGAATCTTCGGCTCGGTCATCAAGTACACGGAGCTGATCCTCGGCCTCGTCGTGCTGGTCGGCGCGGGGGAGATCGGCCGCCGGCGTTTCCAGGGCCGGTTTGCCGCCCAACACGGATACGAGACGCCGGTCGCCCTCGTGGCGGCGCTGGCCGGGCTAACCGCGGCGGGGCTGTCGCTCTCCATCTTCTTGTTGAACGGCGGCGTGCTCCCAACGATCACGCCCGGACGCGCGTTCACGAGCGCGGTCCCGGTCGAGCTCCTGATCGTGCCGCTGGGGATCGCGGTGGCCTGGATGGAATCAGGCCGCTTTCGTGCGCTGTCCCGGCACCAGGCGATCAACAAGACGACCAAGCGTCTGCGGCAGCGGGCGCAGCCAATGTAGGAAGACCAGGCCGGCGAGCAATCCGACCAGCGCGCCGCCCAGAACGTCACCCGGGTAATGGTCACCGACATACACGCGCGCATACGCCACCAGGATTGCGAACAGCAGCGCGGCGATGCCGAGTCGCCGATGGAAGGCGATGAGCACGATGCTGATGGCGACCGCCGCGGCGGCATGGTCACTGGGAAACGAAGCGTCGCGCGAGTGCCCCAGCAACACCCGGACCGTGTCGGGATGCGTCACGAATGGCCGGGGTCGGTACACCAGGTGGCTCACGACCTGGTTGACGAGCAGGGCCAGGCCCGAGGCGAGCAGCGCCGTGATGGCGCCCACCCGGTCGTCGGGGCGATGGCGAACGATGCCCAGGATGAACCAGGCGGCAACGGCTGCCATGAAGGCGACTTCGGCCCTTAAGGCGACCAGGATCATCAGCCAGTCCCACGGTGGAAGCCCACCCGCGCCGGCGTTGAACCAGCGCTCCAATTGGTAGTCCACTGCTGCATCGTACGGTGATCGAACACTCGGATCGATCACTTTTCCTTCCCACTCGGGCTAGACTGGCGGTCGGATGAGTCCACTCGCCGTCGCCACCATACGCCGCCACGACCTGCGAAACGTCGCGATCATCGCGCATGTCGACCACGGCAAGACCACGCTCGTGGATGCCCTGTTGAAGCAATCGCACGTCTTCGCCGCACACGAGCAGGTGGGCGAGCTGATCATGGACTCGAACGACCTGGAGCGCGAGAAGGGCATCACCATCCTGGCCAAGACGACCTCGATCCGCTACAAGGGCGTCAAGATCAACATCATCGACACGCCCGGACACGCGGACTTCGGGGGCGAGGTGGAACGGGTCCTCGGTATGGCGGACGGCTGCCTGCTCCTGGTTGACGCGGTCGAGGGTCCGATGCCCCAGACCCGCGTCGTCCTCGGCCAGGCACTGGCCCTCGGGCTCTCCCCCATCATCGTGGTCAACAAGATCGATCGCGCCAATGCGCGACCGGCCGAAACGGTCGAGGCGACGCACGACTTGCTGCTCGAGCTGGCAAAGCACCCCGATCAGCTCAACGCCCCGGTGATCTACACCAACGGGCGGACCGGGACGGCGACGGCGGACCTCCGCTACCCGGGCACCACGCTCGAGCCCCTCCTCGACTCGTTACTCACACACCTCCCCGCGCCGAGCGGGGACGCCGCCGGGCCCCTGCAGTTGGTGGTCAGCAATCTGGACTACGACAACTACAGCGGCCGCCTGGCCCTGGGCCGGATCACGCGCGGCACCATCCGGCCCGGACAGGACGTCGTGTGCTGCACCGAAGCCGGGATCGGGCCGCGCCAGCGTATCGCCACCGTTCTCACGGTGGAGGCCCTGCAACGGATTCCCGCCCAGGAGGCGGCGGCCGGCGAGATCGTCTACATCACCGGCCTCGCCGATGTCGCCGTCGGCGACACCGTCGCCGATGCCGAGCACCCCGAGCCGTTACCGCGACTCGAGGTGGGCGAGCCGACGCTACGCATGCAATTCTCGGTCAACCAATCACCGTTTGCCGGCCGAGAGGCCACCGTCAGCAGCACGTCCCGGCAACTCCGCGCGCGCCTGGCTCGAGAGCTGCAGACCAACGTGGCCCTGAAGGTGGCCGACGGGCCTACCGCCGACATCTTCGAGGTCAGCGGTCGCGGCGAGCTACACCTGGCGATCCTGATCGAGACCATGCGGCGCGAGGGGTTCGAGTTCGAGGTGTCCCGTCCCGCCGTCATCACCCGCGAGATCGAGGGGCACCGGCACGAGCCGGTCGAGGAATGCATCATCGACTGCGGCACCGACTCGGTGGGATCGATCACCGAGGCGCTGGGGACGCGCGGCGCCCAGCTGCAATCGATGCGGACGGACGCGGGCAGCGGCGCCCGCCTCACCTACCGGGCGCCAACGCGCTCCTTGATCGGGCTCCGCAGCCTCATCCTGACGCTCACCCGAGGGACCGGCGTCATGTCAACGCGGGTCGTGGGATGGGAGCGGTGGCGCACCCTGCCGCCCCGGACACGCAACGGTGTGCTGACGGCGAGCCAGACCGGAATGGCGGTGGCCTACGGCTTACAGGGCGTGCAGGAGCGCGGCCAGCCGTTCATCGGCCCCGGCACCCAGGTCTATGAGGGCATGATCATTGGCCTGAATCGCCGGACCGGGGATATCGACGTCAATGCGACCAAACAGAAGCAGAAGACCAACATGCGGGCGTCGACGGAGGACGCCACCGTCAAGCTCGTCCCCCAGCGGCAGATGTCGCTCGAGGAGAGCCTCGACTTCATCGAAGACGACGAACTCGTGGAGGTGACCCCGAAGACCATCCGGATGCGCAAGCGCGTGCTGGCCGAGGACATGCGGATCAAGCTCCGCAAGCGCGAGGCATCGGCAACCGAGGAGCGCGCCTCCGCCAGCCGCTAGGACGCCTTCCGCGCCCGCACGAGCAACCAGTCCCAACTGAGGCGGAGGGTACCGTCATTGGCGGAGTTCAAGTCACGCATCAGGGCAACTTCGCGCTGGACGATGGCCGAGTAGGCAGCCGGCGGAAACATCGACTTCATGGCCGCCTGCGGGGCGTTGGTGCGCTCCCAGAATTCCCAACCTTCCGCGAGCGAGGCGAACTGGAAGTCGGAGGTCCGCACCTCGGCGTCGATGGACGACACCAGGCCCGCGAACCGGCGCCGGACCTCATCCGGGTCGCCCCACTTGAATGGCGATGGGGTCTCGACCGCGAAACAACTCCGACGCCACGCGATCCGGCCGGGGTGCGAACATCGCCCCGAACGTGGACGCCACCAGGTCGAACCGCCCCGGACCGAAGGGCAACGCCTCGGCGTTCGCCTCGATCCATTCGATCTCAAGACCCTCGGACGCAGTACGGTCACGACCCAGCTCGAGCATTCGTGGCGTCCAGTCGGAGGCGGTGACGTGCGCCCCACGCCCTGCGGCTGCGATCGCGAAGTTGCCATTGCCCGCGGCCACGTCGAGGACCTCCATGCCAGGCGCGATGTCGCACGCGTCGGCCAGCCCGATGGCACAGGGCTCGAGCCGCGGCGCCAGCTCGTTGTAATCGCCAAGCGACCACATCCACCGGACCGATTGCCTGAGGCGCTCCTCGGCGTCTGAGGTATCGGCGGGAGGAGACGGCGCGGAAGGGCTCACCGGCCGCCGACCACCGCCAGGGCATGGAGTAGCCGGGACGTCGAGCCTTCGATGCCGTACGTGTCGTTGAGCCGGCCGAGTCCGGCCGCGTCCCGTGGTTTCGCCGGCAGGCTGACCCCTGGTTTTTTGACCGGCGCAATGCTGACCGGCACGCCGACCCTCCGAGCCTTCTGGATATAGGCATTCGCCGCCTCACCGAGCCGGCCGCCGGCGACGATGCCGTCCAGGTCCTTGAAGCGACGGACGAGTTGGGCCGCGGTCTTCTCCCCCACCCCGGGCACCCCTGGCAAGCCATCCGAAGGGTCGCCACGCAACACGGCGAAATCGCCGTACGACCGTCCCGGAATGCTGTACCGTTTCTCGATCTCGGCCTCGTTCACGACGAGGAGCTTACCGATTCCCTGTTGCGTGTAGAGGACGGTAACGTCGGGATCGCGCACCAGGGCGAACAGGTCGCGGTCACCGGTAACGATCTCGACCTTGCCCGTGATCTTTAAGAGCATTGATGCAATCACATCCTCCGCCTCGAAGCCCGCCGCGCCCACCACCTCGACGCCGATCGCGTCCAGCACCTGGCGGATGATCGGTTCCTGGGGTTCCAGCTCGGCCGGCATGTTGCCGCGTTCCAGCCGGTGCGTCTTGTAGCTGGGAAGCACGTCGACCCGAAAGGCCGGGCGCCAGTCCTCATCGGTGGCCACGATGAGGGAGCGGGGGTGGCGATCGGTGACCAGCCTCGCCAGCATGTCGAGCATTCCGCGCACCGCGTTGACCGGCTGGCCATTCGGGGCTTTGACCGTGAGGGGGATCCCGAAGAAGGCGCGGAACATCACGCTGGAGCCGTCGATCAGCAGCCAATCGGTCGCCATCGAAAGGATGCTACCCGGAGCCACGACATACCCCAATGGAGCTCGACGCCTGCCCGCCCACCCTTGGCCTGGACCCGGGCGAGCGCAACGCCTCGCAGTATGGACGGCTCATCGAAGGCCGGTTCATCGAGACGATCGAACTCTCGGCCGCTCGGCTGGTCGAGGGGTTTCGTCCCCTCACCGACACCGGGGGTTATGACTGGGCCGGCTGTCCCTATGGCGTCTACGATGCCCTTCGCCTGCTGCAGTTCAAGGGCACGCTGCACCTGCGCCGGCACGACCGTGCCGACGCCGTTCAAATCATCTTCGATGCCGGGGCGCTGACAGCCCATCGGAACACGCTCGTCCTGTTTGGCCGTTTCGATCCGGTGGTGGGCGCCCTCGCCGATCCGCTCTGGCTCGTACCGAGCCTGAGGCTGCCCGATGTTGCCAAGCCACACTATTGCCGCTTTCACCGTCGGACACACCTGCATTTCATCGCCAGTCCGAAAGCGACATCCGCCGACGCGGCGTCCCGCTACCAGGTGGATCGAGCCGGGCTCGCGCGCGCCATCTTCAACGATCACATGGCGAGTGCGACCCTGGGCGAGCAGTCCCTGTCGCCTGTGAGCGCTGAGGAAGGCGATTTCTTCGAGTTCGGCTTCGCGACTCGGTTCCTGCGGGACAGCGATGGGACGGCGAAGCTGCTTCGACCGGACCCGGATCTGGGACGCGACGTGCTCGGCGTCAACGTCAAGCCGTTCCACTGGGGGTCGCTGGCGATCAAGGGGACGGCACTGCGCCAGCATGGCGGTGACGTCATCGCGGTCCTGCTCAAGACGCGGACCTTTGTTCCTCACCGCCGGCACTTCATCCTGGTGCAGTACTTCGATAGGTCGCTGAACCGTCTCCATGAACAGAGCTGGCTGATTCCGTCGATCGCCTTTGCCCGGCTCGCCAACCACAGCAGCGGCATGTATCAGATGGTGACCAGCCTCAATCCGTCGCGGAACCGCTGGGCTCGCTACGCGATCCCGACGGAGGAGGACGCCGCGACCTTCATGCGCTGGATGCGACGCCCGCCGGCTTGATCGCCGCCTCCAGCTGCGCCCCCAGCGAGAGGATCGTGTATTCGTCACGCGGGCGCCCGACCAACTGAATGCCGATCGGTAGCCCCGATGCGGAGGCCGCCAGCGGCAGGCTGATGGCCGGCTGCCCGGTGCAGTTGAAGGGATAGGTGAAGCTGAGCCACTCGCGGAACTCCTCGCCGGCAGTCTCCACGTTCTGCCCCAGGGTGCCGATCTTCGGCGCCGGGTAGGTGAGCGTCGGGGTGACCAGCACATCCATCTGATCCCAGGCCGCCACCAGCCGGCGAGATCGGGTGTGCAGCTCGGTCAACGTTCGCAGGTAATCGACTGCCGTGGCCTCGCCGGCCGTCTCGAACATCCGCCGGTTGAGCGGGTCGAGCAAATCCAGCCGGGTGATCGGCAGCGAGCCAACCGCGGTCACCGCCAGGAGCTGGATGATCTCGCCAAACTGTCCCAGGTCCGGGTTGACTCGCGTCAGGTGATGGCCCAACCGCTCCAGCTCCGCCGCGACGCGCTCGACGGCAACTCGGACTTCGGCGTCGACCGGGGCCGGCCCGTCGACCGTCCAGCCGATTCGGAGCGTCCCCGGGTCGCGGAGCGCCGACGGCAGGTAGGGGGCGGTCGTCTCCGCCCAGTGTGGGTCGCCCGGAAGGTGGCCCGCCATCGCGTCCAGCCCGAGCGCCGCATCCGCAACCGTCCTGCCGAGGATGCCGGTGGTGGCCAGCCCGGCCCAGTCCTCACCGAAAAGGGGACCGCTGGAGATGCGGCCTCGGGATGGCTTGAGGCCGACGACCCCGCAGCAGGACGCCGGAATCCGGATCGAGCCGCCTCCGTCACCCCCGTGCGAGAGGGCGCAGAGGCCCGCCTTAAGTGCCGCCGCGCCGCCACCGGTCGACCCCCCGGCGGTGCGCTCGCGGTCGACCGGGTTTCGAGCCGGAGGAAACATGGGGCCCTCGGTGACTGGCCGGCTGCCAAATTCCGGGGCGTTGGTCTTGCCCAGGATGACCGCGCCCTCCTGCTTGAGGCGGCCGATGGCAAAGCCGTCGACCGGCGCTTTGGCGGCCTCGAACACCCGCGAGGCAAGGCTGTTGCGGTAGCCCGCCAGCGCGGCCGTCTCCTTGATCGAGATCGGGACGCCATCGAGCAGCCCCAAAGGCCGGCCCGCGGCAACTCGCCGCTCTGAGGCATCGGCCTGCTCTTCCGCCAACTCGCGGGTCAGGAGAACGTAGGCGTCGAGGTCGCCATCGATCCGCAGGATGCGGTCGTAATACAGGTCAACGAGCTCTCGCGGTTTGACGTCCTTTTTCGCGATCGCGCGGGCCTGTTCGAGCGCGGGCTTCAACGCCCAGTTCTCCTCGATCACTGCCGCACGATTATCGTGAATGGCACAAAAAAGCCCGCCAGTTGCCTGGCGGGCTTCATATGAAGTGGTGCGGTTATCGCGACTCGGCGGCAGCCTCGGCGGCGATCTTTTCCTTGGCCTCGGCCGGGTTCTGGGCCGGGATGGCCTGAGCCTCGATCTCGACCTTGACGTCGTCGCCCAGCAAGAAACCGCCGGCCTCGAGTGCCTGGTTCCAGGTCAGGCCGAAGTCCTTGCGGTTCAGCTTCGTTTCGGCGGAAAAGGCGACGCGGCGGTTGCCCCAGGGGTCCTTGCCCTCGCCATTGAATTGGGCATTCAGCGTGACTTCCTTGGTGATGCCGTGGATGGTCAGGTCGCCGATCACCTTGAAGTTGGACGGATCCTTGCCTTCAACCCGCTTGCTCTTAAACGTTGCGACGGGATGGTTTTCGACGTCGAAGTGCCCGTCCGCACTGCGCAGGTGGTTGTCGCGCGCCTCGACGCCCGTATTGATGCTGGCGGCGTCGATCGTCACATCGACCCTGGCGGTCGTATGGTCGTTCCCGGCCTCGATCCAGCCTTCCTTGACCTTCATCTGGCCGCGCACCTTCGACATCATGTACCGGATCGTAAACGTCACGCTGCTGTGGTTCGCGTCAATGGCCCACTTCATCGATCTCGTACCTCCTATCGGTTCTGATTGGCTCGGCGATTGTTGCAGAAGCAACATTACCTAGGACAACAAATCGGTGCGACAATGTATTCCAGATGCTGGCTCAGCTCGGACCCAACCAACGGCGTGCCTGGCGCGCTTTTCTGGACGCCCAGGCCGCGCTGCTCCGCCGGCTCGAAGCCGAGCTCGTGGCCGAAGAGGGGATGACCCTGGCCGAATACGACGTCCTCTACCAGCTCGGCGTCGCGGGAGAGCGGCGCCTTCGGATGACCGAGCTCTCGGAGCGAGTGAGGCTGAGCCGGAGCGGGCTGACCCGCCTGGTCGACCGCCTCGTCGAGGCAGGCCTGGTCACGCGCGGCCACTGTGAATCTGACCGTCGAGGGACGTTCGCCGTCCTCACGCCCGCCGGCGCCGACCGGGTTCGCCGCGCCCGGCCGGTTCACCTGCGTGGCGTCAGCAAGCACTTCGCCGAGCGCCTCTCAGCCGACCAATTGATCGCCGTCGCCGACGCGCTGGAGCCACTCGGCCAGGACATGCCACGACCCCGCGTCGCGAAGTCGAATGGAGCCAAATCCGCTAAGCTCGATACGTGAGTTTGGGCCGGACGCTGATGCGCTTCGCGTTCCTGGCGGCGATCGGCCACCAGGTCACCTATACCCTCGTCGAAGGCGGCATCTTCGCCGGCACCAGGACACGGATTTCAGCCATCCACCCGAAGCTCGAGGAGTTCATCCACTGCCATCTCTGTGTCGGCACCTGGTCGGGCATCATGCTCGCCAGCGCCTACCATCCCAACCTCCTCGCGGACACCCTCGGCACACGGCCGTCAGGATTCCGGCGTGTGGCCAACCTTGCCGGCGATGCATTCCTGATCGCGATGGGCACCCGATTCTGGAATGAGGTGCTCGCCCTGCTGCGCCGCGAGGTTCAGCTGAAGGAAAAGACCGTGGAGGCGATCGCCGCGCCGGATAAGGTCGTCATCGAGCGGCCGTCCATGCCCGGGATCTCGGTCCGCTCCTAGATCCGTGGTTCGGCATGTCGCCCTGTTCCACTGGAAGCCGGAGACCACGGCGGCCGACGTCTCGCGCGTGGAAGAAGCGCTTCACCAGTTGCCCACCAGGATCGCCTGCATCCAGGCCTACCGGTTCGGCCGTGACCTGGGGCTGCAGGGCGGCAATGCGGACTTTGCGATCGTGGCCGACTTCGTCGACGAGGAGGCGCTCGGGCTCTACGCCAACCATCCCGATCACCAGTCGGTGATCACCAAGCTCATCCGGCCGATCACGGCCAACCGGGCCGCGATCCAGTACGTCATCGACAGCACGAGCTGACGTTTCCGGCGCTTCCTACCCTTCCGGCTGACCGATCCACTCCCGTTGCTTGTAGGCCCAGTGGTGGCGAGCCGAGATGCGGCGGACGGTTCCCGATCGGCTGCGGGTGACCAGCGATTCGGTCTCCGCCCAGTTCATGTGGTACTTCACGCCCTGGAGCAGCTCCCCGTCGGTGATGCCCGTCGCGGCAAAGAACACGTCGTCGCTGCGAACGAGGTCGTCGACACCCAGCACCTGGTCGAAGCGAGCGCCGGCGGCTTCGGCCGCTTCCTGTTCCTGCGGAGTGCGGGCGTAGAGGCGGCATTGAATCTCGCCTCCGAGGCATTTGAGCGCCGACGCCGCCAGGACGGCTTCGGGCGAGCCGCCAATGCCCATCAGCACATCGAGCCCCGTGCCATCGATGGCGGTCATCACGGCACCCGCCACGTCGCCGTCGCTGATCAGCTTGATCCGGGCCCCGGTTTCGCGAACCTCGCGAATGAGCTCCTCGTGGCGCGGCCGGTCGAGGATCACGACGGTGAGCGCGCTGACCCGCATCCGCTTGGCCCGCGCAATGTGTTGGAGATTGGCCGCCACCGGCTCGTTGATGTCGAAAGACCCGGCCGCCTCAGCGCCGGTCGCGATTTTCCGCATGTAATGAATGTGCTTGGCGTCGTAGAGCGATCCGCGGCCGCCGGCCATCGCGACGACGGAGATCGCGTTTGGAAGCCCCTTCGACAGGAGGGTCGTCCCGTCGATGGGATCGACCGCGACGTCGACCTGCGGCGGGTCGCCGGTTCCGATGCGCTCGCCGATGTAGAGCATGGGCGCCTCGTCCTTTTCGCCCTCGCCGATGACGACCACGCCGTCCATCTCGATTCGGCCAAGGGCGCGGCGCATCGCGTCCACCGCGGCGCCGTCGGCGGTGTTCTTGTCGCCCCGGCCCATCCAGCGCGCACTGGCCAGGGCGCCGGACTCCGTGACGCGCACCAGCTCGAGCGCGAGGTTGCGGCTGATCTCCGTCGACACGCTCTCGCGGGCCGTTACAGATTTGGCCATCAGTTGCTACGCTTGCGGTATTCCGGCACGGCCACCCCGCCCTACTTTAGCTGGGGGAGGCCACGGGAGGGATAGGGAGATGAGCACGGCGAGCCATCCGCCGGTCGACGCGCCGGCCTGGACCCAGGCCGGGCCGATTCGCCGGACCCGGGCCCTGCTGCAGACCTTTCTCGTCTTTCCCTTGCTCAACCTCTTCTCCCCGCTCAGCCTCCGCGGCCACGAGCGGCTAAAACACCTCAAGGGTGGGGCGATCTTCGTGGCCAACCACAGCAGTGCCTTCGACCCGGTCGCCATGCTCCAGGCGATGCCGAAGCGGTTCCGCTATCGGTCCTTCGTGGTGGCGGCCGCCGACTCCATCTATAAGCGGAAATGGGAAGGCGCCCTGACCGGACTCCTGATCAACACGTTCCCGATCCCGCGTGGTGGCGGCGCCCGGCCCGCGCTCGATCGTCTCAAGGAGCACCTCGGCCACCGGTGGTCCGTCGTCATCTTTCCGGAGGGGACGCTCTCGCGCACCGGCAACATCGGCACCTTCAAGAAAGGCGCCGCCATCCTGGCGATGGATGCCGGGGTCCCGATCGTGCCGGCCTATATCGAGGGCATGTTCGAGGTCTTCCCCCGCTTTCGCCGCCTCCCCCGCTTCCACGACACGACGCTGACCTGGGGCGATCCGATGCGCGCCGAACCCGGCGAGGACTACGACACCTTCATCGCCCGCGTCGAGCAGGCCGTCCGCACCCTGGCTGGGCCGAAAGGCGAGCTACGCGACGAGCCGCCTCCAAACGGCTCCGCCTCGGCCGAAGGCTCCAATTACTGGTACTAGCCTAGAATCGGGGGCGTGAAGGCTTCACGGACCGTCAAGGGCAGCAAGGCGAAGACTCGGCCGAAGAACAAGAACCGGCACAAGGCCGCCAACAGGGCGAACGCCTAGGACGCGTCGACCTTACGCCGCTTTCTTGCGGCGGCTTTTCTTGGGTTTGGGCGCGGAAGCCTCGGCGCTCAACAGCGCCAGGAGATCGCGCTCTTCGGCCGACAGCTTGTAGGGGTCGTCCTCGTCTTTCGCGTCGACCGGCTTCAGCGCGCCGGCAAGGTACGCGGCGATGACCGCGGGATGGATGTAGCACTTCTTGCACACCGCGGGCGTGTTGCGAAGCTCCTCGGCAACCCTGGCGATGGCGCGCACCAATTCTTTCTTGGCGCCCTGGGTCTCCGAGGTTACCTCGGCCTCCCGGAAGAACCGCGCCGCCAGGATGGTGCCTGCCCAGGTCCGGAAGTCCTTCGCGGTAAAGTCATCGCCCGCGATTTCGTGGATGTAGTCATTCACGTCCGACGACTCGACGGCATGATGCTCGCCATCCTCATCGATGTACTGAAAGAGCTCCTGTCCGGGCACGTCCATAAAGCGCTTGATAATGCGCGCGAGGCGGCGGTCCTGTAGCTGGACATCGTGCTGTTTGCCGCTCTTGCCCTTGAACTTGAACCGCACCTTCGAGCCGACCACGTCGACGTGACGGTTGCGGAGCGTGGTCAGGCCAAAGGACCCGTTCTCCTTAACGTACTCCTCGTTGCCGACCCGGATGCGGGTCTCCTCGAGCAGTCGGACCACGGTGGCGAGGACCTTTTCGCGGGGCATCCCGGGCAGCTCGAGGTCGTGGTCGGTCCGCTCCCGGATCTTGGGCAGCACCTCGGCAAAGGCCAGCATCCGGTCGTACTTGACGGCGTCGCGCACCTGGCGCCAGCGCTCGTGGTAACGGTACTGTTTGCGCTTCCGGGCATCGCGGCCGGTGGCCTGCAGGTGCCCCAGGGGATTGGGACAGATCCAGACGTCGGTCCAGGCCGGCGGGATCACCAGGCTCTTGATGCGCCTGAGGATCTCCTCATCGTCAACCGGGTTGCCATCAGCATCCTCGTAGGTGAAGGACTCGCCCGCCCGCTTGCGGCGGATCCCCGGCTGGAGATCGGAGACATATCGCAGGCCCGCCGCCTTGGCCGAGGCGATCGGATCGGCCAGCTCGCCGGGATACACGTTCGAGGGGGGCTGCCACGACTCGGGGACCGCTACAGCCATCGCTCTCCTTCATTCTTGCTCATGTTTGCGCCATCATAGATGATAGTAACGATGTAAGGTGTTAGGGGACAAGCAAGGCGAATTCTATTCCCCCGCCGCTTTTTCTTTTACGGAATCGCGGCTATGATTGGGGCCATCGTTGAACCGGCCTGAGCCGGCCAGGAGGTGGGGAATGGACGACAGCGAGTTTCTGAAGCTGCTCACTCACATCCACGACGAGATGCTCGAGGTCGTCAAAGAGCAGCACCCCACCCACGAGCAGTTCGCCGCCTGGTTGCTCGGCCAGATCGAAGGCCGGTTGCGAATGCGGATCGGAACGGTCAAGACCTGACCCCGCCGGCCGCCAACGATCCCACCTCCTCGGACAGCTGGTCGCTGAGCCAGCTTGCCCGGGACCTGCCGCTCACGCCGGCCGCCCGGAATCTCGCCGAGCTCGCGCAGCGGATCGCGGCACACGCCGGGGCGAGGCGAACCGAGCCGGTCCACCTTCTCGCCGCCATCGTGCGCAGCAACGACGACCCCTCCCATCGAGCGCTGGTGGCGCTCAAGGCGAACCTCGATCAGCTGGCGGCCGCGCTTCCCGCGCCCGCGAACGGCCGAACCGCCAGGACAGGAGCGCCGATCGGGGCCGCGACCCGTTACCTGCTCAACAATGCCTACCGGGAGGCGGAACTTGTCGGGCATCAGCAGATCGACAGCCTGCACGTATTGCTGGCGCTCCTCTATAACGACTCCAGGGCCACCGCCGACCTGCTCCAACAGGCCGGCCTCAGCATCTACGCGGTCCGCTCCTATCTGGCGGCCCCAGGCTTGACCCCTGCCGGCGTGCGCCGGCGTCCTCTCCCATCGCTTCGCCGCGTCATCGGGGTCAGCCCGGTCTTCGCCCTGCCCGTGGGAGCGATGGCGATCGGTGGCCTCGGGCTCATCGCCGGCGCGTCGTACCCGCTCACCATTCCTCTCTCGATCCTGTTTGTGGTCGGCGGCTGGATCACCTCGGTATGCATCCACGAGTTCGGCCACGCCCTGGTCGCCTATCTCGGCGGTGACCGTTCAGTCGCCGCCGCCGGCTATCTGACCCTCAACCCGCTGAAGTACACGCACCCCTTGCTGAGCATCGTCCTCCCACTGGTCTTCCTCTTCCTCGGGGGTTTCGGCCTGCCCGGCGGCGCCGTCTACCTGGACCAGAACGCGATGCGCAGCGATCGATGGCGGGCATTCGCCTCGGCGGCCGGCCCGCTGAGCAATCTGCTCTTCGCGGCCGTGGCGGCCTCGCCCTTTCTGCTCCACCTGCCTGACGCAGGCATCGGTAATGAACGCTTCTACGCTGCGCTGGCCTTCCTGGTGTTCCTGCAGTTTTCGGCGATCATCTTGAACTTACTCCCGATCCCGCCCTTCGACGGCTTCGGCATCATCGCGCCGTGGCTGTCGATCGAACTGCGGGTGTTCGCCCAGCGCATCGGGATGCTGCCGCTCTTCCTCCTCTCTTTCTTTCTCTGGCAGGGTGGCGCTGTCAGCGCCGTGTTCTGGAATGCCGTCTATAGCCTGACCGGCGTTCTGCAGGTCCCGCTCGACCTGGTGGAGATCGGCCGGCAGCAGTTCCTTCCCTAAACTCAACCGGTGATCGAACAGAAGGCCGAGCTGAGGGCCCTGGAGGCACTCGATACAGACGCCTGCGTGCGACTGGCGCAAGAACTGGTCCGTATTCCCTCGGTCACCGGCGACGAGCGCGCGGCGCAGGACCACGTCGCGACGGCACTCGAGGCGGGCGGCCTCGAGGTGGAGCGCTTCGAGGCCGACCTGGAACGCCTCACCGCGCATCCACGGTTCCCCGGCATGGAAGTCGACCGCAAAGAGGCGCACCTCGTCGTCGGCACGATGGGCTCAAAAGGGGATCGGTCCTTGATCCTCAATGGCCACGTCGACGTGGTCCCTCCCGGCGACCGGCAACGCTGGCACGCGTCGCCCTGGTCCGGACACGTCCACGCCGGGCGACTGTATGGGCGGGGAGCCGCCGACATGAAGGCCGGGCTGGCGGTCGCCATCGCAGCGGCGACGGCACTGAAGAAGAGTGGCCTTCCGCTGCGGGGCAAGCTGCTCGTGCATAGCGTGGTCGGCGAGGAGGACGGCGGGATCGGGACCTTCGCCATGGTCGACCGCGGATACCGCGCAGACGCCGCGATCATCCTGGAACCGACGCGATTGCGACTGATCCCTGCCCAGGCTGGAGCCCTGTCGTTTCGCCTCCGGATTGCCGGCCAGGCGGCCCATGCCTCGGTCCGATACGAGGGGGTCAGCGCGATCGAGAAATATCAGGTCGTCGAGGGCCGGCTGCGTCAACTCGAGCGGACCCTCAACCAGTCGCCGCATGAACTTTTTCGGCGCTATCCCATCCCTTATGCGCTCAGCATCGGGAAGCTGCGAAGCGGGGCGTGGTCGGCGATGGTGCCCGACCAACTGGAATGCGAGGGGCGGGTCGGCGTGCCCATCGGCACCGCGTCGAGGTCGGTCCGGCAGCAGTTCGAGGCCGCGGTCGCGGACGCCGCCCAAAAGGACGCGTGGCTGCGCGACCACCCGCCCCAGGTGGAGTGGTACGGCGGCCAGTTCGATGCGGCCGAGGTGGACCCCGACCTGCCGGCCTTTAAGGCGTTGAAGGAGGCGCACCTCCAGGAATTCGGCGTTGGGCCCGAGCTCGACGGCGCCCCCTACGGGTCGGACATGCGTCTCTACATCCACGAGGGCGAGGTTCCGGCGATCCTTTACGGCCCCGGCGACATCCGCCAGGCGCACTTCACGAACGAGAGCATCGCGGTCACCGAGATCGTGCAGGCGGCCCGAGTCATGACCGCCGCGGCCGCACGCTACCTGACTGGCTGAGACGACGGGCTAGAAATGCTCGAGCAGCCAGGTGTGGACGGCCGGGATTCGTCGTTGGGACAGCGTCAGGTGGCCATCCTCGTCGGATAGGTGCGCCTCAACCCCCGGGATTTGCTTCGCCAGCCATTCACCGTGCCCGAACGGGACGAACCGGTCATGACGGCCATGCCAGAGCATCACCGGGACGCGGATCGTGTCGAACTCGAAGCCCCAGGGATGCAGATGGGCCCAACCGTCGTCCCACCATCCCTCGATTCCCGGGGCAAGCCCGTCGTGAATATTCCGCGCCATGTGCTCGGCCAGCTCCCCGGTCATCACCGCCGCATCGATCGGGCTCAGCAAGCTCCCCATGTACTCGCGAATGCCCTCGGGTGTCGCCGTCACCATCAGTTCCCGATCGGTGATCGCCTTCGCTCGCGCCGCGACCGGATCGTCCAGAAGGAGTTTCATGTCGTCGACATTGAGCTCCCCCATGCCGGCAAAGTAATCCAGCCCCGGAGAATCGTAGGGCGCCACCGAAGCGAGCGAGGCGACCGCCACCACCCGGTCCGCCAGCAGGGCCGCGCAGGCGAGGGCGTGCGGACCACCGCCGGAGATTCCCCAGATGGCCAGGCGGTCGATGCCCATCGCATCGGCGATCGTGCGCACGTCGGTCGCGCAATCGGCCACGGTACGCCCCGGGTGGGGTGTCGATCCGCCATAGCCCGGCCGGTCATAACTGATCAGGCGGATCCCCTGCGTCGTGGCGAGCGCGACATGCAGCGGGTACAGGTTGCGCGAATTTGGGGTGCCAGCGTGGACCAGCACCGGAAGACCCCGCGGATCGCCGCCCTCCTGGACCATTAGTGTCCGGCCATCCGGCGTGCTGACCGTCTGCTCCCTCGTGGGCACGATGCCTTAGATCTCCGCGCCGGTGATGCGCACCGGCTCGAGCTGGAACGTGATCCGCTCCTCTCCCGGCTCCAGGGCGCGAAAAGCCAGCCCGGTGTAGCGGTGGGCCAGGCGGTCGATCTGCGCATGCGTCGGGTCCGGGATCGTTTCGACAAGGCGGCAGCGGATCTGGGCGAACCGGTCAGGGCGCTTCGGATCGACCAGGAGCAAGAGCGCCCCCTGGTCGCGCTCGACATTCTTCGGCCAGGTCCGATGGGTGTTGCTGTTCAGCCAGAAATAGCCATCGCGGTACTCGAACCAGACGGGGTTCATCTGAACCGCGCCGTCGGCGCGCTTGGTGCCGACTACGGTCAGGATGGCAAGGCCGGCCAGTTCCTTGACGCTGGGCGCGAGTTCGACCGTCTCGTTAGCCCCAGAACGATCCGTCCCGGTATTCGAACCAGACCGGGTTGATCTGGACGCTTCCGTCCTTTCGGGTCGTGCCCAGGATCGCCGGGTAGACTTCAGCCGCGAAGTCCCGCATCTTTTGGCTCATCTCGACCGCCACGTCACACCACTTCCCACATGAAATAGTATCGCCGCTTAGATTTTCGAGAACGTCTTCTCGAAGACGACGATGACGTCGCCGGGAACGAACCCCAGCTGCGTGTTGATGGCCAGCATCCCGGCATTGTCCGCCCTGTTGTCGGTATAGACATAACGGAATCCCTGTTCTGCCGCACAGCGGGTGGCCATCATCTTCAAGGCGCGGGCGATCCCGCGCCGCCGATGGCTTCGCAAGACACCCGTATCCCCCACCTCGGCATCGCCACCGGGCCGGCGCACGAGGTAGGTGACCCCGACGATCTCCTCGCCGTCCAGGGCCACGAAGACGCGTCCTCCCAGTCGACGTGCGCCCCGTGGGGCATGTCGCGATGAATGGCCATCCAGCATCGATAGAGTGATTCGCGCGCGCCGGTCGAATCGATGGCGGCAAAGTCGACGGTCTCGATTCCCTCGCGCCGCAACCGGTCGCGCAGTGCCTCGAGGCCGCTGATGTCGATGGTCGCTGGTTCCTGGCGCGACGCCTGATACCGTTCCGGCTCGACAAAGCCGCGCTTTGTGAGGAGGGGAAGCGCTGCCGGCAGGTCGCGTTCGCGGGTTTCCCCCTCGAGCCACCTGACGTTGGCCGTCGACGCGAATCGCTCGACCTCGGCGAGGAGGCACGCTCCTACGCCCTGGCGGCGATAGCCAGGAGCAACGGCGACGAACTCACCGGCGCGCTCCTTCCACCGTTCGCCGTACTCACCGAGCGATGCTTCCGCCAATCCGGCCATCGAACCGTCCGGTGCGTACGCGGCGAGCCGCAGGAAGGGCTCGTCCGGCTGACGCAGGCAGTCTTCAAAACGGAGCGCCTCATGGTCAAGCTGCCAGTGCCGGCATGGGTTGGACAGGCCGATCCATGCCACGAGGTCTGGCGGATCGACCGGCCGAATGGCGTCGTCGCCCGTCGCCGCCATCAGGTCAGAGACGCATGGGTGGCGGCTACGATGCGGCTCCGGCGATGGCGTCTTCCAGGATGTCGAGCCCGCGGTCCAGTTCGCGATCCTCGATCGCGAGCGGGAACAGGAGCCGAATGACATTGTCGTAGAGGCCGGCCTTCAGGATCGCGAGGCCATGGTCATGACAGCGATGCAGGACGTCGCTCGTCAGCGCGCCGGCGGGCTCCCGGCTGGACCGGTCCGTGACCAGCTCCATGGCCACCATCGCACCGATGCCGCGGACCTCACCGACGCAGGAGAACCGATCCATCCATCCACGTATTCGGGACAGCGCGCGAGCGCCCGCCGCGGCCCCACGCGCCGGGAGCTGCTCGTCCAGCAGCACCTCGATCACCGCCAGTGCCGCCGCGCAGGCGACGGGATTGCCGCCGTAGGTGCCGCCCAGCCCGCCGGGGTTGGTGGCGTCCATCAACTCGCTGCGGCCGACGACCGCCGCCAGCGGCAGCCCGCCCCCCAGCGATTTGGCCAGCACGATCAGATCCGGCTCGAGCCCCGTGTGCTCGCAGGCGAACATGGTGCCGGTCCGGCCGAACCCCGTCTGCACCTCGTCAGCGATCAATGGGATGGAAAATTCGGTACAGAGATCTCGCAGGCGCGGCAGAAAGTCCGGCGGCGGCACGACGAAGCCGCCCTCCCCCTGCACGGGCTCGACCAGGATCCCTGCGACGCGGTCGGCACCGACGGTGGTCTTGAAAAGCTGGCGCACCGCTTCGACGCAGGCCCCTCCGAGGCTCTCCGCCGCCATGCCCGCCGGACGCCGATACTCGTAGGGGTAGGGCACCTGATAGACCTCGGGCGCGTACGGCCCGAAATTCTGCCGATAGGGCGACACCTTGCCGGTCAGCGTCATGGTCATCAGGGTGCGTCCGTGGAAGGCGTTGTGGAAGCTGATGATGGCCGGGCGCCCGGTCGCCTGGCGGACGATCTTGATGGCATTCTCCACCGCCTCAGCCCCGCTGTTCAGCAACAACGCTTTCTTCGCGAACCTCCCCGGGGTGATCTCGCAAAGGCGCCGCGCCAGCCGGACGTACGCCTCCGGCATCATGACGGGCGCCCCCGAGTGCACCAGCTGCTGGGCCTGCTCGACGATCGCCTTGACGATCCTGGGGTGACTGTGCCCGGCGTTCATCACGCTGATGCCGGTCGCGAAGTCGATATAGGTTCGGCCATCGACGTCGGTCAGGGTCGACCCGCGGCCCGATGCGGCATAGACCGGCATGGTCGACGCCATGCCCCTGGGAACGTACTTCTCGCGCTCGGCCTGTAACTCCCGCGACCGCGGCCCGGGCCCCTCTCCCATCGGAGATATCCTAGTGGCTACCAAAACGAGAGGGGTGCGCAAAGATGGCAACGGCAGTGAAGCGGCGGGAGATGTTCATCGGCGGCAAGTGGGTCGCAGGCAGCGGCTCGGATTCTCAGGAGATCATCAACCCGGCGACCGGCGAGACGATCGCCGAGGTGCCCAAAGGCACTCAAGAAGATGTCGAGCAGGCGGTCAAGGCTGCGCGCACAGCGTTCACCGAATGGTTTGATACGACGCCGCGCGAGCGCTCCGAGATGTTGCTCAAGCTTGCCGACGCGATCCTGGGTGACGCCGACGAACTTGCCAACATCGAGTCGGCCAACGTCGGCAAGCCGCGGGCCCTCTTTCTGTCAGAAGAGCTCTGGGTCTGCGCCGACAACCTGCGCTACTTCGCCGGTGCCGCCCGCATCCTCGAGGGGCGCGCCAGCGGCGAGTACATGCGCGGATTCACCAGCTCCATCCGGCGTGAGCCGATCGGGGTCGTCGGCTCGATCGCGCCCTGGAACTACCCGCTGATGATGGCGATCTGGAAGATCGGTCCGGCACTCGCCGCTGGAAACACGGTGATTCTCAAGCCGTCCGAGTGGACGCCCCTGACAGCGCTGCGCCTGGCCGAACTGGCGGCTGACATCTTTCCGCCGGGCGTTCTCAACGTCATCACCGGTGACGGCGAACCGGTCGGGGCCGGCATCGTGCGTCACCCCGGCGTCAACATGGTCTCCCTGACAGGGGACGTGGCCACGGGTAAAGAAGTTGCCAGGGCCGCCTCGCAGACTCTCAAGCGCGTCCACCTGGAGCTTGGTGGCAAGGCGCCGATGGTGGTCTTCGACGACGCCGACCTGGAGAAGGTCAATGAATGGGTCAAGATCGGCGGATTCTTCAACTCCGGCCAGGACTGCACCGCCGCCACCAGGGTGATCGCTGGGCCGAAGATCTACGACAACCTGCTCTCGTCGCTCAAGAAGACCGTGGAGTCCGTAAAAGTCGGCAACCCGCTCGAGGATGGCATGGACATGGGACCGCTGGTCGCCGCGGACCAACTGGAACGCGTTAGTGGCTTCGTCGATCGCGCCCGCAAGGCCGGGGCGACGGTCGTGACCGGCGGATCAAGGATTGAAGGCCGCGGCTTCTTCTACAAACCGAGCCTGATCGCGGAGGTGCGCCAGGACTCGGAGATCGTACGCAAGGAGGTCTTCGGCCCGGTCGTCACGATCCAGCGATTCAAGGACGACGACGAGGCGATCGCCTGGGCCAATGACGTCGATTACGGCCTGGCCGCCTCCGTCTGGACCCGGGACATCGGCCGGGCGATGAACGCCTCGCGCCGGCTGCAGTTCGGCACCGTCTGGATCAACACGCACATCCCCCTCGTTAGCGAGATGCCGCATGGCGGTTATAAGCAGAGCGGGTACGGCAAGGATCTCTCGATGTACTCGCTGGAGGAGTACACCCAGATCAAGCACGTGATGACCGCCATCGACTGAGCTTAAGTCGCAAGGGCGTCGATCCGCCAGCCGAAAGATCTTTCTGGTTGCGACATACAGCTGTCGCAACCATGCCTCACGATGGAAGCATGGCCGAATCAGCCAAACCTGGCGAGAGCCCTCTTGAGCTGATGCGGCGCGCGTTCGAGGCGTTTCCCGGTTGGCTCGCCCGGATGCGCGACGAAGATCTGGGCCCAGTCGCGATCGAGCTCCGGGAGTTCGTCGATCGCTCCGAGGGCCTCTCGGCTGAGGTGGTCCGCCGTTTCGAGAAGTCGGGTGCCTGGGAGCAGGACGGCGCGCTCAACATGGTCGACTGGCTCCGCTCCCACGGCAAGCTGTCGGGCGGGGCGGCGATGCAGCGGGTCGCGATGGCACGCCAGCTGGAGCAGTTGCCGGAGACGGCGAAGGCCTTTCAGCGCGGTGACCTTGGCTACCAGCATGTCGCGATCCTCAGCCGCACGGCGGAGCACGTCGGCACCGCGGCAGTGCGCCGGGCGGAGTCGATGCTGCTCAAAGCGGCCCAGGCTCATGATCCGGGTCAGTTCGTGGCAATCGCCAAAGAGTTCGAGCATCGCACCGACCAGGCGGCGGCCCTGATCGAGGCCAATCGGACGTATTCGTGCCGCTATCTGCACCTGAGCGAGCCCAAAGACGGTCTCGTGCACCTCGACGGCCTGCTGGATGCCGAGGGCGGCGCGACCCTGAAGACAGCGCTCGATGCGCTGATGCCGCCACCTCACCGGGACGATGACCGCACCGCCGGCCAGCGGCGTGCGGACGCCCTGGTCGAGCTGGCGCGCCGGCCGCTGAATGGCAGCAAGCTGGGCAGCAGCGGCGGGCAGCGACCCCACCTGGTGATCACCGCCAGCGTCGAGACCCTGGCCGGCATTCCGGGCGCCCCGGCGGCGCGGCTTCAGGGGGTAGGTCCGGTCGCCACCGAGACCGCCCAGCGGCTCGCCTGCGATGCCACGGTCAGCTGGTTGGTGGGGCAGGCCGAACT
This sequence comes from Candidatus Dormiibacterota bacterium, assembly GCA_036564925.1. Taxonomy (GTDB): domain Bacteria; phylum Chloroflexota; class Dormibacteria; order CF-121; family CF-121; genus JALYYC01. Next base: position 7,765 of record DATCOB010000052.1, on the reverse strand, counting down.
CGAGAGTGAGACCAGCCACGCCAGGCGCCAGATTCCACCGGCCACCCGTCGGGCGCTGGTGGCACGGGACCGGGATTGCGTCTTCCAGGGCTGCCACCGGCCGGCGAGCTGGTGTGATGGGCATCACGTGAAGTGGTGGACGCACGGTGGGGAGACCAAGCTCGAGAATTTAGCGCTGGTCTGCGGCCGGCATCACCGGATGCTGCACGAAGAAGGCTGGCAGCTGGAGCGAACGACAAACTCCCGCTGGGTGACTAAGCCGCCTGAACACCGAACCGGGGTCCACGCCCGCTCGGCGTAGTAAGCCTCTGGCTAGTCGCCAGGCTGCGGGGCGACCACGGCGCGGCCGGCACTGGTCAAACCGCCGCTCTCCTGGGTGAGGCGCTGCGCGAAATAAACCGGCAGAAAGCTCAGGATCAACAGGACGCTCGCGACAACGTTGACCACCGGGCGCTGGTTGGGCAGCCGCAAATTATTGAAGATCCACTTGGGCAGGGTGATCTGGAAAGAAACTCACCGTCTCCCGGCCAAAGAACTTGAATCTATGCACGGCGAACACGGCCAGGCTGCCGAGGATGAGCGCGATCGTGGTCGCACCAAGCCCGGCTTTGACCGAGGTCAGCAGCGCTTCTCGCACCTCCTGGTTGTTCCAGGTCGCGACGAACCACCGGGTTGAGAGGCCGGGAAGCGGCCAGGATTGCGACCGCGCCGGGTTGAACGCGTACAGCATGATGATCAGCAGCGGCAAATATAAAAACAGCAGCACGAGGCCGCTGACGACGCCCATGCCGACCTGCACCGAGCGAGGCTCGATCGCCCGATCGCGACTCACAGGGCCTCGAACGCCTTCATGCGACGGGCAATAAGTAAATAAACACCCATGATCAGCGCCGGGACGATGGCGTAAGCCGCAGCGAACGGGATGTCATTGGCGATGCCCACGTTCTGGTAGATCACGTTGCCGATGAATTCGGTGTTCCCCACCAGCTCAGGGGCGATGTAGTCCCCAAGCGTGAGCGAGAACGCGAAGATCGACCCGACCACGATGCCAGGCCAGGCGATTGGCAGGATCACCCGCTGGAAAGTCGTCCACCAGTGCGCGCCCAGATCCGTCGAGGCTTCTATCAGAGAGTTCGGTATTCGCTCCAGCGAGGCATAGACCGGCAACATGACGAAGGGCAGCCAGAGATAGCCGCGTTCGCCGCCTCCGCGCCCAGGATCGGAATCGTGGGCGGGGGCATCGCCGGGCTCAATGCCGCCCTCACCTTGCGGGACGCCGGCTATGCCTCCACCGTCTACGAAGCCTCGAACCGCGTGGGCGGCCGGATGCATTCCGACACCACCTCCTGGGCCAACGGCCAGGTCAGCGAGCACTGCGGCGAGCTCGTCGACAGTGACCACAAGGCCATCCAGAAGCTGGCCAGCCGCTTCAACATTTCACTGACCGATCTCCTTTCAGCAGAGCCCATCCATTCGGACGAGACGTACTACTTCTTCGGCACGTACTACACCCGGGACCCGGCCAATATCGACTTCGGTCCCGTCTACAACGCGGTGCACAAGGACAAGAATGCCGCGAGCTATCCGACGCTCTACAACCTGTCCACGCCGGCGGGCCAGGTGCTCGACGTCGCTTACAACATCGAGTACGGGAATGTCACCAGCCAGCAGAGCTCGTTGAACTTGATCTATCTGCTGTCGTTTCAGCCGATTCCTGGCAATTTCCGGATCTTCGGACGGTCAGACGAGCGCTACCATCTGACCGGAGGCAACGAGCGGTTGCCCAAAGCGATCGCGGCCAGTCTTCCGGCCGGTTCGGTCAAGCTGAACTGGGCGATGACGGCGATCGCCGCGAATGCAGACGGGAGTTTCACCCTGTCCTTTTCCACGCCGACCGGGCCGCAGAGCGCCACCTTCGACCGTGTCATCCGCGCCTTACCCTTCTCCGTGTTGTGACACCCGCCTCTGGAACCAGAGCGGGCCCTGGGGGATCAGCACCGGGACGACCTACGCGGACACCGGCTACCAGAACACCTGGGACGTGTCGCGGGGTCAGAACGGCTCGACCGGGATCCTGGTCGACTACACCGGCGGCGGCATGCCGCTCGCCTCGTTCGGGGGCGATCCGACCGATCCCACGGTGGTCGCTGGCTTTGCCAGGACCTTTCTGAGCCAGCTCGAGCCGGTGTTTCCCGGCATCACGGGCCAGTGGAATCAGCGGGCAACGCTCGACGTGCCCCTCACCAATCCGTATTTGCTGGGCTCGTATTCCTACTGGAAGGTCGGCCAGTACACGCAGTTCAGTGGCTATGAGAAGGCGCGCCAGCCGTTCCCGAACGGCCGCTGTCACTTTGCCGGCGAGCATTGCTCGCAGAACTTTCAGGGTTACATGGAGGGCGGCGCGTCGGAAGGCGACCGGGCAGCCAACGAGATCCTGGCCGATTACAAGTCGGGTACCTTTCCCTAGGCTGGCCGCCCACGTCCGCCCGGCGTAACCTGGGTCGACGCTCGGCTGCTCACGGCAGCCTCTAGATCACGGGTCAATTTTCGAAATTGTTGCTCTTGTGGACCTTGTAGCCGCTTTTTTTTACGTCTGCCTCGGACTTGAGGCTGTTCGGTTCATAGTCGCGCGGGACCATCACGTAGTTGAAGCGCCAGATCGCGCTGTACTTCTTCATGCCGGGGACGGAGTCGTAGATGTTGTACTGGCCCTTGACCTCGTCTTTGGGCTTGCCCTCCGCGTCCAGGCTGTACACGACCTGGTACTCCTCGGCGATCTTTACGTGTTTGGGGTCGACCTCGACCTCGCCGCAGTCCACCGCATACACCAGCTTGCCGTCGAACCAGACCCGCTCGACCGATTGTTTGAACGGGTTGTTGTAGGTCAGCGCCTCGCGTGGCCCGGCGAATTTCTTTGCGCCGGCCCCCGTCCGCAATGATCCTGACCGGACGGTCCAGTCCTTCCCCTCCTGTTTGCGTGGATCGATCTTTCCCATGCGCGCCTCCTTTCCTGACATTGTGCCTTGATTCGATTGCGGCATGTGTGCGGCCTTACGTGGTAGAAAGGGTGAATGCCTGTTCGGTTCGGCGTCTTTGTGCCGCAGGGCTGGCGCATGGATCTCGTCGAGATCAAGGATCCGGTCGAAAAATACGAGGCGATGACTCGCGTCGCCCAGGCGGCCGACAAGGGCCCCTGGGATTCGATCTGGGTGTTCGACCACTTTCATACGGTTCCCACACCCGAGATGGAGGCAACCTTCGAATGCTGGACCATCACGGCCACGCTTGCCCGGGACACGAAGCGAGTCAAGATCGGACAGATGGTCGGATGCAACGGCTACCGGAATCCGGCGCTCTACGCCAAGATCGCCTCGACGGTGGACGTGGCAAGCCACGGCCGGCTCTATGCCGGCATCGGCGCCGGCTGGTACGAGCACGAGTGGCGGGCCTATGGCTACGCCTTTCCCGAACTGAAAGACCGCATGGTCATGTTCAAAGAGGCGTGCGAGATCATCCACAAGATGTGGTCGGAAGACTATCCGACCTTCAAGGGCACGCACTACGAGGTCGACCGGCCGATCAACGAACCCAAGGGGGTCCAGAAGCCGCATCCGCCGTTATGGATCGGCGGCGGCGGCGAACGCGTGACCCTCAAGCTGGTCGCGAAATGGGGCGACGCCTGCAACATCGGCGGCGAGGCCGCGGAGATCCGTCACAAGCTCGAGGTCCTGCGCCAGCACTGCCAGGACGCGGGCCGCAACTACGACGACATCGTCAAATCGACGAGCGTGGACGTCTTTCCGATCGAGAAGGGTGCCAACCCGGAGCGCGCGACGGCCCGTGTCCGCGGATCGATGTCGTACGGCGATTTCGCCAACCAGGTCACCGTCGGCGATGCCCAGGCCATCCGCGACAAGATCGAGCCGCTGATCGAGGCCGGCGTGGACTATGTCATCACCTCCTTTCCCGGGGTCGCCTACGATCACGAGGCGCTGCACCGGTTCGAGTCCGACGTTATCCCGATGGTCACCACACCAAGTCCGGCGGCGGCGGCGGAGCGACGATGACCCGCGGCGAAGTCACGGTCTACCTAGATTTTCTGTGTCCGTGGGCATACCGCGGCTCGATGTGGCTGGCCGATGTCGAGAAGGCCGGTCGGATCCAGGTGAGCTGGCGCTTTTTCTCGCTCAGCCAGAACCACCAGGCCCGGGAGGGTCGGCCAGGGCCACCCGTCTGGGATACCGACAAGATGGCGAAGGGGTTACCCGCCTTCCTCGCGGCGACGGCCGCCCGCGACCAGGGTGAGCCGCTGGCCAACCGCTTCCGGATCGATTTACAGCGAGCCCGCCACGAAGACGGTCTTCCCGTGGACGATCCGGTAACGCACCGACGGGTAGCGACACAGAGCGGCCTGGATGTCGCCCGCTGGGAGCGCGATCTACAATCGGCAACCTACGACGTCCTGGCCCGCGAGCACGAGGAAGCCGTGCGAAAGGGCGTCTTCGGAGTGCCGACACTCGTTTGGCCGGAGGGCCGCAGCTATTACGTGAAGATCACGGACCTGGTCCCCGCCGGCCGCGCCGTCGCGCTGTACGACGCCATCGAGACGGTGCAGCGGTTCGCCGAGGTGGTCGAGATCAAGACCCCCGAGTCCGAGGGTACGCTGGCAGCGTAGGACGCGCTACGCGACCTCGAACATGAGCTCGTCGACGTAGCAGTACATCCAGGCCTCGCCCGGCTGGAAGGACTTGATGATCGGGTGGTGGCTGCTTTTGAAATGCTTGGTCGCGTGCGTGTTCTTCGAGGAGTCACAGCAGTCGACATGGCCACAGCTTTCGCAGAGCCGAAGCTCGACCCAGGTATCGCCCGTCTTCAGGCAATCCTCACACCCCTTTGCGTGGGGCTTCGGGTTGCTGATCTGGTCGACGTGGGTACAGGTTTCCGATTTCGCCATGGCTCCGTCTCTCCAGCCTACGGCGTCGAGCGATGAGACGTCCAGTCCTCGTTCGTGCATGGGTCCGCGGTGATGACCAGGTCAGGGAGTAACGGTTTGCCCGGCTGGTCCGTTCTGTGGACATAGCCGACATCATCTAAGGGAGGACGTCATCATGCGAGCGCGAAGGGGTTATTTGATCGCGATCGGGGTACTCATTGCGATTGCGGCCTCGGCCATCACCGCCGTGGCGGTGCGGGCCGGCGTCGGCGGAGCTTCAGCAAGCGCGGCACCGGGAGGTGCCGTCGGCGGTCCGCGGGACACCGTCACGGTGATCGGTGAAGGCACGCAGCACGCCACCCCAGACAATGCTGACCTGAGCCTCGGCGTCTCGACCAAGCGCGGCAGCGCTCGGGATGCGATGAGCGCGGCCAACTCGGCGATGAGCTCGCTGTTGACCGCCATCAAAGCCAGCGGTGTCGCGGACCAGGACATCCAGACGACATCCATCTCGGTGAACCAGGAGTCGAACGGGTACCAGGTGACGGGCTACCGGGCTTCGAACAGCGCGAACGTGAAGATCCATCATCTGAATAACGTGAGTGTGATCATCGCGGCCGCCGCCCAGGCCGTCGGTGACGACATCCAGCTCAACGGTATCAACCTCGAGCTGAGCGACAATACCACCCAACTGAAGGGCGCCCGGCAGGCTGCTATCAGCGCGGCCGCGGCACGTGCCAGGGTGTGGGCGGAACTGGCCGGCCGCCATCTCGGCAAGGTGCTGTCGGTCTCGGAGGTGGTCGGCAACCAGGGCAATTTCTCGCCCTGCGGCGGCGCGGGCGGCGGCTGCGGGGGTGGTGGAGGAACGCCGATCCAGGCGGGCCAGGCCAACGTGACGGTCGACGTCGCCGTGGTCTACGAATTGACGGACTAAGCGAGGTGCGTCGCGACGTCCTGCTCGCAGTCGGAACAATCCTCCGTGGCGGCCGGGACGCGGGCGGGGGTCGGAGCCTTCGGCTCCATCGCATAGCCGGCCGTTCGCCAGGCGGCAAGCCCGCCGCGCAGCGCCCAGGCCTGACGTCCGTGATTTCGAAGAAACTGGGCGATCCGGGCGCTGGTTTCCTCGTTCGGACAGGTGCAGTAGGCGATGATCTCCAGGCCGAGCGCAAGCTCGCCGAACTTCGGCAGAATCTCGGCGGCCGGTTTGGCGGCATCGAGCGCCCGCATCACGGGCTCAGGGACGACCCGGTGAGACCCGGGAATCCGGTGGTTGACCGCCGGCCAGACAAGCGAGCTGGTGACGTCGAGCGCCAGCGCCTCGCCGGCATCCAGCCGCGTTTTGGCGAGGTGCGGTTCGATGCGAACGCCAATCATCGGCGCCTCGCCTCGGGCTTCGCCTCGGGCAGGATCCAGGGCAGCGACTCGGCCATCGGACGCGCCAGCGTGGTGAAGTGCGCGTGGTCAATCTTGTCCTGGGACAGCAGCCCCAGCATGGCCCCGATCGCCGCGTGCTCCGCCTTGTGCCCCTTGTCGCCGTGTTCCACTTTCCACGAAACCGCGGACGCCCGTCCCTCGGTCAGGTCCAGCAAGGATCGTCGAGCCGCTTCCCAGTCGGTGGTGCGATTGGCCTCCTCGATGGCGTGCAGGGCGACCTTTTCCGCCGCCCGAAAGCGCTGCATCGTGACCGGGTCTTCGTGCCGGTCCCACCCCCAGGCGGCCCGCTCGATACCGGCCGGCGACAGGGTGCGCAAGTCCGCCAGCAACCGCTCGATGCCGCGCTCCGTCGCGGTGTATCCGTAGCCGTCGCTATCCATGCCTCACCACTTCCTTTTAGACCAGTATCCACCCCAGGCCTATGGCACGGGCCACGGCCTCGGCGCGGGACCGCGCATTCAGCTTGCCGAGCACGCCACCGGCGTGAAACTTGACCGTGTGTTCGCTGATGTGCAGCTGGCGGCCGATCTGGCGGTTGGTCAGGCCACGGGCCATCAGCTGAAGCACATCGAGTTCCCTCGCGGTCAGGGATTCCGTCCGGGCCTTGAGGGTGGGCTCGACCACTTCGTCTTCCACCGGGAGAAGGGCCATCAGGTCGGCGCGGGGGATCGCCACCAACCCCCGGGCGCAGGCGAGCAGGGCGACACGCAGAGTCTGCGGATCAACGGCGGCAGGCAGCAACGCCGACGCACCGAAGGCTAACGCCTGGGGAACGGCGTCCGCGGGGCTGTTCCCGACCGCGACGATCGGCAGCCCTGGCTGCGATATCGAGAGCCGGGCGATGATGTCAAGATCCTCGACTTCGCCGGCGCCGACATCGAGCAGCACGACCTCCGGCAGCAACTGACCGGCGAGCGAACCGGCTTCGGCGGCGCTCGCCGAGCCGACCACCTTGATGCCGGGCATATCGTGAACCAGAACTTCCATCCCGCCGCGGGCCAGCGGGTTTCCGGATACGATCAGGAGCCGGATTTCAGCCACCGCCACGGTGTACCCAAGATACGACGGGACGGCCCCAGCGAAGCGGAATGAAGGGGAAGAAAAGGGAAAACCGCCCGAGGGGACGGGCGGTTTTCCAGCAGCGGAGCTATCGACGGATCGGCAGCGGCCTCCCCGTGGCAAGGAGGCCACCCAGGAGGAAGATCAGACCGAGCAAGAGTGCGCCGACCTGGGCGGCGATGCCCTCCCCGGTTTGCGCCAGACCCGCCGGGCCGGCCGCGGCCGTTTCGGTGCCGCCCAGGTTCTGGGAGGTCGCCGCGGCGCCAGTACCCTGGACGGTGACCCCACCGGTCGATCCGGTGCTTGTGCCCGTCGTGGTGGGCGGAGTGCTGGTGGTCG
>DATCOB010000051.1:0-1824 GCA_036564925.1 Candidatus Dormiibacterota bacterium | reverse complement strand
CGGCGACGCCGTCTGCTACCCCGGCCTCACCGACCAGGCCCACGAGGCGATCCGCGCCCGGGTCGCCGAGATCGCCTCCCGAAGAATCGTGCCCATGGTCATCGGCGGCGACCACTCGATCACGTATCCGTCCGCGACCGCGGTCGCCGATGCCTACGGGCGCGGGAAGGTCGGCCTGGTTCACTTCGATGCCCACGCGGACACCGGTCATGACACCTGGGGCAACCTGGCCTCGCATGCCACGCCGATGCGCCGGCTGATCGAGTCCGGGGCCATCCCCGGCCGGAACTTCGTGCAGCTCGGGCTGCGCGGCTACTGGCCCGAGCGGGAGACGTTCGAGTGGATGCGGGACCAGGGCATGCGGTGGCACCTGATGGGCGAGCTGCTCGACCGCGGCGTCCAGGCGGTCGTCGATCAGGCGATCCAGGAGGCCCTGGATGGCCCCGAATTCGTCTACCTCTCGGTTGACATCGACGTCCTCGATCCCGGCTTCGCGCCCGGTACGGGCACGCCCGAGCCGGGTGGCATGCAACCGGCTGACCTGCTGCGAGCGATCCGGAAGATCGTGCTGCAGACAAACGTGGTCGCCGTAGACCTGGTCGAGGTGTCTCCCCCGTACGATTTCGCCGAAATCACCGCCCAGAACGCCAACCGCTGCATACTAGAGGCGATTTCGGCCCTCGCGGTCAAACGATCTCGAGGAGGGAATTCGTGAGTACTACCGTCGAAAACATCCGCACCGAGAAGGTCACCGAGTTGATTGCTCGCGAAGAGGAGCGGTTCCGCTCCGCCCGCCAGCGCTCGGACGCGCTCTGGAAGGAAGCCAAGCAGGTCATCCCCCGGGGCGTGCCGTCGTCCTTCCAGGATGCCGCCCCTCAGCCCGTGTTCGTCGAGCGTGGCAAGGGCAGCCGAATCTGGGATGTGGATGGTAACGAGTACGTGGACTTCCACAACGGCTTTGGTGTCATGGCCGTCGGTCATGCCCACCCGCTGATCGTTAAGGCGATTTCCGAGCGCGCCGCCAACGGGACCCACTTCGCGCAGCCGATCGCCGATGTGGCGGTCGTCGCGGAAGAGCTGGCCCGCCGGTTCAAGCAGCCCCAGTGGCGTTTCACCAACAGCGGCACGGAGTCGACGCTGGAAACCGTCCACCTGGCGCGTGGCTTCACTGGACGCGACCGTATCATCAAGATCGAGGCGTCGTACCACGGGCACCACGACGCCCTGTTCGTGTCCGTCGAACCACCCCCCGACCTGATGGGAACCCCGGATGCCCCCAACTCGGTCCCCTATTCGGGCGGCATTCCCAAGGCCGTGGTCGACCTCACCACGGTGGTTCCCTTCAACAACCTGGCGGTCCTTGAGCGCACCCTGCAACACCACCGCGATGAGGTGGCCGCCATCATCGTCGAGCCGGTGATGATGAACATCGGCATCGTGGTTCCGGAGGATGGCTACCTCCAGGGTGTCCGCGACCTGGCCCACAAGCACGGGGCGCTGCTCATCTTCGATGAGGTCAAGACCGGCGTGACGATCGCCGCGGGCGGCGCCACCGAGCGCTTCGGGGTGACACCGGACCTCGTGGCGCTGGCCAAGGCCATCGGTGGTGGGCTGCCCTGTGGCGCGGTCGGGGGCCGCGCCGACGTCATGGCCACGATCGACCAGCACAAAGTCGCGCAGCTTGGCACCTTCAACGGCAACCCGCTGACCATCGCGGCCTCCAAGGCGACCCTGCTGTCGGTCCTGACACCCTCCGCCTACTCGCACTTCGACGCGCTCGCGGAGACGCTCGACGGCGGGCTGCGAAAGGTGATCAGCGATTAC
>DATCOB010000050.1:0-38217 GCA_036564925.1 Candidatus Dormiibacterota bacterium | reverse complement strand
TCGAGTTCCTCTACGTCAGCCCCGACCAGCGAGTCATGTACGACTTCCGTGGCCGCGAACTTCGCACCGCCGAGCCGGAGGTGATCGCCGGCACCAACCAGCCTGAAGCGCCCATAACCTGGACCGTGACGGCGGCCCTCGCCCTCAAGTGGTGGCTGGGATCCAACCGCGAGTTCCACGGCGCGGCGGGTGCGCCAGAGGGAGATCCCTGGCGCCAGGCGCTCGAGGCCGAGGTGCTGGAACAGCTTCCGCATGTGGCTGTCCTTCGGACGTCGGCGGAGCTCCGCCAGGCCTATGCGCGGCGCGGAGACTTCGTCCTCGACCTGGAGCTGGGCGTGGAGCGCGACCGGCGGGCCCGAGCCCGGGGGCGGGCACGTGAGAGCGCAGCAGCAGAGCTCAAGCAGGCGGCCTGACCGTCGATCGGCGGTCGGTCATCGCGGGATGAACCGAGCCGCTCACCTCCACGGGTTGGTAATGATGCCGGATGCGAATGCCGCGTCTTGCTTCGAATATCAGATATTGCGGTGGGCTTACTATCAAGATGGCGACATCTCCGCGGGCGCCAAGCCACCATTTGCGGTAGGCTGTGCGACGGCCAATGACTCAGAGCGACATATGGCTGTAGCCCACACCATGCAGCAGCCGGAGGAGCCCGGCGACGAGGTCCTCGAGCTCGTCCAGATCGCAGTGGATCTGGCCGGGTCGCTCGACCCACGCGAGGTCATCGCCCGCGTCCTGGAGCGCGGGACCCATGCCGTGCAGGCGGATCGGGCCACGCTGTCGAGCCTGACCGCGGACGCCATCGTGATCGAGGCCACCTACGGGCGGGCGGGCGCCCTGACGTGGGTCGGAAAGCAATACTCGGTCGACTACTTCGCCGGCCAGCCTCTCGTGCAGCGGGCCATCGATACGCGGCAACCAACCTTTGGCGAACGGCTCATGGTCGACGAAGCGGCGCCCGAGTTCCGGCAGGCGCTGGCCGAGGTCCGCCACACCGCCGTGATGCCGCTTGTCCATGGCAATCGAGCCATCGGTCTGCTCGTACTCAGTCGGTATGACGAGCGGCCGTTCACGGAGCAAGACGTGGCGGCCTTGAGCCTGTTGAGCGCCATCTCGGGTCTGGCCCTGGTGAATGCCCGGCTGTTCGAAGAGGCGGAAGCCGCGCGTCGACGGGCCGACTCCACGGCCGCCCGTCTACAGGTCGCCGTCGAGGCGGCGGAAGACGTCGCCAGCCAGGTGGAGCTCGACCAGGTCCTAAGCCGGCTGCTCCGCCGCGCCACCACGGCGGTGGGTGCGGATGAGGCGTCGCTTGCCCGCGTCGAAGGAACGGAGATGGTCCTGGAGTCGGCGACCAGCGACGTGCCGATCGGGAGTCGATGGCCGATCGCGCCGGCAGTGCTCGAGGGGATCAAGGAGGGTCGCGCCGTGCAGCTGACCGCCAAGGAATATTCGGGCACACCGGAAGGACTCGAGTCTGTGGTGCAGCCGTTTCAGCGGTTCCTGGTCGCGCCCCTGGTGGTCGCCGGGGAGACCATCGGGGTGGTCGCGATGGGACGGATCAAGGACGAGCCTTTCGAGCGCGACGCGATGGAATCGCTGCAGCAGTTATCGACCCTCGGGGCGCTTTTGCTCCGCAATGCGCGGCTGATCGCTGAAACGAAGGAAGCCGAGCGATCGAAAAGCGAGTTCATGAGTATCGCCGTCCACGAACTGCGGGCGCCGCTGACCGTCACGAGCGGCTACCTGGCCATGGCCCTGGAAGGGGCGTTTGGCGAGCCCAGCGCCGCCATGCGCAAGGCGCTGGAGACGGCGGTTCGGAAGGCGGACGAGGCCAAGGTGCTCGCCGAAGAGTTGCTGGCCGTCGCCCGGCTCGAGAGCCACGCGATCTTGCCAAGCGCCGAGCCATTCTCGGCCACCGACGCCGTGCATGAGGCCATCACCCGTGCCCGTCCCCGCGCCCAGCTGGCAGGCGCCACACTGCGGATGCACGCCACGCATGCGATCGACATCCTCGCGGATGCGGCGCTGGTCGGCAAGGTCCTGGACAACTTGATCAACAACGCACTCGCCTACAGCGACGGCCCGCCGACCATCCTGCTCGCGGTCGAGCGCGGCGAGGGTGAGGCGACGATCACGGTGACGGACAACGGGTGCGGGATTGCGACCGAGGACCGCGAGCGCATCTTCCATCGGTTCGTGCGCGGTTCCAGCAGCCTCGTGCGCGAGCGGTCGGGAAGCGGGCTCGGCCTTTACCTGAGCCGAGGCCTGGCGCAGCGTATGGGCGGCTCGCTGGAGCTCACCTGGAGCGAGCCGGGGAAAGGCAGCACCTTTGCCCTCCGTTTGCCAGTCTCGCCCTCCACGCCGGAAAGATAGCCCGACTGGCCCACTCCGACCTCAGCCGCAACGGCACGGAGACACTCCGTTCGGCGGCGTATAGTCCCGTCTCAGGGGACGACGTGCAGCAGCAAAGAGCGGCGTCGCTGTGGCGGCAGGCAGGTCAGGGAGCGCACATCTTCTGTGCCGGCAATCCAGGAGTCGATTTCCGGCAGGCGGACGATGGGTGGCTGATGGTCACCGGGGAGCCGATCGCGGACCTGAATGGAGCGTTTCTCGACGCCGGTCCGGGCACCGAGAGTCTGCTTCGCGAATACGTCGAGGTCATCCAAGGACGGGGCCTCAACGGCTTCATCGTTCTGACCAAAGCGGCTGACGCAGCCCTCAGTCCGTCGGCGCGCAAACTCGGGCTTGTGGCGGCAGGGCCATCCCCCCTGATGGCCTACGAGCCAAGCCGCCTGCCCGACCTGAAGAGTGTCTACACCGTCGAGACGGTGAAGGATCATGCTGGCATCCTCGTCTTCACCGACCTGATGGCTCGCGCTTACGGGATGCCGCTGGATAGCGTGCGCCGCTTTGTCACCGGGCGCACGCTGGAGGAGCATGGCGTTATGCACCTCATAGCTTGGCGCGACGGCGAGCCATACTCCGCCGGTACCACCGTCCAGACCGGCTCAACCGTCGGAATCTGGAACATGGCGACGCCAGCCGAGAAGCAACGACAGGGAGCCGGGTATGCGCTGCTAATCCATGCCCTGCACCATCACGTTGATCAGGGACGAGGCATTTTTTACCTTCTCGCTTCCCAAGCCGGGAAGCACCTATACGAGCAGGTGGGTTTCACTACGATCGACGAAGGGGCCACCTGGCTCATCGGGGGCTGAATGACATCTGTTACGCCTGTGCGTCCGTAGTACTTCATATCCGAGCCCTCAAGCCGCTTTCACCGCCCCAGGAAATACTTGACGATCCAGTCTTCCTTGGACGGAGCCTTGGCTTCTTTAACTGGATGTTCGAGCACTACTTCCGGGTCGAGGTGATCGGGGTGGAACACCTGCCACCCGGACCGTCCCTGCTGGTCAGCAACCACGGCGGCTTCATTCCGTGGGACGGGGCGATGATCCATGCCGCCATCTGGCGCGCCACCGGCCGGCATCCGCGGTTTCTCGTGACCAGTTGGGCCTTCACGGTCAAGGGACTGGGCGGCTTCCTCCGCCGCACCGGCAATGTGCCCGCCTCGCCGGAGATCGCCGCCCGTATGCTGGCCCAGGGGGAGATCGTGGGGACGTTTCCGGAAGGGGTCGACGGGGTGGCCAAGCCGATCTGGCACCGATACCGCCCCGAGCGCTTCCGGGAGGGCTTCGCCCGCCTCGCCCTGAAGGAACAGGTGCCGATCGTTCCGATTTCCGTGGTCGGCTCCGAGGACAGCTATCCGATCGTCGCCAACTGGGCCTGGCTCGGCCGCAAGCTGGGCGGCGAGGCCCTCCCGATCACCCCGTTCTGGCCCCTATTGGGGCCGCTCGGGTTGGTCCCGCTACCGGTCAAGTGGCTGATCCGCTTTCATGCGCCGGTCAACGTCCCGCCGGCCGCCGCTCCCGCCGGGTTCGACCCGCTCGTGGTGTCGCGGCTCGCCCACCAGGTCGAGATGACCATCGACGAGGGCGTGCAAGGATCCCGTCACCGGCGGCGGTTGCTCTTCTTCTAGAGCGGCTTCGCCTCGTGGAAATAGTGAAGGATCGGCACCGAACCCTCGGCCACTCGCTCGACGCGCTGGCCGGGGATGGTCGCGGCCTGGCTCTGTTCGTCCGACACCGTCAGGGTTTGCCCCGGCCGGACGTTCTCCCAGATCTGCCGTAGCATGCCCGGCGCCGCGTTCCAGGGCATATAGAAGATGACGGGAAGGCCGTCCGCCGCCGAGGCGGCCGCATCGACGAGGGCATCCGCCTCGGCGAGGTGGTGCGGCAGGACGGCAAGCACCTGGCAGGGACGCATGCGCCGTGCCCGATCGATCATCACGATCGGGTGCTGCTCACGATGGATATGCGGAAAGACGGCCGGCAGGCCTTGGTGCTGCTCGACGTAGTACGTCGTCACGGCAATGATCATCCCCAAGACCGTGATGCCGCCGCCAAAGAGGGTGGCGAGTGGCTTGGCAAAGAGGTTCGTAATCCAGGCCAGCGTCACCAGCATCGTGGTCACGACGCCGACGGCGAAGGCGAAGCGACCCCAGCGCTCATGCCATCGGACGATATCCAGCGCGAGACAGGTCATGGTGAAGGCGCCCAGCAGCCCGAAGGCGTACAGGTCGCCGAGCAACCCAACGTTCGCCTGCGACAGGACCACGATCGCCAGCGGAATGCCGACCGCCAGTCGATGGCGATCGTCGGCGTGTTTCGCAGGTGGTTACGGTGTTCGATGATGCGCGGTAAGAAGCGCATCTTCGAGAGAGCCAGGAAGACGTGGTAGCTGCCGATCAGTGCGGTGTTGCTGGCGAAGACTACCTGCCCGCGCTTGTCACACCGCCGCAGCTGTTCGAGGCCAACGGGAAGATCGCCGCCAGCCAGTCGGTCGCCGAGGTTTCGGCGTTCGGCATCGCCGGCTGGTTGGTCCAGATCTTCACGGCCCCGATCGCCATCCTGGTCGACGCGATCACGTTCGTCGCGTCCGCCGGCTTCATCGCCAGGATTGGGACGCCGGAAATCACCGCCGAGCCTACGACCGACCGCCGTACGATGCTGCGCGAGATTCGCGAGGGTTTGCAGATCCTGGCTCGGGATCCGACCCTGCGCGCGATCGCCGCCAGCGTGGCGGCCCTGGAGTTCGCCTTCGGCGTCATCGGCACGGTCATCAGCCTCTACGCGCTGCGCGAGTTGGGCATCAAGCCGGGGCCGCTTGGACTGATCTACGCGGTCGGCGGCGTCGCCTCCCTGGTCGCGGCCCTGCTGGCGCGGCGCGTGACGGCCGTCGGCGGCGTCCGGCGGACCATGGTGGGCGGCCTGCTTCTCACCGCCGGCGGAATGTTCTTGCTTCCGCTCGCCCATGGGGCAGGCCTCCTTGCCTTCGGGCTGCTCACCGCGCAGCAAGTGATCGGCGACGGCGGGGCGACGATTTTCGAGATCAACCAGTCCAGCCTCCGCCAGGCCATCGCGCCGGTCCGGGCGCTCGGCCGGATCAACGCTGGCACGCGCTTCGCAGGGCTGGGCGCCACACTGCTCGGGATCGGGGCGGCCGCCGCGCTCGGACAGACCGCCGGTTATCGCGCCGCGCTCGTGACCGGCGCGGTCGCGACGCTTCTCGGAGCCCTGGCGCTGCTGTCCAGTCCGGACCTCAGGCCAGCGAATCCAGTAAGCGGCGCGACGCCCGGCTGACCTCACGCACGGCTCCATCGAACGACTCGGTGTTCTTGCGCGAAGGCGCCCGATAGCCGCTGATCTTCCGGACGAACTGCAGGGCGGCGTCGTGGATCTCCTGGTCAGTCGGTGCAGCGTCGGCACGGCGGAGGGTCTTGATGCTTCGGCACATGCGCTCAGTGTGACAAACGGGTCAGGCGGTGGCGAGGGCCGCCTCAGCGCTCTCGAGGTCGTCGGCGTAGTCGGGAATCGCCACCGCGTCCAGGATGGCGCCACGCCCCGGATCTCGAAGCGTGAGGAGTTGCTCCTGGATGTTGAAGCACTTATCGATGGCGTCGCGGATCAGGGCAGGCCACCGATCTGGAAGCCGGACCTGGCTCGGCTGGACCTCGCCGATGGCCAGGAGGCTGGGCAGGAAGGCTTTGGGGACGCGCTTCCAACCGCGAAGGTGGTACTCCTCCAACTCGGAGATCACCCAGTCGACGTAGGCGAAAGGCTCGCGCTGACGAAGCCGAGCCAGCCGCCGGTTAACGGCCCACTCCATCTCCCGTCGAATCTCGTCATTAGCTTCATATAACATCGACTTTTTTCTCCTCCCCTTGCGCAACTGTTACGCAATAGTATTTTTTCTGATAGTCTGAGTCACTACCCGATCGGGTGGAAGGGTTGACCGAACCGGGTAGTCCTTGAGGGAAGGCCATGGTCGTCAGAGAGTTGGAGCTCGACCGCACGGTGTTCGAGGCCATGCCCTGCGGGGTCCTGGTTCATGGCCCGACCGGCGAGATCGTGCTGGCCAATCAGGCCGCCGCCCGGATCCTCCGGTTGAACGAAGCTCAACTGCTGGGTCACCGGACCACCGCCCTCCGAGGACGACTGCGGTACGCCGACGGGCGGCCCCTCACCGATGTCGATCAACCGATAGGCCTGGCGCTGGCGACTGGCCAGCCGCAGTGCGATCAACTGCTTCGCCTCGCCCATGGAGATGGTTCCATCGTGTGGCTCCAGGTGGACGCGGTCCCAATTCTCGGGGACGATGGCCGGGCTGCCCGGGTGATCGCCACCTTCTTCGACGTCACCCCCATCAAGACGCTGGAGGACCGGGCGGAGGCGGTCTCCCAACGGGCCGAGGCCGTCGCGCAAACCTCGCGCCTCTTCTCGGCAAAGGTCGCCGATTTCGATGCCACGTTGCAGACCGTCGTCAGACGGGTCGCCGAGCTGGTGGGCGACGCGGCGGTCGTCACGCTGTTATCGGACGACGGTCTCTTCCTGACGCCCATGGCGATCCACGATCCCGACCCGGTGCGACTCGAGGCGGCTCGCCAGGTTTTTTCAGCGGCGCCGTACCCGGCTCACAGCGGCCCCGCCGGCGAGGTCGTCAGGACGGGACGACCGATTCGAGCGGGCCTGGAGATGGCGCCGCCGCCAGGTGCCGCGCCCATGGAGGCGCCGTACGAGGCGTATCGCGAGCGCTTCGACATCGTCAACTACATCATCCTTCCCCTCGAGGTGCGTGGCCGCGTCATTGGCACGCTGGGCGTGTCGCGCAACAGCCGCGCCGCGTCCCCCTACACCCAGGAAGACCAGGACTTCATGCAGCGGCTCGCCGACACCGCCGCGCTCGCCATCGCCAATGCCCGGCTCTACGCTGAGGCGACGCGACGACTCGAGTGGCTGGAGTCGCTGCACCAGACGGAGATGGCGGCGGTCGCCAGCCTCGACCTGCGGCTCACACTGCAGGTCTTTCTCGACCAGGTGCGCACCGGACTCCGAGTGGACGCCGCGATCGTGCGCCTGGTCAGCGACAAGACGCAACATCTCGAGATTTTTGCGTCGGCGGGCCTGCATACACGGCCGAGGGAACGGGACGGACAGGACTGGGTCTCCTTCATCACGCACGAAGGGTTCGTCACCCACTATTCGCTGCCGCTCATCGCCAAGGGCGAGGTGCACGGCGTGCTCGAGATCCTCAGCCGCACGACGCTCCAACGCGACCCGGAATGGCTGCAGTTCGCGGAGACCCTCGCCGGCCAGGCCGCCATCGCGGTCGACAACAGCCGCCTCCTGGACCAGGTACAGCGCTCAGCGCTGGCCAAGGAGGGGTCTGTCCGCAACCGCGCCGGCGCGATCGTCGCCCTCAACCGCTCCCAGCAAGCCATCCTCCGTCTCCTCGTCGAGGGCCGCTCGAACAGCAAGATCGCGAAGTCAGTCCACCTGAGCGAGAACACGGTCAAGTTTCATATCCGGGAGATCTTTCACAAGCTGGGGGTTCGCAACCGCGTCGAGGCGGCGATGGTCGCGGTCAGCAAGGGGCTCGTCTAGCCGGGATCGGCCTCGCCCGGCGCCGAGACGGCGTAGAAGCGGTGATAGAGGATGACGGCCACGGTCATCACGAGAACCAGGAGGATGAGCAGGCTCAACTCGATGGCTTGGGAAGTCTGGAAGGTGCCCTGGGTTGCCTGCGCGGTAAGGATCAGCAGTCGCCGGATCCCGGCGATCAGGCCCACGATCAAGAATGGTTCCGCGACCAGCGTACGCTGCTGGATCGTGACCCGCACCGTGTGCAGCAGCTCCGCGATGATGAAAAGGATCAAACCCTTGTCCAGGACATTCAGTAGGATTTGGGTCTGCTCCTTGCCGTGCGTGACATCCCTGACGAAGTCGCTCACGGCGCTCCAGAGAAGGACGGCGCCCGCGATCACCAGGAGCACGGACACGACGACGTAGATGCCGTCCTCCAGGCGATCGAGGACGTCGACGACGATGCCGTGGCCGGCGCCGCGGGGGCTCTTCAGCGGATAGCGCTCTGGCATGTCAAATTGTCTTGTTGGCGATGCCGAGATGGAGTCCCGTATACCGCGCCAGCGCGCGCACCTGCGACTGCGAGATCTTTTCGCAGACCCAGCCCCAATGGAGCGACACCATGTCTCCAGGCGCCAGCTCTTCAACGAAGCCCCTGCCCCCTACCAGTCGCTGGGCCGGTGAGGCCGTGGGAGGCCCCAGCGCGAGCCCGCCCTCGCGCATGATCAGCGGCTGACGATCGACCAGGGCGTTGGGTCCGTCGACCGAGGTGACGCGTCCCCAACTGATCCGGCAGTTATCCATGGTTGCCAGGACATTGCCCTCCAGACGGCTGACCTGCCGCCAGACATCGAAGACATGGAAGCTGTGATGCGGCCGCGCCCCCTGCGGCACCTTGCCCGCCACCATCTCCATCAGCTTGGGTGAGAGCTCGCGGGCGAAGCGCTCTCGCAAGGTGCTGTCGAGCTCCCGCACGTTGACCTGGTCGAGCAGACTGTTGCCGATCCAATAGGCCTCCACGACTCGGTCATCGAAGATGTCGGGGATGCCGGCGGCGGACGCTATGGTCCGCAAGTAGGGCAGCGGACCCAGGAATTTGGTCAGCACCGGCGGCAATGCGGGGTCGGCTTCGCCCGCAATCCCGTAAGCAAAGAGCAGGCTATTTTGGTCCGGCCCACAGTAGCCCAAACGGTTGGGCATGAAGCTGTAGTGGATAAAGCGGAGCATCCCGGCGCGCGTCACCGGCGCAAGCGTCCGGGTGTTTTGCATCATGATCTCTCGACCCCATGTTACGTCCAGTCGTGGGTGCCGTGGCTCGCTCGTCAGATGGCTGGAGTACGCTGTAGATCTTCTGGTGCGAGCGCGGTGCAGGAATGGCTCGAGGAAGGCAAAGGGGACGGCATGAAAGCTCCAGACGGCAAATCGGCAAATAAGGGCGTTGGGCGCCTATGGCTGCTCGTGGCTGCGGCGGGAGGTGCGGTAGCCGCGTACCTCAGTGATCCGGAACGAGGGAAGCTTCGGCGACAGGCGACGGCCGGGCGGGTCCGCGGCGCCGTGGATGCGGCCAGGGAGCGCGGGAACCGGGTGCAGCGGCTGGTGACCGATCGGTTGTCGAAAGGATCAACGGGAATGACGCCGCTGGAAGCCCCGGCCGGGGAACCCAGTCAACCGACAGTGGACGAGGCAAAGAACACCGATACCTAGGCCGAGCGCCGGCTCAGGTTCCTGCTGCAGCACCCTCGAGCCGCGCCAGCCGGCCGTCCTGACGAAGGCCCATCAGGATGACGGTAACGACCGCCAGCAAGATGACGGCCACGCCGGCCACGTCAATCGAAGTCAGCTTGAGCCGTCCGGTGCTGAGTACCTGGAGCACAGTGGTGATGATGGGCGCGGCCGCGCCGATTGCGAGGACCGCGGACACCGACGCGTGCCGGATTGCCGTGAACGTGGTGACCGTAAATGCCAGGAGGATCAGGCCAGTGATCACGACGAACCGCCATTGGATCAGTCCCAGGTGGGCGGTCTGTCCTAGATGCCCGCTGGCGATCACAAAGACGAACAGCATCGCGGTCCCGATGGTCATTCGGGCGGTCATGACCGTGAGGGTTGCCAGGCCACGCAGGAGGTGCTTGGCGATGACGAAATCGATCGCAAAGAGCACAGTCGAAGCCAGGATCAGCCAGGCGCCCTGGTTCCACCTCAGCGCGTGCAAATTCGTCCCGAATAGCGTCCCCAGTAACAGCACCGCCAGGCCGGCCCACATCGCCGGGCGAATCGCCTCTTTGAGAAAGACAACGGCAAACACCGCCACCAGCACGAATTGAAAATGGTTGACCAGCGACCCGGTGGCCGCCGTGGTCATCTTGAGGCCGGTGAAAAAAAGCGCGAAGGGCACGCTCCCTCCAGTCAGGGCCAGCGCCACCATCCAGGCCCAGGTCCGGCGGTTCAGCCGCCGGTATTCCGCGCGCCAGCCGGGGGAAACGGCCAGCGGCAGCAGCAGCAGCAGGCCAACGAAGCCGTCTTTGAGGGCCGTGTACAGGACCGGATCGGAGAAGGTGCGCAACCCCAGGCTGTTGACATAGACAGCCACCCCGCTAATCGCCGCGGCCAGCACGGCAAACAGATAGCCGAAGCGAGGGCTCCGCTTACCGACCCGCTCGCCACGGAAAAAGCGCACGAACAGCCCGGTTCCCGGGGCCTCGTGTTGCATGGCCGTGGCGGACATCTGTTTTCCTTCTCGAATGGACGTTCGGTTCTAACTTACACCATGGCAGGACACCGCCAGGAGATGGAACGCAGCCAACCACTAGCCTGCCGATCTGACGGCAAGCCCGGCGCCGGCAGGCCGTTACACCATGTCAGGCATGAAGCGGCTCCACCTTTCCCGAACCCGTTCCGCCGCCGTGTTCTTCGCGCTTGCGGTCGCCAACTCATGGGGCTGTTGGGCGGTCGTGATCGCGGCCCAGCACCGTTATCTCTCCCTCCCGCCCGGTTCCGCGTCCACCCTGGTGCTGCTGGGCACGTTCGGGCCACTCTTTTCGGCCCTGACCATGGTGGCACGACCCGCTGGATTCCGCGGTGTCGCCGGCCTGCTGGGCCAGGCTTTCCGCTGGCGGATCGGCCTCAAGTGGTATGTGGCGGCCCTTGTCGCCCCGGCCATCGTGCGCTTTGCCGTGCTTGGCATCCACCTCCTCAAAGGTGGAACCTTGCCGGACATGGACGATCCCGCGCGCTGGCTGGCCATCCCCGCGACGTTTCTCATGGTCCTCATCCTCGGCGGCCCGCTTGCCGAGGAGTTCGGCTGGCGTGGCTACGCGCTTCCGCGGCTCCAGCCGCGGACGGGGGCGCTGTCCGCGTCCCTTGTGATCGGCGTATCGACAGCGATCTGGCACCTGCCGCTCTTCTTGATCCCGAGCACCGCGCAGAGTCACCTGCCGTTCGCGCTGTTCCTGGTCCGTACCCTGGCGCTCGCCGTGATCTCCACCTGGCTTTACAACGGCAGCGGAAAGAGCCTGCTCATCGTGCTGTTGTTCCACGCCTCATTGAACACCTGGCCGAACACGCTCTTCATCCTCGAAGCGCAGGGAACCATCGGGCCGTACATCAGCACGACGATCCTCTACACGGGATGGGCCTGTCTGCTGATCCTGCTGAGCTGGGTCAGCACGGGACGGGAGCGCGTCACAAACGTGGAACGGCCGGCGGCCTGAGCTCGGCGGTCGCTCGCCCGGGGTCTGTCGCCCCGCCGGGCGTATGATGGCGCCACATCTGAGGAGGTGGACATTATGCTGAAGCAGGCGCGCGCAGAAGCGATGATCCCGGCCCAGGACCTGGAGCGGGCCAAGTCGTTCTACAAGGAGAAGCTGGGTTTGACGCCAACGGAGGAGGACCCCGGTGGGGTCCGGTACGAGCTGGCCGATGGAACCAAGTTCGGCTTATTCAAGTCCGGCGGGGCACCCTCGGGCACGCATACCCAAATTGGGTTCGTGGTGGATGACCTCGTCAAAGAGGTCAAGGAGCTCAAGTCCAAGGGCGCGAAGTTCGAGGAGTACGACAGCCCCGGCCTGAAGACGACAGACAGCATCGCGGAGGTGGGCCCCGGCAAGGCGGCCTGGTTAAAGGACAGCGAAGGCAACGTTCTGGCGGTCGTCCAGATGGTCCCGGTCACCGCGGGCCGGCCAGCCTAGAGCTATTACCGGGCCGCGGAGCGCCGTCGGTAGCGTTCCAGCGGCCCGGGCATCGCCCGCTCGGCCTCCTGCTCCAGTCGCCGTTCATTGAACCGCAAGAACACGACGATCCCGGCGATCGCCGCGATCCCGATCACCGCCAGCACGATGTCGACCGGCTTCGACAGCGTCCGGATGCGACCGCCGAGCAGGTAGGCAGCGGTCCCGTAGATCGTCGCCCAGAGAACACCGCCCGCGGCGTTGAAGGCGAGAAAGCGGTCCCATGGCATGACGTTGACGCCCGCGAGGAAGGCGGCGAAGGTGCGGAGAATGGACACGAAGCGGCCGAAGAAGACGACCTTCGCGCCGTGCTTCCGGAAGAGGTACTGACCGAGCTTGAGCTTGGGCTCTTCCAGCCGAATGTACTTGCCGTAGCGACGAAGGAGGCGGTACCCGCCAGCGCGGCCGATCCCGTAGCCGATGTTGTCCCCGATGATGGCCCCGGCGGCCGCGGCCACGATCACGATGACGATGTTGAGGTGGTGGGTTGTGCCGGCGTAGACGCCCGCGGTGACCAGCATCGTTTCGCCGGGAAACGGGATGCCGATGCTCTCGATCGCGACAAACAGGAAAACGGCCAGGTACCCGTAGGTCGTCAACAGGTGCGTGAGATCGTTGGTGACGAAGTGGAACACGGCTCCCTGAGCCTACCTGCAATAGCCGGTCGGGTGCCCCGTCATAGCGGTGTGACCCTGAGCGACTACCTGCCTGCCCTGCCGACTGCCGCGACGGCCATACTGAGGAGCCCACTCGCTCTCGTCGTCGCCGGCCTTGCGCTGCTCCTGGGCTTCGTGCTCTGGAAATTCATGGGCGACGCGCCGGGCGCGCTGGGCCTGGGCATTCAGTTCCTTGTCGAGATGGTTCAACCCCGGGCTCATGCCACGGTGGCGCCGCCGCCGGCGCCGGCTATCGACCCGATCGTGGCGGGAATCGCGGCCATTCGCCGCCGTGACGCGACCTTTGATGACCTGCGATTCCTCGACGAGGTTCGGCATGTCGGCGCGACCGTTTGCGCGGCGTGGACCGACAAGAATCTCGAGCCATGTCGCCCCTTGCTCGCCGATGATTGCATTGGTGCTCAGCAGGCGCAGATGGACCGCCGACGTGGCGAAGGCTGGCGTCTTTACCCGGGGTCGGTGACCATCAGCGTCGATCGGATCGTCCGCGCAACGTGCGATGAGCATGGCGATCTGATCGCCGTGCGGGTGAAGGCGGCCCTGCTGGACGGGGCCGGAAAGGTCGTGCGAGGTCGCCGTATCGCGGAGTGGGTCGAAGACTGGTCGTTCACCCGGTCGGTGCGGGAGCGGCCATCAAGCCAGCCGGCCCCGGTCGCGTACGAGCTGTCACCATGGCGCGTGGCCCGCATGGACCACGTTGCCGTTCACGTCGCACGCGCTGCCTAAAGACCGTCGTCGGACGCGGAACCTTAACCAGGCTGTCACGCGGCCGCCCCCCGATTTGACCCACTGCCTGTACACTGCACCCCCATGTCTCCAACACCGAAGATCGCGATCATCGCCCACGACGGGAAGAAGGCCGACCTGGTGGCCTTCGCGACCTTTAATCGCGACCGGCTTACCGAGTTCGACCTGATCGCCACCAGTTCGACGGGCAAGTTGCTCGCGAGCAAGGTCGGGCTCGAGGTCGAATGCCTCGAGTCGGGACCCCTGGGCGGCGACGTTCAGATCGCCAGCCGTGTGGTGCAGGGCGAGATCGACGCCGTGCTGTTCATGGTCGACCCGCTGGACAAACACCCCCATGAGCCGGATATCCAGACCCTGCTCCGAATCTGCAACGTCTGCAACGTCCCGCTGGCGACGAATAGCGCCACGGCCGACGCGCTGATCAGCTCACCGCTGCTGCGCGAACTTCGTCAGGCCGGCTGACACAGTCTCGTCACGGAGCCGTGGCCGAGCCATCCGGCATGGTAATATGCAAAGAGCATTATGCCCATTACCAGCCCCCGACCCATCGACGACGTGCTGGCGGTTGCCAACAGCTACCACGAACCAGAAGCCCGGGATGTGGGATCGGCCGAGGGCGCCCACTGGATCCCGGCCCACGACCACCTCGATGACGCCGGCGCGGCCGTCGAGTTCCTGACACGCATGGGGATCAGGGTGCCGGGCCGGCCGCTGGGACGTCACCTCACCGGACTTCGGGCGATTCGGAAGGCGGCGCGAGCCCTCCCCAGCAGTCACCACGCCTACGAGCGGCAGCTTGGCACGCTTCTGCCCGACGCCCGTTTTCAATTGGACCCCACGGGTGCGCTCCGGCCGCTCGGTGAACACTGGGACGCACTCCATTCCGGACTGCTGATCGGGCTCGTCGAGCTGCAGGACCACGCGGCTCGGCTGAAGGTCTGCGCCAACGACCAATGCCGCTGGCTCTTCCTCGACCACTCCAAGAACCGGAGCCGTCAGTGGTGCGGCGCTGAAACCTGCGGGAATCGAGCGCGGGTTCGGCGATTCCGCCTCCGGAAGGAGACGGCATGACGACGAGGGGCTCACTTATCAAACTTATTGCCATCCTCGGGATCACGGCGATCTGGGGATGGACCTTTGTCGTCGTCAAGGATGCGGTGGTGGCCTTTCCCGTCGCCGCCTTTCTGGCCTACCGGTTCTTGCTCGCCGTCGTGCTCTGGTTGCCATTCGTTCGCCGCCTGCGCTGGGACTCCGTCCTGGCCGGCAGCTGGATCGGCCTGTTCATGGGCACCGCCTTCATCGTGCAAACGGTCGGCCTCCACCTCACCCTTGCCAGCGACGCGGGCCTGATCACAGGCCTGTTCGTGGTGCTGGTTCCCGCCATCGAGTGGTTGGTCTTCCGGGCGCGGGTCGGCCGGGTCACGCTGATCGGCGTTGGCGTTGCGGTTCTCGGCCTGGCCCTCCTGATCGGTGCGCTGCCGCGGCAGCTCGCAATCGGTGACCTGCTGGTCGCCTCGAGCGCCTTCGGCTTTGCGGTCCAGATCATCCTCGTCGCGCGATTCTCCCGACATCACGACGCCATCTCCCTCACCGTTGGACAGACGGTCAGCGCGCTGCTCATCTTCGTGCTGGCGGCTCTTACCCCGATGGGTGGTGGCTTCCCGATCCCATCAGCATCCGTGTTAGTGGCGATCGCCATCACCGCCAGCCTTGCCACGGCGCTGGGGCTCTTCGTCCAGGTCTGGGCGCAGCGCCAACTGGCTGCGACAACGTCGGCGATCGTCCTGCTGACCGAGCCTGCGTGGGCGACGTTCTTCGGCGTCTGGTTGAGCGGGAATCCATTCCCACCGGTTCGGATCGCCGGCGCGGCGCTCCTCTTTGCCACGCCGTTGTTCGTGACGTTGGCCGCCGTGCGACAAGGCCGGGCGACCCGCCGGGCCAGCGAGGAGGCAGAGGAGGTCGAGGTGGCGGTCGCTGCCGGCTAGCCGGTTATCTAAGAGGCCCTTTTTTCAGGAGCCGGCGCACCTTTCCCAACGTAGGTAGAACCGCCTGGCACGGGAGAGCCCGGCTGGTAGTTGGGCTGAGCCCGGCGAACCTGCGGGCTCGGGCTCGATTCAGGAACGGTATTCGGCGCATCGCCCTGGGACGCCATGAAAAAATTATAGATCCTCAAGACACACCAAATACCTTACCGATGAGTAGAACGATCGCAACCATCGTGGTGATGCCGAGAGCGCCGTTCAAATAATTGCCTTTGCGGCTTACTTTCAACGCGTTCTCTGAGATCGCCTCGAGAACGTTCGGAAGAAAGATTTCCTTCATGCCGTCCGGTTCATAACTGGCGAACTGGGCGAAAACGGCGGCATTTGGTGCGTCAAGGTATTTGCCAACCAGGAATGCCCGGCTCGCTAGCACGATGGCAAAGCCAAGGCCAATCCCGATGACAATGCGCGCAAGTGGGCTGAATCCAGCGACGAGGAATAGCCCGATGCCCGCCCCGAGGGCGCCAACGACGACGCCGGCTTTCGTGTCCAGTTTGTCAATCTGGTCCAGCTGCGCAGCGAGCTTTTGCCCGGCAAGTTCATATGCGGTCGATATTCCGGGCGGCGCGGGGACGGTGATGTGGGGAGCCGGACCAGGATTGGCCGACATGGAGGGCGGGCTGCCCATACCAAAGAACTGGACAACGGCCGGCAGCCAGGCGGCGATCGATCTCGGCTTACGTAACTTCACGGCTTCCCCCGGTTCTGCCAGCCTGCCGTGACAGCTGTTGGTCAAAGACGGATCCCTAGGTCGCTAGGTCGCCTCTATTTCCTCGCCGTCCTGCGCCCAGCGAGTGTGGAAGGACCCTTCTCGGTCGATCCGATGGTAGGTGTGCGCCCCGAAGTAGTCGCGTAACCCCTGGATGAGGTTGGCAGGCAGGCGATCCCGCCGGTAGGCATCGTAGTAGGCCAGCGACGACGAGAAGGCGGGGACCGGGATCCCGCGCTGGACCGCGACGGTGATGACCCGCCGCCAGGCATCCTGGGACTGCCCCATCGCGTCGCGAAAGTACGGGGCCAGCAACAAGTTCTTGAGGTCCGGTTGGCCGGCGTAGGCCTCGGTGATCCGGTTGAGGAAGCGGGCGCGGATGATGCAGCCGCCGCGCCAGATGCGGGCGATGGCGCCGAGCTGCAGGTCCCAGCCGTTCTCTTTCGAGGCCGCCTGCATCTGCTCGAACCCCTGGGCGTAGGCCACCACCTTGGAGGCATAGAGCGCCGCCCGCACATCGTCCACCAGGCTCGCCGATTCCAGGTTGCCCTCCGCCTTCCGCGGCCCGGCCAGCACCCGCGACGCCGCTTGACGGTCCGCCTTCAGCGCGGAAAGGAATCGCGCGAACACCGCTTCGGTGATCGCGGTCACCGGGATCCCCAGGTCGAGCGCGGACTGGGAGGCCCATTTGCCAGTCCCCTTTTGCGCCGCCTCGTCCAGGATGACATCGACCAGTGGCTCGCCGGTGGCCTTATCACGCTTGCCCAGCACCTCGGCGGTGATCTGAATCAGGTACGACTCGAGATCACCATCGTTCCATTGAGCGAAGATCCTGGCCAGCTGACCGGCCTTCAATGAGAGGGCCTGACTCAATAGGTCGTACGCCTCGGCGATCAGTTGGATGTCCGCATACTCGATGCCGTTGTGGACCATCTTCACGTAGTGCCCCGCGCCGCCCGGGCCGATGTAGGTGCAGCAGGGCTCGCCGTCGACCTGCGCGCTGATCCGGGTCAGGATCGACTCGACGTGCCGATACGCGTCAATCGACCCGCCCGGCATGATGCTGGGGCCGCGGAGCGCCCCCTCCTCCCCGCCCGAGATCCCGGTTCCGATGAACCGGACGCCCCTGGACTCGACCCCGGCCGTCCGTCGCACGGTATCCGCGAAGTAGGAGTTGCCGCCGTCGATCAAAATGTCGCCCCGATCGAGGTGCGGAAGCAGTTGCGCGATGGTCTCGTCGACCGGCTTTCCCGCCTTCACCATCATCAGGATCGCGCGGGGCCGCGCGACCTGGTTCACCAGGTCCTCGATGCTGTGGGCCGCGGTCACCGACCCCTCGTGACCGTGCTCGGCGACAAACCGGTCGGTGCGCGCCGTGGTCCGATTGAAGACCGAGATCGCCACACCCTTGCCGGCCAGGTTTCGGGCAAGGTTTTCGCCCATGGTCGCCAGCCCAACGACGGCGAAGTCGCTCATACTGTCTAGCGCCGGCTCGCTCGCCGCAAGCTAACGCCGAGCATGAAGATCACGATCAACGGGATCAGCCACCAGGCCACGATCCCACGGGCGTTCAGCGCCCCGGTGACGACGAGACCCACCGCGACTGCCAGTGCCATCGTCCAGTCATCGCCGATGATGAAGTGGTACCAGAAGCGCGCGAAGCCGGTCACCCATCCGAGCGCCGTCGTCATGCGGCTTTCCCGGCATTGAACCCGAGCTGGCGCTGCCGCTCCAACACGATGTAGCCCGCCGCGGTCAAGACATACAGGACCAGCAGACCCAGGATGGCGCCGTCGCCCGCCGGCCATTGAACTCCGAGCCCCTCCAGCGACCAGAAGGTCCCAAACGTGGTCAACATGACGCCGACCACCAGTTGCAGCAAGCTGCGCGGGATGCGATTGACAACGTGGTGGATCGCGAGGCCGACTCCACCGATGAGCACGACCGCGGCGATGCCACCGATGGCGGCCACCCCGAGATGGTTGGCATTGGCGCCGAAGGACACGACGATGAAGGCGACCTCGAGCCCCTCCAACATCACGCCCTTGAAGCTGAGCACGAACGCCGTCCAGTCCATGCTCTTCTCAGCCCACCGCTCAGCCTGATCGAACTCCATCTCCTTCATCCCGGCAAGCCCCCGGGCGGCCACCCGCATGACGCCCTTGCGGAACCATTGCAGACCGAATACCAGGAGGAGCGCGCCGACGACCAAGCGGAGGAGCCCGATCGGAACCGCGCTGAGGGCCGCGCCCGCAACGACCACGACAACCGCCAACAACGCGAAGCCCGCCCCCGCCCCGATCAGCGTGGAGCGCCAGCCTCGCGTGGCGCCGACGCCGACGACGATCGTCACCATTTCAATCGCCTCCACGGCGGATGCCAGGAAGGTGGTCAAAAAGACGGCAACGACAACGCTCACGAAGGTCAGCTTAAGTCAGTCGAGCGTCTTCTGATCCTCGGGTGACAGCGTCAGGCTTGCCGCGGCGATGTTGTCTTCCAGGTGGCTTACCTGCGAGGTCCCCGGGATCGGGGTCATAACGGGTGAATGGGCCAGCAACCAGGCCAGCAAGACCTGATTGATGGAGACATGGAGCCGGTCGGCAATTTGCGTCACGGCCTTGGGCGTCTCCCCCACCTGCAACGGCGCCCAGGGGATGAACGCCAGGCCTTCCTCCTCGCAGGTTTCCAGGACCGATTCGGAGGCGCGGTCGCCGAGGTTATAGCGGTTCTGGACTGAAACGATCGGCGTGAGCTGCTGCGCCTGCCGCAATTGCGACCGGTCCACATTGGAGAGGCCAATGTGCCGAATCTTGCCTTCGGCTTTGAGCTCCAGCAGCGCGCCGACCGATTCCTCAAAGGGGACCTTCGGATCGGGACGGTGAAACTGGTACACGTCGATCTCGTCGACCCGAAGGCGGCGCAGGCTGCCTTCGCAGGCCTCTCGGAGGTGCTTCGGACGCCCGTCCGGCGTCCACTGGCCCGGACCCGGGCGCGTCAGGCCACCCTTGGTGATGATGACGAGGTCGTCGGGATACGGATACAGCGCCTCGGCAATCAGACGCTCGCTCACGTCCGGCCCGTAGGAATCGGCCGTGTCGATCAGGGTCACACCCAATTCGAGAGCCCGGCGAAGGACGCGCAGGCTTGCATCATGGTCGGCCGGCTCGCCCCAGATGCCGCGACCGGTGATGCGCATCGCGCCGAAGCCGAACCGATTGACCGGGAGATCACCGCCGAAGGCAATCCGGCCGGCGGTGGCCGCCGCGAGCGTGGTGCTGTCTGCCATTCCTTACAACCTAATATGCCACGATGAAGCTCGGGCTGGCGCTCCCCTATGACGGAAGCCTCACACTGGCCGAATCGCTGGAGCTGACGCGCCGAGCGGAAACCCTGGGATTCGACTCGGTTTGGGTTCCCGAAGCCTGGGGCACCGACGCGATTTCGGTCCTCGCCGCGCTGGCCGCACAGACCCACCGCATCCACCTCGGCACCGGCATCATCAACGTCTTCAGCCGCACCCCGGCATTGATCGCGCAGACGGCAGCCACCCTCGACCTGCTGTCGAATGGGCGGTTCATCCTCGGCCTTGGGACGAGCGGCCATCAGGTGGTGAGCGGGTGGCACGGCGTGGCCTTCGAGCGACCCCTTCAACGGATGCGCGAGACCGCGGACATCGTGCGGCGAGCGCTTCGGCGGGATCCACTGCGATTCGATGGAGAGATCTTTCACATCGACCAGGGCCTCAAGCTACGGCTGAAGCCGGTTCGGGCCGTCATCCCCATCTTTCTCGCCACCCTGACGCCGGCCGGCCTTCGCCTTACCGGCGAGATCGCCGATGGATGGATGCCCACCATGTTCTCGCCCGAACATCTGGACGTCTTTTTGCCGGACCTTCAGGCGGGCGCCGCCGTGAGTGGACGGTCGTTGCACCAGATGGAGGTCGTTCCCACCATGCCCGTGCTCACGGACGACGACCTCGCACGCGCCCGCGACACGGTACGGCCATGGGTCGCCTTCTACGTCGGCGGTATGGGATCCCGGACGAAGAATTTCTACAACGACACGGTGCAGCGATATGGGTTCCGGGAGGACGCGATGGCCATCCAGGACCTCTACCTTTCGGGGAACAAGGTCGGGGCCATCCAGCGTGTGCCCGATGCCCTCGTGGACGCGGTCACCATCGTAGGGCCGCCCGGCCGGATCGCGGAGCGGCTCGCCACCTGCCGGCGGGCCGGCGTCACCACGCTGGTCGCGACGGTCCACGGGGCCGACCAGGCGAGCCGGCTGCGCACCATTGAGATCATGGCGGCGGCCGCGTAAGGCATCGACCTAGCATCAGGTCAGGACGCAGTCAGCTCGTTCACAGGAGGTCACGATATGCCGCAACGGACTGCGCAGGTCCGCTGGCGGGGCACGCTTCGCGATGGAAAGGGCACGATGCGACTCGGTAGCGGCGCCTTCGAAGGCGCCTATTCTTTCAACAGCCGGATGGCACCTTCGAGCAGATCGCGAAGCATGCCAAGGACAACTGTCCGGTCTCCAGGGCACTCGCCGGGACGCAGATCACCCTCCATGCCACGCTCACGAGCGCAGCGACGGCGCGATGATCTAGCGCAAGAGGAACCCTGTGCCGATCGGGTCGTCGGGATCGAGGATGAATTGGTGCATGCCGGTCTGGAAGGCGCTCCCCTCGACCTCGGTCAGCACTGCCCGGAACTCGCCGACCCGGTCGTCGCCAACCACCCGGCCGGCAAAGCGGCTCCCGATGATGCTCTCATGCATCAGCGTGGCGCCGCGGGTCAGTTCGCCTCGGAGGTCGAGCAACGCCAGGCGGGCTGACGTGCCGCTGCCGCATGGCGACCGATCCACCTCGCCGTCGGCGAACACCGTGACGTTGCGGTTGCCTTGCGTGAAGATGACCCCATACACGTCACGCAGTTCCGTTGTCACCGGGTGCACGATCTCACGCGACGACTCCAGCTGAGCCTTGATCTCGCGACCCAGTTCAATGAACCGCGGCAGGAAAGCCGGTTCGACCGTGAGCCCGAGTCCTTCCGCCTCGACGATGGCGTAGAAGGCGCCGCCGAAGGCGACGTCCGCGACGATCGTCCGAGGCCCGATCCGAAGCGGCAGCCGCTCCGCGCACACGAAACTCGGCACATTGCGGAAGCGGACCGCCCTGACCTTGCCCTCGGCCACCGTGGCCACCGCCCGTAAGCGGCCGGACGGGACGTCGAGCACGACCATGGTCTCGGGTTCCTCGGCAGCGATGTGCCCGGTCTCGATCGCCCAGGTCACCAGTGCGATCGTGCCGTGACCGCACGCCGTGCTGTAGCCGGCGTTGTGGAAGAAGACGACGCCGAGCTGGGCGCCGGAATTCTCCGGCTCTGTGACAAAGCCTCCGTACATGTCGGCATGCCCGCGTGGTTCGAACACCAGCAACTTGCGGATGTGATCAAGATGATCCCGGGCGTACTGGCGCTTCTCCAGGATGGTCGTCCCCTGGAGCGGCGGGACACCACCGCGCACGATGCGAAACGGCTCACCCGCGGTGTGATAGTCGATGGTGCTGATCGTGAGGCGCTCGCCCATCAGTGGATCATCGCCACCCGCAGGACGCGCCGGCTTAGGGGCGCGTGTCGGAGTTGGTCCCACCACCGGGTGGGTTTGGCTCATCCTTCGTCTTTCTGAACTCACGGATGGACCGTCCCATGGCCCCGCCAAGCTGCGACAGCTTGCCTGGACCGAAGATGATCAGGACGATCACGAGGATGAGCAGGAACAGCAGCCACGAGTGCCCGAACATCGTGTGTCCAGTGTAATCTGACCGACGAATTGCAAACGATGGCGCCCGTCGTGGTCGATGAGCTCGTGAAGCGGTATCCAAAGCGTCCCGTCAATGCGGTCGATGGCGTCAGCTTCCACGTCGAACGCGGGGAAGTGTTCGGCTTATTGGGTCCGAACGGGGCCGGTAAGACCACAACGGTGGGCGTGCTCACCACCCGGGTCCGGCCGACAAGCGGCCGCGGGATGGTGAGCGGGGTTGACGTGGTTCGCGATCCAGTTGCGGCGCGGCGCCGGATCGGGGTCGTCCCGCAGCGGTCCAATCTCGACCGGGCGCTATCGGCGCGGCAAAACCTCCTCTTTCACGCGGCGTATCACGGCATCTCGGCGGAGATGCGCCGGGAACGCGCCGCCGCGCTGCTGGCTGAGTTCGGCCTGGCGGACCGCGCCGATGACAAGGTCGACTTTTATTCCGGCGGCCAGTCGCAGCGGGTCATGATCGCGCGGGCCCTGATGCACGAGCCGGATGTTCTCTTCCTCGATGAGCCGACCACCGGGCTCGATCCGCAGGCCCGCCTTTTCGTATGGGATCGCATTCGGGACCTGCGTGGGCGCGGGGTCACGATGATCCTGACCACCCACGACATGGATGAGGCGACGCAGCTGTGCAGGCGCGTCGGCATCATGGACCGCGGCAAGATCCTCGCCCTCGACACCCCGGACGCGCTGACCGCGACGGTACCCGGCAAGAACACCCTCGAGGTTGGGATCCACAGTGATGGCGTGGACCGGCCGACGTTCATCGAATTACTTGCGGCGGTGCCGGGGGTCGAGAGGGTCGAGCCTGTCAGCCAGGCGCCCAGCGGACCGCTGCGACTGCGGCTCTATGTCGCGTCGGACGCCCCGCTCATGGTCGCGCCCGTCGCGCGCGTTGTCAGCGACGCCGGTGGCACGCTGCAGGAACTGGCCATCGGCAAACCGTCGCTCGAGGATGTCTTCATCCACTTGACCGGTCGAGCGCTGCGCTGATGGCGACGGTCGTGGCCGAGCCGAGGGTCATGCACCCCAGCTTTCTTACCGTGTTCGTCGCTATTCTGCGCCGCGACATCACGGTCACCTTCCGCGAGTTCCCGGCCTTTTTGGCGCAGGTGATCTTACAGCCGTTGTTCATGCTCTTCGTCTTCGGTCGGGTGCTCGCCGACCTCGGCTTCACGCGGGCCGGCTATGCCGCCCAGCTTTTTCCCGGGATCGTGGCACTGACGATCGCGATCACGGGCCTCCAGGCGGTCGCCTTTCCGCTCGTCATCGAGTTCTCGTTCACCAAGGAGATCGAGGATCGCCTGCTGGCGCCCATCCCGACCGCCCTGGTTGGTCTCGAGAAGATCGTCTTCGCCGCGATCCGGTCGCTGATCGCAGGGCTGGTGATGTTCCCGGTCGGCTTCCTCGTGCTGGGGAGCATCCCGTTTGACCTCGGCCGCCTCTGGATCCTGGTCGCGTTTTTTATCCTGGGCTCGCTCGCGGGCGGTGCGATGGGCCTCACCCTGGGCACTCTCACGCCATTCAACCGGATCAACATCATGTTCGCCATCGTGCTGACCCCGATCATCTTCACGGGATGCACCCAATACCCCTGGCCCTCGCTGAGCAAACTGCCCTGGTTCCAGGTGGTCACGCTCTTCAACCCGATCACCTACGTCAGTGAAGGGATCCGCTCCGCCCTTCTCCCCCGCGGCCCGCACATGCCGACCTGGATCGCGGCGGCCTTACTGATCGTGGCGCTGGTCGGCTTCAGCTATGTCGGCATCACCGGCTTCCGCCGCCGCGCCATCGACTAAAGCTAACCCAGGCCTCGCATCGGGCTGCGTCGTCGGTCTGCGCGCCGTCCGCGACCTATCGGGTTACGCGGCCCGGTGCTCGACCGCGATTCCGCCGAAGCGAGGCCTGAGTTTCCGGCTGGGTTACCGACCCGCCACGACGGTCGCTGCGACCATTCGGTTGCGCAGCACGCCCACGTGCTCGACCTCGGCTTCCATGACGTCCCCTGGCTTCAAGAACTCGGGAGGTGTCCGGGCGAAGCCGACGCCATCGGGCGTGCCGGTGGCGATCAGATTGCCGGGGTGGAGCGTCATGCCAACGGACAGCCAGCGGATGATCTCGGCCACCGAATGGATCATGTCGCGAGTATGACCATCCTGTTTTACTTCTCCGTTGACGCGGAGGATCACGCGGAGATTCTGGGGATCGGAGATCTCGTCGGCCGTCACGATCCACGGCCCGACCGGCGACGAGGCGTCGAGGCTCTTGCCTTTGAAGAACTGGCCACCCCAATGGTGCTGGATGTCGCGCGCCGTGACGTCGTTGACCACCGTGTACCCGAAGACGTGGCGCATCGCGTCAGCGCTTTTGATATTCGCGCCTCGGCGACCGATGACGACGCCCAGCTCGGCTTCCCAGTCGATCATGTCGCTGATCGCCGGATCGATCACGATGTCATCGAACGGACCGGTCACCGACGTCTGCGCCTTGGTGAAGATCGTCGGCGGCTTGACCTGCTCACCCCAGGCCTTCGCGCTTTCAGCCGCATGCTTCTCAAAGTTTCGACCGATGGCCAGCATGTTTCCCCTTGGCGGATCGAGCGGAGAGAGCACTGTAAGATCCTTGAGTTTCCGCACCCCCACGGCGCCGCCGGAGCCTTTGGCCGAGGCGACGACTTCACGCAACCGGGCAAGACCTTCCTCTCCGCTCTCGATGAGGGACAGGATGTCCGCCGGCGCGGCCGAAGAACGATTGCCCTTCGCCAACTGGCTCACGTCGACGACCTCCTCGGTTGAACCCTCGCGGATCACACCCAGGCGGCGCTCATTGCCCTCTCGGAACATCAATAGTTTCATGTCTTCTTTACCTCCTCCGAGTCGCTCACCGGACCGTGCCCGGTGGCCGCTCCCAAAAACAATCCCTCGAAATCCTGGCGCCCGAGGAGTTCGCCCGGGCGACCTTCCAGCCTGGTGGATCCGGAGACCAGGACCATCGTCCAGGCCGCCACCTCCATGGCTGCACGTGCCCGCTGCTCGACCAACAAGACGGCTTTCCCGAGATTCGCCAATCGACGGACGTGATCACGTAACAATGTGTCCGCCAGCTTCGGAGAGAGGTTGGCGGTGGGCTCGTCAAGGATCAGGACCTTCGGATCCAGCATCAGCACCCTGGCGATCGCCAGCATCTTGCGCTCGCCCCCGCTGAGCTTATCCGCGCGGCGCTTCAGCATCGGCGGCAACTGGGGAAAGATCGCCATGACCTCGTCGGCTCGGCTCTTGACCTGGTCCCCTCTCAAGAGGTAGCCCCCCATCTCCAGGTTCTCGAACACGGTGAGCGGCTCGAAGATGTCGTTGACCTGGGGCACATAGCCGACACCGCGGCGGGCCAGATCCTCAGGCGAGTGGTTGGTGACATCATCGGACCCGAGCAGGATCCGCCCATCCGTGACGCGGAGAATGCCGACGAGGCTCTTGAGCAGCGTGCTCTTGCCGGCGCCATTCGGGCCGATGACGGCGACCACCTCGCCGGGGCCGACAGCAATCGATACTCCCCGCACCACCGGGACGCCGCCATAGCCTGAGGTGATGCGCTCGGCGCGGAGCGCCGGCAGCGGGCGCTCGGTCGCCGGCGGCGCACTAGCCGACAAGGTACGCGTCGACAACTTCTCGCTGCTGCCTGAGCTGGGGCATGGAGCCGCGCCCGATCACCTTCCCCTGCGCCATCACCACCACGGGGTCGCAGAGCCGGTCGACCATGTGCAATTCGTGCTCGACCATTCTCATAGGCGTCGATCACATTGGGACCACGGATGCCGACCTCGCCGATCGCGCCGGGTTGGAGCACGCTCCCGCCCTCGTCGAGGATCGCGAGGTCCACGCCGGTCCCGTAGCCGACCGAGCCAGGGACCCGCCGACCCGGGGGCAGTGGGTTGGAGGTCATCTGGTGACTCGCCTCGGTCATGCCGTAGGCCTCGAGCACTGGCACACCGAAGCGTTCTTCCATCTGGGTCATGACGGCGGGCGTCAGCGCGGCGCTGCACGACCGCACGAAGCGGAGGCGCTGCGTGCCGGGTGGGCGCGGCGCTTGCGACCGCATCAAGATCATCTGATGCGGCGTCGGTGAGGCGCTGAACCATGTCGGTCGCACCTCCGCTGCGATCGGCCAGAACCCGAGTGGGGAGAAGCGCTGAGGCACGACCACCGTGCCGCCCGACGCCAGGGCCGAAAGGGCCGAGGCGACAAGGCCGTGAACGTGAAATAGCGGCATTACGCAGAGCGAGACGTCGTCGGCGGTGAGGCCGTAGTGGGCGATGATGTTCCCGACCGAGGCCGCGAGATTCCGGTGCCGCAGCGGCACCCGCTTGGGGCGGCTCGTCGTCCCGCTCGTATGCAGCACCAACGCGACGTCATCCCCACCGGCGGGACTGAACGATTCGGAAGGTTGCCGTCCGTCTCCAGAAAGATCGATTCGACCATCCTCCGTTACGCGCGCCTCAATCAAGCTCGCCGTCGAGGGCAGCGCCGCGCGCGCCGACGCGCCTTCCCCGGGCGGAACCAGGAGAAACTCCGCCCCCGTATCGCCAAGGTAATAGCGAAACTCCGCTTCCGTGTAGGCGGGATTGAGCGGACAGGCCGTCGCCACGTTCGCCACGGCGAGAAAGAGGACGATCGCCTCCGGTCCATTCGGAAAGACCATCGCGACGCGCGTGCCCCGGCCAACTCCCATCGCGACGAGGCCCGCAGATGCCTCATCGACAAGGTCACGCAATCGTCCGAAGGTGAGGCTCGGCCCTTTCGGCACGCCGATGGCAACACGGCTTGCGTCGCCCGCCATCAGGAGGGAAATGAGGTTCGCCATCGTCAACCGGCTCTCAGTCTGGCACAGCGGCGACCGTCAGCGGCGAATGGCGACATCGCCAGCACGTGCATGGGTCTTCAGCGATGCGGCTTAAGATGCGCTTGACATGACCATTGGGTCGGACTTCGCCCGGTATGGGGTTGCCACCATTTACCAGGCCTTAGGGTTCACGGGCCTGATCGACGTGCCACTGAAGCAAATTGTTCCGGGGACCCGCGCCGCCGGGGTCGCACGGACTGTTCGCTGCGGGCAAGACGACAACCTGATGGTTCACGCCGTCATGCCGGTGGTGGAGCCGGGCGAGGTCCTCGTCATCACGATGCCCAGGCCGGCTCCGGTCGCCCTGGTGGGCGAGCTGCTCGCGACGCAGGCCGCCCATTATGGTGCGGTCGCCATACTCATCGACGCCGCGGTTCGCGACACGAGCGAGATCGTGCAGCTTGGACTGCCGGTCTGGGCTCGCTTCATCCGGGCGACCCAGGCGACCAAGGATGTGATCGGGGCGATCAACGAGCCGGTCGTCGTGGGAGGGACGGCCATTGCTGCCGGCGATATCGTCGTCCTTGATGCCGACGGTGCCGTCGCGGTGCCGGCCGCGCAGGTTCAAAAAATTCTGGAGGCGGCTGAGTCGATTCGCAAGGTCGAGGAGGCGCGGCGCACGCAGTACCGGGACGGCGCCCTGTCGCTCGACCTGATGGGTCTCCGCAGCAAGCTGGAACCCCGCACCGAGCGATGAGCTCGCAGAAGATGTTCCACACGCGGAGGGAAGTTCTTGCGCGGACTCGCGAAGAGTATCGCGCGCTCGACGCCGTGGTCGGGCGCTTGCGACCGCGCGACTGGAGCCGCCTGGTGCCTCGACCAGAGACGAAAGACGCGTGGACCGTCAAGGATGCCCTCGCCCATATCGTCTACTGGAAGGCACACAGCGCCCGAGTGTTTCGCTCGGAGCGGCGGCCTGCCGAGTTGCGCGGCCTTGCGATCAACGATCTCAATCACGTCATCTACGAACGCTGGCGCACCCGGCCGCCCGCCGAGGTGGTGGCGTGGCACCGCCTGGTCCAGCAGGAGGTCCTCACCGCCCTGGCGGCGCGGCCCGACGCGTGGTTCTCCCAGCGGCAGCGCGGTCCGGATTGGCCCGCCGACTTCGATGGTCACTCCGCATGGCATCGAGTCAAGGACATCGCGGCCGCCGTCTTGAGTCCCTGACTTCCGGTTACATTGAGCATGGTGGTGCGGATCGGCCTGGCGCACGCGACCTCGGCCTCGGTGGCCGCCCAACGGCGCGCCGCGGAGGTCGGCATTCGCGTCAGCGTGGCGGTGGTCGACGACGGGGGCCACCTCGTGCACCTGAGCCGCATGGATGGCGCGCCGGCCCTGTCTCCAGAAATTGCGGAAGCAAAGGCCGTCGGGGCCGCGGTTCTCGGTCGGCCCGGCGATCAGCTGGCAGAGATCTACGACAAGCGGCCTGGGTTCTTTGAGGCGGTTGGGGAGATGACCCGACGCCCCCTGGTGCCAGGGCTGGGCTCGGTCGTGGTCAAAAGCGAGGACCGGATTATCGGCGCGATCGGGGTCAGCGGCGGCCGGCCGGAGCAGGACCTCGACTGCGCCGAGGCGGGCCTCCAGGCGATCGCCGGCCTGTAGCGTCGAGCACTAGCTGGCGGATTCGTGCGCCGCCGTCGCCTCGACATCCTCGCGTGAGATCACACCGATCAGCCGGCCCGCGCTCGTCGTGATCAGGGCGTTGGTCTTGATGTCATGGTCGCGCATGAACGTCGTGAGCTCGGTCAGCGGGAGGTTCGGGCGAAAGGTCGACGGCCCCGGGTGCATGACCGCCTCCGCCGTCGCATCGGGGTCGCCGTCGAGCGCCTTCGACCGCAGCAGGCCGAGCACGATTCGCTCCGCGTTGATGACCACACAGGTCCCCGCTCGTACCCGTTTGCGCACTGTCCCGATGCGCTCATCGAGACCGCAGGTGGGAACGTCGGCATCGACGACGTCCCCGGCCCAGGTCTCCTGCGCCGCGGTGCCCTCGCGGGGTTGGTTGTCCTCGTACCAGCCTTGCTTTCCGGGGACGAAGTCGGCGACATTTCCAAACCCCAGCGTCTCGAGCCGCCACGCGGCCCTGGGCGACATGTCTCAAGCCGAGTCGTAGCAGTAAACGATGACCGGCCGCAGCCGGTCCAGGTTCGCCGTGGTCTTTCGGTCGAGACCCTTCAGCGGAATATTGACCGCCCCGGGCAGATGGTCGATCTCGTAGTCGTCTGCCGGCAGGACGTCGACCAGTTGGGCTCCCTGCGCCAGCACGGCCTTCACCTGGCCCACCGCGTAAAGTTCTCGAGGCACCGACCGTAACTTTAGCCGTCGGGATATGGTGATGTCATGCCCGAACGCAAAGCCGAGGCGCTCGAGGTCGCCGGCCGGGAGGTGACGATCAGCAACCCGGACAAGATCTTCTTTCCCAAAACCGGGCACACAAAGCTCGACCTGATCCGCTACTACCTGGCGGTGGCGGACGGAGCGGTCCGCGGTGTCGCTAACCGGCCAATGGCCATGAAGCGCTTCGTCAATGGCGCCGAGGGTGAGTTCTTTTTCCAGAAGCGGGCGCCGATCTCCCGCCCTGAGTGGATCGAGACGGTCGAACTCGCCTTTCCCTCAGGGCGGGTCGCGGAGGAGGTGGTGGTCAATGACGCGGCGCAACTGATGTGGGTGATCAACCTCGGCTGCATCGACCTCAACCCGCATCCCGTCCGCGCCACCGACCTCGATCACCCGGATGAGCTTCGGGTCGATCTCGACCCCGTCCCCGGCATCCCGTGGTCGCAGATTCGCGACGTGGCCATGGTGACCAACGAGGTCCTCTATGATTTCGGATTGACGGGTTGGCCCAAGACCTCGGGCTCTCGTGGGATCCACATCTACTGCCGCATCGAGCCGCGCTGGACCTTTCCGCAGGTTCGCCGAGCCGCGCTCGCCCTGGCCCGCGAAGTCGAGAGGCGGGCGCCCACGATCGCGACCAGCCGATGGTGGAAAGAGGAACGGCACGGCGTTTTCCTCGACTACAACCAGAATGCGAAGGACCGCACGGTGGCCTCCGCGTACTCGGTGCGCCCCACCCCGGACGCACGCGTCTCCGCCCCTCTTTTATGGGATGAGGTCCGCGACTGCGAGCTGACCGCCTTCACCATCGATACGATTCCGGAACGGTATGCGCGGATCGGCGATCCGTCGAAGGGCATCGACCTCGCGGTCGGCTCGCTCGACCGACTGCTCGAACTCTCGGCGCGGCACGAAGCGGAAGGGTTCGGCGACGCCCCCTGGCCGCCCCATTTCGTCAAGCAGGCCGGGGAGCCTCCCCGGGTCCAACCGTCGAAGCGGCGGCGGCGGCCGGCGGCGGAGTCCCCCGCCGGGGCCGTACCGGTTCCCGCTCCCGGCAAAACCGTCGGCCCGACCGGGCGCCGTCGGACCACACATCCCTTGATCGAGATCGCGCGCGCGGCGACCCCGGCGCAGGCCACGGATGGGCTCAACCGCTGGAAGGCCCGACATCCCAACGTATGGCCATACCTGGCCCCCGCTGACGTGATGGTGGACTCGATGCGCGGCCGTAACACCACCTGGACACGGATCCGCCTCAACCTCCGGGGCGTCCCCGTACAGGACCGCCCGCCGCAGGAGGCGCTGGAGGTGGATTACGACCCGTGGGCCGGGTACGAAGGACGGGACCGCTCGGGAACGCTGGAGCGCGCCAAGCGCCGCACGAAATAGGAAGACGTGCGGGTTTAGTGGTTGAGGGAGCCGGCGATGTTGCAATACATGTTCTTGACGGTGTTACCCATCACCATGGTGATGACGATCAAGATCACGACCACCAGGACGAGGATCAAGGCGTACTCGACCATGGCCTGACCGTCCTCTTCCCGTCCGATCCACGAGCGAAGGCGCGTCCACATGTGACCACGATGCGCTGGTTCTGTTGCGGAAAGGCTTGCGCCGGCAAAAGCGTACGGGTGCCACCACGATTGTCGCAAGGTTGTGAGCCGGTCGTCGCGTCAGCTGGTCGCCGCGGACAACTCCAGTGATTGGCGCATCTTGAGCAGGCCAAGCCGCATCCGTCCTTTGACCGTGCCGAGCGGCACCTGGAGCCGGCGGGCGATCTGCGTCTGACTCAGTCCCCCGAAGTAGCTGAGCTCCAGCGTATCCCGCTGACGGTCGGGCAATGCTCGGAGGTGGCGGCGGACCGCCGCCCGGTCGGCATTGGCGACGACGACGTCGGACGGATTGTCGCCGCCGGGCACCTCGGTCGCGGCGTCGAGGCCGGCCAATTCCTTCCGGTGTGGAGCCCCGCGGGTCCGGTCGATCGCCCGGTTGCGAACGATGGTCAGCAACCAGGTCCGCAGGTTGCCGCGGGCCTGGTCGAAGGCCGCGGCGTTCCGCCAGACCGCCACGAAAGCTTCCTGGACGACGTCCTCGGCGGCCATCCGATCGTTCAGGATGCGGAGGGCCAGCCCGTACGCCAGTCGGGCATACCGGTCATAGAGCGCGGCCACGGCCCCCGGGTCGCCCGCTCGGAACAGCGCGACGAGATCCGCGTCGGGATACCCCACGCTGTCCGCCGGTCGATCCCCCGCGTGATTCACCATGTCCTCCCCGGCCAAAACTCTCACGAGTCGCGCCCGACATCGTTGATGTCATAAAACGCGGGCTCAGCGCTGTGCGGTCTGAGATTCGAATCATGCGCTGTTTCTTGCGGACAAGTCAAACCTAAACTCGAACGGTTTTCGATTTGTCGGCAGGCCGGTTTGCACCGGATCGTGCGGCGGCATTGCGGCGCGCTCCCTGATAGAGCGCCTGTGCGCCGGCCTCGTGATTTTCGGGAGTGCCGTTCCAGGCCTTGAGGGCCGGGTCCTGGAGGGCGCGTCCAAAGGAGAAGCTGAGCTCCCAGGCCTGGGTGCCCCTGCGGTTCATGGCGTCGAGGTGCGCGGTGGCGAGCTCCGGGCTCTGCCCGCCGGAGAGGAACGCGATGCCGGGCACCGTCCCCGGGACCGTCGCACGCAGGCACCGCAGGGTCGCGTCCGCGACCTCATCGACGGAAGCCTGCCGCAGGCATCGCGTGCCTGGAATCACCATGCTCGGCTTGAGCACGATCGCCTCGAGCGCCACTCGCTGCTCAGCCAGCTCGTGAAAGACGATCCGGAGCGTGGCTGCCGTCACCTCGAAGGATCGCTCGAGCGTGTGATCGCCCTCCATCAGCACCTCCGGTTCCACGATCGGCACCAGGTCACCCTCCTGGCACAACGCGGCGTAGCGAGCCAGGGCATGGGCGTTGGCGTGAAGGCAGGCTTGGCTGGGTCTCCCATCGCCGATCGTGATCACGGCCCGCCACTTCGCGAAGCGCGCTCCCAGGGCCCGGTACTCGGCGATGCGCTCACGCAGGAGCCAGCCGGGCGTGTCGCACCAGGTCAAGGCCCTGGTTGACGCGGTCCGGGCGCCCTTATTCGAGGAGGTCGGGCGCCGCTTTCACCTGACCGGTGCGGGTCAGCTCCTCTACGAGCATGCCGCCCGGATCCTCGCTGACTTCGAGGAGGCGGGCAAGGCGCTGGACGAATTGCACGGGCTGCGACGAGGATCGCTGCGGCTGACCGGAGACACGACCGTGGGAATCTACGTGCTACCCGACCTGCTGGGCGCCTTCAAGAAGGCGCATCCAGGGGTGGACGTGCGATTGGACGTTGGGAACCGGCAGGACGTGTACGAGCGGCTGGCCGGGAATCGGACCGACTTCGCCGTTGTCGGGCGGCTCTGGGCCAGGTCGGCGATCCCCCTGACGGTCGTGCCGTTCTTGCCCAATGAATTGGTGGCCATCGCCGCCCCCTCGCATCCCCTGGCACAGGTGGAACGCGTCTCGATCGCGCGGCTGGCAGACGAGCCGTTCATCATGCGCGAGCCGGAGTCCGGCACCCGTGAGACCGCCGAGGAAGCCTTCCGCCGGTCCGGCCGGCCGGTCCGGATCGTCATGGAATTGGCCAGCAATGGCGCCATCAAGCGGGCGGTGGCCCGTGGACTGGGGCTCTCCATCATCTCGCGCTATGCCGTGTCCCTCGAGCTCAAGCTCGGGCTCCTCAGCGAGTTGAAGGTTGCAGGCTTTCCGCTTCGCCGTAACTGGCATCTCGTCTATCCGCGCGACAAGAAGCCGGGCCCGGTCGATCAGGCATTTCTCGCCTTCATCGAAGACGGTGGCTGGCGCGCCAACCTCGGCGAGCCATTGACTACGGACTGACTGGGTCAATCGCCAGGTCGAAGGTCACCACGGGTCAGATCACCGGTGACGATCTCCGGATGGCGATCGACCTGCAGAACCTTCTCGAGGTTGGCCTTGATGTCCGTCCGGTTGCCAGTCGGCAGGCAAGCTCTACGGCGCGGACCCGCGACTACACGTGACGGGGAATGCCGTACTGCAAGACCAGAACGTAGAACGTCGCGCTGGCGGTGACCACAGCCAGGTGGAACAGCTCGTGAAAACCGAACACGCGTGGCCACAGCCGTGGACGCTGCAGCCCATAGACAACCGCCCCCGCCGTGTACTGGACTCCGCCCAGGCCCATCAGGATGATCGCCCGCGCTCCCAGGGTGGCAGCGAGTTGCGGGGTGGCGACCAGCACGACCCACCCCATCAGCACGTAGAGCCCGGTCAGGACGCCTCGGGGGATCCGGAGAAAGGGCGCGGCGCCCACCACTCCGAGCACCGCGAGTGTCCAGATCACCACCAGGATCGCGAGCCTGAATGCCCCGGTCAGGGCAGTCCCGACGAGCGGGGTGTAGGTGCCGGCGATCAACAGAAAGATGTTGGAATGGTCGAGGCGTCGCAACCAGGCCCGCGGCCCGGGCCGCCAGCGACCGAGGTGGTACAGGGCGCTGACCGAGAACAGCAGGATGAGCGTGGACCCATAGATGATGAGCGGGAGGCGCGCCACGAGGCGACCCGGGCTGCGCTGCATCAGTCCGATAAACCCGGCTACGGCGAGTCCTGCAGCGATCGCATGGAGGTACCCGCGCAGAAGTGGCTTCGGCATCGGCCTCTACACATGGTAGCCGTGGGCTGGATATGGTGGCGGAACGGGCGAGATTCGAACTCGCGAACCGAGTTACCCCGGTTACGCATTCCAGTGCCGACTTACCAAAACGGCCGCACTTTAGGGGTTTTAGGCGGCGCCCAGCCTTGTATGGGCCCAACTCGGCACAGAAGCTTGTGGGCGTAGAGGAGCATCCGTCGACCCCAGGGGTTATGGCGGAGCGGGCGAGATTCGAACTCGCGAACCGAGTTACCCCGGTTACGGCATTTCCAGTGCGGACTCCCGAAACGGCCGCATTTTGACGGTTGTCGGCCCTTCAACTTCAATTCGACTTGAACTCGACTTCGCTTCTTCCTCAGCTCCTCTTCAACGGGACCCAGTTTTTGGAAATGCCGTAGCCGCCGACCAGGAAGTGCCGCGACCATTTGCCACGTCAGTAACCCCACCTGTTCATGATCGTGGTCATGCGATAGCTCGCCTAGGCTTCATACCTGGACAAACGCGCCTTCACGAGCAGCTCGCACGAGACG
Source organism: Candidatus Dormiibacterota bacterium (assembly GCA_036564925.1). Lineage (GTDB taxonomy): Bacteria > Chloroflexota > Dormibacteria > CF-121 > CF-121 > JALYYC01. Next base: position 3,557 of record DATCOB010000050.1, on the reverse strand, counting down.
GCTCCACTTTGATGCTGTCAAGGCCTTTCTCCGCCACGACAACGGCACCCGGTTCACCGTCTACGCTCGGGCTGCTTGGACTCGGATGGAGTTTTGCCGCCCTTCAGCCCCACAACCCCAGAAATGCCGCGACCGCCCGGCCGATTCTGTCGCGGCTTCGTCTCTACGCGGCTCGGTCGAGACCGTGTCGGCCCACCGGGATAGGATAAATGCACCCCACAGGGTGGCGGGAGTCCCGGTCACGAGCGGCAAATTTATCCGACCCTTTGCTACGCGGTCTGCTTGGGTGCGATCTCCTCGAGGTCTTCCTCCGTGTACAGCTCCGGCTCGGTGGCGTGGAGGACGGACTTCTCGGTGACGACGCAGCGCTTGACCTCCGGCCGTGACGGAACTTCAAACATGCAGTTCAGCAGGATATCCTCGATGATGCTCTTCAGACCCCGCGCGCCGGTCCCGCGCTGCAACGCTTTGCGGGCGATCGCGGTCAGCGCGACCGGCTCGAAGACGAGCTGGACGTCGTCCAGGGAAAAGAATTTCTGGTACTGCTTGACGAACGCATTCTTCGGTTCGGTCAGGATGCGGATAATGTCAGCCTCATCCAGGTAGTCGACGGTGACCGTGATTGGAAGACGGCCAACAAACTCCGGGATCAAGCCGTACTTCATCAGGTCCATGGGCTGCAGCTGCGTGAGGATCTTGGTGCTCTCCTTGTCGCGATTCCCATGCACTTCCGAGCCGAAGCCGATCTGCTTGTGGCCGATGCGGTGCTCGATCAGCCGCTCCAAGCCGTCGAAGGCGCCCCCGCAGATGAAGAGGATGTTGGTGGTGTTGATCTGGAGGAAGTCCTGGTGCGGGTGCTTGCGGCCGCCCTGCGGCGGGACGTTGGCGATGGTGCCCTCCAGGATCTTGAGCAGCGCTTGCTGCACTCCCTCGCCGGACACATCCCGGGTGATCGAGGGGTTGTCCGACTTGCGAGCGACCTTGTCGATCTCGTCGATGTAGATGATGCCGCGCTCCGCGCGGGCGATGTCGAAATCCGCCGCCTGGATCAAACGGAGCAAGATGTTCTCGACGTCCTCGCCCACATAGCCGGCCTCGGTCAGCGAGGTGGCATCAGCGATCGCGAACGGCACGTCGATCATCCTGGCGAGAGTCTGCGCGAGGAGCGTCTTGCCACACCCGGTCGGCCCGACCAGCAGGACGTTCGACTTCTGCAGCTCGATGTCGCCGGGCATCTTGCTGTGGGCGATCCGCTTGTAGTGGTTGTAGACCGCCACCGAGAGGACGCGCTTAGCGTGGTCCTGGCCGACCACATACTGGTCAAGGCCCGTACAGATGGTCTTGGGGCTCGGGATGAGGCCACCCTTGGTCCGCTTCTGGGAGGTGGTCTTGGCGTCTTCCTCCAGGACCTCCCGGCAGAGGGGGATGCACTGGTCACAGATATACACGCCCGGTCCCGCGACCAACTTGCGGACCTGTGCCTGATCCTTGCCGCAGAAGGAACAGCGCGTATGCCGCCGGTTCTCGCGCTCGTTCATGGCGAGGTCGTCGGCCCCTCGCGTTCGGGTTCCGGCCGCGGCTCCAGCTTGCCGCCGGTCGTTGAAAGCTTGAGGCGCCCGTCTTTCGCCGCCGACTCACCGTCGCGGCTGGTGGTCACGATGATGCTGTACTTCTCGGCTTCCTGGTCGCTCATGAAGAAGTCGCGCTCGGCGTCCCGAGGATCTTCTCGATCGGTCGCCTGGTGTGCTTGGCGACCATCTCCTTGAGCGTCGTGCGCATCTGCAGGATCTCCTGGGCCTGGATCTGGATGTCCGTCGCCTGGCCCAGGAACCCGCCAAACGCCTGGTGGAGCAGGATGCGAGTGTTCGGCAAGGCGAACCGTAGGCCTTCGGAAGCGCTCGCTCGCAACACCGTCGCCATGCTGGCGGCCAGCCCGATGCACGCCGTCGAGACGGACGGTCTGGCGTACGGGGTCGTAGATGGCGAGCCCAGCGGTGACCACGCCCCGGGGGCCGTTGATACAGATGTTGATGTCCTTGTCCGGGTATTCCGAGGCCAGGAAGAGCAGCGGCGCCATGACGATTAATTGCGACTCGACTAAATCCGGATGTAGTTCTGCCGTCCTCTACAGGCTTTCTGCGCACTGACGCCAGCGAGGCGAGGGCAACGAACCCGTTCGGTCGCCATCAAAGCGAAACCGACATCAGGGGCATCCATCCCACGTGGGGCCCTGGGGTTTCACCAGGAGGTCCCTGCTGTCGGCTTCTCATCACCACTATACGCCGATTAGGAGTGACCAACCCGCGACCCCGAGGGACGCTAGCGGTCAAGGTTCGCCTTTTCGCAGAGCTGTCAGCCAGGGGCGAGATTGCGCCATCCTTCCGAACAGTTCGGCCCGGCTCTCTCCACTCAACTCGACTATGCTTGATCTGGAAGGAAGGGGGCTCTGGAGGAGACGGCCATGCCGGTGTATGAGTTCAAGTGCAACAAGTGCGACCAGGTCTTCGAGGTGATGGGGAGCTACGCCGAGCGCGAGAAAGCGCAGACCTGTCCGAAGTGCGGCAGCACCGAAGTGAAGCAGGCGATCTCGCTCTTTTCGGCCAGGCCGCCGTCCAGCTCGTTCTGAGCTGATCGCGGCTGGGAAAACGCCGCACCTCTGGCCCATGCGGACCCCTCATAGCGATTGACGAACGCCCGCACAAAGATCGGGTCAAGATCGGTCGCGAGTCTATTTCGAGGTTGATCTTTGAGGCGCCGCCGGACGACGCAACCGTTGGAGCCGCGGATCCTGTCAACCCTCACGAACCTGCAGCGGCGCCGTTGTCCTACTGAACCGCGGACCGCGCCAATGAGATCCGTCACCCGGCGCCGAGGGCGCGGCCGACCGAGCTCGGCTCGCGACTTCCGGGTCCAGCAAAGTGGCCACACAGCCCCAACGTTGCTATTGCACTATCAAGCCTTGATGATGCGCAGGCGCACCAAATCGCCCATCACCGGGCTAACGGATCATGGCACAGATATCGCAGACATCTTGTCCACCTTATGTGAGACTTCGCTTCCGTGCCTCGAAAATCTACTCGCGATGCCGCTCTCGGTACCAGTTGGGGTCGGCCGTAACGCGACCCCACGGAGCACCGCTGTCAAAGGGTGGACGCTGCTCAGTCCCGCCGAGGACTGATAGCTCCAGGCGAACACCCGGGCTCTAAGAGGGATGGGACGACTGGGTGGCAAGCATTCTTATCGTCGAGGACGAGCCGGACATCCGGTTCATGATGCGGCAGATCTTCGAGGGCGCCGGCCACAGGGTCACGGAGGCGCGCCATGGCGCGACCGGCTTGACATCGGTCAAGGCGACGCCCCCGGACCTCGTGATCACGGACGTCATGATGCCGACGATGGGTGGACTCGAATTCATCGAGCGCCTGCGGTCCAACCCGAAGACTGCGGCGATCCCGATCCTGGTCGTCAGCGGCAACTCCGAGCTGGCCACCGCGGCCAATACCCGTCTGCGCAAACCATTCCTGGCGCGGGAGCTCCTGAGCGCCGCGGCCCTCCTT
>DATCOB010000049.1:0-19144 GCA_036564925.1 Candidatus Dormiibacterota bacterium | reverse complement strand
CCCGACCCTCCCCCGCAAGGGGGGAGGGAGAGAGTTGGTAGGACCCCCACCCGCAAGGGAAGAGGGAGGTTCCGGTCATTTCTTCGTGACGAGGCGGAGGCCTCCGAGGGTGAGGCCGACGACCAGGGCGAGCAGTCCGAGCACGATCGGGGTGATCGGAAGGCCGGCCGGAGCAACGGGCTTCGCGGGATGGCCGGTGGCGGCCAGGTCGGCCGGGGTGGCGTCGCTCGCCTGGCTGGCCGGTGCCACGCTGGCGGTGGGAGCGGCGGTCGCCTGCGGCGCGGGCTGGGTGGCGGTTGCCGCGGTTGCGTCAGGGGCGGTCTGGACATCGATCACGACGCGGCTCGGCCCGCTGAGCTCGGCAACCCGGAAGCAGGCGGCGCTGGCGAGGCCGATCCCGTAGCTGGTGACGCGCTCAAAGTCGCCGGTGTTGGCGACCTCCCGGATGGCGGGGAGCTCGGCCTTGATGTCGGCGGCCACACCGCCGGCCACATTCGTATTGCGGAAGACCGCGCGAATCCCGGCTGACCCCTCGAGGGTGACCGGCTGCCCGCTCGCATCCCGGGTGAAGCGTGAAGAGGCCTGTGGTGTCAGTTGATATGCCGGAATGGCACCCGAGGCGGACGATGCGAACTCGAACACCAGCCGGTCGTATCCATCATGATGGGCGACCCGGACCGACGACACGGTTGCCGGAATGCCGGCGAAGCCACCCGAGGTGCTCGTGCAGGTGAAGGCGCTGTCGGCGGAGGCGGTGACGACGCCGCTCAGCGCGGCGGCTCCGGACGTGGCGGCGAGAGCGATGACCAGATGGCGACGCATGACTTGTTTCCTCCTATGAGTGCGCTGTTGTGACGGTCTTTGCCGTCCATCCCCTTAGACGCCGTGAGCCGGTGTCGCGGGTGAAGACGGTCGAGGAGGCACAAAAAAAGCCCGGTGCGGTCACCGGGCTCTCAGCGAGGGGTTGGGTTACTGCTCGCCCTGGAAGTCGCCCTCGTAGTTGACATTGGAGTCGAGCCCGCCGGCCGGGTCCGCGGCCTGGCTGGCCGTCGCTGTCTCGGACTCTGGCGCGGCCTTGCTCGCGACGTCCGCGCCACCAGCCTGATCCTGCGTCTGTTGAGTCTTGATGTCGACCGCAGGTGCTTTCGAGGCGCTGCTCTGCACCGTGGTCGTCGGGGCCGGCGCGGCGGCCGCCATCGCCGTGGTGGCGCCGAGGGCCAGCAGCCCCAGGCTCCCGATGGTCACAATCTTTGTTTTCATTCCTGTCTCCTTGTTTTATTGAACTTCGCGGTGTTTGCGATCGCAGGGTTCATGCTAGGGACCTTTCGTGACGTTCAAATGAAGCGGACGGCCCAGGTTTCCTTCATCGTCTGTTCATCTGGGCTTCATATAGTGAGGCCGTGCGCATCCTGTTGATCGAGGACGATCGTCGGCTGGTCGCCGGCCTGCGACGGGGCCTCGTGGAAGCCGGATGGGCCGTCGACGCGGCCTATGATGGGCAGACCGGCCTGGGGCTTGCCGAGGCCACGCCCTATGACGTGATCCTGCTCGATGTGATGTTGCCCGTGCGCGACGGACTGAGTGTATGCACGGCGCTTCGACGCCAGGGCCGTCAGACGCCAGTCTTGATGCTGACCGCTCGGGACACCGTCGACGATCGGGTGGCCGGACTGGAGGCAGGGGCCGACGACTACCTGTTGAAGCCGTTTGCCTTTCGCGAACTGCTGGCCCGGGTGCGCGCCCTGACCCGCCGTCCGCTCGCCAGCCGAAGCCGAGTGTTGAAGGCGGGCGACCTTCGTGTCGACACCGACGCTCGTCGCTGTTATGTGCGAGAAACGGAAGTGCCGCTGACGGCCAAGGAGTTCGGCATCCTCGAGTATTTCGTGCACCACCCCGGTCGTTTGCTGACGCGGCGCCAGATCGAGGACCATCTCTGGGACTATGCCTTTGTCAGCGGCTCGAACGTCGTCGATGTCCACATCAAGCGGATTCGGCGCAAGCTGCGTGCCGCCGGGCTGCCTGACCCGATCGTGACGCTGCGCGGCTCCGGGTATCGACTGGAGGCCTCGCATGCCTGAGTGGACCCGGCGGGTCAGGGTTCGATTGACCGTCTGGTACACGCTGATCCTGCTCGCTTTTTTTGGGATGGTCGCGGGCGCCTTCTACGTGCTGCTGGCCAATAGCCTCTGGTCAGCCGTCGACCAGAGCCTGGTGTCCCAGAGCCGCGTCAGCCTGGCCGGCATCAACAGCGAGAACGGCCGCGCGGTGCTGGAGGCAAACCCATCCGCGCCGCCGGCGTCGGATGCGGTGTTTGCCCTCGCGTTGGTGGCTGCCGATGGGAGCTCGCAGCATACGGGCCCGGACGCCCTCTTGCCGTTTGCGCGCGTGACCGCGCTGGCCCAACAGACGCGGCGCGACAACCGCCCGGTGACGGCATCCGTGATCGCGGGTCAGAGTGCGATTCGCATGTATGCCCGCGCGGTCCCCGATGCACCCGGCACCGTGCTCGTCATTGCCAGGACGGTCAACGAGCCGGAGCAGACGCTGGCGACCGCCCGCACCGCCGGTCTCATCGTGATCCCGATGCTGCTGCTGGGCGGCGCCCTGCTCGGCTACTGGGTCGCCGGACGGGCGCTCGCCCCGGTCCGCGCCATGGCCGCGACCGCCCGGAGCATCACGGACCTGCACCTGGATCGCCGCCTGAACCTCCGATTGCCGAACGATGAGATCGGCGAACTGGCGTCAACCTTCGACGCGATGCTGGCCCGGCTGGAGACCGCTTTCGAGAGCTTGCGCCGGTTCACGGCGGACGCCTCCCACGAATTGCGCGCGCCGCTGGCGGTACTGCGGACCGAGGCGGACGTCACGCTCGCGCGGCGCCGTTCGCCGCAGGAGTACCGAGAGAGCCTCGCCCGCATCGTCGAGGAGACCGCGCATTTGTCCGCGGTGGTCGATGACCTGTTGATGCTCGCCAGGGCGGATGCCGGCCGCGAGACGATGACCTACGCCCCGGTCGACCTGGGACGGTTACTGCACGACGGTCAACGGCGCTGGAAGCCGATGGCCTCCATGGCCGGCGTGGCCATGTCGGTTCATGCCAATGAAGTCCGAATCGAGGCGGACCGCGATCATCTCCTGCGGGCACTGGACAACCTGGTCGACAACGCGATTCGATATTCCCGGCCGAACGGCAGGGTGACGGTGGACCTGAGCCTGAATGGCGATGCCGCGATTGCCGTCCGCGACACGGGCATCGGCATCGCCGGAGAACATTTGCCCCACCTTTTCGAGCGCTTCTATCGCGCGGACCCGTCGCGCACGCGCGACGAAGGCGGTAGCGGCCTGGGCCTGGCGCTGGTCGATTGGGTCGCCCGCGCGCACGGTGGGTCGGTCGACGTGCGCAGCACACCCGGCCGCGGGTCGACCTTTACACTGCACATCCCAGTGAGCCGGGGCGGGCCTTGAGAAGCTAGCGGTGCGCCCCGAGGGTCGCCTCGATACCGCGGACGTCATCCTCTTCGTCAGCGAGAACACTGACGTCCACGTAGCCGAGGCGCGCGAGCTCGTCGCCCAGCGCGCCGGCCTGCTGACCGCCAAGCTCGAGCAGGAGCGCGCCGCCGCGCCGGAGGAATCGGGGACTTTCCCGCAAGACCCGTCGCAGGAGGTCGGTGCCGTCGCGGCCGCCGTCGTAGGACAGCGGAGACTCGAAGGCGAAGGTGTCGCGCTGCAACAGCGCCAATGCGGCCGTCGGCACGTAGGGCACAACGCCGACGACGACGTCGACACGTCCTTCGAGCGTGCGCGGCAGAGGGGCGAACACGTCACCGCAGTACACCTCCACGCCGTTCGCGCGCGCGCAGGCCACCGCACGCTCGTCGACGTCGGACGCCACGACGCGAGCGCCGGGGCGGTCCGTGATCAAGGCCCTGGCCACCGCTCCGCTTCCGGTGCAGAGATCGATCGCCGTCCCATTTTTTGGCAGACGATCGATGGCGCGACGCGCGAGCGGCTCGGTCTGCCAGCGTGGAACGTAGACACCGGGATCGACGCGGATCTCCAGGCCACAGAACGAAACGCTGCCGGTGATCCAGGCGAGCGGCTCTCCCGTGAGGCGACGTCGAACGAGCGAGTCGAGGCGCTCGATATCGCCGGCGGCGCAAGCGAGAAGCAGGGCCGCCTCCTCTTCCGCCGCGACGAACCCGGCGCTCGAGAGCAGCACGGCGAGCGCCTCGAGGTCGTTGCGCACCGCCACGCTGGAAATTAGACCATCGCGCTCAGGCGGCTTCGACGCGGTTGCGGCCGCCGGCCTTCGCCTGGTACATGGCGCGGTCGGCCGCGACCATCAGGGTGGTCGGATCCTGGCCGTCAAACGGAAAAGTCGCCACGCCGAGGCTGAGGGTGACCAACTGGTTGGAGCCAAAGAACCGAGCGCGTTCGGTGAGCGTGCGCAGCGACTCGGCCAGCACCGACGCGCCGGTCTTATCGGTATCGGTCATCAGCACGGCGAATTCCTCGCCACCCGTTCGGAACGCCGCGTCGGTCGCCCGCTTGGGAAGGAGCTGGATGAGCCGGGCGACCTGCTGCAAAGCGCGGTCGCCCTCCTGGTGACCGTGCTGGTCGTTGATCTGCTTGAAGTGGTCGATGTCGGCCACGATGAGCGAAAGGGGTTGCCCCGCCTGCTGGGCCCGGATGAGCTCCTGGGCCAGCAGCCGGTCGAACTCGCGGCGGTTGTGCAGACCGGTCAGGGCATCGATCCGGGAGAGGGTATCAATGAACTCGTACATGGTGGCGTTCTGGATGGCCATGGCTGCGTGGCCGATGACGGTGCGCAGGAAGGCGCCGTCCTCGACGGTGTAGTCGGGCCGGCGGCGCGAGATGAGCGCGACGATCCCGATCCGCTGGCCCTGGGCATCCAGCAAAGGCGCGGCCATGCAGGGCATCTCGCGATCGAGCCACATGGGCAGGACTAGGCCGACCTCACCAGCGAGGACGGTGGACACCCAGCGATCGTTTGGGTGGAGCGAGGTCGGGAAGGCCTCGGCGACCTTGACCGCCAGCTCGAACTGGCCCTGCGGGGCCCGGATCCAGATCGCGACGCCGTCGCCGGCAAAGAAGCGGCTGAGCCCGGCGCTGAGGCGGTCGAGCACCGCGGAAAGTTGCATGACCTCGTTGAATTCGGCCATCAGGTCGATCAGCCCCCGGGCCTGACCGTAGCGGCGCTGGAGATCGCCGTTTTGCTCGGCTAGCTGACGTTGGCGGGCCACCACCGGCTCGGTCAGCGACCAGAGCCGCTGGAGGGCGGCATCCGCGAGTTTGTCGCTGGTCAGGGGAGGGGTCGCTTTTAGCCCCTCGGGCGTGAGGGCGCTGATGGCTGCCAGCGCCGCCCGCTGGCGCGCCTGGAGATGCCGGGCCAGGCGAAATCCAGCGGCGCCGGCGACAAGCAGCGCCAGGATACCGGCGGCGAGGAGCGCATATGGAAGGACGGTCTGTAGGGCAGGCACTACTGATTCAACGTCCCACTGAGCCGGAAACGTCAACGTTGCGATTCGAGTTACAAAGCCCCAGCCGTCCGCATCGTCGAGCCGCCCTCCGCGATCGTCCCCTCGGCCGTCCGCCGAACCCGGCGTACGCCCGGGATGGCGACGACCAGGAGGCTGGGCACGGTGAGGATCACAGCCGCGGTGACCAGGGTTGGCCGGGTCCCAAATTGCGCGGTGGCGGGGCCGGCGACCGCGAACCCGGCGGGCATCGCGATCAGCGAAATGACCCAGTCATAAGAGCTCACCCTTGACATCACGTCCGCCGGGATCAACTGCTGCATTGTCGCCTCCCAGACTTCGTTAAGAAAGGACAGGCCGCCGAAGCCCACAACGCACGATGCCGCGATGACCAGGACCGGGAACGGAGGGACCAGGGCCAGGAGTTGCAGCGCGGCCAGCGTGAGTGCGAGGTTGGCGACCACCAGCGGTCGCGATGGGACCGAGGACAAAAAAGGCGGCGATGGCAAAGTTCCACAAAGCGTGTGAGCATCCGGCATGAGGCGGCGCGGAAGGCGAAGCAGCGCGAGGGTGAGCGCGCTGACGAGAAAGGTCAGGGCATTGATAACGAAGACCCAACCGGGTCCAAAGACCGCCACGAGAACGCCCGCCAGCGCGCCGGCCCGACGACCGACGTCGCGCTTCGCGACAACCCCATCAGGGCATTGGCCTGCTGGAGGCCTGACGCCGGCACGGTCTCCGGCACCAACCCGGTTGTCGCCGGCTGAAAGAAGGCAGCGGCCGCACCGAAGACCACGGCGCCGATGACCAGGTGCCAGACTCGGGCGACGCCGGTGATCAGGAGAACCCCGATCACGATCTGCTGCGCTGCCCGAACCAGGTCTGAGACGAGCATCACGAACTGGCGAGGCAATCGGTCCGCCCACACGCCACCGACAAGGAGAAATGCGACCCGGCTGATCACCGCGGTCGCGAGAACCAGGCCAAGCTGCGAAGCCGATCCGCCGATCCTGAGCACGGCAAAGGCGAGCGCAACGGAGACCAGTCCATCACCAACGGCCGAGATTCCCTGACCCGCCCAGAGCAACCGAAATTGCGACCCTCGCAACGGGCCAAGCGCGTCGGTTAAGCGCATCGCGGATCATTCTATGACCGCGATACGGGTTCCAGAAAAGAGTGTTTTAGATCGCTGGCGACGGTGGAGACAGCGGATTCTGGGTGAAGTCGAAACAGTCGGCCATGTCGTCAGCGGCCTGGTCCCGGCTGTTGATCGGGGCCAGGCCGAAGGTCGACTCGACGAACTTCACGAGGCTGACGTGCGAGTGCTGCGCGTGGGAGATGAAGGCCGCCTTGGCGTAGGGACTCAGCACGAGGCAACCGACCCGCGTGCCGTAACGGAACTGGGTGCCGTCGGTCCAGGTCTCGACCTCGGGCGGATTGACGTGGTCGTACCATCCGCCCCAGTCGTCCCAGGTGATGAAGACGACGGTGTTCGGCCAGAGGCCCCCCTTGACGATGGCATCCACCTGGGTGGCGGTCCATTTCTCGCCGCTCCGAACCGACTCGACGGGATGCTCGCTCAGGCCTTTTGGGCCGTAGAGCCAGGAAACGGTCGGCAGGTGGCCGGCGGTCGCGTCAGCAGCGAACTGGGCGGCGGTGACGTTGTTGGGCTTGCCCTTGAGGGCCGTGATGTAGCCCTGCGCGTAGCCGCCGTAATTGCGCCAGGTCAGCTTCGCCTTTTCCAGGTTGGCCGGCAGCGAGGGCAGGTCAAATGGAGGTTGGAGGTTGATGGGGTCCCGGTAGTGCGGGTTGTTGATGATGGGCGAGTCGGCCGCGATCAGCATCAGGTGGTTGGGTGTCGAGGGACCGGCGACCTCGGTGAAATAACGATCGCAGAGGGTGTACTGCTGCGCATACCGCCAGTAGTTGGGAATGTTGGGTTGGTCATATTGCTCGCGCGCCGCGCCGGTGGCGCGCTTCAGCCAGGAGGCGTGGTCGTGCGGATGATCGGAGAAGGGCGGATCTTTAGCGAGCGACAGCGTCGCATCGCCGTCGACGCCGGGGAAGCGACCGAAGTAGTTGTCGAAGGCGTGATTTTCCTTGACGATAATGACCACGTGCTGGATCCGGCCCGACGGCTTTGGGCCGGGCCTCGGGGCTGGTGTCGGTGTGGGGCCGGGCGTTGGCGCTGGCGTCGGAGTCGGAGTCGGAGTCGGAACCGGCGGCCGCTTCTTACGGTGGGTCGGTGTTTTCTTCGAGGTTGCCGGTGCGTGCTTCTTGACGGGTTTCCTCATTCCAGCGCCAGTCTACGGGCCCATTTCCCGAAAAACCTTACAAAGACACTTCCCGTAATGTGAGGGCCATGCAGACGAAAGAGCAGATAGCCGCCACGCGGCTGGAGGGGGCCCAACGCAAGGCGATCGACGCCTACTGGCGAGCGGCCAACTACCTCTCAGTCGGGCAGATCTACCTGCTGCATAATCCGCTGCTTCGCGAACCCTTGACGGTCGAGCACACCAAGCCGCGCCTGCTCGGCCACTGGGGCACGACGCCGGGCCTCAATTTTGTCTATGCCCACCTCAACCGGGTGATCAGGGCGCGCGACCTCAATGCGATCTACATCTGCGGACCCGGGCATGGTGGTCCCGGCATGGTCGCCAACGCTTACCTCGAGGGGACCTACAGCGAGGTCTATCCGGAGATCACGCCGGATGCGGCGGGCATGCAGAAGCTCTTTCGCCAGTTCTCCTTTCCGGGCGGCATCCCGAGCCATGACGCGCCCGAGACGCCCGGGTCCATCCACGAAGGCGGTGAACTGGGGTACGCCTTGACCCATGCCTACGGCGCGGCATTCGACAACCCCGAGCTTAAGGTCTTCTGCGTGATTGGCGATGGCGAGGCGGAGACCGGCCCGCTGGCGGCGAGCTGGCATTCGAACAAGTTCCTGAACCCGGTGACCGATGGCGCGGTGGTGCCTATCCTCCACCTCAACGGCTATAAGATCGCCAACCCCACAGTGCTGGCACGCATCCCGGCGGATGAGCTCCGCCGGTTACTCGAGGGCTACGGTCATACGCCCCACGTGATCGAAGGTGACGACCCGGACGAGATGCACCAGAAGATGGCGGCGCTGCTCGATCGCGTCCTCGACGAGATCGATGAGATCCAGCGCGCGGCGCGGACCCAGGGCAAAACCGAGCGGCCGCGGTGGCCGATGATCGTGATGAAGACGCCGAAGGGCTGGACCGGACCGAAGGAGGTGGATGGACTGCTGGTGGAAGGCACCTGGCGCGCGCACCAGGTCCCGGTCGACGAGCTGGATGACATAAAGCACCTCCAGATCCTGGAAACCTGGTTGCGCAGCTACCGTCCCGAGGAGCTGTTCGATAAGGACGGCCGGTTGATTCCCGAGCTGGCCTCGCTACCGCCGACCGGCGCGCGCCGGATGAGCGCCAACCCGCATGCGAATGGCGGATCGCTGCTGCACGACCTGCGGCTGCCTGATTTCCGGGAGTACGCCGTGAAGGTGAAGGCGCCGGCCGCCTCGTTTGACGAGGCGACCAAGGTGCTGGGCGCGTACCTGCGCGACGTGATCAAACGCAACCCGCGCAACTTCCGGCTGATGGGGCCCGACGAGACCGCCTCGAACCGGTTGAGCGCGGTGTTCGAGACGACCAACCGCGCCTGGCAGGCGGAGCGACTTCCCACCGATGATCACCTCGCCGCGGACGGCCGGGTGATGGAGGTCCTGAGCGAGCATCTGTGTCAGGGCTGGCTGGAGGGTTACTTGCTGACCGGCCGGCACGGGCTGTTCAGTTGCTACGAAGCGTTCACCCATATCGTCGATGCGATGTTCAACCAGCATGCGAAGTGGCTGGAAGTGACGAACAGGATTCCGTGGCGCCGCCCGATCGCCTCTTTCAACTACCTGCTCACGTCCCATGTCTGGCGGCAGGACCACAACGGCTTCACCCACCAGGATCCCGGCTTCATCGACCTGGTCATGAACAAGAAGGCAGAGGTCGTGCGCGTCTATCTGCCGCCGGACACGAACTGCCTGCTCTCCGTGGCCGACCACTGCCTGAGGAGCAAGCAATACGTCAATGTGATCGTGGCCGGCAAGCAGCGATCGCTGAATTACCTGTCGATGGATGACGCGATCACCCATTGCACCCGGGGCATCGGCATCTGGGACTGGGCCAGCAACGATACCGGCGAGCCGGACGTCGTGATGGCGTGCGCGGGCGACATCCCGACGCTGGAGACGCTGGCGGCGACGGACCTGATCCGGCAGTATCTGCCGGAGCTCAAGGTGCGGGTCGTCAACGTGGTGGACCTGATGAAGCTACAACCGGAGACGGAGCACCCGCACGGACTGTCGGACGCTGAGTTCGATGCCCTGTTCACGACGAGCCGGCCGGTGGTCTTCGCCTACCACGGGTATCCGTGGCTAATCCACCGGCTGACCTACCGGCGCCGCAACCACACGAACCTGCACGTGCGAGGCTACAAGGAAGAGGGCACGACCACGACGCCGTTCGATATGGTGATGCTGAACGACCTCGATCGGTTCCACCTGGTGATCGACGTCATCGATCGGGTGCCCGGGCTCGGATCGAAGGGGGGACACGTGCGGCAGCGGATGGTGGACGAGCGGTTGCGCCATCGGGCCTACACGCGCGAGCATGGCGAGGACATGCCGGACGTCGTCAAGTGGACGTGGCCTTCTTAGCGCTTTGCGTGTACTAGTCCTCAACGCGGGGTCGAGCTCGCTCAAAGCCAGCGTGCTGGAAACGGGCGACCTTTCAACGCTCGCGCAGACGGAGGTCTCGCTCGGCACCGATGCCACGCGAACCCAGGGACTTCGGGAGCCGGTTCGCGGGGCCTTGAAGGCGCTCGATGACTCGGTGTCGATGATGTCGATCGATGCCGTGGGCCACCGCATCGTTCACGGTGGCACCCGGTTTCGCCATGCGGTGCGCGTGACCCCGGGGGTCATGAAGGGGATCGAGTCGCTGGCGGAGTTTGCCCCGCTACACAACCACGTGGGGGCTGGGGTGATTCGCGCCGCCCAGACGGTGCTCCGCACCCGCCCGCAGGTGGCGACCTTTGACACCGCCTTCCACGCCACGCTGCCGGAAGCCGCCTTCGTCTACCCGTTGCCCTACGGCTGGTACCGCGACTGGAAGGTTCGCCGCTTCGGCTTTCATGGGCTCTCGTGCGAGTGGTCGGTGCAGCGAGCCGCGCGGCTGTTGAACACGCCGGCCGCCCAGCTGGCGCTGATCGTGGCGCACCTGGGCAGCGGGGCATCGGTGAGCGCCATCCTGGAGGGACGTTCCGTCGACACCTCGATGGGGCTGACGCCGCTCGAAGGGTTGATGATGGGAACCCGGGCCGGTTCGGTTGACCCGGGCATCCTTCTATATGCGATGCGGCGCCGCCGGGTCACCACGCGCCGGCTGGACGACCAACTCTGGCACGAATCGGGCCTGGTTGGCGTCGCGGGCCGCAAGGCGGGGATGCAGGAGTTGGAGCAGGCCGCTGGTCGCGGGAATGGCCGGGCCCAGCTCGCGGTCGAGATCTTCGTGCGACGGGCCGCGGCCGGCATCGCGGCGATGGCAACCGCGCTGCCGCGGATCGATGGGCTCGTTTTCACGGGCGGGATTGGCGAGCACTCGGCGTCCGTCCGATCCGCGATCGTTCGCCGGCTGGCGCCGCTGGGATTCAACGAAATCCGGGTTGCCCACGCCAGCGAGGACCTGGTGCTCAGCGAGCCGGGGTGGCGTCCCGCCGTGCTCCGGGTCGAAGCGCGGGAAGACGCCGTGATTGCCGGTCAAACGGCAGCCTTGCTCGCTAAATAGCGCTCCGGGCGACGGCGTTAGTCCAGGGCGGCGATCAGGAGGCCGCCGAGGATCGCCGTGTTCTTGAGGAATTGGGTGCGCTGCTGGGACCGCTTCGGCTGCTCCTGGATCTCCCAGAACCGGTGACCGGCGAGCGTGGTCGGCACCATCGAGGCGGCCAGGGCCAGCGCCGCGAGTCGCGGCAGGACTCCGACGGTCAGCATGCCGCCTGCCCCAAGGTGGACCATGGCGATGAGCGTCACGGCGGTCTCAGGGTCGGCCGGCGCGATCGGGACCAATGACGCGACCCGCTCGACCACCGGCCTCGCCATCTCCGCTCGTGACCCCGGGTTGCGCAGGACATCGACCCCGCTCACGATGAAGATGACGCCCAGCATCGGCCGCGCGATGGTGCGGACCGCGTTCACAAATTCACTCTACTCCAGCACGGCTGATAGCCTAGCTTCATGGCGCATCCACTCCGCATCGGGCTGAAGCTGTCCGGGCAGGACACGACCATCGAGGCCCTCCGTGATATCTGGCGAATTGCCGAAGAGGGCGGGTTCGATCATGTCTGGGTCTTCGACCATCTGGCCGCCATCGGGGACGGTGGTCCTGATCGGCCGGTTTACGAGGGTTGGGCCCTGCAGGCCGCCATCGCGCAGGCGACGCGCCGCGTTCGGATCGGCTGCATGGTCACCGGCAATACCTACCGCCATCCCGCGCTGCTGGCAAAGCTGGCGGTGACGGTCGATCATCTCTCGGGTGGCCGGCTCGAGTTTGGAATCGGTGCCGCCTGGGCCGAGATCGAGCACCAGATGCTCGGGTTCGAGGGCCTCGACCATCGGGTCGGCCGGCTCAAGGAGTCGTTGCAGATCATCGAGTCGCTCTGGACGAATGAGCGCACCACGTTCGACGGCCGCTACTACCAATTGCGCGATGCCATTGCCAACCCCAAGCCGGTCCAGCGACCGCACCCGCCCATCTGGATTGGCGCCGGCGGCGAGCAGATGATGAAGGTCGCCGCGCACCACGCCGACGTCTGGAACCTTTCCGGCGGGTCGACACCGGAGCGGGTCAGCCAGCTCACGACCATGCTGGATGACGCCTGTCGTGAGGCCGGGCGCGATCCCGCCGCGATTCGTCGCTCGGTGCAGCACTCCTGGGACGGCGCCGACCGCGGGCAGCTCGTCCAGACGGTGGGCAGCTACGCGGAGCGTGGCTTTACCGAACAGATCGTGTACGTCGCCGGTCCGGACGCCGTGCGGCTGGCCGAGGAAACCGCAAAGGCGCTACCCGACTTGCGTGGCGTCGCTCCGGTCCCAGCAGCCGGTCGGAGCTTTTAGACCGGCTTGCGCATCTGGGTCGCGGTCGCGATGTAGCCGAGCGATTCATACAGCGCGCGGGCGCCAGGATTGTGCCCGAAGACATTGAGTCCGAGCTCAGTGCCGCCATGGGCGTGGACCTCCCGTTCGCCGAGAAGCATGGCCTCGCGGCCGACGCCTCGACGACGGACTGCTTCATGGACCAGGATGTCGAAGACATACCAGGCGCTCGGCGGGCCGCCCAGCTTGGGGCCGAGCCAGAGCGAACCGACATCCTCGCCCTCGTTCAAGATGCAGAAAAACAGGTGTCCTGAGTCCGCCGTTCTTTCGGAAGGGCGGGGGCCATCTGCTGCTCGGCAACCTGGGCTGCCGTCGGTGGATCCTCGCCGGCCTTGACCCGCTCCGCGACGTAGACCTGCATGGTGTCGCGCAGATAGTCGGTGACCTCGTCGGGTCATCGGTTGGAGGGAGACGGACACGGCCGAGAGCGTATCAGCCGGGAACGGGGTCGACGCACCGTTGCAGAGGCGATGGGGCGTGACTGGCCACGGCGGCTGCTGCGGACCCACCGGCGCTTTTCCGGGCAGCTCGACGTCATTGAAGCGCTGCCGCCGCCCGACCGGTTTCAGCGAGCGATCCTGCCGATCGCCGATCTTTTCATGACGCTGATGTTTTCGCGGCCGGTGGGCGGCTCCCTTCGCTCCGTCCGGGTGTCATCCGAGACGATCGCGCTGGCATCACTGGTCGCGGTCGCACTGGGCGGGATCGGGATCGCATTGGCGATCTCCGGCACCGCGACCGGTCAGATCCTGCAGGTGGTGGCGGCGGCGCCGGCGATTGGGCTTGCGCTTGGGGCCGCGTCCGTCTCCGTCTTCGGGTTGCGACAGCGTCAAAAAGCTTAAAGGGCCAGAAAACGAAGGTATTCGTCACGAATCCGTTACGTGTAGCAGGTGAACGTTTCCCGAGAGCGGCCCCAGCAGTTCCCCCAAGCACCGTGGCTGGCCGCCCGCGCGCAAGCCACCGCAACGGTGACCATGCGCTATGCGGCTCAGTTCGCTGAGCAATGCCGCCGGATTGCGGACGACACCTGGTTACTTGACGTCATGCGCCGTGACGTGCATCAGGCCGCGAGTGTTGGCGACCGCGCGATGCGTGGAGCACGGCCCGAACCGACCGCCAGGGCTCACGACGTCGCCGCGTGTCGCGAACGGATCGCGGCCGCACGGCGCGAGCTTGACCGGCTGGAGCGCGAACAGCGGGTCGCAATCGCCGAAGAGGGGTGCCGGCTCCTGGCGGAAGGCAAACTCGACTAGAGGTCCTCTGGCAGTTTCGCGGACCCGTCCTCGAGCTGATCAGCGCTCATTGCTGGTCAATGCTAGAGGAGGGGCAACCGGGTCCGTCAAGCGCGCATACTTCCCGGCCAGGTGGGCCCAGACATAGCTCATATACGTAAGTGTCGCCACCACGCCGATCACGAGGCCGACCAATCCGACCCCCCCGATCACGAGCAGGATCACCGTCAGTGCCGCCACCACGACCGTGAGGCTCAGATTGACGCGCAGGCGGTCGATGATGGCGCGAATGCTGAGCGCAGCGCGAAAGCCGCCCCGCAGATACTGCGCCCACACCGCGGCCGGGCGAGCTTCATCAGGCGCTCCCAGCCCAGCAGCGCGCTGATCTCACGGCCGAGCGCCGCACCCACGATGCAGGCGAGCATGACGAACGTCACGATCATCACCGGGTGACGCGGCCGCTGGCGATCGCGATGCCGCCGATCACGAGGACGAGGTCACCGGGCGCGAACGGCAGTGGGACGCCCAGCTCCTCAATGAACAGCACGCCGCAAATCACCAGGATCAGGGTCGGCCCGGTCAGGCTGTCGATAAAACTCATTGCCAGGTCCTATTTTGCTAGGCGACGTCTAGTGGCCGATACTGTGGCCGTGATCGATCGGCAAGCTCCACCATCTGGATTCTTCATCAGGGAGTGCCTGGATTGGGTCTGCCGCGACCAGGCCGCGAACAACCTGCCGGTCACGCTGCTGGATCGAGCCCTCCACGAACCAGCGTTCAAGGAGAGCCTGTACCTGGTCGCCTCGCGCCGACAGGACCAGATCGCAGCCCTCGCGTGGCGGAGCCACTTTCCGAAAATGGGCCTCTCGACGGCGGTGCAGATCGATGCCGTTGATGAGATCGCTGCACGGGTACGCGAAGACATACCCGACCTGCCCTGCGTCATGGGCCCAGAACAGGAGGCTCGTCGATTCGTCCGTGCTTGGTGCAGGAGTGGAGATCCCGAACCGGCCCTCGGTGTAGGCCAGCGCATCTACCAGCTGGATCGCGTAATCACGCACGCGTCCGTTCCGGGAACGCTACGACGCGCGAACGAGTCGGAGCTGCCGCTGCTGGTTACCTGGACTGCTCATTTCTACGAGGAGTTGCATATGCCTCACCAGCAGACCCTTCAGCAGCTGGAGGTAGAGGCTCGACGCCACCTCAGTGGGGGACGCCTGTTCATCTGGCAAGACAAGGAGCCGGTCTGTTTTGTGGGTGCGGGAGGCCCTCAGGGACTTGTGGCAAGAATCGGCCCTGTCTATACGCCACCAGAGCGTCGTCGTCGCGGGTACGCCGGCGCCGCCGTGGCTGCCGTCAGCCAGCTCATGCTGGACCGCGGCCACCCGGTCTGCTGCCTGTACACCGACACCTCGAACCCCACTGACCGGACCCCAATAACGGATCCACCCTCTGTGAGGGTTCCCGGATTTGGATAACCACGGCGGCGGGTGCCGCCGCCGGGTGCCGGCTCCGAGCCAGCCAGAACCATTGTAGGTTTCGTCTCGCAGCAGCTGACCAGGTGTTGTGGGTCACGGCGACCTCGTTCCGGGCGTCCTGGGGCATCGTAGCGGCTCGTTTTTTCCGAGCCACCTCTGCCGAGAGCGATTTTGGAGCGATCATCGCGCCTGCAGCTCCGGCGTTGGCACCTGGCCGAGGAGCATCGCCGCGAACATCGAGGGCGCCAAGTAGCCAATCGAGCTGTGCGGCCTGAACTTGTTGTAGACGTCGCACCAATCGAAGTAGAGGACCTTCGCCTCGAAGACGGAGAGGAAGATCTCGCGGTTGAACAGCTCGTCCCGCAGCCTGGCATTGAAGCTCTCGACGAATGGGTTCTCCCAGGGGCTGCCCGGCTCGATGTAGAGGGTGCCGGTCCCCGAGCGGCGACACCAAGCGCGGAGGGCCGTGGCAACCAACTCGGGACCGTTGTCCATCCGCAGGTATTCGGGCGCCCCGCGCTCGGCTCTCGCCTGCTCCAGCACGGCGACGACATCGTCCGCGGTGATCGAGCGGCCAAGCTGCCGGCCGACGCTCTCGCGAGTGTGCTCGTCGCACATGGTCAAGGCCTTGATCGGCCGCCCGTCCGCGGTTGAATCAAATATGAAATCGAGCGCCCAGACCTGATTCCTGCGCTCGGCCCGCAGCCGCTTCGAGGGCACCGTGCTGGTCCCCACCCGCCGCCTTTTCATCGCGTACGGCCTCACCCGCAGACCTTCCTCGCGCCACAAGCGTTGCACCCGTTTGCGATTCACCACCCAACCCTCACGACGCAGCAAGCTATGCGCGAATCGATACCCATAACGTGGCCAGTCGCGCGAGATCTCGCGCAACCGGAATCGCAGCTGCTGTTCCGGCGCTGACACTGGCCGCGGTGGCCGGCGCTGCGTCGTTCGGCTCTGCCCGATCGCCCGACACGCCCTGCGTTCCGAGACTCCGAATCGCTCTCGAACATGGCGAACGGCGTCCCGTCGACGGGCCGGGCTTAGAAGTTTCCCCGGGCCACCTCTCTCAGCATCTGGGTGTCGAGCGACAGGTCTGCGACCATGCGCTTGAGCCTGCCGTTCTCGTCCCTCAGACGGCGCAACTCCTTGGCGTCGTCGGCTTTCAGCCCGCCGTACTGGTTGCGCCAGCGACCGAAGGTGTGCTCGCTGATGCCGAGTTCCTTGGTAACCTCGGCGACGCCTTTGCCCTCGCCGAGCAGCCGCTCTGCTTCCCGGAGCTTGCGCACGATCTGCTCCGGTGTGTGTCTCCTGCCTTTCACTCGAGTTCCTCCTTGCCCTCTCGGGCGGTGGTGGAACTCTCATATCAGATGGACCCGTTCTTGGGGGTCAGGTCAAGCGCATCCGCATTGGCGAGCGACCGGCGAGACCGACCGTCAGCGTTCCGCCCTGGTTGACTGCAGCCGCCTTGCCGTAGGTTACCGCCCCCTGGGTAGTGTCACGAACGCGGTTTGCGCCGAACGCCCAACATCATTCCCATGCTCTCCCGAATTCCAGGCCAGCCAGAGGGCCGGGTGCGCCTGCTGCGGATCCATAGCCACACGCCAGCACCGACGAAAATCACGACCGCCGGCCATGCAATCCAGACAATCCTGGCATCGGTGGTCAACGGCAGGGCAATGATGGCGAGGAGGAAAAGGAGCAGCGCGACATATCGGCGACGGATGCTGCCGATATAACGGCGCTGCGTCTGGTCCAAATCCGACACGCCAGCAGCAAAGAGCTTCGCGGTCGTGATGATGAGTGTCTCCGGGTTCTCCCGGTCCCTTACCTCGATGGAGTATCCGGCCATGAAGATGGGAGTAGTCGACTGCTTTTGCCAGCCGGGCTTGCGGAACGCCACAATTTCAAGCCGCGAGGAGAGCCCTTCGATGCGAGCCGCGAGGTCGGATAACTCAGGGGGACCTACCTCGTCGCTCGGACCCGCCTTGTCGGGCATGTTGGAGAGGCTACACCCAGCCCTCCCGTGAAGTTGAGGGACTCCGGGGAGCCCGGGGGGAGAACGGAAGGCGTCCGAGGCGGAGGGGCGCGTGGGGCAGCGTGGAGGCAAGCGGATCGGGTTCGTGAGGTGCCGGTGACCAGCCGGTGACCAGCGTCGTAACAGTACGGGGATAGCCTCGCGGCGCGGCGCGTGTCCGCGAGGAGGTAAACCCGATGACCGGTCGGAGAGGAGTCGCGAAGGTGGGCGCCGCGCTCGCCCTGGCGTTGGGCGCCATCAGTTTCGTTCCGGTGGTCGGCGCCGTCCGCCTCGACCTCGATGTGCAGGCGCAGATGCGCTATTGCCAGACCGTCGAGGTGCCAACCGCGCCGTACTTCTGCGACCTCGATGCCGTGCGCCTCAACGTCGAGGGGCGACCGGACACCTGGTGATTCTGTAGCGTCGCGGCTTCGGATTTTTCGACAAGGAGACAGGAACAGTGGCAAGGGAATTCGTCTGTACGACCACCATCTGGATCGAGGCAGGCTCGAAGGAGGAGGCTTTCCAGAAGCTCGAAGCGATCAACCGGCGCATCGTTCGCGACTTCGGTGTCTACGCGGCCTCCGACCCGGATCGCGTGAGCTTCGAGGGGAACAGCTTCCCCGATGAGGTGGAGAGCCGATGATCGAGTTCACCGACCGGGATTTTGTCGGCGCTCATGGCTGCAAGCCCAGGGGCTACGGGCAGTGGGCCTTCGGATTCGCCAACGAGGTCCTGTGGGAGGAGGGGACGTTGACCCAGGCCAAGGCGAAGGTTCGCAAGCGCCTGAAGCAGGCCGCGGTCGAGCTCGGATACATCGTCGTCGAGGTGCTCGCCTGATCGCAACGCGGGCTCAAGGAGCCAGCACGGCATCGCGCCGTGTCTGGCTACCCCTGGGAGTCGTTCGCTGATGTGGCTCCAGGGCGAGGGCTTCTTCCTCGAGGTTCAGTTCGAGCACACCCACGATGGCCGGCGCCATCGGCACGATGCCCTGGTCGCGTCCATCCAGGCGCATGCGCTCTGTCACCGGCTCGATGGCAGGAAGGAGCCAGCCGCCGCGTTGCTCCTATAGAGAAGGGGAACCGCGTCCTTAGTCAGCGCCTCGGGCAACCGGGGCGCTTTTCTTTTGGCTGGTCAGCATTTGCCAAACCCGTTGTAGGGTGGGCCGATTGTCAACCCGGCATGACATAGCCCCAGGTACAGCCTGACCGCCTGAATCGACACATAGGTGTCGAAGGCGATCACCACGACCGCGATGACGATGAGAATGACGCGAAGGATCTTCATCGACCCGTCTAAAGCGACTGAAGCTCGAGCGCTATCCGCACCAGTTCGTGCACGGCGGCGACCACCTCGTCATCCGTCATTCCTGCCACGGTGGCGGCAATGCTGCCTTCCTCACCTTTCGGCGCAACGCTGGTCATTCGCCGATGCAAAGCCTCGATGCCCTTAGAGAATGCTGGGAGCAACTGCTTATCCGAGTGGGCATGGCTGGCCTCCACGTAGGCATCAACTAACCGCTGCTTGATGCCCTCTCGTCCCTCGGCCAACATGTAGAGCCCCGCCGTGAACTTCTCTCTTGCGTAGTTTGCTGCCATCGTCAACCTCCTGACCGGACCCCCAATAACGGATCCACCCTCTGTGAGGGTTCCCGGATTTGGATAACCACGGCGGCGGGTGCCGCCGCCGGGTGC
>DATCOB010000048.1:0-58849 GCA_036564925.1 Candidatus Dormiibacterota bacterium | reverse complement strand
AAACTCCGCCCGCCGCCAGCGGACTCAGCAGTAAGACCATTGCCCCGCCCAGCGCCGCCCCGAGCAGCCGCCAGCGGCGCGCGGCGAACAGGATGATGAGGTAGGCGGGCAGGTAGTGCGGCTTGAACGCCAGCAGCGCGCCACCTGCGGCGGCCAGCAGCGGAGCGTCCGACGTAAGCGCCCACACGACCAGCGCCGCGCCAAGCGCCAGCAGGGGCGTCACCTGCCCCTCGGTCAGGGCCGCCCAGGCCGGGAAGGACGCCAGCAGGGCCAGCAGCCCGAGCGCCGCCGCGCCCTTGTTGAGTGGAAAGGCGCGTTGCAGCACCAGCACGGTGAGCAGGAGAACTCCGAGGCTGCACAGTTGCCAGATGCGGAAGGCCAGGTCGAATGGCAGAAAGGACAACGCGACGAAGGGCAGGTCCGCCGCCAGCGGCTGGTTGAAGGGCAGCCGCGGGTCGATCAACGGACCGGCGGTCCGGCTCATCATGGCCCCCAGGGCGACCTGGTCATACGGACCGGTGAGCTGTCCCTGCCGGACGAGCAGGGCGGCGCTGTAGCCGATGGTGAAGTCCGCCGTCCGGCGAGCGGCGCGCGGCTGCGTGACGATAAGGACAGCGCCGGCGACAGCCAGGGCCGCGACGAGCGCCAGCAGCCAGCGATCGCCGCGCCGCGTCACCGCGTCACCTTGTAGATCGCCGCGCTTCCCTGTCGGTCGACCAACTGCAGCATCGGATCATCGGTAAGACGCCCACTGGACGCCGGGTCAGGCGCCAGCACGTAATCGATCCCGTTCGCGGATAGAAACGCGTCCCGTCGGCCGGCGGGCCAGACGCGGAAGAACTCCACGGCCTCGGTGGCTTTCCGACGCGCGTCGATCGTCATCTCCGGGTGACCGGCGTAGACCCGGGCATCCGTTTGCGCCGGCACGAACAGGCCGTCCAGATAGGTGGTCAGCACGACGGTCCGGTCCGTCACGTGCGGTGCCAGCCGAGCCAGGAGCGAGGCCTCGTCGGCGCGCTCATACTCCGCCCGCGGGTCGAGCCGGAATGATGCGATCCACAGGGGCTGAGCCAGGCTGAAGAGGCCGTACAGGCTCGAGGCCGCGAGGGTCGCTGTCAGGACCCGTCGACGCCAGCGTCGCGTCTGCAGGCGGGAAAGGACCAGGAGCAGGCCGGGAACGGCGCACAGGCCAAACGGGATGGAACTGGCCATGAAGCTCCGTCCCAGCGTGCCGCGAATTCCGGGCGTGAACATGAAGACCGTCATCCCCATGATCCAGAGCGCCGGCAGGAGCAGGTCGCCGCGCAGGCGGCGCGAGAACAGCGCGACCATGATCAGCGCGGTGGCGATGAGGTGCGACAGGACGAGGAAGCCGAACGGGTCGCCCACCTCGAGGGTCGGGCGGACCACCGCGAGGGCTTCGGGATGCTGGCGCATCACCCAGAGCAGGTAGAGCAGGTAGGGGGCCTGGACCGTGGCCGCGGCCACGGCGAACCAGAGGGCGGGCCGGACCTTGCGGAGCGCCGACCATCCGCCGATCACCGCCACGGCAAGCAGCGCCAGCTGCGGATAGATCAGCTGAAGGCCCAGCGTCAACGCCAGACCCGCCGCGAAAAGACGCCAGGACCGACGGGTTCGCCGTTTCAGGGCGATAACGAAGATGGCGCACATCATGGCCATCGCGAAGGGCAGGTGCGGCGCCATGGCGACCAGGTCGGCCACGCTGCTGCCGGGTGACGCCATCTCGGTCGCCCGCGAGGTCACCGGGCCGAGTTGGACCGAGGGCAGCAGCACGCCAACGCCGCCCCCCAGTGCACCGAGGGTGAAGGCCCAGCGGCGCAGCCGAGTCGGGCGGAAGAGCTGCGCAGCCAGCGCGTAGCTGGCGCCGGTGAGGGCACCCGCCGCGGCGAGGCGACCGGCGTGGTACAGGGCGGCGCCGGGGAGCCCGCCGACCAGGTGGCCGCTCCACAGATACCAGGGATACAGGAGGATCCCGGGAAGCGCCTCGGACGTATAGCTCGAACGGAAAAGCCACGCGCCATGCCAGCCGGCACGCCACAGCGATTGATACACGTAGGCGTCGCGTGCGATCACGACGTAGCCGGGAAAGACGGATCCCGGCGGCACGCGCCAGGCGGCCACCGCCAGGGGAAGCACGGTCGTGACGAGGAGCAGGACGGTGACGATGCCGAGCCAGCGCCACTCGGCCATCGAGATGGTCGGGATCCGCCGCTGCGATCCGCGCTCGAGTCGGATCGGTTGGGCCAGGGCCATCAGGCGGCGAGCCGGTCTGAACTGGCTATCACCGGCACGCGGAGCAGCGCCGAGCCCAGCGGGATGGCACAGAGACCGAGGGTGACGACGACGCCCACGTAGCTATCGTTGAAGAAGCGGGCGAAGAACGCGAAGGCCAGGAACACGAGGGCATAGCCGGCCATCCAGCGGCCCATCGTCGGGCTGCGGAGGAACCGTCGGCCTGCAACCCATAGCGTGGCCAGCACGGCCGGCACCTGCAGCAGGCCGAACGGGAAGCTGGACGTGGGCCGCGCCACCAGGTGGAGAGCCAGCAGCAGCGCCCCGAAGCCGTAACCCCCGATCGGGTATGCGTCGCGGACACCGCCGCTCGTGTAGAGGATCGTATCCGTCCAGAACGATCGGGGGTCCATGAGGAAGAACGGCGCGATCGTCGCCACCGGCACCACAGCCAGTGCCACCAGGCTCATCAGCAGCTCGCGACGGCCGGCGCCATTTTTCCAACGGAGAAACAGGACGAGCAGGAGGAAGGGCGCCGCGAAGAGGGCGAAGGGCTTGAGGGCCATCGCGGTGCCCAGGGCGCCGCTCGCCAGCACCGGGTGACCCCGTGCCAGCAGGGCCAGGCTGGCCAAAACGAGAGCCAGGAATTCGATATCGTTCCGACCGCTCCACAGGAAGAGGCTGATCAACGGGCTCAGGAACACCGCGGTCGTGACCATGAAACGGCGCTCCGGGGTAATCGGGATGGCGGCGATGGCGGTGAGGCCAAGAAGGCTGGCCAGGAGCAGCACCAACCGATAGTCGAAAGGCAGCCCGAGCAGGTTGGTCAGCGCCCGGACCGGCACGCCCGCAAGGACCGTCAGCGGAAAGTAGGCCAGGTGGTGCACCGCGGGGTTTGGACCGCTGGTGAGCGTCCATGGCATGCGGCCAAGCGGCGTACTGGACCAGTCCACACCGTAGATCGGCTGGCCCCGCATCACCCGGTCGATGGCCGCCTCGATCTGGATCATGCCGTCGTGCTCCATCGTGATCCCGACTCGCGGACGCTCGACCAGCCCCATCAGGGTCGGGGCGAGCGTGGTCAGGGCCACCAGCGAATAGAGGAGCGCGAGCTTCCACGCCCACCGTCCGGACACCGCGCGAAGCACAACAAGGAGGAGGGCCAGGATGGCGGTCGCCAGGGCGGCCAGCCAGATCCCGAAGTGGGCATGGAGTATCCAGAGGAGCCCCACCTGGAGTCCGCCGAGGATGCCCAGGTAGGCCATGGGTGTGCTCAGCCTGGCCCGGATACGGGCCGGCGACACCCCCGAGACGGCGACCGAGCGCCGGGCGGTGGCCATGACGCCGGTGTAACGACGAGTGTGAGGAACCCCTTCTCCCGGCCGTTATAGGAGGGCAGTGTCGACCCCTCCCTCAGCCATCCGGGCCGTTCCGGCGGCCCCGGCGCGCGGGAAGGTCCGCCTGCGGCCGGTGGCCCAGGCGGTCCTGGCGGCGGCCGCGCTCGGGCTCTATCTGATCGTGCTGCGTCAGATGCCGGAGCGCCATCAGGATCTGTCCGCCTACCTGGCGGCGGCCCGGGACGCGTTCCACGGTCACCCCCTGTATGCGCCCTTCCTCCACCATCCCTTTCCGGACGCCACGCTGCGGCCCGCGTTCATTTACCCACCCGTCTTCGCGCTGCTGATGGTCCCCCTCGGGCTCGTCTCGGAGCGGGTTGCGGCCGCCACCTGGCTGGTCATCAGCCAGGCCGCCCTGGCCGCCGCGCTGCTGCTGGTCCTTCGCCAGCTGCGGCCGCCCGGCTGGGCGACGACCGCGATCCTCTGTGCGACCCTGACCTTTTACCCGCTCTGGGTCGACGTCGTCCAGGGCCAGGCCAACCTCCTCATCCTGGTGCTGGTGGTCGCCGGGATCCTGGTCACCGTGCGTGGCCGGCCGGTGGGGGCCATCGCGCTGGGCGCCGCGGCCGCCCTCAAGTTGACGCCGTTGCTCCTTCTCCTCTGGCTCCTCGTCGAGCGGCGCTTTCGCGAGGCGGCGTGGATGCTGGGCGCCTTTGCCCTGATAACGGCCGGTGCCGCGCTATTTCGGTCCGACGACACGGTGATCTTCTTTACCCGCGTGCTCCCCGCCCTGGCCTCCGGCACAGCCTTCTACGCCAACCAATCGCTCACCGGCCTCCTCGGTCGGACGCTGGTCGCGAACCCATACACGGACCCGTGGCTGTCCCCGCCCGGGGAACCGGTGCTGGTGATCGCCCTGGCCCTCCTCCTGCTGGGCCTGTGGATCTGGCGGACCCGGCGCGCCCCGACGCTACACCGAGCCATGGCGTTCCTGCCACTCCTCCCGCTCCTTTCCACGGTGACGTGGCCGCATCACCTGGTGATCCTTCTGCCCCTCATCTGGGTCCTCATCGTGCAGATCGCGGAACGAGAATGGCCGCTTCGCGAAACCATCGTGGTCGCAGCCATGCTGATGGTTTTCAGTCTCGTTTCGCGCTGGCCCATCGGCCCCGAGTTCGGCCAGCCCGGATTTCGCGCCGCCCAGACGACGGATCCGGTGGTCTTCCTGACCGCCAACGGCCTCCTCCTCGGCACCCTGATCCTGTTCCTCACCACACCATGGCTGCTCCGCTCGCGGTAAACTGGCCGTCCCTTCGGACGGTGGCCGCGCCCCGGATCGCGATCCGGTTCCCGATCGTCCTCGCGGTGGTCGTGGCCGCCATCTCGCTCCTTCCCTACCTGCTCGCCGACCGGTGGGCGCCGCCGGGGCACCACTTTGCCGGATTCTTCTTCATCGCGGACGACGCCACCACCTACCTCGCCAAGATGCGGCAAGGGGCGCAGGGCGCCTGGACGTGGACCGATCCGTACACGAGCGAGCCACACGGCGGGGTCTTCCTCTTCGGCTTCTATCTGCTGTTCGGGCACCTCGCGGCGCTGCTGCACCTGCCGCTGATCGTCATGTACCACCTGGCGCGCGTCAGCGGCGCCATCGTCCTCGTGCTGGCGCTAGAACGCCTCGCGTGTCGCCTGCTTGCCCGCGATCTGCGCAACCTTGCCATCGTGCTGGTGCTGCTGGGCTCCGGCCTCGGGTTCCTCGCCCAGGCAGCTGCCAACCCTTCGGTGTTCGGACATCCGCTCGAGGCCCTCGACCTGCACCTCCCCGAGCTGACCGGCTGGTATTCCATCCTCGCCATCCCCCATTTCGCCTGGGCAACCGCGCTGATCGTCATGGCGTTGCTCGGGCTGCTGAACATCAGGGATGGCGTCTCGTGGCGGATGGTCCTGCTGACCGGGTTGGCCATGACGGCGCTCACCGCGATCCATCCACAGATGATCCCGGTCATCGCCTTGATCTGGGTTGCCTATCGAGGCCTCTTGGTAGCCTGGGGCGACCGGCCATCCGCCGGAACGCTGGTGGCCGAGGCCGGGACGTTTGCGGTGACCGCCCCGCTGCTCGCCTACAACGCATGGATCCTGTATCGGGATCCCACGATCGCCGAGTGGGCGAGCCAGTGGCGGCACCAGGCGCCAGCCCCCCTGAGCCTGGCCGTGAGCCTCGGCCTGCCACTGCTGCTCGCCATTGCCGGCGGCGGGCTGGCCTGGCGTCGCCGAGACCGCGCCCTTGCGCTGATGCTGGTCTGGCCTCCGCTGGTGTTGATCCTGCTGTACCTACCGAACATGGCGAATATCCAGCGACGGCTCCTCGACGCGCTCTATGTGCCGATCGGTATCCTGGCGGCGGTCGGTGTTCGGCGGCTGACCGCGCGGCTCACGCCGGCCCGGGCACGACGTGTCGAGCGGTTGCTGGTTCCCGCTTGCTGTTTTTCGTCGGCCATCGTGCTGGCCATCGCGCTCCGGTTCGCCTCGGGCGCCTTCTCGGAAGCGTACCTGCCCGACGATAGCTGGCAGGCCATGCAGTGGCTGTCCGACCACCACGGGAGTGGCGACCGCGCATTGTCCTCCCCGCAGGCCGGCCTACTACTACCGGCCTGGGCCGGGACGAGCGTGTACGTTGGGCATTACAGCGAAACCCTCGATTACTTCAAGAAGATCAAGAAGGTCGGCGACATCCTGCAACCGGGTGTCCCCGACTCGGCGGTCCGGGCATTCTTTTCCGCCAACAACCTGACCCTTCTGTACTGGGGCCCCGATGAAACGCGGGCGATGACGTTCAACCCGGCGGACCATCCTTACCTCCAGCCGATCTATCACGGTGGCTCGGTCGCCATTTACCGGCTGGCCCCTCACTAGCATGGCCCTTCGCAACCCCTCCGAACCGGCGCCGGCGCGGGCCGCAACACGCCGGGTGTCGACCACGGTGCTCGTCCGAAGCATCTTGATCGGACTGTTCCTGATGCTGGCGACCGCCCGTTACCTGGTTGCGCCACTCGACCGTTTCGACGAAGGGGTGACGCTGACCAAGGCGGCGATGGCCGTGGCAGGACGCGTGCCGTATCGGGACTTCTGGAACAGTTACGGCCCCCTCGACATCTACGTGCTGGCGGCGGCCTTTAAGCTCACGGCGGTCAACGTCATGGTCGCCCGCGTGCTGGGCGCCCTGGTAATGGCTCTCATCGGCGTGACCGCCTATGCACTCATGCGATACCTCCGTTTGCGACCGCCGATCCGGTTCCTCATGACCGGCCTTATCACGGTGGCCCCCCTGTCGCTGGCGACCTTCAACTCCCCCTTTCTCAGCATCCTGCTCGGGCTCGCGGCGCTGCTCACCTTCATGGTCAGTCTCGACAGGCCGGCCCTCCGATGGCCCGCCGCGTCCGGATGCCTCGTTGGGATCATCGCCTTCTGCAGGCCGGAGTTCGCCATCGCGTTGGGCGCTGGCCTGGGCATCGGCTACCTGGTCCTCGCGATCCATCGCGCCACGGCCACCCGGGCGCCGGGACTTGTCTATCTGGCCGGGGTGCTGGCCACCGGGGTGGCGCTCTGGGTGCCGATGATCGTCCTTTCCGGCTTTCCGCCGATCTGGTTCGACATCGTCGTCCACGCGGTGACCCTCTACGCCCGCGGCCGAAGCATCCCCATCGGCCAGGGCCATGAAGGGCCGGCCGTGGCCGTCCTGGGAGTCGGCTTCGTCCTGGTCTGGATCTTCGGGGCGCTCCGCGCCCTCCGGCAGCGCCAGGACGCCAGGGAACTGGCTCGGCTCACGGCCTTACTGGTCGCCGGGGTGCTGGCCTTCGCGTGGGTCAGCACGCGGGCCGACGGTATCCACGCGATGGCGGCCTGGCCGGTGACCGGCGTGCTCCTCGCCTTGCTGCTCGAACGACGCGCCCGGAGCCAGCCCGCGGCGCCGCCGCGCTTCGAAGCCCTCGCCGCCCTGGCCGGCATCCTGCTCTGCTCCGTTGCCGCGGGCGGCCTCACCCTTCGTGACCTTGGCCAACCGCATGCGGCGGCCGGCATCGCCCGGGCCGGGATCGCCGGCGAGCGTGCCTGGATGCCGCCCCAACAGCTGGCCGAGTTGATCCGTGAGATCGACGCGGGGACCCCGGACGGCCAGCCCATCTGGGTCGGCTTGCGGCACAACGACCTGGTGGTCTTCAACGACAACACGGTCTATTTCCTCAGTGGTCGCAACCCCGGGACGATCTACGATGAGGCCTTTCCCGGCTTCACCAACACGGAGCCGATCGAACGGACCATCGCCTGCCAGCTCGAACGCTCAGGGGTGACCCTGGTGGTGCTGGGCCCCAATACGGCACCGGAGCCGTGGAACCTGAGCTCCGTGCCAGGATCGACCTACCTGGACCAGTGGATTGCCGGACGCGCCATCAGCCGGAGTGAGATCGGCCCTTACGAGCTCGTCAGGCTGAGGCCCGGTCTTGAGCGTGCCGATCCATGTCCTTTGTCGGATGCCGCCGGACCCGGCCTGGGATCGCCAGCAGCTCGATGAACATCGCCATCGAGTGGCGGATGGGATGCACCCGGCTCTGTGGCGAGTTGATCCAGCGGGTGGGAACCTCGACGATCCGATAACCGGCCTGCTGCACGCGATACAGGATTTCGACGTCGAAGCCGAAGCCGCGAGTCTGGAGCGGCGGGAAGACGCGGTCGGCCGCCTCGGCCGAAAATGCCTTGAGCCCGCACTGCGTGTCATGGACCCCCCGCAACACGATCAGGCGCACCAACCGGTTGAAGATCTTGCCCATCGTTTCCCGGTACCACGGTTGGTGGAGTTCGACTTCCGAGTTCTTGAGGCCCCGCGAGGCAATCGCCACCCCGGCGCCGTCGCGAAGCGGCCGCAGCAGTTTCTCCAGATCGTCGATCGGGACGCTCAGGTCGGCGTCGCTGAAAACGCGATAGCGGCCGATCGCCACCGCCATCCCACGCTGCACCGCCGCGCCCTTGCCGCGGTTGTGCTCGGCGGCGACCAGTCGCAACTGTGGCCAGCGCGTCGCGTGCTGGCGCACGAGGTCGGCCGTGCCGTCACTGCTGCCGTCATCAACGACGATGACCTCCGCCACCAGGCGCTGGGCGATGATGTACCGCTGGATCCGATCGAGACTCTTGGGGAGGCGCAGGGCCTCGTTGAAGGCGGGGATGACGATTGACACCTCCGGGGTCATGCCGCCCTCCCGATCTCGGCCCGGAACGCGAGCAGCTCTTTAAAGGCGCGAAGCACAACGCGCGGATTCCCGCCGGTCTGTTTGCCCGAGGTGCGTGGGTAGTGTTGGACGGGCACTTCCACGATGCGAGCATGCATCTGGCGCGCGCGGACGAAGACCTCCGTATTGATCAAGGCGCCGTTGGAGTGTAACGCCATCCGGGTCAACATGTCGCGCCGCAACAACTTGAAGGCGCAATTCACGTCCCGGACCTGATGTCCGAAAAAGAGCCGGACCAGGGAAAAGAAGGCCCAGGCGTTGAGCCGGCGGGCCAGCGGGTCGCGCCGCCGCTTGCGGTACCCGGTCACGATGTCCGCATCCGCGGCGCGTGCGACCAGCACCGCCACCTCGGCCGGGTCGAACTGGTTGTCGGCATCCATCATGAAGACCCACTCGTACCGAGCCGCACCGAACCCCGAGCGGACCGCCGCGCCATATCCACGGTTCTGCGGATGACGCACGATCCGCAGCACGGGATGCAATCCACGCAGCCGTTCGA
The DNA here is from genome assembly GCA_036564925.1 of Candidatus Dormiibacterota bacterium. Taxonomy (GTDB): domain Bacteria; phylum Chloroflexota; class Dormibacteria; order CF-121; family CF-121; genus JALYYC01. The sequence continues at coordinate 49,481 of DATCOB010000048.1, read as the reverse complement.
GCACGGCCGCCGTGCCGTCCTGGCTACCGTCGTCGACCACGATGATCTCATGGGTCGGGGCGCAGACCGCCAGTGCCGTGGCGACCCGGGAGACCGCCTCCTCGAGGTTGGCCTCCTCGTTGTAAGCCGGCAGCACGGCACTGATCTGGGCAGTCGCCACGCCGGCGCTCACGGCGTCCCGGCCGCCGGGATGAACACCGTCGCGACCGGATCATGGCTCAGTCGCTGCCATGCCGGGTCGCGATCCAGCAGGGTGGTGAGCGGATGGCCGCTCGGCAGCACGATCGCATCGGGATGGTAGCGCGCGATGACGGCCGGCCATCCGTTGGCCAGGTAGTTGACCCGGAGATACTCGCGGAAGATATCGGGGCCGTACGCCTCAACCCGTCCATCGATGAAGACCCGGCCGCCGGCCGGGTAGAGCCGCCAGAGCAGGTAGCCACCGTAGTCGTAGTAGTTAAAGACGCGGAGTGGTCGTCGCAGTTGAAGCAGAGCGTCCGTCGCCTGGACCGGCAGCGCCGCCGACAGCGCGGCGGCTTCGCTCGAGCCACGCAAGTTGGGGACAGCGCGGTAAGCGATCATGCCGGTCGCGACCACGGCCAGCAGGCCGAGATTGAGCGCCCCCAGCACCATCGGATTCATCCCGGACGGCCGCATCGGCCTGGACTGAAGCGCCGCCGCGGCGCTGGCCCGGCGCGGAAGCGCCGGCAGTATCGAGGCCACCACCGCCAGCAACGCCTGCGCGCACCGTCCGGCGATCGGGGCAGCTGCGAGGATGAAGAGCGGCACGTGCCGTTGGGATGCCAGCGCCAGGTAGAGGAGCGCGAACGCCAGCAGCCACTCGCTGGCACGCGCCCTGACCCGACCGGTGGCCAGCCCGAGGAGCATCGTAAAGAGGACCACCTCGAAGAGGAGGCCGGCCATCGAATGGAAGTCGGGCGACGCCCACTCCTGGATGTTGTTCTGGATCAGCGGGGAGGTGAGCGTCCCCAGCGGGAACAGCACGGTCTCCATGCCATAAGGGTTCACAACGGCGAGCGCCAGGCTGACCGGGATGGCCCAGGCCAGCTGGAGCAACCGAGGTCGCGGCATTCCGCCCGAGATGCGCCGGGCCTCGAAGGCTTCTCCACAAAGGAAAAGGACGCTGAGGATCACGCCAACGAGGAAGCCGGAATGCAGATTCGCCCACAGCCACAGAAAGGGCGGGAGCAGCCACGCCGAAAGCCGGCCCTGCCGGTATTGGATGAGGCCGCAGAGCAGCAGGCCGGTCAACAGCAGGTTGAGGAGTTGCGGGCGCGCCCCCCACGCCGTCGAGCCGGCGAGCGCCCCGACCAGGGTCAGGCCCACGCAGGCCGTCGGATGGAGGCCGCTACCGCGCAGCAAGACAAAGAGGCACACCGCCCCGGCGGTGACGACGCCGGCAAAGAACGCCACCAGCAGGGGGAGCCCGCCGACTGAAAATAGCAAGTACATCCCGGTATCGGCGAGCCACTCGTGCATCACCCAGGCGTGGCCGACGGCACTGAACGAGTAGACGTCCGCGTGAGGCCAGCTGCCCAGGGCCAGGATCAGTCGGCCGTTGGCCAGATGCCACCAGAGATCGGGATCCAGGGGCGGTACCGCCGCCAGGCTGAAGATGGCCACGAACACCAGCGTCCGCAACAGGACGGCACTGGTCAAGCGTCGAAGCAGTCCGGACACCGCGATGATCACCATCCGGCGCTACGGCGGAACCGATGGCGCCGGGTGGAAGACCGGCCGGGCCGGAACGAGTCCACGGGATGGGGCACGTCCACGAGCCCTCCTTGCTGATGAATCGCCGGGGCGGTCTGTCGCGCGGTCATCGTTATAACGGGCAAGTTACAGACTTCCTTCATTCGCGTGGGACCACGGAGCGTGCAAATGCGGGTTGATTTTCGCCACGCGGCTAGCGCCGCACGCTGATGACCCGTAGCACAAAACGTGGCAGGGCCAGCATCCGGCGCCAGCGCCAGGGCTCCTTGACCAGGCGATGCAGCCATTCCAGTCCGTGGTCCTGCATCAAGGGCGGGGCGCGATGCGCCCGGCCCGAGATGAAGTCAAAGGCACCGCCCACGCCCATGCCGACGATGGCCCCGGTGCGGGGAAGGTTGCGGGCAAGCCACGCCTCTTCGGCGGCGGCCCCGTAGGCAACGAACAGCACCTGGGCCCCGCTCCGCTGCACGGCCTGCGTCGTGGCCGGATCCTGGGCCGGCTCCGGCGAGCCGGCGAACGTCCCAACCAGCGTGAAGCCGGGAAAGGCGTTCGCCAGCACGACGCCGGCGGCATCGGCCACCCCAGGTTGTGCCCCGAGAAAGAAGAAGCGCCAGCCCTCCGCCGCTCCGCGCGCCGCCACGGCGCGGACGAAGTCGACACCCGAAACCCGCGCCGGGAGGGGCTGTCCCAACCGGCGGGCGGCCCAGAGGACGCCGACGCCGTCGGCGAGGCTGAGGTCGGCCCGCAAAAGAATGTCCCGGAAGCGCGGGTCTCGGCTGGCGTGCATGATGCGTTCCGGGTTCACGCTGACGACCAGGCGCGGCTGACCCTGGCGCAGTGCTCCAGCGACCCACTCGACGGCCTGCGCCTGGGTCAGCGGGTCGATGGGGACGCCCAGCAGGCTGAGCCGCGTCACGCGACCAGCGCCCGACCATACACCGCCGCGGTCTCCCGGCCCAGGCGCCCGACGTTGTAGGCCCCCGATCGCTGACGGCCCAACGCGCCAAGCCGCTGTCGCTGGTCATCGAATCGGAGCAGGCGTTCCATCGCCTGTGTCAGTTCCTCGGTGCTGCCCGTGCGGAGCACCACCCCGGCGTCGTCGACCAGCTCGCGCAGCGCGGCATCGGATGACACGATCACCGGGGTCCCGCACGACATTGCCTCCAGCACCGGGAGCCCGAACCCCTCGTACGTCGAGGGGTAGACAAAGATCGAGGCGCCCGTATAGAGGGCCGGCAGGGCGGCGCGGTCGGCGTATCCCAGGTTGATGACATGCCCCCGGCGTCCGTGGCGGTGCAGATCGCGGGCGAGCCGCTCCGCCCCACGATTGGTCCGCCCAGCGAAGACGAGCGCGGAATCATCCGCCAGGTCCTGCGGCAGCAACTCGTAGGCGGCGCGCAATCGCGGCAGATCTTTTCGGGGGTCGACGGTGCCCACGTAGAGGATGTACCGTTCCGGCAGGCCGAATCGCTTCCGGACCGCCACGACCTCCTCGTTCGGTCGTGGGGTGAAGATGGAGTCCGCGCACAGCGGAACGGAGGTAATGCGGTCCGGCGCGATATGGTACAGGTCGATGACCTGCTGTCGGATTGCTTCCGATGACACCATCACGTGCCGGGCCCGCTGGATGCTTTTAGGGCCCAGGGCGCCGAAGTACCATCGCGCCCTTGGGTGCATGGAGCGCGGCTGGACACGGTAGCTGAGGTCCGGCACCGTCAGCACGAGGGGAATCTCGCTGAGCAGGGGCGCGACGCCGAGCACCGAATGGAGAAGGCGCACGGACCGTGGACTGGCACCGAATCGCCACGGGATCGACCACTGCTCCCGACCCAGGCGGAGTCCCCGCGGCAGGCCGGGAAACACGATGGGCCGATGACCATCGAGTGCGTCCCCCAGCTCGGGCACGACGTTCTTCGCCACCAGGACGTCGACCGAGACGCCGGCCTGGCGAAGCCCCCGAAGCAGGTGCAGCGCGTGATGGTCGAGCCCGGTGAACGGTTGGGCTGCAAACAGCAGGTCGACGACGATGCCCTCGGGCACCGGATACGCGCCTGGCACGTCGGCGATGTTAGCAAAGGGTCGGTCACAGTTCGACCCCGGCGGCCGTCATGATCACCGCCATCGACGGTACACCCGCTGTCCGCGCCCAGCTTTCCGGCACCGAGGTCTACGCGCGCCACGTGATCGAGGCGCTGGCCGCGGGGAAAGAGGCGCGCATCATGCGGGTCTACGCCAACGCCGCCGATCGGCCCGCATGGCTTGCCGCGGACGTGGACTGGCGCGGCATCCCATTCCCCCGGGTCTGGACGCACTGGCGTTTGCGGCGAGCGCTTCACCGGGACCCGCCGGACGTCGTCTTCGTCCCAAGCCACGTGCTTCCGCTGGGCCTCCGGATCCCTGCGGTGGTGACGATCCACGATGTCGGCCATCGCCGCGAACGCGCTGCCTACCGCCCGACCACCTGGTGGTACCTGGAGTTGATGACCCGGTCCATGGCGCGTCGCGCCAAACACCTGATCGCCGTCTCCCAGTCGACAGCGGATGACCTGGTCCACTTCTACCGGGTTCCGCGCGACCGCATCACGGTCGTTCATTCGGGCGTGGACCCGCGCATGCGGCCGCAGACCTCGCCAATGGTCGAGGCCGTCAGTCGGCGTTACGGGCTGCCGGGTTCTTACTACCTGTTCGTCGGCCGCAACCATCCGCGGAAGAACCTCATCATGCTGCAACGCGCCTTCGCCGACGCACGGCGGCGAGGCCTGACGGCTTCGTTGGTGCTCGCCGGACCCGGGCACGCCTCGAGCCCTGCGGCCGACGGCGTGCACCACCTCCCCTATGTGCCCGTGGAGGATCTCCCGGCCCTCTACACGGGAGCGTTGGCGCTGGTCTTGCCGTCACGCTTCGAAGGATTCGGCTTTCCCGTGCTCGAAGCGATGCGCTGCGGGACGGCGGTCATTGCGGCGGAGGCGGGCGCCCTTCCGGAGATCGTCGGCACGGCGGGCATCCTGCTGAGTCCGGACGATACGGGAGCCTGGAGTCAGGCCTTGATCGAGTTGTCGCACGACCGCGACCTGCAGCGGCGGCTGATCCGCGCCGGCGAGGGGCGCAGCGCCGCCTTCACCTGGCCGGCCGCCGCGACCAGGATCTGGCAGATCCTGGATCAGGCCTCGCGACCCTGACCGCGTGAATCACGCTGCCCTCGCCTCGGTGTAGACGGCCCGGTGCGCTGCGGCGCTCCGAGACCAGGTATACCGTGCCGCCCTGACCCGACCGGCCGCGATCTGGCGCTCGCGAAGCGCGCCGTCATGCATCAACGCCATGAGGTTCTCCGCCAGTGCACCCTCGTCGTCCGCCGCACTGAGTAACGCGGCATCACCGGCGACCTCCGGGATGGCCCCGGCGTTGGAGGCCGCAATCGGCACACCGGCCGCGAACGCCTCGAGGACCGGCAGACCGAAGCCCTCATCGAGGGAGGGGAACGCGACCACCCGGGCCAACTGATAGAGCGCGGCCAGATCACGCGGGCCCACGTAGCCGACGAACCGCACCCAGGGCTTGAGCTTCAGGTCGTCGATGGCAGAAAGGACGGGCTCGTAGTTCCAACCGAAACCACCGGCGATCAGCAGCGGGATCCGCTCGGCGGCGGGGATCGTTGCCAGCGCCCGCAACGTGGTCACGTAGTTTTTTCGCGGCTGGACGGTGCCCACCTGCAGGATGAAACGCGCCGGTAGCGCGTAGGTCTGCCGAAGCTCGGCGCAGACTGCGGGCGCCACCGGCAACGCAAATTCGGCCTCAACACCATGGGGGATCACCCGGCAGCGCGCGTGGTCGACGCCCAGGAGTCGAATCGCGGCTGCCTGGGTCGCCTCCGATGGACAGATGACGAACTGGGCGGCGCGCAACGACCGTGGAACCACGATGCGGGTGGCAAACCACTGACCCTTCGGAAACCATTCGGGGTGATCGTAGATGGCCAGGTCGTGCACGGTCACCACGCCGGGCAGCCCAAAGCGAACCAGGGGCAGGGCGTTGGCCGGCCCATGCACCACATCGGCCGCCGCCATGCGCATCCGGAGCGGCGTGAGCACCTGCGGACCGACGAGCCGCGCCCGGCTTCCGCGATACACCGTCAGGCGCACGCCGTGGCCATCGCGGAAGGCAGCGATCAGCGCCCGGATGTACCGGGAGACGCCGGTCCCATCAGCGTGGTCGAGGGCTCGCCCGTCCATCGCCACGCGCAGATCAGGCGTAGGTGCTCACGAGATGTAGTGCTGGCCCCGACGGATCACGGCCAGGTTATCGAGGGCCATTCCGGTGCCCAGCGCGATGCAGGCTTGCGGATCGGCCGCCACCCGCGCCGGCAGGCCGGAGCGCTCCGCTACATACTGGGCGGCGCCGCGCAACTGCGCACCGCCGCCGGTCAAGACCACACCCTGCCGTTGCAGCGAGCGCTGCCGCTCCGCCGGCACCTCGCGCACGACTCGCATCAGCCCCTCGACGATGGTTGCGAGACCGTTCTGGATTGCCGCGTGCGCTTCCGTGGCGCCGACCCGAATGGTTCGCGGATGTCCGGCCGCATCGACGGCCGGGACGTCCAGGAACGCGCCATCAGGCGGGGCGGTCGCCGACCCGATCTCGATCTTGACCCGCTCCGCGGTATCGGGCGACAGGCGAATCCCTTCCCGACGCTCGACCATGGTCACGATCGCATGGTCGAGGTCCCGGCCACCAACCGGGACAGATTCCATGGCCACGACCTCCCCGTTCGCGATCGCGGCGATCTCCGTTGAGCCCGCGCCGAGATTTGCGATCAGCACGCCGTCCGTGGTCGCGACCGGGAGTTTGGCGCCGATCGCGGCGGCGAGGGGCTTGTCGATCAGATATGCGGTCCGGGCGCCCGCCTGCATGGTGGCTTCCAGCACCGTCCGACGCGCGACACCCGTGACCTGGGGTGCGATCGACAGCACGACATCCGGGCGAAAGATGCGCTGACGGCCGACGATGCGGTTGATCAAGTACTGCAGCATCGTGGCCGCCACGCCGTAGTCCACGACGTTTCCATCACCGACGGGCCGGATCGCGCGCACCCGGCCGCCCCGGCCGAGTAGCTCGAAGGCGGCGGTCCCCACCGCCAGCACCCGGCCTCCCTTCTCGTCGGTCGCCATCAGGGCCGGCTCGTTCACGACCACGCCTTCACCCTTGACGTAGACCAGCATCCTCGATGTGCCCAACGCGATGCCGATCTTTTTGGACAGCACGATCCCTCAATCGCCGACGACCTTGGACAGATCCGGCCGGGCCTCCGCCGCATCGCTGTCGATCCGCGTCAGGTGCGCCCCCAGGTTCTCCAGCTTGGCCACCATGTCCTGGTATCCCCGGTCGAGATGGAAGATGTTCTCGAGCACGGTCGTGCCCCGCGCGCAGAGCGCCGCGACGACCAGGGCCGCTCCAGACCGGATGTCCGGCACCCTGACCGAGGCGCCATGCAGGGAGCTGGGACCAGACACGATGGCGCTGCGTCCCTCGACATAGATGTCGGCCCCCAGCTTCCGCAGCTCCGGAACCTGCTGGAAGCGGTTTTCGAAGACGGCCTCGGACACGACGCACCGTCCGTTGGCCTGGGTCATCAGGCTGACGTAGGGCGCCTGCAGATCGGTGGGAAAGCCCGGGTGCGGCCACGTCGTCACATCGACGGGCAGCAGATGGCCCTGTCCCTTGATTCGCAGGGCTCGGCCGAGGTCTTCGACCTCGACACCCGACGCGCGCAGCTTCAGGATCACAGCCCGCAGATCGCCGGGCTCGACGTCTTCCACGACGGCCTCGCCGTTGGTGGCGGCGATGGCGAAGGCGTAGGTGCCGGCCTCGATGTTGTCGGGGATCACGCGGTGGCTGGCACCACTCAACTCGGGCACGCCGTCGATCTGGAGCACGTCAGTCCCGATGCCGTGCAGCCTGGCCCCCATCTTTTCCAGGAACATCGCCAGGTCCACGACGTGCGGCTCGCGCGCGGCATTGTGGATGGTGGTCATCCCCTGCGCGGTGGCGGCGGCCATCATCAGATTCTCCGTGCCGGTCACGGTCGGCATGTCGAGGTGAATGGTGGCCCCGGTCAGCCGGTCTGCCCGCGCGACGTATTCGCCGCCCTCCAGCTCGACCCGCGCACCCATCAGCCGCAGCCCAACGAGATGCTGCTCGACCCGCCGCATCCCGATGTCGTCCCCACCCGGCTTGGCGACCCGCGCCTCGCCGCGGCGGGCGAGCAACGGTCCCATCAGCAGGAATGACGCGCGCATCCGACTGGCGAGCGATGCCAGGACGTCCCCGCGGACCAGGCCTGCCGCATTGACATGGAGCTGCTGGTGATCCGACCACTCCACCGTGACGCCGATTCGCGCGAGCAGCTGAATCATGATCTCCACGTCCTCGATCTTCGGGACGTTCTTCAGGCGACACTCTTCATCGGTCAGGAGGCACGCCGCCAGGATCGGCAGGACGGCATTCTTGGACCCGCTGATGGGTACTCGCCCCACCAATCGAGTTCCCCCCTCGATCCGGAGCTGAGCCACTAGCCGCCTAGGGTAGCATGCCCGCCCGGCCGGAGCCGGCTGAACGCCGGCCGGCTGTGGCTAAGCGCGGCGACGGCGACGGAGGTCGGCGAGGCGGAGGCGGGCCTCGGCGCGGGCGAGTGCCGCGGTCGCGGCAGCCAGGTCCGCATCCGAGGCTTTCTGCTCGATGGCGGTCTGCGCCCGGCGGCGGGCCTCCTCGGCACGCGCCTCATCGATGTCATCGGCCCGTTCGGCGGCGTCCGCCAGGACGGTGACCCGGTCGGGCCGCACCTCGAGAAAACCGCCGGAGACGAAGAAGAGTTGCTCGTCGGTACCCGTGCGCACCTTGACCGCGCCGGCAGCCAGCGGCGTAAGAAGCGGGATATGCCGGGGAAGGATGCCCAGTTCGCCTTCCGAGCCGGGGGCCACGACGAAGTCCGCCTCGCCCGAGAAGCGGACGCCTTCCACCGTCACGATGTCGACCTGCAGCTTCGCCACGCGCTAGCCCTTTTGCGGCGGTGGCGTGGGCTCTCCGCCGGCCTTCGCATCGGATCGGTCCTTCGCGTCCGGTTCTCCCTTCGCCGCCGCGGCTGTCTTCGGGGACTGCTCCACGGACTTCTGGTCCTTCCCGGTGTCGGGCTTCGCCTCGGCCTGCTCGCCAGCCTTCGCCTCGGCCTCTTCGCCGGCCTTGGCCTCGGGTTCGTTGGTCCCGCTCCCCTTCCCCGCCTCGACGGCCTCGTCGATGGTCCCGACCATGTAGAAGGCTTGCTCGGGCAGATCATCGTGCTTGCCGTCGAGGATCTCGGCGAACCCGCGGATCGTCTCCTTCAACGGCACGTACTTGCCGGGCCGGTTGGTAAAGACCTCGGCGACAAAGAATGGCTGGGAGAGGAAGCGCTCCACCTTCCGGGCGCGGGCCACCACCAGCTTGTCGTCCTCGGACAGCTCATCCATGCCGAGGATGGCGATGATGTCCTGCAGCTCCTTGTTGCGCTGCAGGAGCTGCTGCACGCCACGGGCGACGCGGTAATGCTCTTCGCCGACGATGTCCGGCGACAGGATGCGGGAGAACGAGTCGAGCGGATCGACGGCCGGGTAGATGCCGCGCTCGACGATGGCGCGGGACAGGCTGACCGTGGCGCCGAGGTGGGCGAACGTGGTTGCGACGGCCGGATCCGTGTAATCGTCCGCCGGCACGAAGACCGCCTGCACCGAGGTGATCGATCCCTTCTTGGTCGAGGTGATGCGCTCCTGAAGATCGCCCATCTCGGTGGCCAGGGTGGGCTGGTACCCGACGGCCGACGGCATGCGGCCGAGGAGGGCCGAGACCTCGCTGCCCGCCAGGGTGTACCGAAAGACATTGTCGATGAAGAGCAGGACGTCCTGGCCATATTCGTCCCGGAAATACTCGGAGATGGCCAGGCCGGTCAGGCCGACGCGCGCGCGGGCTCCCGGCGGCTCGTTCATCTGCCCGAAGACCAGGGCCGTCTTGTCGATGACGCCGGATTCGTTCATCTCGAGCCACAGTCCGTTACCCTCGCGAGTCCGCTCGCCGACGCCCGCAAACACGCTGAAGCCGCCATGCTCGGTGGCGATATTCCGAATGAGCTCCATGACGATGACCGTCTTGCCGACGCCGGCGCCGCCGAAGAGGCCGATCTTGCTCCCCTTGGCGAAGGTGCAGACCAGGTCGATGACCTTGATCCCGGTCTCGAGGATGCTGGTGCCGACCTCCTGCTCGCTCACTGGCGGCGCCGACCGGTGGATCGGCAGGCGGCCCTCACTCTTGATCGGGCCCTTCCCGTCGATCGGCTCGCCGATCACGTTCATCATCCGGCCCAGCGTCCCCTTCCCCACCGGGACGGTGATCGGCGCCCCGGTATCTTTGACCTCCGTCCCACGGACGAGTCCATCGGTCGTCGCCATGGCGATCGTTCGAACCACGTTGTTGCCCCGATGCTGCTGCACCTCGAGCACCAGGCGGCCGCCCTCGCGCTCGATCTCCAGGGCGTGGTTGATCTCGGGAAGATCTTCTGATTCAAAGACGACGTCGACGACCGGTCCGATGATTTGGGACACATGACCCACGCGCGCCTTTTTCTTCGATGGGTCTTGTTTGGACGTTGGCTTTTCTGCGATCGCCATGTTCGCCTCCTGTTATCCGGCGGCCAGCGCTTCGGCGCCGCCGACGATCTCCACCAGTTCCTTCGTGATCGTCGCCTGCCGCACCTTGTTTCGAAGCAAGGTGAGGTCATTGATCAGTTCGCCGGCATTGTCCGTTGCATTGCGCATCGCGACCATCTGCGCGCTATAGAAGCTCGCCTGATTTTCGAGCACCGCGGCATAAACCTGGGCCTCGACATACCGGGGTAACAGCCGCGAGAGCACCACCTCCGCCTCGGGCTCGTACAGATAATCGACGCGCGGTCCCTCCTGGCGCTCGGGCACCGTGACCGGGATCAGCGTCTTGACCATCGGTTCCAGCCTGGCGGTCGACACGAAGCGCGTGTAGACGAGGGCAACTTCGTCGACATTGCCTGCCATGTATTCGTCGATCGCGACCGTGATCGCGGGGAGGACATCCTTGAGTTCAGGACGATCCCCGATCCCCGTCACCTCGGCGACGATCGGGACCCGAAGACGTCGGAAGAAGTCCCTGCCCTTTCGTCCGATCGCGTCGACCGAGGTGCCCTCGCCGCGCCGCATATAGTTGAGGGCCACCCGGATCGCGTTGACGTTCAGGCCGCCAGCCAGCCCGCGGTCGGCGGTCACCAGGATCAGCAGGCGCTTGTTGACCTCGCGCGGAATCAGGAACGGGTGCCGGTAAGTCGAGACCCGACTCGCCACCTCCGTCAGCACCTCCGCCATCCGGTCGGCATATGGCCGCGCGGCCTCGGAACGCGCCTGGGCTTTACGAAGCTTGGAGGCGGCGACGGCCTGCATCGCCCGCGTGATCTGCTGCGTGTTCTTCATGCTCGCGATGCGCCGCCGGATCTCGGCAAGAGTGGCCAAATGGTGTCCTCTACTGCCCCTTCTTGGTGTCGCGCTCGGTGGCAGCGCGGGCGCGCTGGAGCGCCCCGTCTTTGGGCGGCTCCTCGCCACGGGTAGGCTTGGGTTTCTCTTTCTCCACCAGCGGGCTCGATTTTTTGAACTCGTCGATGGCGGCCCGCAAGCGCTTCTCCGTGTCGTCCGAGACCGTCTTCTCCTTGGCGATCGCCTGCTCCAGCTCCGGATGGGAGCTGTTCAGGAACCGCACCAGTTCCTTCTCGAACGTGTTCACCTTGTCAACCGAGACGTTGTCGACGTAGCCGTTGGCGCCGGCAAACAGCACGATCACCTGCTGCGCGATCGGCATCGGCTCGTATTGCCCCTGCTTGAGCAGCTCGGTCATCCGTTTGCCACGCTCGAGCTGGTCACGCGTGCGCTTGTCGAGGTCGGAGGCGAACTGCGCGAACGCGGCCAGCTCGCGGTACTGGGTCAGGTCGAGCCGAAGGCGGCCCGCGACCTGGCGGATGGCCTTGATCTGGGCGGCGCCGCCGACCCGTGAAACGGAGAGGCCGGTCGAAATGGCCGGCCGGATGCCCGCATAGAAGAGATCAGTCAACAGGTAGATCTGGCCATCGGTGATGGAGATGACATTGGTCGGGATGTAGGCCGAGATGTCGCCGGCAAGCGTCTCGATGATCGGCAGCGCGGTCAGCGACCCGCCGCCCTCCGCCTTGCTCATGCGCGCGGCGCGTTCGAGAAGGCGCGAATGCAAATAGAAGACATCGCCGGGGTAAGCCTCCCGGCCCGGCGGCCGGCGAAGCAGCAGCGAGATCTGGCGGTAGGCCCAGGCGTGCTTGGACAGGTCGTCGTAGACGAGGAGCGCGTCCTTTCCCTGGTCCATGAAGAACTCACCCATCGAGCACCCGGCATAGGGGGCGATGTACCAGAGGGGCGCCGGATCGCTGGCGGTGGCCGCCACGATGATCGTGTACTCGAGCGCGCCGTGCTGCTCGAGGGTCGCCGCTACCTGGGCGACCGTGGCGGCGCGCTGGCCGATGGCGACGTAGATGCAGACGACGCCCTGGCCCTTTTGATTGATGATCGTGTCCAGCGCGATGGCGGTCTTCCCGGTCTGCCGGTCGCCGATGATCAACTCGCGCTGACCGCGACCGATCGGGATCATGGCGTCGATCGCCTTGATGCCGGTTTGTAGCGGCGTATCGACGGGTTGGCGGGTGATGACGCCGGGGGCGACCTTCTCGATCGGCGCGAACGCCTTGGTCTGGATCGGTCCCTTGCCATCGATGGGCTCGCCCAGCGGATTGACGACGCGGCCCACCAGGGCTTCCCCGACCGGAACCTGCATGATCTTGCCCGTGGTCCGGACCTCCTGGCCCTCCTTGATCTTTTCAAAGGGCCCAAGGATGATGGCCCCGACGGAGTCCTCTTCCAGGTTGAAGGCCACGCCCTTGGTGCCGCCCTCGAACTCGAGCAACTCCAGGGCCTGGGCGTTTTTGAGGCCGTACACCTGCGCGATGCCGTCGCCGACCTCGGTCACGATGCCGACGTCTGCCGATAGGATCGGGACGTCGAAATCCTTGATGCGCTTCTTGATCAGACTGCTGATTTCTTCGGATTTGATGCCCACGTGTTCTTCCTCGCTTAACTCAATAGGTCTTGACGCAAGCGTTCGAGCTGCGTCTGGACACTGCCGTCGACCAGGTGGTCACCGATCTGGATCCGCGCCCCACCGATGATCGTTGGATCCGTTCGGACACGGAGCCTGACCTTCCGCTTGACCTTTCGAGCCAGCGTCTCCTCGTAGCGCTGTCGATCCGCATCCTCCAGCGGGATGGCGATCGTCATCAGGGCGTTCACGATGCCGGACGCCTCGTCGGCCAGACGGTCGAATTCCTGGCGGATCGCGCCCGCGTCATTCGTTCGGCGGTGCTCGATCAACAGCCGAAGCAGGTTCCGCGTTTCCGGCCGGAGTTCCGGCGCGAGCTGTCGAGCCAGGTCCATCCGGCGCTGCGTGCCCACCGCCGGATTCTCAAAGGCCGCGGTCAACACCTCATCGGACAGGAGCTCGTCCAGCCGGGCGAGCTCCAACCGCCAGGCGTCCACGGCGTTCTCCTCCTGCGCGAGCTGGAAAATGCCGGTGGCGTACCGCCGCCCGATGTTGCTGGCGCTAGGCATGCAGCTCCGCCTCCTCGATCGCCCGGTCGATCAGCTGCCGGTGCTTGGGCGAGTCGAGCGTCTCGCCGATCACGCGACCGGCCGCCAGCACAGCGAGGTCGGCGACCTGCGCACGCAGGCCCTGCACGGCACGCTCGCGCTCCTGACCGATCTCCTTCTTCGCCTGGGCGATGATCTGCTCCGCCCGCTCCTTCGCTTTCACCTCGAGTTCCTGGCGCAGGGACTCCCCCATCTTTTGGGCCTGCTCAACCATCTTCTGTGCTTCGCCGCGCGCCTCGTCAAGCTTGGCGCGATATTCGTTCTCGGCCGCTTCCCGATCGCGCTTGGCCCGGTCGGTGGCCTCGATCCCCTCCTGGATCCGAGCCCGGCGCGCCTCGAGCATGCGTACCAGCGGGCCCCAGGCCACCCGGGACAGCACGAATAGCATTGCCAGAAAGACCAGCAGCTGCGCGATGAGCGTGCCGTTGATCGTTAAAAGACCGGCGTCGAGAAGAATCACTTACCGAGCTGTCCTAACAAGGGGTTCGCAAAGACCAAGAAGAGCCCCAGCCCCAGCCCGATGATCGGCAGCGCCTCGATGAAGCCAATGCCGATGACCATCAGGATGAAGAGTCGACCCTGCATCTCCGGCTGCCGAGCCGTTCCTTCGACGGTGCGACTCGAGACGAGCCCGTCACCAATCCCAGCACCGAGGGCACTCAACCCCAGCAAGAGTCCGAAAGCGATGACGGTTGCGCCGAGTACGATTGCACGTTCCAACCCGATCCTCCTTGTTCCTATGCGTGGCTTGATTCAACGTCAGTGGCAACCGCGATGTACGAGATCGTCAAAACGGTGAAGATGAACGCCTGAACGGCGCCGACGAAAAGGCTGAAAAGCGTCCACGCCGCGCCCGGCAGCCAGGAGGCCCACGGCGGGACCAACAGGACGATGAGGGTGAGCAGAAGCTCGCCGACGAAGATGTTGAAGTAGAGCCGAAAGGACAGCGTAAGGGGTTTGGCCAGCTCGTCGATGACGGTCAGCGGAAAGAACGGTGGTTGCAGCAGGAGATGCTTGAGGTAACCGCCAAAGCCTCGCTTGCGGATGCTGTAGAACTGCACGAGCACGAACGCCATCAGGGCGAGTCCCAGCGTCGTATTCCAATCGTTGGTGGGCGATTTGAGCAGTGGAATCAGGCCCAACCAATTGGCGATCAACAGGAAGGTGAACAGGGTGATGGCCAAAGGGGCCAGGGCTATCCCGCGCCCCTCGAGGGTCTCTTCGGTCAGGTTCCCGATGTACTCGACGAGGGCTTCCGTCGCGTTCTGTAAGGGACTCGGAATGCCTGGATGCAGTTGACGGCGCAAAATGACGGCCACGATCACCAGCAAGAGGCAGACGAACACCGTGTTCCGAATGGTGTCGACGTTGAAGTCGATGCCGGCGATGCTCGCCGTGGGGTGCGTGACCTCGATCGCGAGCCACCCCAGCGCGCTCATACGATGACCTTCGATGGCGCGGACATGAAGCGCCAGCCCGCCACCGCCGACGCCATGGGAAACAGCCCATAGCCGATCACGGCGGCGACGGGATTCACATGGCCAAACACAAGGATCGCTCCAAGTAGCGACGCCACCACGAGGAACCGCGCGAAGGCGATCGCCTGGAGCCCACGCGCGGTCGTCGTTCGATCCATTAGTCGCGTGGCCGTCGACACCATCCAGGTCATGTTGACGAAGCCCAGCAAGCCGCCCGCGAGCAACCCGGAGACCGCGCCAGGGTGGCCGGTGAGGGCGAACACGCCGCTGGAGGCGGCCAGCGCCGCCGCCAGGACGAGGCCGGCACTGTACTGGAACCGGCGCAGTTCACTCACCGCGCTGCATCTCCTTCAAGACCATTCGGACCACGCTGTATCCACCTGAAAGAATCCCCAGGATCAACCCGATCAACAGAAACCACGGTGACGTCCGGAAGAATCGGTCGAGAAGCAGGCCGAGCCCTAATCCCACCAAAACCGACGCACCGAGTTGAAGGCCGATGCCTGACGCCATGCCCAAGGCCGCCAGCATACTGGGGTCCTTGCGCTTATCCGTCGGGGCCACCACTGCCTCCCAGATTAGGCCTCAACCGTCCCAAGCTTAGCAGGCGCCAAATTCACCGCGCAATCAGGCGGGCACCGTAACCGGGCTCATCCTCGGCTGATTCGTCGAAACCGTCGAGCCATGATGATCGCAATACCCAGGACCAGCAGGAGGATGGCGCCGAGCAGGACCTTCCGATGCCCGTAGATGGTGAGCCCGATGGCGGCGAAGATCGCGGTCCCAAAGTAGAAGACGAGGGCCGTTTCGCGCGGGCTCAACCCGAAGTCGAGCAACCGATGGTGCAGGTGCTCGGCGTCCGCGGTCGCGATCGACTGGCCCCGAATCCGGCGTCGCAGGATCGCCCAGCCCGTATCAAAGAAGGGGATGGCCAATGCGACGACGGGCACCAGCAGGGCGAGGACCACCGCCCCCTTGGCGACCGATAGCACGGAAAGGGCCGCCAGGGTGAAGCCGAGGAAGTTGCTGCCGCTGTCACCCATGAAGACGCGCGCGGGATGCCAGTTAAAGAAGAGGAAGCCTACACAGGCCCCGATCAACGCCCCGGCCAGGATAATCGTGTCCGTCTTGTTCTGGTTGATCGCCGCGAGCAGGATCGCGCCGGCCACGATCGCCACCACCCCGGCGGCCAACCCGTCCACGCCGTCGATCAAATTGATCGTGTTCTGCAACGCCACGAACCAGAGCAGCGTGAGCGCGACGGCGACGGCGACGGCAAGGGTGACCACCCGACCGCCTGGCAGCTGCACGACGTTGATGATGTTGTGAACGCCAAAGAGGAGGATGGCGAGGACCGACGCGGCCACCTGGAAGGCGAGCTTGACAAGAGGGCTGATCCCGTGGAGGTCATCCAGCACCATCAGGGCCGTCACGGTCGCCGCCGCGAGGAGCAGCCCGAGGGTGAGGGGATTTTTCGAGAAGAAGGCCGCGGAAAGGCCGAACCCGAGGTACATGGCCAGGCCACCCAATCGTCCGGTCGGCCGGCTGTGGATCCGCCGGGCGCCCGGCACCGCGACCGCGCCGAGCTTGAAGGCGAGCCATCGCGTCGGCAAGACCGCGGCCGCCGTGGCGACCAGGGCGGCGGCGAACGGAAGGACCGCTGGCCCGAACCTGGACGGCGAAAACGCGGTCCAGAACGTCGGGTCGGTGAAGAAGCTCGAGGCCGCTAGTACGGGAGTGGGAATCGTTCGCACAACGCCCGGCTGCGGGCGCGCACCTGCTCATGCACCGTGCGGTCGTCGAGGTTGAACAACAACTCCGCGACCATCTCGGCAATCTGATTCATCTCTTCGACCCCCATGCCGCGAGTCGTCACCGAGGGGCTCCCGAGCCGGATGCCACTCGGATTGAATTTGCTGGCGGTGTCGAACGGGATCGAGTTCCGATTGACCGTGATCCCCACCGTGTCGAACGTGTCCTGCACCTTCTTGCCGGTCAGCTTGAGGGGACGCAGATCGACCAGCATCAGGTGGTTGTCCGTCCCACCGCTGACCAGGCGAAGATGACGGCGCGACAGGCCGTCAGCGAGGGCCCGGGCATTTGCCACTACGGACTGCGCATAGGTCTTGAATTCGGGCGTTTTCCATTGCGCAAGCATGACCGCTTTTCCGGCGATCGCGTGGTTCAGCGGACCGCCCTGGATCCCGGGAAACACGCTCTTGTCGAGGTCGGCCGCATATTTCGCCTTGCAGAGGATCATGGCACCCCACGGGCCGCGCATCGTCTTGTGGGTGGTGAAGCTGACGAAGTCCGCATGCGGAACGGGGCTCGGGTGGGCGCCGCCCGCCACCAGCCCCGCGAAATGGGCCATGTCGACGAAGAAGATCGCGCCCACGCCACGGGCGATGGCGGCCATCCGCTCGAAATCGAGGATGCGTGGATAGGCGCTGTAGCCGCCCAGCAGCATCGTGGGGCGAACCTCGTTTGCCTGCCGTTCCAGGGCGTCGTAGTCGATCCGCTCGCTTGTGGCATCGACGCCGTAGGAAACGATGTGATAGAGCTTGCCCGAGAAGTTGACCGGACTGCCGTGGCTCAGGTGGCCGCCATGGCTGAGATCCATGGCCAGGACCGTGTCCCCGGGCTTGCAGACGGTGGCGTAGACCGCGTAGTTGGCGGTCGTCCCACTGTGGGGCTGGACATTGGCATGCTCGGCGCCAAAGAGCGCCTTGGCCCGCTCGATCGCGAGCGTCTCGATCCGATCGACGTTCTCGCAGCCGCCGTAGTACCGCTTGCCGGGATACCCTTCCGCGTACTTGTTGTTCAAGAGGGAGCCGAGCGCCTGCAGGACCGCGGGGCTGGCGATGTTCTCGGACGGAATCAGCTCCAGGGTGTATTGCTGGCGCTCGAACTCGTCGCGGATGGCCCGCCCAACCTCCGGGTCGACCGCATCGATCCGGCTGGTGAGGTCGCGGGCCGCCTGCAACATCCCGCTCATTATCGCCGGATGAGGTCGGCCTCGGGGATGGCGCCCTGGCGCAGAATGCGCGGCGTCGCCCCGCTCAGGTCCAGGATGGTCGATGGCACACCTACCGGACACGATCCGCCGTCGATCACCAGCTCGATCGCGCCCCCCAGGCAATCCAGGACGGCACCCGCGTCGACCGGGGGCGGCATTCCGGCCGGGTTCGCGCTGCTGCTGGCGATCGGCTCACCGAGGGTCTTAAGCAGGCCCATCGCGACAGGATGATCGGGAGCCCGAAAAGCCACCGTCTGGCCAGGGTGGCCACCACGGGCCGGGAGCACGAGCGTGAGCGAACCGGGCCAGAACCGGCGCATCAAGGCCTCCGCCGCGAGCGAGACGGTCGCCAGGCCCCCGATCTGCGCCGAGCCACTGACGAGGAGGATGAGCGGCTGCGTCGCGGGCCGCCGCTTGGCGCGGTAGAGCCGCTGAACCGCCCCGGCGTCGCTGGCACGGGCTCCCACGGCGTACAGCGTGTCCGTGGGAAAGGCGATCACCGCCCCGGCTCGGAGGCGGGCGGCCGCCCGCTCGATCGATCCCGCGTCGGCGGCCCAGCGGTCGGTCACGAAGCGAGCGTCACCGCGATGACCCGGTCGCGTCCTGCCAGGTCTTGGTGCACACGGACCTCTGCCGCCGGCCAGTGCCCCTGGGCCAGCCGAACGAGCCGGCGCGCCTGCGAGGGGTCGCACTCGAACAGCACGCCCCCGCCCGGCTTGACCAGCGCGGGGGCTTGCGCCAACGCCGCGCGAATCAGCGCCAGGCCGTCATCACCGCCGTCGAGCGCGAGCGCGGGCTCGTAGTCGAGCTCCCTGGGCCGCACCCGCTTCTGCACCTCGGAGATGTACGGAAGGTTGGCGATGATCAGGTCCGCCGGGGCGGCGCCCCGCAGCAAGTCCCCCTTCTGGATGTTGATCCGGCGGCGCAGCCGGTAGCGCGCGACATTTGCGGCGGCCACCCGCAGGGCTCGCGCGCTGACATCCCTCGCCACGATGCGAACCCGGGGGACAGCTTTGGCGACGGCAATGGCGACCGCGCCACTGCCGGTGCCGAGGTCGATGGCCTGTCGCGCAGGTGGATGATGCTTGAACCAATCGATCGCAAGGTCGACGAGCAGTTCGCTCTCCGGTCGTGGAATCAGGACGGCGGGGCTCACTGCCAGCATATGTCCGTAGAATTCCCGCTCACCGGTCAGGTAGGGCACCGGAACCCGGGCGGCCCGCCGACTCGTCAACCGACGCAGGCGCTGCCGCTGCGATGCGGTCAGCCGCTGCTCTGGATGGGTATGCAGCCGCACGCGCGAGCTGCGCAGGACGTGGGCGACGAGGATCTCGGCGTCGAGCCACGCATACGGGATGCCAGCCGCCGCCAGCGCCGCACGCGTTTTCGCGAGCTGGGCTTTGACCGAGCTGGTCTCAGCCGCGGGTGCCATTCGGCGGCGGTTCGTTAAGCCGGTTCCCCTGGTCCCACGCGATCAGCCGCTCGATCACGGGATTCATATCGCCATCCCCGATGAACTGGGGAAGCTTGTAGTACTTGAAGTCGATCCGGTGGTCGGTAATTCGGCCCTCCGGGTAGTTGTAGGTCCGCACTTTTTCACTGCGGTCCCCCGACCCGACCGCGGACCGCCGCACCTCGGTGAGGGCCGCATGCTGTTGGGCCATCTGTCGATCGAGCAAGCGGGCCATCAGCACCTTTTCCGCCTTCGCTTTGTTCTTGAGCTGCGAGCGCTCGTCCTGGCACGTGACCACGATCGGCGGACCGCCGTCCTCGGGCGTGTAGGTCAGGCGCACCGCCGAGTCCGTCGTGTTGACGCTCTGCCCACCGTGCCCGCCGGAGCGGTAGACGTCGACCTTGAGCCGTTCAGGGTCGATCGCGACGTCGACCTCTTCGGCCTCCGGCATGACGACCACGGTGGCGGTCGAGGTGTGGATGCGGCCCTGGGCCTCCGTTTCCGGCACCCGCTGGACCCGATGAACCCCGTTCTCGAATTTCAGCCGGGCATACGCGTCGCGTCCTCGGATCTCGAAAACGACTTCCTTGAAGCCACCACGTTCCGTCTGGCTCTCCGAGACCAGGTCGACTTTCCAGCGCCGCGACTCCGCGTATCGACCGTACATCTTGAATAAATCGGCGGCGAACAAGGCCGCCTCGTCCCCCCCGGTCCCCTGCCGGATCTCCACGATGACATCTTTTACGTCATTGGGATCCCTGGGGATGAGCGCGACCTTCAACGCGGCCTCCAGCCGATCCCGGTCAGCCTGTTGACGCTCGAGCTCCTGGCGGGCGTAGGCCTGCATCTCGGGATCCCGCTCCTCCTCTGCCATCGCACGCGCCTCCGCCATGCCCTGGTGGGCCTTGCGGTAGGCCTCGTAGAGCTGGACCAGCTCACGCAACTGCGCTTGCTCCTTGCCGAGGCGCTGTACTTCCTTGAGATCCGAATGAACTGCCGGATCGGAGAGCCGCTGCGTGATCGCATCGTACCGAGCCCGAACGGCATCGAGCTGTTCGAACATCAGGCCGCGGCCTCTTCCTCCTCTTGCCGGGCGGCGTGGAAGGATGCGAGGGCGACCTCGAGCTGCTGATCGTCGGGCTCGCGGGTCGTGAGTTTCTGGGTCAGCAGGAACGGGATGATCAGGATCTTGACGACGGCGTTGCCACGATGACGACCGGCGAAGCGGATGAACTCGTAGGCCAGCATGGCGATCAAGGGGATGAGGACCAACCGCGACACCAGCAGAACAGGCAGGGCGGGGCGACCCACCAGGCCGAAGACGAACGCGCTGACCACCATCACGGCCAGCAGGAAGCCGGTGCCGCAGCGCGGGTGCAAGGTGCTCTGCGTCCGGACATTGGGGACGTCGAGTGGAAGCCCGGCTTCGAAGGCATTGATGGTCTTGTGTTCGGCGCCGTGGTACGCGAAGAGCCGCGCGATCTCGGCTTTGAAGGAGATGGCATACAGATAAAGAAGGAGCAGGCCGATCCGCACGAGGCCATCGATCAGACCGAAGACGAGGTTGCTATGTCCGCGGCTGAGAAAGCCGGCCGCTACCAGGGGCACCCCGAGAAAAAAGAGCAGCGCCCCCACGATGGCGATGCCCATCGTCACCCGGATGACATTGGAGTTCAGCTCCAGCTGTTCCCCCTCCGCCTGCACGTTGGCGGAGTACACCAGGGCCTTCATGCCAAGGTGGAGCATCTCCCACAGGCTCGCCAACCCGCGAAGAAGTGGAAGCTTCCACAGCGGATGGGTGTACACGACGGAGCGGAGTCGCTCACGCAGGATCTGGATCTCGCCATCCGGCCGTCGAACGGCGACCGCATAGGTGGTCCGGCCACGCATCAGGACGCCCTCGAGGACGGCCTGGCCGCCGTAGAAGAACTTGTCCTGGCTCACCGCCGCGCTCATGCTAGCACCCAGCCAATGCAACGGCCGGGGGCGGCTATCTCTTCCGCTGCTGGCGCTGCTGGAAGCGGTCGACGCGGCCCTGCGTATCGACGATCCGCTGCTGGCCGGAAAAGAACGGGTGGCAAACGGAGCAAACCTCGGTCTTGAGTTCCTTTTGTGTCGAACCCGTGACGAAGGTGTTACCGCACAGGCAATGCACGACCGCATCGTGATGGTAGGTCGGATGGATAGTGGCTTTCATCGGGTTTTCAATTCTATCAGCCGCTTCAACTCAGGATCGATGAGGTGCTGAGCATCCCAAGGCCGAGCGCAAGCAGGAGACCGAGGTACAGCGACCCGATGATCACCTTGGTCCGGGCATCGACGGCGTAGTACGCCGGGTTGAGGGTGGTTGACCGGAATCGCTGGAAGGTACTGAAGGCCCCGAAGATGAGCACCAGGAAGAGCACCGGGCTAACCCGGTTCCCCGACTGCATCTCGAACAGCAGCAGCCCGGCGGCGACCGCGAGCCCCGCCACGTTGAACCACTTGGAAAGCAAGGACAGCACCCGGCCGCCATCGAGCGGCGTCACGGGCACCAGGTTGAAGAGGTTGATCAGGAAGCCGAAGTAGGCAAGCGCCCGCAGCAGGTGTCCGGTGCTCGAGCCTGGCGTCGCCAGGTAGCCGAGGTAACAGAGCCCGGCCGCGATCGAGCCAAGGACCGGGCCGCCGATCGCCATCACGGATTCCTGCGTCACGCTGCGTGGTTGCTGTTTCATGCTGACGAAGGCGCCCAGAAATGGGATGAGGACCGGGAGCGTCACGGGCAAGCCGATCGCGCGCGCGACCACCACGTGGCCGCTTTCGTGGATCAGGATCAAGAGCACGATGCCAACGCCGAACGCCCACCCGAACAGCTGTGCGTAAAGGAGCGCCGTCACGCCGGTGGACACCACGGTGAAGGCCAATCCCTTGAACTTGAGGAGGAGGATGAACACCAACTGGAGCTTGCCGAGGACCAGCCCAAGAAAGGCGAGCACGCCGGCGGCGAGCCCGCCGTTCCGGCGGCCCTGGTTGCTCCCGTGGGCTGGAATATCCGCCTGCACCGGACGATCCGTGCGGTAGCCATAGTCGGCGCCGCCCGGCGCCGGTTTCTGGTTGGATTGGAAAGGGTCGGCCATTACCTACAGCATGCCCTTAAGGCCACGCTTTTAATCAGGCCCGTATTCAGACCGAGATCGGCTCGGCCACCGGCCACGCTCGGGTGAAGTTGCCCAGCCGCAACCCGGGACAGCGCCGGCGAAGCTGGTCGACGAAGGCGCGCATCCCGATCCCCGCGGTCCGATTGGGGATGCGATCGAGAAGCCAGAGTGGATCGACGTTGAGCGTTCGCAGCTGGACCTGGTGAACGCCGCGCTGCTGGATGAAGGTCACGAGGGCCTCGATCTCCTCCGGCGCGTCGCTGATACCCGGAAAGGTGAGCAGGTTCACCGTCACCTGGCCACCGCGGTCGGCCATCACGGTTGCGCAGTCGGCCACCTCCTTGAGGCTGTATCCGACCGGACGATAGTAGGCACGAAATCGTGCATCGTCGAGGCTGAAGATGCTGATCCGGATGGAATTGAGCCCGGCGGCGATCAATCGTCGCAGCACCTCCGGGCGGGATCCGTTGCTGTTGATATGGATGGTCGCCGCCGGCGCGGCGGCCCTGATGCGCCGGACCGCCTCCACCAGAATGGCGCCGCGCGTCAACGGCTCGCCCTCGCATCCCTGGCCGAAGCTGACGAAGTTTTCCACATGGGCCGACAGGTGCCACGCCGCCAGCTCGGCGATCTCGATCGCGCCCGGCGCAAAGCTCAGGCGCGTCTGGGGTGAGGCCACTTCGCCCCACTGCTCCGAGATGCAGCCAAGGCAGGCCGCATTGCAGGCAGGCGACACGGGGATGGCCCCTTCTCCCCTCCGAATGAAGAGGTTCTGCGCCGTGAGGCATCGATAGTCGGTGGCACAGGTGACGAGGTGTTGGACCAGGCGATTCGCGGGCAGCGCCCGGACCGCGGCCCGAAGTGACGGCGCCATCTGCTGACGCTCCATCGCCTGGGGATTCCAGGCCTCCCACCGATCGGTGCGGAGGGCCGCTACCCGCGGCTCGCCATCGACGGCCCCGACCGCTGCGTAGCCGTACAGCGGCAGCACGGGGGCGCCGGAGGACGCCTCGTAGGCCGGCAGCCAGGTCCGCAAGTAGCCGGGTGGCAACACCGCCGCGACCGCCAGCTGACCCTCCGTACGGAGCGACACCGGTCCTCGGGCAGACCGGCCGATGGCAAAGCGGCCGGGCAGATGAACGAGCGTGGTGCCGTTAGGGATCGGAATCAGGTGGTCGGGCGGCGCCACCTCCCAGCCAGTCCGAGCGAGCGCGTGAAGCGAAGAGTGCACCTGGACGCGTCCGTCAGGCGTGGCATAGATGAGGCGCGACACACCCTTACGTTACTGCGGACCCGAGATCAGGACAGAAAGTCGAGCGGGTTCTGTGGCACCCCGTTGTACCGAATCTCGAAGTGCAGGTGGGGTCCGGTCGACCGGCCGGTCGACCCCATGAGGCCGATTTCCTGGCCGGGTGAGACGACGTCACCAACCTGCACCAGAACGCGGGACATGTGGCCGTAGACAGTGTGAAACCCGTTGCCGTGATCGATCTCGACGTAGATCCCGTAGGAGCCCCAGCCGGCAACGATGACGCGGCCGGCATCGGCGGCGACTTCGGGCG
Organism: Candidatus Dormiibacterota bacterium; assembly: GCA_036564925.1. Classification (GTDB taxonomy): domain Bacteria; phylum Chloroflexota; class Dormibacteria; order CF-121; family CF-121; genus JALYYC01. The sequence goes on along the minus strand of DATCOB010000048.1, from coordinate 25,333 downwards.
TGCCGACCTCGTTCGCGATGTCGATCCCGGGATGATACTGCCAGAAGTACGTGGTGATGATCCCGTGAGCCGGCCATACGAAGCGTGCAAGATGATGGAGGCTTTCCGTCGGGCCGTTGGGGGGATCCGGCGGCGCGAGGTCTCCGGTTTCGATCGCGGGGATGAAGATCTGAGCCGGCACGGCGGACCCGATTGTGAGCCCATTCACCGTACGGATGGCCGCCGCGTCGGCCCGATAGGCACGCGCGAGCTGGGCGAGAGTCTGTCCGGGCCCCACCGCGATCATCGTGCCGTCGACCGGCGGAAGGATGATGATCTGCCCCGGAGCGAGCTCCTGCGACGGACTGAGCCCATTCACCTGGATCAGCGTGTCGACGCCGATCGCCGCCTGGCGGGCCACGCCGCCGAGGGTGTCGCCCGCCTGGACCGCATATTCCCGCAAGGCCGGAAGCTGACCGGTCTGCGGAGCGCTGGACGGCGCCCGGGGCGCCGGCCCATCGGGTCCGCCCTTGAGCAACCCTGCCCTCACCGGCAGCGGGCTGCCGCCCGCGATGGCGGTCACCTCCGGCTGCGCCCGGTTCAGTCCGAGCGGCGCCAGCGCGCTGACCAGCAAGGTCAGGGCCAGGACCCACCCATGGGTCGCGATTCGTGACATCCCCCGCGACGACCGCTTTGGAGAGGCAGCGGCAGCCGGGGTCGGCGGAACGATCGGGCGGCGGGCGGCGGGCAAAACGGGGGTCAGTCTAGCCGCGCTCGTCTCTCCGCGTCAAATGAAACAGTCGCAGTTGCACGAAGTGTGCAAATGCCTCACTTCCACGCGGTGGCGTCATCAGTCGGCTTACCTGACCTTGCGGTGCGCCCCTTCCACCGACCGAAGCGCGTAGTGATGCTTGGTGTTGAGGTGGCGCACCGTCCCACTTTGACTCCGAAAGACCATGGATTCGGTCTCGGCCCAGTAGTGGTGATAGATCACGCCGTGCAGGAACTCGCCGTCGGTGACCCCGGTCGCGGCAAAGGCCACGTCGTCGCCACGGACCAGGTCATCGACACTATAGACGCGCCGCGGGTCGTCAAATCCCGCCAGGCGGGCCCGCTCCTCGTCGTCCTTGGACCGCATCCAGAGCCGGCACTGCAGGTCGCCACCGAGGCATTTGAGCGCGCAGGCGGCGAGGACCGCCTCGGGCAGGCCACCGACGCCAATCATCACGTCGATGCCGGTTCCCTCGAGGGTTGCCATGATGGCGGCGGCGATGTCCCCGTCGCTCAGCATGGTGATCCGGGCGCCGATCTGCCGGACCTGTTCCGTCAGCGATTGGTGACGTGGCCGGTCCAGCATGACCACCGTCAGATCTGACACCTGAACCCGTTTGGCGAACGCGACGCGCTGGAGGTTATTCTCCACCGAATCCGTGACATCGACCGAGCCTCGCGCGTCCGGTCCGACGGCGATTTTTTCCGCGTACATGCCCACCGGGGCACGCACCATGGAACCGGACCCTGCGGTGGCGATGACCGAGACCGCGTTCGGCAAGCCTTTAGCGACGAGCGTCGATCCGTCGAGGGGCTTGAGCGCAACGTCGCAGGCGCCGCCGCTGCCATCGCCGAGGGCCTGCCCGACCGATAGAGGGCTCCCAGTCCCCTCCTCGCCAATCACGATCGTGCCACGCATGTGCACGCCGCGCAGCGCCTCCTGCATCGCCGTGACGGCCGTCGTCTTGATTCCCTCGCGATCGAGGTTCCCCATCCACCGACCGGCGGAGAGCGCCGCGGCCTCAGTCGCCCGGACCAACTCCAGGCCCAGGTTTGGTTGCGCGCCACGGGGCGCAGCAACGCCGCCGGCCGACGGCGTGGGGAGATCCGCGCTCACGTGCTGGCGATGTTGTCCGGTGCGGTTGCCGGCGCCATCTGGACGCCACTGTCTGGAAGGACTCCGGCGCGCAACGCCGCCGCCTTGACGAAGTCGCGGAACAGCGGATGCGGCCGGTTCGGACGCGAGCGGAACTCGGGATGAAACTGCGAGGCGACAAACCAGGGATGGTCGCGGAGCTCGATGATTTCGACGAGGCGGTCGTTTGGAGAGGTGCCGGAAAAGATGACGCCGGCCTCCCACATGGGCTCCCGGTATACGTTGTTGAACTCGAATCGATGCCGGTGACGTTCGTAAACGACGAGCTCACCATAGGCCGCCGCGGCCCGAGTGTCCGGCTGCAGCTTGCAGGGATAGAGGCCCAGACGCATCGTCCCGCCCTTGTCCGCGACATCACGTTGTTCGGGCAGGAGGTCGATGACCGGGTGACTGGTAAACGCGTTGAACTCGGTGCTGTTGGCATCCGGCGCAGCCAGCAGGTCGCGCGCGAACTCGATCACCGCACACTGCAACCCCAGGCAGAGGCCGAGATACGGAACGAGACCGGTCCGGGCAAAGCGGGCCGCCGCAATCTTCCCTTCGATACCACGGTGGCCAAAACCACCGGGCACGACCACGCCATCGACGCCGTCGAGCGGGCGGAGGTCGCCGGTCTCCAGGGTTTCCGACGCGATCCATTTGATGTCGACCCGAAGGTTGTGATGCACGCCGGCGTGACGCAGCGCCTCGGTCACGCTGATGTAGGCGTCGGGGGCCGGCAGATACTTCCCAACCACCCCGATTCGGACCGAGCCCAGCGGGTGCTGGATCCGGTGGACGAGCTCGGTCCAATCCGTCAGGTCGGGTGCCGTCGCGGGGATCTCCAGCGCCTCCACGATGACCTTACCCAGACCCGCCTCTTCCAGCACGAGCGGAACTTCGTAGATCGACGCCGCATCCGGTACCGAAATCACCGCCCGCCGGTCCACATCGCAGAAGAGTGCGATCTTGTCCTTGAGCGCGACACTCACGGGTCGCTCTGACCGGCACACGATGGCGTCTGGCTGAATGCCGATGCTGCGCAGCGCGGCGACGCTGTGCTGGGTCGGCTTGCTCTTAAACTCTTCCGACGCCTCGACAAACGGAACCAGTGTCACGTGGACATAGAAGACGTTCTTGCGCCCGAGGTCGTTCTTCAGCTGGCGAATCGCCTCCAGGAACGGCAACGACTCAATGTCGCCGACCGTGCCACCCACCTCCACGATCACCACGTCCGGGTTGTCTTCCCAGGTCACGCGAGTGATCCGCTCCTTGATCTCGTTGGTGACGTGGGGAATGACCTGGACCGTGCCGCCGAGATAGTCGCCCCGGCGCTCCTTGGCAATGACCTCGGCATAGATCTTGCCGGTCGTCACATTGCTGGCCCGGCTCAGGTTCGCGTCGATGAAGCGCTCGTAATGGCCGAGGTCGAGGTCGGTTTCGGCCCCGTCGTCGGTCACGAAGACTTCTCCATGCTGGTACGGCGACATGGTGCCCGGATCGATATTGATGTAGGGGTCGAGCTTCTGGAGGGAGACACTGAGGCCGCGGGCCTTCAAAATGGTCCCGATCGACGACGCTGTGATCCCCTTGCCAATCGAGGAAACCACCCCACCGGTCACGAAGACGTACTTCGGCACCGGGAGATTATTCTACTGCGTCGAGGGCCGGCCCATCCGGACCAAAAGTTCTGATCGGACCGCACCGGCTTCAGGCGGCCACCGTCCACAGGTCATGCCAATTTCGTAAGGTCACAGCGTGTACCCCTATGGATTGATCGGCAACTGCGAAACCGCCGCCCTCGTCTCGGCCGGTGGCGGGGTCGATTGGTTTTGCTACCCGCGGTTCGATTCACCGTCGATTTTCGCAGCGATGCTGGACCGGCAGCGGGGCGGCACCTTCCGAATTTCACCGGTCAACCCGGTGCCCGCCGGCGAGCAAGCCTATGTCCGGGATACGAACCTGCTGACCACAACCTTCCATCGCCCCCAGGGCACACTGGTGGTCACCGACTTCATGCCGTGCTTTTTGGAGGGCGAACGGTTCATCTCGTTGCGGCGGATCTGCCGCGGCCTCGAGGCCCGCGGTGGCCCGGTCGAGGTCGAGTGTGTGCTGGACCCCTCTCCCGGGTATGGCCGGGCCCGCACCACGTTTTCGGAGCGGGAAGGGATTGTGCTGGCCTCAGGCGGGTCGCAGGAGGTCATCCTGTCCTCGACCCTTCCCATGACCGGCACGGTGGAGGACGTCGACGGCCGACCCCGATTCGTGTTCCGCTTCACCCTCGAGCCCGATCGACAAATCTGGTTCACGCTCGGTTTTGGCGAGCGGTACTTTGCGCTGGGCCGAAAGTTCCCGAGCAGCAGCGATGCCACCGAGCTGGCGGCCCGGACCCGCGAGTTCTGGGTTCGTTGGCTCGACCAGTGCCTGTACACCGGTCCGTTCCAGGAAGCCGTCCGCCGTTCGGCGCTCGTCATCAAGCTTCTTACCTACGCGCCGACCGGCGCGCTCACCGCCGCCCCGACCACGTCGTTGCCCGAGGATGTCGGCGGGGACCGAAATTGGGATTACCGTTTCTGCTGGCTGCGCGATGCGTCCTACGGGATCGCGGCGCTCTTCCGCGCCGGCTTTTCCCAGGAGGCAGCCGATTTCATCAACTGGATTCGGGACCGCGCCTACGACCATGACTTCGCGATGCAGATCGTCTATCGCGTCGACGGCGACGCGCACCTACCCGAGCAGTACCTCGAGCACCTCACCGGCTACGACGGGTCACGGCCCATCCGGATCGGCAATCGGGCCGCGGGCCAGCGGCAGCTGGACGTGTTCGGTGCGGTCATCGACTGCATGGCCGTGTACCAGCGCAAGGGCGGCTTCATCTCCACCAAGCTCTGGCACGTCATCGAACGGTTTGCCGACGGAATCTGGGAGCTCAGCCGCGAACCGGACAATGGCATCTGGGAGTTCCAGGGAGAGCGAAAGCACCACACGCATTCGAAGCTCTGGTGCTGGGTCGCGCTCGACCGCGCCATCACGCTGGCGCGCGGGACTGGCAACGTGGCACACCTGGAGGAATGGGAGCGCGCCGCCAGGGACCTGCGGGCCGAGATCGAAACGCGCGCGTGGAATCCGAAGGTCGGCGCCTTCACGCAGGCCTACGACGACGAGTGCCTGGACGCCGCCGTCCTGCAGATGCCGGTCCTCGGCTTCTTGCCGGCGACCGATCCACGGATGCGAGCGACGATCGAAACGATGAGCCAGCGTCTCGTCAACGGGCCTTATGTCCGGCGCTACGACTGCCGCGACGACCAGGGCTATCTCAGCGCGGCCTTCCTTCTCTGCAGCTTCTGGTACGTCGACGGCCTCATCGGCCTCGACCGACTCGACGCCGCCCAGCGACAACTCGAAAGCCTGGTCGCCCTGTCATCTCCACTGGGCCTGCTGGCGGAAGGGGCGGACCCGCTGACCGGATCGCCGCGCGGGAACTTCCCGCAGGCCTACAGTCACCTCGGATTGATCGACAGCGCGGTCAGGCTGGAACGGGCGCGCATGGCGGCCCAGGTCGACACGCAAGGCCGGGAATCTCGGAAAGCGAGCGCCTAGACCTAGTCGACATTGGCGATCGCGGCCGCGCCGCGGGGTTCCAGGATGACGAGCTTCGGCTCCTCGGTCGTGGGGCTGGACGTCAGTTGCAGCTTGGGCTGCGCGGTCAAATCTGTCGCCCCCATCTCCCTGGCGAATTTCTCGACCCCCTCGAGGTTTTGGGCGAGCAGGGTGAGCCCCGGAACCTTGTAGGAAATCGGGACGACAAGCTTGGGTTCGATCTGATTGACGATCTCGGTCGCCTCCGCGGAGTTGATGTGACTGCCGTCGCCGACCGGCACGAACAGGACATCGACCTTGCTGCCGATGGCATCGAGTTGCGGCTCGTCGAGCGCATGCCCGAGGTGCCCGAGGTGACAGACGCGGAGGTCGTCGATCTCGATGACATAAACGGTGTTCTTTCCCCGCTCGGCGCCCCTCTTCTGGTCGTGATAGGTCTGGATCCCGCGCAGGGCGATGCCCCTGATCTCGAACTCGCCGGCGCCCGTGACGAGGTGGTAGTCACTGCCAAGGCCCTGCATACTGAAGTGCGTGGGATCCTCGTGGCTCAGCGCGACGACCTGCACATTCAGCCGCACCGGCGCGAGGCCGAGCTTCGGATCGTACGGATCGATCAGGATGGCCGCCTCACGCCCCCGCAACCGCACCGAATTGAGCCCGAAGTACGTAATTTCCACTGGGCCTGATTCTAAGCTGAGCAGATGAGCGAGGCCGCAGGCCGAGCCGCCCTTTCGCGCGGATAGCGCCGACGCCGTATGCCGCCTGTACGCGCAGGGCGAGGCATTGGAATTTTGCCCGAGCCGCGCATGGGCGGCTGGACGGCGCACCGGCGCGAGATAGTCTCTGAACTTGATCGGCCTGAGCTACATGCGGTCGGGAGCGGCGACACCCATCATGCCCAACGCGTTGGCCAGTGTGATGCGTGCGGCGCGCGCGAGTTGCAGTCGCGCGGCCGTCAGGGTCAGGTCGTCGGTCACGACCCGGCAATTTTTGTAAAAGCGATGCACGCTGGCCGCGACCTCGTCGGTATAGAAGGCGAGCCGGTGCGGTTCGATCGCCTGGGCGGCTTCCTTGACGATGTCCGGCCACCGCAGGATGATTCGGATCAGGTCCAATTCCCACTCCGAATCCAGCCGATCCAGGGCCGCCACGCCGGTCGACCCGGCTCCCAGGACCAGGACGTTGGCCAGGCGCGCGTGCGCGTACTGCGCGTAGTAGAGGGGATTGTCACCCGACTGTGTCTTGGCCAGCTCGACATCGAACTCCATCTGCGCGTCAGCGGATCGCAGCAGGAAGAAATATCGAACGGCATCCGGTCCCACCTCGTCGAGCATTTCTCTGAGGGAAACCCCGACACCGGCACGCCTGGACATGCGGACCGTTTCCGCTCCGCGCTTGACCGACACCAGCTGCACCATCAGGACGGTCAGCCGGGCCGGGTCGATGTCGAGGACCCTCAGCGCCTCCTTGAGGCGCCCCACCTGGCCCTGGTGATCTGCGCCCCAGACGTCGATCACGCGCTGGAACCCGCGCCTCTCAAACTTGTCGCGGTGATAAAAGATGTCCGACGCGAAGTAGGTTGGGTAGCCGTCGCGCTTGAAGAGAACCTCGTCCTTCTCGGTCCCGGTGCGAAACCAGATCGCCCCGTCTTTTTCCACGACCCGGCCCAGCCCGGTCAACCTCTTCATCGTGTCCTCGTCCCAGCCGCCATAGAGGCTGCTCTCAAGGAACACCTGGTCGTGGCGGATGCCGAGCCGTTTCAAGTCGTCCCAGATGCGTTCTTGCACCCACTCGACGCCCAGCTCGCCCAGGTTTGGTGCCGAGGCGGATAAGGCATTGTCCTCGAGGACGGCGGCGATATCCGATAGGTACGCACCGCTGTAGCCGCCTTCGGGTGCTGGCTCGCCGAGCATCCGCGCGCGGATCGACTCGCCAAAGAGCCGGATCTGTTTTCCCTTGTCATTGATGTAGTACTCGCGCTGGACCGCGAAGCCCGATGCTTCCAGGATTCGCGCCGCCACGTCACCGACCACGGCGCCGCGGCCGTGGCTGAACAGCAACGGCCCGGTCGGATTGGCACTGACAAACTCGACCTGGACCGGTACTCCCTGACCGAGGTCACTCCGCCCCCACCCTTCCCCCACGCTGACGACGAAATCGACCTGGGACTGGAGCCAGCCTCGCTCGAGCGTGACATTGATGAAGCCGGGCGCGGCAACCGCGATCCGCGCAAACGAGGACGGCAACCGCATCGCCGCGGCGAGCTCCGAGGCGATCGCCATCGGTGACCGCCGCAACGGCTTGGCCAGTTTGAGGGGAAGCGTGACCGAATAGTCCCCGTGGGTGGGATTTTGGGTTCGCTCGACAATGACCGCGGGGAGGACCGGCGCTGGATCAGGCCAGCCGATGATGGAGGGGGCCGCCTCCCGCACCGAGCGGTCGACGATCGAGGAGGGACTCTGGGCCGACGCCGGGATCAGGGGTGCGTTCCGAGCGAGACCTGGACGATCTGAGTGTGGCCGCTGCGGAAGATCGTCATGCTGACCTTAGTGCCCGGGGAATGCTGACGTAGAACGTCCTTCAGTGGGTGGTCGTCATCGATCGCCTGGCCGTCCACCTTTACGATGACGTCGCCCACATGAAGGCCCGCATGGTCCGCCGGCGATCCGGAGGCGACCTCCCTGACGCGCGCACCGACCACCAGCCCGTTTGCCGCCGCGGCGGTCTCGTCGAGCTGGTCGTAACTGACGCCCAGGTAAGGCCGGTTGACGTGGCCGGTCTGGATGAGCTGATTGGCGATATCGCGCGCTGCGTTCCCATCAAGCGCGAAACCGAGGCCAGGCCCGGCTTGCGCCTGCTCGATAGCGAAGTCGACCCCGACCACCTGCCCGCCTGAATTGAGGAGCGGTCCGCCGCTGTTCCCCGGGTTGATCGAGGCATCGGTCTGGATCGCGTTCAGGATGCTCTCCTCATTGCCCGGGTTCGCGGGATCCGGAACCTTGAGCGAGCGGTGAAGGGCGCTGATGACCCCCTTCGTCACGCTGTTCTGCTGTCCGAGCGGACTGCCGATCGCGATGGCCAGCTGTCCCACCTTGAGGTTGTGCGAATCCCCAAACGTCAGCGTTGGCAAATTTTGCGCATCGATCTTGAGGACGGCGATATCGTCTTCCGGGCTGGTGCCCACCACCCTCGCGTCATATTTCTTGGCCTGATCGCGAAGCACGACCTGGAGTTGCCGGGCATTCTCGACGACGTGATTGTTGGTGACGATGTAGCCGTCTGGGCGCACGAGGAAGCCCGAGCCGATACCATGCTGCTCCTGCTGGATGAACATGTCAGGCGACGAGATGGTCGTCTGGATCTCCACGACCGCCTTCCCGGCCTGGTCCGCGACGTTGATGACGGCCGACTCCTCGGTCAGGTTATTGGTGATCGGCGCCAGGGGCGCCACGATCGCGTTGCCCGCCGGCGTCACCTTGATGATCCGCCCCGCGGTGACGAGGGTGGCCGCCGACCCCACGACGCCACCGACGAGCGCGCTGAGAAGCACGATGCCCAGCACCCCCATGCCTCGCCGTGGCGGGCCGACGGTGGGCTGCGGCTCCGGGGACACCACGGGCGGTTGCGGCGTTGGTCCCGGCGCGGGTGCGAAGTATTCGGGTTCGCTCGCCATCGACCTAAGGCATTCTATCCGGCGCTCGTCAGCGTCCCGGCAGCGGTAGCCATGTCAGGACCAACTGTTCGGTCCGCCGGAACCCGGCTTCCTCATAGAGGCGGACCGCCTGCGGGTTGCTATCGCGGGTCCAGACGCAGGCAAACGTGACGTTGCGCTCGCGAAAAAGCTCCACCGCCTGGCGCAATAGGCGCCCCCCCAGCCCTTTCGAACGATACTCGGGCTCGACATACACCTCGGCTACCTCGCCCTCCAGGCCGGTCCCCGGGTCGAAAAGGACGCACCAGCACAACCCGACGAGGCGTTCGCCGGTTCGAGCCGCCAGGATCACGTTCTCTCCCAGAAAGCGCGACGCCGGCGGGTGCTCGACATCCCGTTCGATCTGATCCGAGGTCAGTTGCGGATGCTCGTAGTGCCGCTGTTCCTCGAGCATCAAATCACGCAGGAGCGGCCGGACCTCACCGTGCTGGGCAGGGCTCAGCGCCTCGATCGTGAACTCCGAGGTCGCCTCCCCTATGACTTCCCGCCGGAAGGCACTGCGTCGAGCACACCACGGAGCGCCTGGGCGGCCCCCAGCAGGCCGGCTGTCTCAACCGGGACCACGATCTTCGTGTTCTCGCTGTCGGCGAATTTCGAGAGCGTGTCGAGCTGGAGGATCGACACCAGGGTCGGATCCGGCGCGGCGTCCTTGATGGCCTTGTAGACCGTCGCCACCGCCTGCGCCCGGCCTTCCGCTTCGAGGATCGTCGCCTGCCGCAGGCCTTCGGCCCGCAGAATGGCCGATTGCTTGTCGCCCTCGGCGGTCTTGATCTGGGCCTGCTTCTGACCGTCGGCGATGTTGATCTGCGACTGTTGCTGGCCCTCGGATTTCAGGATGAAGGCGCGCTTCTCCTGGTCAGCTTGCTTTTGAAGGGCAAGCGCGTTCAGGATCTGCTGCGGCGGATTGATGTCGACGATCTCGATCCGATTGATCCGGATGCCCCACTTATCGGTCACGGACTCCATCTGCGCCTGCAACTGCGCGTTGATGCGCTCGCGCTGGCTGAGCGCCTCATCGAGCGTCATGCCACCGAAGATGGCGCGCAGCGTCGTGCGCGACAGCTGGTCGATGGCGATGAAGTAGTTGCTCACGCTGAAAAGCGCCAGCTTGGCGTCGATCACCTGGCTGAAGATCGTCGCGTTGACGCTGACGCTGACGTTATCCCGCGTGATCACGTCCTGCTTATCACCCGTCCGTGGCGTTTCGCGGATGTCAACGGTCACCATGGCATCGACCAGGGGCACGAGGAAAGTCACGCCGGGCTGCCTGACGGAGTGGTACTCGCCGAGCCGCTTGACGATGCCCACGTAGCCCTGCTGGATGACGTTGACGGTCCGGGCAACGAGGACCAGAACGAGCAAAACGACGACGGCGCCGACGATCAGCGTAGCGCTCATGGTTGTACCCCTCCTCAGGCGGTCGGTGCTGGTCGAGACGATGCAACGCGGACGATCAATGTCGTGCTGCGCAGCGCCGTCACGACGACCGGCGTATCGACGGGGACGGCACTGCCGTCTTCGGTGAGGGCCGGCCAGCTTTCGCCGGCAATCCGAACGTGTCCGGGACGGCTCGATCCGAGGATCGCATCCGTGAGGATGACCTGCTGCCCGATCATGTTATCGGCGCCGGACCGCAGTACCGGCGCGCCCCCGATATGAAGGCGTTGCTTGAGGAAAGGCCGGGCGGCCGCAATCCCGACCACCCCAACCACGCCAAGCACGAGGGCCTGGACCAGCAGGTTGAAGCCAAGAAGACTGGCGAGCGCCGCTCCCAGCGCGCCGATGGCGATGAAAACGGCAAAGAAGGCGATCGTCAGGATCTCGACGACCGCGAACGCGATCGCGACGATAACCCAGAACCAGAATCCGAGCACCTGGGTCAATTCTAAGCGTTTTGGAGCCGCCGACCGGGTCAGGCGGCCCGGCGCGCCAGCCGCCCCCGCGCATGTCGCTCGACCGCGACCGGCACGATCCCGGCGCCCTGGATGACCTCGAGAACGCTGGCCAGGGCGGGCGCCTCGCGGCCGGCGGGAAAGTCGATGCCGATTACCGACATTCCGGCGTCGCACGCCGCGCAACTGGTCACGGAAATTGCCGCCGCCGGATCCCAACTGCGTTGGGCGCAGGCGCCGCATGCACGGCAGATCAGATCGAAGACCATTCCCGGCGGGGCCGTGCCGGCCGCGTCCCCCTTTCTCTCCACGCAGGTACAACGATCAACGCCAAAACCACCTTGCGCGGCCGGATTCAGAACGAGATGGAGCCGACGAGCGGATTTGAACCGCTGACCTGAGCATTACGAGGGCTCTGCTCTACCAACTGAGCTACGTCGGCTCGCGGTTAGACAGTGTACCGCAGCAAAACCTTGACTCAGGCCGACGCAACGGCCGCCGCGGCGGGCTGGCGCGCCTTTCGGACCACCAGCCCGCCGTTCTCGACATCGACGTCGAGGGCGTCGCCGTCCCGGAACTTCCCTTCGAGGATCTGCATGGCAAGGGGGTCCTGCAGCCGGCGCTGGATGACGCGCTTCAATGGGCGGGCCCCATAGGTGGGGTCATAGCCTTCGTTCGCGATCAGCTCCATGGCCCTGGCGCTGAGCTCAAGCGTGATCCGCCGCTCGTTGAGTCGCTTCCGCAGGCGCTCGAGCTGGATGTCGACGATGGCCGTGATCTGTTCCCGCGTCAGCGGCTTGAAGATGATGATCTCGTCGACCCGGTTGAGGAATTCCGGCCGGAAGTGCGCACGCACCGCATCCATGACCAGCCGCTCCTGCTCCTGCTCCGTGATATTGCCGTCTTGCAGGACGGCCGTCCCGAGGTTGGACGTCATGATGACCACCGTATTCTTGAAGTCCACCGTCCGGCCCTGGCCATCGGTCAGACGGCCGTCCTCGAGGATCTGGAGCAGGATGTTGAAAACATCCTGGTGCGCCTTCTCGATCTCGTCGAACAGGATCACGCTGTATGGCCGGCGACGAACGGCCTCGGTCAGCTGGCCGCCTTCTTCGTAGCCGACGTACCCTGGAGGTGCCCCGACCAGGCGAGCAACGGTGTGCTTCTCCATGTACTCCGACATGTCGATGCGGATCATCGCCTGGTCGTTGTCGAAGAGGAAGTTGGCCAGCGAGCGGGCTAATTCGGTCTTGCCGACCCCGGTCGGCCCGAGGAAGATGAACGATCCGATCGGCCGGTTGGGGTCGCCGAGACCGGCGCGGCCACGCCGGACGGCATTCGCCACCGCGGTCACTGCCTCGTGCTGGCCGACGACCCGCGCGTGCAGCCGCGCCTCCATCTGCAGCAACTTCTGAACCTCGCCTTCGAGCATCTTCTGCACCGGTATGCCGGTCCAGCGAGAGACGATCCGCGCAATGTCCTCCTCGTCAACTTCTTCCTTGAGCATGCGCTGCGTCTTTTGCAAGGTGAGCAGCTCGGCATTCTTGGCCTCCAGCTCCTTTTGTAACGCGAGCGTCTCACCGTACTTGAGCCGGGCGGCCTGTTCGAAGTCGGCCAGGCGCTCCGCCCGCTCCGCATCCAGCCGCACCTGTTCGAGCTTCGCCTTGATCTCCCGAATCTGTTGGATCAGGGTCTTTTCCTGTTGCCAGTGGGCGCGCATGGCGCCACTCTTTTCCTGGAGGTTGGCCAGCTCTTTGTCGAGTGCGGCCAGGCGCGCCTTGGAGGACTGGTCCTGCTCCTTCTTCAGCGCCTGGCGCTCGATCTCGATCTGTCGAATCTGGCGCTCGACCGCGTCGAGCTCGCTCGGAAGGCTGTCGATTTCCATTCGAAGGCTGGAGGCGGCCTCATCGATCAGGTCAATCGCCTTGTCCGGAAGGAATCGGTCGGTGATGTAGCGCTGCGAGAGCACGGCCGCGGCGACGATGGCGGAGTCCGTGATCTTGACCCCGTGATGGACCTCGTAGCGCTCCTTGAGCCCGCGCAGGATGGAGATCGTGTCCTCCACCGACGGCTCGCCGACGAAGATCGGCGCGAATCGACGTTCCAGCGCCGGATCCTTCTCGATGTGCTTGCGGTACTCATCAAGCGTCGTGGCGCCGACGGCGCGCAACTCGCCGCGTGCGAGGGCCGGCTTCAGCAGGTTGGAGGCATCCATGGCCCCTTCCGCCGCGCCGGCGCCGACGAGCGTATGAAGCTCGTCGATGAAGAGGACGATCTGCCCCGCCGCGCTCTCGATCTCCTTGAGCAGCGCCTTCAGACGATCCTCGAACTCGCCCCGGTACTTGGTCCCAGCGATCAACGCACCGAGATCCAGGGAGACCACGCGCTTGTCTTTCAACGACTCGGGCACGTCACCCTGGACGATCCGCTGGGCGAGGCCCTCCGCGATGGCCGTCTTTCCCACGCCCGCTTCGCCGATCAACACCGGGTTGTTCTTGGTGCGGCGCGAGAGGACCTGGATCACGCGGCGAATCTCCTCCTCGCGACCGATGACGGGGTCCAATTTCCCCTGGCGGGCCAGTGCGGTCAGGTCACGGGTGTACTTCTCGATCGCCTGGAACTTCGACTCCGGGGCGGCGTCCGTGACGCGGCTGGAGCCGCGGACCTGGGTCAGCGCCTGCAGGATCTTCTCTTTCGTCGCGCCTGCACGTTGCAGGATGCGCCCCGCGTCGCTGTTCCTCTCGTCCGCCATGGCGAGCAGGATGTGCTCGGTGGAGAGGTATTCATCTTTGAGTCGTTCCATTTCGGTCCAGGCGGCGTCGAGGGTCCGGCGGAGTCGCGAACCCATATAGGTCTCGGCGCCGTAGACCTTGGGGAGACGGTCGAGTTGTGCCCTGACCTCGCCGCTCACGCTGGCGGGATCGGCGCTCAGTCGCTGCAGGATCGGCGAGACGGTACCATCCTGCTGCTGTAGCAGCGCCAGCAACAGGTGCTCGGGCAAGACTTCCTGTTGCTGTGCCTCCTGGGCAAGGGCCTGTGCCTGCTGGACGGCCTCCTGGGATTTCTCGGTCAGACGGTCAGCACGAAACGGCATGGTCAGGGTGTACCCGGTAGCCGATCACACCTAAACTTGCGCCAGGGGGACCGGTTTTGGTTGAGTGGAGGGCGGAGGCGATAAGCATGTCCATCGAACCATCCGTTACGAACTGGATCGACCGTTGGGAGACAATCCGTCAGAAACTGCCGGCGATCAACCCGGTGCTCAAAGGCCATCCGTTGCACGCCATTATGACCGACATGCCGGCGGCACTCATCCCCATGGGGTTCACGTTCTCCTTGCTGGGGCGGATGACGAAGGGGCGAGAACTGGAAGCCGCCGGATACCTGAACTCGGTCGCCGGCGTGGCCCTGGCGGTTCCGACCGCCTTGTTCGGGATCGCGGACTACCTCCAGATGGATGCGCGCGACCCGGCCCAACCCACCGGGGTCGTTCATGGACTGCTCAACACCGTGGCGCTCGGCCTGGGCATCGCCTCGCTCATGGGCCGAAGCGTGAAGCGACCGGGGTCGCCGCGCGGGCTCTGGCTTGGCGGCCTGTCGACGATCGTGCTGTTCGCCAGCGCCTATCTCGGGGGCGACCTCGTCTTCCACCGTGGCTGGCGGGTGAAACCCATGGAGCGCGAGGAGTTCGAACACCATCGGGTGCCTGAGACGGTGCACGCCGACGACTTCATCCTCCGCGGCTCGGCGCGCGTCCCCGTCACATCTCAGCGTAGTTAGTTCACGTCTTTTCGTCGCGCTGATGCACGAGGGCGCCCCCCGCCGCCATCGGGCGGCGGCGCGGCACAGCCGCGCTTACACCTCTTTAAAGTCCGCGTCCACGACGTCGCCCTCGGCGCTCTTGCCCGAGCCGGGACCGTCGGTCCCGGTCGCGGATTGGGCACCGGCGCCGGCGCCCTGCGCCTGCCGGTACACCTGCTCACCGATCTTCTGCATGGACGTCGTCAGTTCCTCGCTGCTGGACTTCATGCGTTCGACGTCGTTGTCCTTAAGCGCCTGCTTCACCGGCTCGATCTTGCCCTCGACTTCCGAACGGAGCGAGGCATCGATCTTGTCGGCATTGTCCTTGAGAACCTTCTCCGCCTGGTAGACGAGGCTATCGGCCTGGTTGCGGGCCTCGACCTCGTCGCGTCGCTTGCGGTCCTCGGCCGCGTTGGCTTCGGCATCTTTGACCATCCGCTGCACCTCGTCCTTGTTCAGCGTGGTCGACGCCGTGATGGTCACTTTCTGTTCCTTTCCAGTACCCAGGTCCTTGGCTCGCACGTTGAGGATGCCGTTCGCGTCGATGTCGAAGGCCACCTCGACCTGGGGCACCCCGCGGGGCGCCGGAGGAATCCCGTCCAGGTGGAATTTTCCCAGCGTCTTGTTGGCGGACGCCATGTCGCGCTCGCCCTGGAGGACATGAATCTCCACCGACGGTTGGCTGTCCGACGCCGTCGAAAAGATCTGGCTCTTCGAGCTCGGGATCGTGGTGTTGCGCTCGATCAGCTTGGTCATGACCCCGCCGAGCGTTTCGATCCCCAGCGATAGGGGCGTCACGTCGAGCAGGAGCACATCTTTCACTTCGCCCTTGAGAACCCCGGCCTGGATCGCAGCGCCGACCGCGACCACCTCGTCAGGGTTAACCCCACGGTGCGGCTCTTTACCATTGGCCAGCTTTTTGACGAGCTCCTGGATGACCGGCATCCGGGTCGATCCCCCGACGAGGATCACCTCGTTGAGTTCGGCCGCGGACAACCCGGCATCCTTGAGCGCGCTGGTAAACGGTTGGGCACACTTCTCGGTCAGATCCGCCGTCAGTTGTTCGAACTTGGCCCGGCTGATCTTCATGTCCAGGTGCTTGGGGCCATTCTGGTCGGCCGTGATAAATGGCAAATTCAGATCGGTCTCCATCCGGCTCGAGAGCTCGATCTTCGCTTTCTCGGCCGCCTCCGTCAGGCGCTGCAGCGCCTGTCGGTCGCCGCGAAGGTCGATCCCCTGCTCTCGTTTGAACTCATCGGCGATGAAGTCGACCAGGCGGCGATCGTAGTCGTCACCACCGAGGTGGGTGTCCCCGTTGGTAGCTTTCACCTCGAACACGCCTTCGCCAACCTCCAGCACCGACACGTCGTATGTCCCGCCGCCAAGGTCGAAGACCAGGATCTTTTCGTTTTCCTTCTTCTCCAGACCGTAGGCGAGCGAGGCCGCAGTCGGCTCGTTGATGATGCGAATGACGTTGAGGCCGGCGATCTGGCCCGCGTTCTTGGTGGCTTGACGTTGGGAGTCATTGAAATACGCGGGGACGGTGATCACAGCGTCGGTGACCTTCTCCCCCAGATAAGCCTCCGCGTCTGTCTTGAGTTTCTGCAGGATCATGGCGGAAATCTGTTCGGGCGTATATCGCTGGCCCTGGATCTCCACCTCGACCCGTCCGTCTTTCCCGTCGACCGTCCGATACGGAACCATTTTGCGTTCCCGGTCAACCTCATTGAAGTTGCGGCCCATGAATCGCTTGATCGAGAACACGGTGTTCTCAGGGTTGACGGCCGCCTGCCGGCGCGCGAGTTGACCGACAAGGCGCTCGCCCGATTTGGTGAAGGCGACAACCGACGGCGTGGTCCGGCCGCCCTCAGCGTTCGGGATGACGACCGGCTCGCCGCCTTCCATGACGGCGACGACCGAGTTCGTGGTCCCGAGGTCGATTCCAACAGTCTTTCCCATCTTCGATTTACTCCTTCAATCTCCGCGAATCCGCCACGTGGGCGCACCAGGCAAGCTAGGCCGTATATACCCGCCGGATTTCGGCGCTAAACGATGATCGGTCGTAAAGGTTACCCGGGAGAACGGGTTGGCAGAGGCGTTCCGGAAAGCCCCGCGTAGAATAGCTTGCGATCATGCGCACCGTAATCGTTGGCTGCGGTCGAGTCGGCGCCAGCCTGGCGAAGCAGCTGAGCGAAGAGGGTGATGACGTGACCGTCGTGGACTCGAGTGAAGCGGCCTTCAACCGGCTGGGTGAAGATTTCAGCGGTGAGATGATCCTTGGCACCGCTGTGGACGAGGACGTCCTGCGGCGCGCGGGCACCGAGCAGGCGGAGGCTTTCGTCGCGGTCACCAACGCTGATACGACGAACATCATGGCGGCCCAACTCGCTCAGCACCTCTTCGGCGTCCACAAGGTGATCTGCCGCATCTACGACCCCGCCCGAGCAGATATCTACCGTGAGCTCGGCCTCCAGACCATCTGCCCAACCACGATTGGGGCCGAGAAGGTCGAGCGGTTCTTCGAGCGCTAGGCGACGTGACGCCCTATCGCTATACCCAGGGCGTTGGAATCCTCGCGCTGGTGCTCGGCATCCTGATCCTTCTTCGCGACGCCATTCAGGTCCACTCCATTCCCTATGGGGTGGCCGGAGTGGGATTGCTCGCCTTCGGCGCCTGGCGGCTGCAGATCGCCGGCCGGCTTCGCCCATGAGCCTCGTCCTCAGCCCCCTCGGCGTCACCCTCGCGGTTGGCTTCACCGTCGGACTCGCTGGCACGCTCGGATGGATGCTTCGCGTGCCACCACCCGCGCCACGAGGCGCAACGAGCACCGTCCGGTCGGTGCAGTCGATTCGAAAAGTCCTCGTCCCCATCATCGACCTGGGCGCCTCCGTCCGTGCCGTGGAGCTGGCGGCTCGCCTGAATCAGGGCCACAAGGCGGAGATGGTGATCGTGTATGTCCACGAGATTCCGCTGCAGGCGCCGCTGGCCATGCCGGAGAAAGACCCCCGGATCCAGCGCGCCCTTGACGCCGCGGCCTTCATCGCGATGCAACATGCGATCGAGCCGCGGACCAAGGTCAACGTGGCCCGCCAGGCCGGCCACCGCATTGTCGAGATCGCGCGTGAAGAAGGCGTCGACTTGATCGTGATGGGGATCAGCCACGTCAACCGGCCGAACGAGGGCACCCTGGGACGGATTGCCGAGCACGTAATGCGCAACGCGCCGTGCGAGGTGGTCGTCGACCGGGTGCCACGCCAGAAGGTGTCCCTGATCCCGACCGAGGGCGGCTGAGCGCCCGTTAGCTGGCCAGGCGGTTGTCGAGTCGCTCGCCGTAGGGGAGTCCGAGCGTCGCCCGGATCTCGAGACTGAGGCGCGCCAGGATGACGCGCGACTTCAAGAAGTAGCGTTGCACGTTTGAGGCGTTGTGCCACCAGAGATTGTCCTGCGGCTCCACATTGCTTAAGATCCAGATCGGGATCGAGCCGGCAACGGGATCCGGCGCCCAACTCTCGATGAGCTCTTTCCCGGAGCGATCCGGCAGCCTGAGATCGATCAAGATCAGGGCGGGAACACGACCCCGGACGAAGGCGTCGGCGTCGAGGCCCGTTCGGACATGCTCCAGTGGGATCCCGTCTTTGCGGAGTTGCTCGACGTACAGATCGGCTATCTCTTGATCGTCCTCGATCAGCAGGACCCGCCGCTCTCGTGCCACACCGCGAGAGTAGGTAATCAAGGTTGCGGAGAGTGTTTCGGGCCTCTAACGACTTGGGGCAATCCGTCGCTTGGCGGTGCGATAGGCGTCGTAGGCGCAGAAACCCCAGAGCCCGAGTCCGCCGAGGTCGAGCGGGATGCCCGCGATAGCGCCGACCACCGTCAGGTCCAGATCGGTGCCGATGACGATCGGGGCGACGATGGCGGCAAAGAACGCGAGACCCTTGATTGGGGCGCCCGCGTACCAGTGGCCCAGCCCCGGAACGATGGAGAGCCGCGCGGCGCGTCGGGGATCGATCGACCCCCTCTCCGCAGATCGACTCTCTTGATCGATCACGTCACCTGCCACGGGCTGCACCTGCAGCTGCATGCCGCAGCGCGGGCAGAATATCGTGCCCGCAGCCACGGATTGGTGGCAACGTGGACACGCTTCCACCACGCAAGCGTACTAGCATTGACGGTGGTGCCGGCGAGCCGCAAGCGTCAGTCCCTACGTGAAGCAATTACTGACAACGTGCACGACGGCGACTCGGTCGCCCTCGGCCTGGCCCTCGAATCCGGGATCCCGTTCGCCGCGGTCCACGAGATGATCCGGCAGGGGCGAAAGGACCTGACCTTGATCGGGCCGATCTCGGACATGGCGTTTGACCAGATGATCGCCGCGGGCGTCGTCGCCCGGATCATCGCCGCCTGGGTCGGCAATGTGGCCGGCGGATCAGGTTACGGGTTCCGGCGCGCCGTCGAAGATGGCGTTCCGCGCTCGATCGAGGTCGAGGACCATTCCAACTTCACGGTTGGGTTGGCGTTGACCGCGGCAGCGATGGGTCTCCCCTACCTGCCGACTCGCACGGGAATCGGAGGCGACATCGTCAAGAATCATTCGAGAATACGACCGATTGACGATCCCTTCGGCGGCGCACCGCTGCTCGCCGTGGGCGCGCTCAGGCCGGATGTCGCGATCATCCACGTGCAGCGCGCCGACGAGGATGGCAACGCCCACCTGTGGGGCAACCTCGGCCTCACCGTCGAGGCGGCCTATGCGGCCCGCCGGACAATTCTGGTCTGCGAAGAGATCGTCCCAAAGGACGTGATTCGAAGCGACCCCAACCGCACCCAGATCCCCGGCTTCCTCACCACGGCCGTCGTCGAAGAACCGGGGGGTGCCCTTCCCTCATCGTTACAGGGCTACTGGCGGCGGGACTTCGAGCCGTTCCTGGAGTACCATCGCGTGTCGCGGACGCGGGAGGGCGTCGAGCCCTGGCTCCGCCGCTGGGTGCTCGAGATCCCCGATCGGGCGACCTACCTGGATCGCCTCGGCGAGTCCGCCCTCGAGCGGCTCCGGGTCCGCGACCAGCGACTCGCCGCCCCGGCCAATTTCGCCCCATGACCGAGCCCTACACACGTCGCGAATTGATGGTGGTGGCAGCCGGACGCGAGATCCACGATCACGAGGTGGTTTTCGTGGGCATGCGATTACCGCTCCTCGGCTTTGGGCTGGCGAAGGCGACCCACGCCCCTGATGCGGTCGGCCTCTTCGAGAACGGGGTCATTCGAGACCGGCCGGCGGAAGCATTTATCTACACGATGGGCGATCCGCCGAACATCGCGGGCGCGATCGCCTGCCTCGGTCTCATGGACGTCATGTGCCTCCTTCAGCAGGGCCGGGTCGACGTCGGCTTCATCGGCGGCGCGGAGATCGACCCCCTCGGCAACCTGAACACGACCCGCACCGCAGCCGGGGGGGCCACGGTGCGACTGCCGGGGAGCGGCGGCGGCGGCGACATTGCCTCCCTCGCCCGCCGGACGGTTCTGATCATGGAGCATGAGCCGCGCCGTTTTCGTCAGCAGCTCGATTACGTCACGTCGCCCGGCCATTTCCATGGGCGACGATCGGGCGGCCCATCCACCTTGATCACGACGCTGGGCGTCTTCGATCTTTCTGACGGCCGGTTTCGCGCCGCCAGCCTGCACCCGGGGATCACCCGCGACGCGGTCCGTAACGCCACCGGGTTTCCGGTGGCGATAGACGATTCGGTACCGGTCACGAGGGCGCCGACTGCCGATGAGCTCGCCTACATCCGGCACGCGGACCCGTTGGGTTTCTGGACCGGCGAGCCGATGAAAGGCCGATGACGGCGGGGCCGGCGGCGTGGTCACCGACGCCGGAGCAGGCCAGAGCCAGCAGGCTCTCGCACTTCATGAATCGCCACGGGTGCGCCAGCTACCGGCAGCTCTGCGAGAAGGCCACGACAGAACCCGCCTGGTTCTGGGATGCCATGGTCAAGGACCTCGGGGTCGTGTGGTCCGTTCCCTATGACGTCGTGATGGACACGTCGGCCGGCCTGCCCTTCACCCGCTGGTTTGTGGGTGGTCGGCTTAACGCCTATGAATCCGCGGTCGTGGCGCACCGGCGCGCGCATCCCGAGCGCCTTGCCATCGTTGCCGAACGGGAGGATGGCGCCATCCAGCAGCTCACGTTTGGCGAACTGGAGGTCGAGGTCGAGCGCGTGGCTGCCGGATTGCGCTCGATCGGCGTCGGTCGTGGCGTCGCGGTCGGCCTTTTCCTTCCCCTGGTCATTGAGAATGCGATCGCCCTCCTCGCGTTGACGAAGCTTGGCGCGATCGCCGT
Organism: Candidatus Dormiibacterota bacterium; assembly: GCA_036564925.1. Lineage (GTDB taxonomy): Bacteria > Chloroflexota > Dormibacteria > CF-121 > CF-121 > JALYYC01. The sequence continues at coordinate 4,103 of DATCOB010000048.1, read as the reverse complement.
CCCCCTCTTCTCAGGGTTCGGCGCAGAAGCGATCCGCCAGCGTCTCATCGATGCGCAGGCGCGGGTCCTCATCACCGCCGACGGAGCGATCCGCCGCGCTCGGCCGGTACCCATGAAGGCGACCGCCGACCTGGCCGCTGCCGGGCTGCCGGCCCTCGACCGGCTCGTGGTAGTCCCGTGCGCCGGCATCGATGTCCCGATGACGCCCACGCGGGACCTGACCTGGGATCAACTCCGGCGCCTGTCGCATCCGCGAGCCGAGACCGAATGGATGTCGTCCGAGGAGCCGCTGCTGCTGCTGTATACGTCCGGCACCACCGGCCGGCCCAAGGGAACCGTCCACGGTCACGCCGGCTTACCCGTCAAGGGCGCACAGGACTGGGCCTACGGTCTGGACGTGCGGGGCGGTGACCGAGTGATGTGGGTCACCGACATGGGATGGGTCATGGGTCCGCTCCTCGTTTTCGGCAGCCTCATGCTCGGCGCCACCGCCGTCATGTACGACGGCGCGGCGGACTTTCCGGACGCCGGTCGGGTCTGGGGTGTCGCGGCCCGTCATGGCGTAACCCACCTCGGCATCTCGCCCACCTTGATCCGTGTCCTGATGAGCGCGGGAGATGGCTTCGGCCGGCGCGAGGCTCTCGACAGCCTTCGGGTGCTGGCATCGACCGGAGAGCCATGGACGCCCGAGGCGTGGACCTGGCTCTTCAGCATGGTCGGACGGGGGCGGCTTCCCATCGTCAATTACTCCGGTGGCACGGAGTGCGGCGGCGGCCTCCTATCAGGGAACGTGCTCACCCCGTGCCGTCCGGGAAGCTTTGCCGGACCAATCCCCGGCATCGACGCGGCGGTGTACAACGACCAGGGCAAGCCGGTGCACGGCGAAGTGGGCGAACTGGTGATCCGTCAGCCGTATGTCGGCATGACGTTGGGGTTCTGGAAGGACCGCGATCGATACCTCGAGACCTACTGGTCCCGCTGGCCCAATGTGTGGGTGCACGGCGACTGGGCCCTCATCGACGACGAGGGCCTCTGGTACATCCTCGGCCGCTCGGACGACACCATCAAGGTTGCCGGGAAGCGAGTCGGGCCCGCCGAGGTGGAAGCAGCGGCGCTCGACGGGACAGGCGTCGCCGAGGCGGCAGCGATCGGCGTGCCGGATCCGGTGAAGGGACAAGCGGTTGTCCTGTTCGTGGTGGCACACCCCGGTGGCGACCCGGCCGCCATCCCCGCCGCGGTCGTTCACCGTGTCGAGCAGTCGCTCGGGAAACCCTTCAGGCCCGCCGCCGTCCATGTGATCGCCCGCCTCCCGAAGACGCGGAACGGCAAGATCCTGCGCCGCGTGATTCGGAACGTCTTTCTCGGCCACCCACCCGGCGACCTATCCTCACTCGATGATCCGGTTTCCCTGGAGACCATTCGGGCGTTGTCGCGCGACGGGCCCGGCTAGCTCCGGAAATACTCTCGCATCACGGCCGTACCGGGGTCGGCCGCACCACCCAGGTGCCCGAGGTGCCAGGCGTCCTCGATCGTCCGCAAGATGCTGAAATGCGACTCGGCCACGCCGGACCGGTAGCCGCCGATCGCCATCGGAGAGATGATGAGCGTCGCCACGCGCCCACCGAAGGCGTCACCGCAGCACCCGGCCCCGGTTAGGCCCTCGTCCCAGGTGATGAACAGGACACCGCCGCTGCGGAAAGCTGCGGAGTTCGTGATCGCCGGCACGACGTTGCGCAGCCAGCCATCGCCGGTGGCGACTGCACAGTCGTGCATGTCGTTGCACATGTTGGGCGTGATGAAGACATAGTTCGGGGCGCGGCCGGATGCCATGTCGCTCCAGAACTGGGTCAACGGCACCACGTGGGCGGCGCACCGCCCCGCATTGGTGCGGATGTCATTGAAGTACATGAACGGGTCATGCTTCATGGCATACGCGGCTGACCACGCACCCTGGTAGCAGGGGGACGGCATGTCCTCCATATAGGCTTTCCAGGAACGGCCGCTCGCCTCCACCTGGTCCGCGATGTTGGTGGCACCGACGTAGCACGTCGTGCAGTCACTGGCGATGCCGAACGTGCTGCCGGCGGTCAGCGCCAGATAGTTCGGCAGGCTCGGGTGCGAGACTCCGTAATAGTTCAAAGCAAGGCCATAGGTGCTCGCCAGGCCGTTGATGTACGAGGCCGCCGGGTTGCCGAGGATGCTGGTCGATTCCTCGTTCTCCATCACGATCGTGAACACGTGCGAGAACGATGGGAGGCCGCTCGCCGGGCGCGGGCTTGCCGGGGCGGGCCCTGCCGGCGCTGCCGTGTGCGTCGCCGTCCCCGTCGCTGCGACCGGGACAGCGGGCGCGGGCGCGGGAGTCGAGACAAGGTGCTGGTGGCGCCAATCGACCAGGTCGGACCGGGCGGCGCTCCCGAGGGCGACGCCCCGGGGGTCGGCGGCCGCACGGGGACCAGCCGACCGGCCACCGATGAGCAGCATGGTCGGCAGGCTGATCAGGACGACGGTCGCGATGACCAGTATGCCGGGGCGCCGGAGAAGACCTTTCATGCCCGGACTGACGCAGGCCAGGGGCCCGACCCTTCTGATTGGACGTAGCGTGGCCCCACGCGAGGCGAAGCCCTTTTGGGCCGGCCCACGTTGTATCGGGGAGGATCCCTGATGAAGCATCTGAACCCGGCATTGGCCGCCCGCGCCTGGGACTTTGCCCAGGGCCTCGATCTCCACGAATACCGCCGCCTCCAGGACGAAGTCCGGACCGCATGGCCAGCCACGGCAAAGCTGGATCGCCTCGACTTCGACCGGGCCTTCCTGGCCTTTATCGCCGAGCGCTACCTGGACGAAGCGGCGTAGCACGCAAGCAGAACCGTATTCGGCCGTTACTCGCGGCAGCCAGATGTCTCTCAACGACGGGCTGGCGCTCATTCGCCGGCATGACTTCGAGGCCGCCCTGCCGCTCCTGGCGGCCGAGGTGCGCACGCGCCCTGACGACGCCTATGCCGCCTACTACCTGGCCTACGCCTTCGTGGGCGCCCAGGACCCGCAGCCCGCGGCCACCTTGTTGACGCGGATCCTCGAGGCGCACCCGGACTTCCAGGAGGCCCGCACGCTGCTCGGCCTCGCTCGGATTCGGACCTCGGACTTTGCCGCCGCCAGCGCCGCGTACGGCGTGGTCCTCGCGAAGGACCCCAAAAACGCGGCCGCTCTGCTCGGCCAGGGCATGATCCACTACTGGCGCCGCGAGTCGGCCGCCGCCGAGGACTACCTCGACCGTGCGCTGCGCGCGGACCCCGCAGCCCGCGATGCGCTGGTGTTCAAGGCGGACCTCCGCTACGCGGCCGGCGATGTCGGCGCGGCGGTCGGCCTGCTGCACGACGCCCGCCGGCTGCGCAAACCAGCCCTCCCTGAGGTGTCTGACGCGGAGATCGCCGATCGTCTCCTTCGCTACGATGCCGCCCTGCAGCCGATCCGGCGTTCAAGGGGCAGCCTGCCGGCCATGCCGGGCTGGGTCCTGGGCGTAACCGGTATCACGATCGCACTGACCGTCCTGGCGGCGGCCGGGCTCCCAGGGGCCTGGAGCGGACTGACCCATTACCAGGCCGGCAAGGCACGGCTGCTTGCCGACGACTACCCGGGCTGCGCGGCGGAAATGGAACAGGCGGTCGAAGCCGTTCCGAACTCGCCGAAGGTCTGGGCCTACGAGGGTTACTGTTACCTCCTTGACCATGACCTGAAGGCCGGACTCTCGGCCTGGTACACGGCCCGAAGCTACGAGCCGGGGGTCACGCTCGATACCCAGGCGGATCAACTGGCGCTGCTGGCCAAGGTCCGTCAGGCCAATCAACCCCCCCGGGTGAACGCGAAATGAGTGGGGCGCTGGACCCGATTCAGGAAGAACTCCCCTTCGATTTCGGGCCGGCTCCAACGGTGCCCTCGGCGCAGCCGCCGGCGCCCTCAGGATGGCGGCAACCCGGGCCAGCCGCGGTCGACCTGGCACCGTCGCTCTACGAGACAGCCTGGCGCGGGCTTCGATCGCTGCCATGGCGACAGTGGCGCGCCAGCGCGACGCCGCTCTTGCGCTCGGGCGTCGGTCGGGTCGGCAC
>DATCOB010000047.1:0-8053 GCA_036564925.1 Candidatus Dormiibacterota bacterium | reverse complement strand
GCTGGCGCGAGACGCGGATGAGGCGGTTGATCGTTTCCACCATGTGGACCGGGATGCGGATCGTCCGCGCCTGGTCCGCGATGGCACGGGTGATGGCCTGCCGGATCCACCACGTCGCGTATGTCGAGAACTTGTAGCCCTTGTGATAGTCGAACTTCTCGACCGCGCGGATCAGGCCCATATTGCCTTCCTGGATCAGGTCCAGGAACGACATGCCGCGCCCGATGTACTTCTTGGCGATCGAGACCACCAGCCGCAGGTTGGCCTCGGTCAGTTTGTGCTTGGCGATGTCGTCGCCGGCCTCGATGGCCTTGGCCAGCGTGACCTCCTGCTCGGCCTTCAACAGGGCGACGCGCCCGATCTCTTTCAGGTACATCCGGACCGGGTCATCCAGCGAGACCGAGTCCATCACCTCGATGGTGGCGATCAGGTCGTCATCGATCTCGACCACTTCCTCGAAGTCCTTCTCGCCGTCGGAGACCTCGATCCCCATGTCGCGGAAGACATTGAAGATCCGGAAGAGCTGGTCAGGATCAAACTCGACATCGGGGAAACCGGCGAGGATATCATCCGGGGAGAGGAACCCCTGTTCCTTGCCTTTGACAATGAGGGCCTCGGCGGCCAGGACCATCGGCTCTTCGGAACCGCGCGAGCGTTTAACGGCCAGGCCTTTTTTGGGGGCCGGGGCGTCTGGTGCGTCGGGTAACTTAGCTCGGGCCATTTCTCATGTCTTTCAGAGCTTCGCGTTCGCGGGCCAACCGGCCATGCTCTTCCATCAGTACAACGAGCCGGGACTCATCTCCCGACGCGCGGGCGGCACGCAAGTCAGCCTCGACCGCTTTCAACCGTCGTTGGCAGGCGTTGATTTTAAGGGTTTGCAGGCATTGTTCTAACGACTGCTTCAGGGCCGCCTCCGATCCACTGTCGAGCTCGGGGTATTGCGCCAGGGCCGCTCGGGCGACCAGGCGCTGCTCGTCCGCCGGGAAGTCGGCGAGGTGGTCGAGGGGCGCCACCGTTGCCTGCGCGTCAACCATCTGTTGCAACCGGGCGAAGACCCCCTGGTACGAGGGGTTGGAAAAATCGACAGCTCGGAGTTCTCCTGCCATGTCGGGGACCAGGTCGGGGCGGGCGATCAACAACCCCAACAGGTAACCCTCATCCTTAGTGACCTTTCCAGTCTTCCCTCCCGGTGACGGACTGAAACGCGGCTCCACCGACGCCCGATGGGCCGGCGCCTTCCCCGAGCGCAGCGCCTGGACATCGCGGAGCAAGGCAGCCGGCTCGATCCGCAACCAGGCAGCGGCCTGCTGAGCATAGATCTCCAGCACCGACGCCTCGGGGATCTTGGCCAGCACCGGGATCACGAGTTCCGCGCCCCGGCGTCGATCATCCGCCTCCGTCAGGTCGAGCGCTTCCAACGCCTGCCGCAGCAGGTACTCCCATTCCGGCAACGCGTGCTCCCGCAGCGCCGCCCAGCCGTCCGGATGCGCCCGCAGGTAGTCATCCGGGTCCTTGCCCTGCGGCACGCGCACAACCTTTATATGGATGCCACTCTTCGAGGCCAGTTCGATCGCCCGCTGGGTGGCGGTCCGGCCGGCGTCGTCGCGATCGAAGGCCAGCACCAATTCCTGGGTTTCCCGCTTCAAGAGCCGCACCTGGTGCTCGGTGAGGGCCGTCCCGGAGGTGGTGACCACGTTGGGCACCCCGGCCTGCGCGGCGGTGATGGCGTCGAAGTATCCCTCCATCAAAACGGCGTGCTTGAGTTCATGGATCGCCTTCCGGGCCCGGTTCAGGTTGAAGAGCGTCCGACCCTTGTCGTAGAGGGCCGTTTGTGACGTGTTCAGGTATTTCGGCTGCTGGCTGTCGTCGATGACCCGGCCGCCAAAGGCGATCAGCTCGCCCCGCTCGTCGTGGATCGGGATCATGATCCGCTGGCGAAACCGGTCCCACAACTCGCGGCTTCCCTCCGGCCGGATCGCCAGGCCCGCCTCGATCATCTCGGTGTCGGTGGCGTTGTGCTTCCGGAGAAATCGCACCAGGTTGTCCCTGCGCTGGCCCGCCGGCGCGAAGCCGAGCTGGAACTCCTTCATCGAGACCCGTGTGATGCCACGCGACTCCAGCTGGATCAGGGCCCGCTGGCCCGCCGGATTTTCCAGCAGAATGTGATGGAAATACTGCGCGGCAAGCCCATTCAGCCGCTCGATCGTTCGCTTGAGCTCACGCTGCCGTCCGGCCCCCGGTGATTCTTCCAGCTCCACGCCGGTCTTCTCGGCGAGGAGTCGCAGCGCCGCCCGGAAGTCGACATGCTCGATCTCCTGGATGAAGGTGAAGTGATCGCCGCCCTTCTGGCAGCCGTAACAATGCCAGAGCTGCTTCTCCGGCGACACATATAAGGATGGCGTTTTCTCCTGGTGGAAGGGGCACAGCCCCTTCAGGTCCCGACCCGCTTTTTGCAGCCGCAAGTGCTCCGAGATCAAGTCCGCGAGATCCAGCCGGTCCTTGATCTCCTGGACGGCGTCCTGCTTCACGGAGGGCATCGGCGCAAGCTTAGCGGAGCCGAATGTCGGCGCCGCGCGGTTGACGCCGACGCCGGGCGGAGCACAATGGGGCCACGCGGCTACGCGACGCAAGGTGGAGCGCATGAGTCGTCCACAACGCTGTGATTGGTCCCAGCAATCTTCACTGGCCTGCGCCTCGATTGGGCTGTCATTGGTTGTTGAATAGGAGGGACGGTCGATGAACCTTATGGTGTTGTTTGGTGCCCTGCTGGCGACCGCCGTGTTGCAGCTTCTTTTTGATTTTTCACCTCATGCGACAGAGCGGTCGGCTCTTACTGCGTATCGAGGTCCTTGAGCGCCTCGCGACCAGTGGCGCCGGCCAAGCCGCCCCGGTCGCCCATCCAGCGCCGCCGCCGGGTCTCCCGGTGGGCTCGCCGGCACCGACGTTCGACCTCCCGCAGTTGCAGGGCGGCCGAGTCTCGCTGGAGCAATTCCGCGGGCAGCGACTCCTGCTGACCTTCTTCAGCCCCACCTGCGGCTTCTGCCAGCGGATGGTGCCCGACCTGGCCCGCCTACCCCAGGAAAGCGGCAACGGGCACCCCTTACCCATCGTCGTCACCAACGGCAGCGTCGAGGAGAACCGAAAACTGCTCGAGGACCGGTATCCATTTCCCGGTCGCCCTGCAGCACGAGATGGACGTCGCCTCTACCTACCAGGTTGGCGGCACGCCGATGGGCTACCTCATCGACGAGAACGGGCTGATCGCCAGCGAGGTCGCGGTGGGGGCCGAGCAGATCCTGAGGCTCGCGGAGGCCCCATCTCCCGGGTCGCTAAAGACCTACAAAGGCAACGAGTCGCTGGCGGAGAGTCGCGTCCTCCGCAGCGGGCTGCCGCCCGGCACCACGGCCCCCGAGTTCCGCTTGCCGTCGCTCGATGGCGGCGAACTCTCGCTCAGCGACTATCGGGGCCGGCCGCGCTGTTGCTGGTCTTTCGGACCCGGATTGCGGCCCCTGTAATCAGATGGCTCCGATGCTCGACCGCGAGTACCGCCGGGCGCGCGACGTCCAGGTGCTGATGGTCAGCCGGGGCGAGCTCGAGGCCAACAAAGCGAAGGTGAGAGAACACGGGCTGACCTTTCCGGTGGTGCTGCAGCGCCGATGGGAGGTCTCCCAGGCCTTCGGCATGTTCGCCACCCCCATCGCCTTTTTGATCAATAAGGACGGCGTCATCGCGGCCGGCGCCGCGACGGGTGTCGAGCCGATCCTGACCCTGTTCGCTGCCGACGGCCTTCCAGGACACGCACCTCGGGCGCATCGGCCGGCGCACGCCTTAGGCCGTTGTAACGCCCTGGCGTAAAACAGGCTGTACACCAAGGGAGGCACAGATGAAACAGTCACTCCTCGCGCTCGGGTCGGCGCTGCTGCTTGCAGCCTGCGGAAGCCAGGCAATCCAAACATCATCGACGCCATCGCCATCACCGTCCCCATCCCCAACCGCGACGCCCGCAGCCGCCGCGACGCAGAGCCCCGCCGGGGCACAGCTCGTCAAGGCGGTCAACTTCTCCTTCGACCCAAAGACGCTCACCGTTCCGGTGGGTACGGCCGTGACCTTCCGCAACGACGACGCGGCCGCCCATACCTTCACCGCCGACGGCGGCGCCTTCGACTCGCAGCGGGTTGGCACCGGTGAGACGTTCAATTTCACCTTCAGCACGGCGGGCACCTTCGCCTATCACTGCAAGATCCATCGCTCGATGACCGCCACCATCACCGTCAGCTAAAGAAAAGAGACCCTGGCTCCCGCGCCAGGGTCTTTGCCCCGCCCACTGTCGAGACGACTACCGCCGAGCGACCAACAGCCTGGTGCCCATCGCGGCCAGGAGCAGGCCGGCCAATCCCAGTCCGATCGGCGCCAGCGGCACGCCGCCGCCCGTCTGCGCCAGGGTCGCGGTTAGGGTCGCGGTCTGCGGCGCCACCGCCGCCCTGAAGTTGCGGATGCTCACCGACTGCGCCGCCGCCTTCAGCATGCGCTCTTCTATCCGTCCTGGCGAGTCCTTCCGGCGCCCAGCACGCTCGACTTCTCCTTTCCCAACCAGGGTGGCGCCATCGCCATCGACGGCATTCAACTTCCTGACTCGAGTGGTTCCAGCATTGCCGTCATCGCCGGTGTCCACCACGTCGTGATGGCGGGCACGCCGATCGTCAGGGAGGTCGCGCAGGCCGTCGACGTCAGCCTTCCATCGCAAACCCGCTCCATCACGCTTACCGACGAGCTGACCCCCCAGGCGTCGGATGCGGTGCGGACGTCGGTCAAGGAAGCGTTCGCGGGCTGCGATGCCAGTAAGGACGATTACTGCCCCGGGCACACCTACAGCGCGCCCAACGACGGCGCCTCGTACTTCCTCGACCTCCCCGGCGTCGGGCATGTCTTCTACTCGCGGGACACCGTCGCCGTCGTTGGCGATCCCACCGCGGGCATGACCACCACCTTTGACAACGAAGACGGGCACCTGTCCGTCAGCGGCTCGTGCACGACCAACGTGACGACGGATCGGGGCAAGGTCGTCCCCCACAGCGGCAACTTCAACGGCAAGCTGGCGTGGGACGGGACGAAATTCGGTTCCGACCTGACCTGGACCTGTTAGCTCTCCCCTTACCTCACAGGGGTCCGAGTCGCTCGGACCCCTGTTTCAGTTTGCCCATACGCCCTCGCCAGGATCTCGACCGGATGCGTCGAGGTCGCGCCCGCCCCGTGTTCCACCTGCATCCGGCAGGTCTCGCAGTCGGCCAGCACCGCGTCGCTCCCGGCCGCCTTCACCGCGGCGAACAGGCGGCTCCCGATCTTCATCGACAGGTCATACTTCTCGACCTTCACGCCGAAGGTGCCCGAGATGCCGCAGCATCCCTCGTCGACCTCTTCAACCGTGACGCCCGGGACCAGTCGCAATAACCGCATCGCCGGGTAACCCATGCCATGCGACTTCAGGTGACAGGGCGCGTGGTAGAGGACGCGCATTTGGACTGTCTCGAAGTCCAGGTTCAGCTCGCCCTTCTCATGCAGCATCCACAGGTACTCACAGATGTCATAGACGCGCGACCCGAGCGTCTGTGACCCCGGGATGTCCATCAGGTGGGCGTAATCGTGTTTCAGCGTCAGCCCGCAGGAGGTTGAGCTGGCGACGATGTCCATCTGCTCCGCGACCGGCGTCAGCAGCCGGACATTCTGCTCCCCGTAGCGGCGGGCCAGGTCCATGTTGGCGTTGACCACCGCCGGGATGCCGCAGCACTGCTGCTTGGGGACGACCACCTCGATGCCGTTGCGCTCCAGGATCAGGACCACCATCTCCCCCAGCCGCCGCTCGTTGTAGTTGACCCAGCACCCGTAGAAGTAGGCGACCTTGCGCCGCGCGCCGGCCGCCGGCGGATGCCGCCGGTGCCACCGCTCGAAGGTCTGCCACTGGTAGCGCGGCAGCGGGCGATTCCGGTGGATGCCGACCACCCGCTCCAGCAGCAGCCGGAACACCGGCGTCCGGTTCCCCAGGTTCGCCAGCGGCGCGGTCAGGCTCCCCAGGCGGCCGAGCAGCCGCGTGTGGCCGAGCACCCAGTCTCGCAGCGTCCGTCCCCGCTCGCGCGCGCCTTTGTTCTGGGCCCGCCGGATGTAGCCCTGGATGGTGACCTGCGAGGGGCAGGTCACTTCGCAGAGCTTGCAGCCCGAGCAGAGATCGAGGCCCGCCGTGACCGCCGGCTCCTGCGGCGAGCGGAATCGCTCGGCCTCGGGACCGAGGGCCTTGGGACCGCGGAAGATGTCGGTCGCCTGCGCCACGGGGCACACCGTGTTGCAGGCGGTGCACTTGGTGCAGGCTTCGACCGGCGCCGCGTCCTCGACCGTGTCGCTGACCGGCGGGAATTCCTCGGTAATCACGCCGCGCACGCCTCCTGCGCCGCCCGGTATCCGGTGGCGATGGCCATCCCTCCTCGCGACTTGGTGCCCGCCGGGTCATAGCCGGCCATCGCGCCGCCCGCGACAAAGACATTCTCGGCCAGCGGCGCCCCGCTCGCATCCGCCGGCTGCAGCCGCTGCGTGACCCGGTAGCCGAGGCGGCGGACTGGCTGTGGGCTGAACATCGAGTCGGCCGTCCGGTCGATCGGCAGCGCATGCTCGGCGATCAGGGTGTTGAAGAACGGATCGCGCAGGTGGTGGACGCCGGCCCGGAGCGCGCCGTCGACCCAGTCTTCCAGCGCCAGGACGTACGCCCGCGCCTCGACCGGCTGCTCGCGGCCGGGGGCCTTGAGCGCGATGCGCGTACAGCGGCCGCCCTCCACCTGCGCGGCATGGGCCGGCGCGGCCCAGATCATCTCCACGCCGCTCTCCTGCAGCTGTTTGCGCAGGCGATCGAAGAGTCGCAGCGCCAGGACGGAGGGCGGCACCGTGGGGATCTCGAAGATCGGATGGCCCAGCGCGGCTTCCAGGTCGGCATGTACCTCGGGGGTCCGCCGCAAGCCGAGCACCGCGGGCAGCCCGATCCGCGCGCCGTCGGCACGCAGGTGCGGGCGCAATTGCACGGCGACGTCCGCGCGAAAGCCCGGCTCCTCGAAGGCGCGGGCGAGGTCGATCGAGGTGAAGAGGCGGTCCGCCACGAATCCCGGCGCGGCAATCCGAACCGCTCTCACGGTCCCTCCGCCAGGCCACGCCCTTAAGAGGTTGGCGGCGGCCAGTTCCGGGGCGAAGTCCTGGTACCCCTTAAACCCACAGAGCACGATCGGCTCCGGGTGACGCAGGTCGCCCGCGACCATCGTCGACGGCACCAGGCAACTGGGTTTCGGCGTCCCCAGTGCGGTGGGCAGCAGGTAGTTGTGGCTGAGCGATCCTTTCCAGGTGAGCCCGGCCTCGGCCAGCCAGGCGAGCACGAGGGCGGTGCCCTGCGCCAGCGACGCCGACCCGGCCTTCGCGTACGGGTGGTCGGGATGCGCGGCGATCAATCGCGCCACGCCATCGCCGGGATCGACGATGGCGTCCCGGGTCCCCGCGTCGGCGTAGCCGAGCACGTCGATGGTGGCATAGAGAAAGTAGAGCGAGGACAGCCCCGGCCAGACGAGCGTGACCGTGCGTCCGGCCTGCTGGATGGCGCGCGCCGCGGTCAGCGCGGCCAGCCCCGACCCGACGACGGCGATGTCGGCCTTCACCGCGTCAGCAGTTGCCGGTCGGCGTTGAACAGCTCCATGTGCACGGCGGTATTCACCTGGGCCTGCCGCAACTGGCTCCCCCAGAACGTGTGCCGGACGCCGCGCCAGCGCGTTTCGAGGAAATCGGCCATCGCGCGGGTCGCGGCCGTCCCGTCGAGGCCGCGGTCCGTCACCAGCCGCGCGGCCAACCGGTACGAGCAGATGGCCGCCTGGCACGGGCCCATGCCCGCCCGCGTACGGCGCCGCACGTCCTCGAGCGTGCGCACGGCGGGGTCCGCCAACCAGGGCGTCACATCCTGCGGCCGGACCAGCTCGCACTCGCAGAGCTGGGGTTGGAGGGGCCGTTCCCCGCCGTGCGGCTTCGGCTCGCC
>DATCOB010000046.1:0-10682 GCA_036564925.1 Candidatus Dormiibacterota bacterium | reverse complement strand
GCCGACGTCTCCAGCAAACAGACGGTGGGGCTGCTCGTTGCCGACAGAACCTCGTCGAGCGCGGCGACCACGCGATCGATGCCGGCCTGGGCGCCGTCACCCATGTGGCTGCCGACATGCGTGACGACGTAGGTGCATCCGTACAATTCCGCGCGGATCAGTTCCGCAGCGAGCGCCCGTCGAGACTTCTTCTGAAAGTCGGGGTTTGGACCGGCCAGGTTGATGAGGTACATCGCGTGGGTCAGTGCCGGCTTCACGTCGAGTTCCTCAAGGGACCGCTTGAACGAGGCGGTGGCGTTCGGATCGACCGGGGCGGATCGCCAGGCGCTCGGATTGTCCGTGAAGATCTGGACAGACTTGAGTTCCAGGGCTCGGATGGTCGCCACCGCCTTGTCGAGGCCGCGGCCGGTACGCATATGCATGCCGATCCGCCGTCCCGTGGTCACGACAACCCATTCTAGGCAGGGCACGGCGGCTTAAACTTGGCCTCGTGTTTCGCCTGACGGCCTTCTCGGTCGGGCCCTACGACAACAATGTCTACATCCTGAGCGACCCGCGGAGCATGGAGGCGCTCGTCATCGACGCGGCCAACGATGCGCCTCGCATCCTCAAGGAGCTCGATGGCCTCAAGGTGAGCCACATCCTGACCACGCACGGCCATCCCGATCACGTCCAGGCGGTGAAGCCGGTGCGCGAGGCGACCAGCGCGCGATTCACCTGCCATGATGGCGACGCGGCGATGATGCCGATGCCGCCGGACGTTCATGCCACGGACGATCAGCGCTTCCGCTTCGGCGACTACGAGCTGCGTACCATTCATACCCCGGGGCATACGCCCGGCAGCCTGTGTTTCCTGATCGATGATCATTTGTTTACGGGCGATACCCTGTTCCCGGGCGGTCCGGGTAAGACGAAGGCGGGATCGAGCTTTTCCAGCATCATCGAAAGCATCCGCGCCAGGCTGTTCTCGTTGCCTGACGACACGCGCGTGCTCCCCGGGCATGGAAAGCCCACCACCATCGGGACCGAGCGGCCCCACCTCGATGCGTGGATCCAGCGAGGCTGGTAATTCGCCCCGCGCAACCGGCACGCTCCGCGGCTGACTTCGTTCCCCGCAATCCGCGCGCCATTCGGCGGGCTCGCGTAGTCCAGGTCACGGGGGATGGGTTTCGCATCGATGCCGAGGACGACAGAGGCGGGCGATTGGCAGTCCACCTCAGACCGGTCGCCCCGAACATCATTCGGCTGCACATCGGTCCGGGGTCGCAGCGGCCGTCACGTCTCGTTGCCTTAGAGCCGTCCGGCGCGACGTGGAGTCTGCAAGCGACCGACAGTGGCTGGACCATCTCGTCGGCGGGGGCAAGCCTCGAGATCGACCGCGAACCCTACCGGCTCCGGCTGAGGGACGCTGCCGGCGGCGATCGGTTCGTGGAAGAACCCAACGACCTCGACATCCGCGGTAATTTCCACCATTTCCCTTCCGGCGCGAGTCGGGGCCTCCGCTGGCTCACCGCCGGGTTGCGCGAGAACGAGGCGCTTTTTGGCCTTGGGGAGCACTTCGCCTCGCTGAATCGGCGGGGCCAGGCGTTCTCATCCTGGACCGTTGACGCCTTCGGCGTCCGAAGCGACCGCGCCTACAAAAACCTTCCGCTGCTGCTCAGCTCGCGAGGTTACGCTGTCTTCTTCGACATGAGCGCGCCACTGTTCTACGACCTCGGCCAGGCGTCGACGGCGGCCTGGCAGGTGACCGCCCGCGCCGACCACCTTCGCGCGTATCTGATTCTTGGTGATGACATCAAGGCGCTCATCGCCGGGTACCACCAGCTCACCGGCCTTCCAGCCGTCCCGCCGCGGTGGTCGTTTGGGTTGTGGATGAGTCGGTGGGGTTATCGCAATCGGGATGAGGTGATGGCGGTCGCGCATCGGATGCGCGCGGAGAAGGTTCCCTGCGACGTGATCCACATCGATCCGTACTGGATGCGGTACCACGAAGGGCATCACGGCGACTTCACCTGGGACGAGCTGGCCTTTCCCGACCCGGCCGGGATGATCAGGGAGCTGAAGGCGATGGGGTTTCGCCTCAGCCTCTGGGAAAGCCCCTACGTCCCGCTGGACTCGGCGATGTATGCCGAAGGGGAGCGGGACGGCCTCCTCCTGCGAACCGCGTCGGGGAAGACGGCGCTCGTCCAGGGGTTTGCGAAACCCAGCGCGGCCGTGGACTTCACCAATCCGGCGGCGGTGGATTGGTTCAAGGCAAAAAATCGCGCCCTGCTCGAAATGGGCGTGGCGGTGATGAAGACGGATTTCGCCGAAGACATGCCCGATGATGCCGTCCCGCACGATGGCACGCCGGCGAGCGACCTCCACAATCTGTATCCCCTCCTCTACCAGCGCGCCGTCTTTGAAACGACGCAGGAGGTGCACGGCTACGGCCTGGTCTGGGGACGGTCCGGGTACGCAGGCTCGCAACGGTACCCGGTCCAGTGGGGGGGCGACCCCGGCTGCACGTTCGCGGACATGGCCGCCAGCCTCCGCGGCGCGCTCAGCTGGGTGCTCTCGGGCATGGCCTTTAGCAGCTTCGACATGGGTGGCTTCTTCGGCATCCCGACCCCCACCGATCCGCCCAGCCCGGAGCTGTATATTCGCTGGTCGCAGATGGGATTATTCTTCTCGCACGCGCGGGCCCACGGGCACACAGCCCCGAGGGAACCATGGGCCTACGGGGAGCCGGCGCTGACCATCTTCCGTCGATACGCCAACTTGCGCTACCGGTTGCTTCCTTACCTGTACACCGCGGCGCGACGCGCCTCCGCCGGCGTGCCGCTGGCGCGGCCGCTCGTGTACGATCATCCCGACGAACCGGCCACCCACCACATCGACGATCAGTACCTACTCGGCCCCGATCTGATGGTCGCCCCCATGTTCGCGCCGCGGGGACGCCGCGACATCTACCTTCCGAGGGGAATGTGGTACGACTTCTGGACCGACCGGCGATTCGACGGGGGGACCTGGATCAGCCTCGACGTGGAGCTCGAAACGCTTCCGCTCTTCGTGCGCGGCGGAGCCGCGATCCCGCTCGGCCCAGAGCTGCAATTTACGGACGAGCGTGGCTGGGATCCCCTCAGCTTCGACGTCTACCCCGGGGACGTGGGCACAACCACGGTGGAGGTCAACGACGATGTCCGGGCGTTGCAATTCCAGCTGACGGTCGATCCGCAGGCCATCCTCCTGGACGGCGGGCCGCTGGAGTACGAGGCCGCCGTGCGTGTGCACCAGTCTGTTGGACCGCTCATCACGGGCTGGCTCGGTCAGCCGGTCCGGATCACGTCATAAATCGCGGGCTTTGACGAAGACGTCGGACGCCGGCACGACCTTCTCCGTGCGGCTGTTAGGAATGTGGATCCGCACCCCCGGGTGGGCCGCGGTGCCGAAGTCCCACCCGTCGAGAAACCGCGCGCGCATCTCCGCGATGGTCTTGACCGCCAGGGTGTTGACGCCGTTGGTCATCCACACGGTCGCTTCCCGGGCTGCCGCGTAGCCCAGTCCGACCTCGGTTCCGCTGTCCCTAAAGAAACGCAGCGATGTCAGCCCAGCGTCGGTGGGGACGAGGTCATTTACGCTTTCCACGACCTGTTGCAGGGTCGCCATCTGCCCTTGCGCCACCGTGGTTCGGACCAGCATCCTCGTCTTGAGATGGTGGCGGCGTTCGCGTTTCTTTTGTTCGCTCGCCACCTGCTGGATCTGCACTCGCAGCCGGCCGAGGGCCTCTTCGAGGGGCGTCATCTCCGCCATGATCTGGCGCACGCGGCGCTCCAGGTCCTCATCGGAGACTTGTTCGAGAGGGGTGTCGGCGGGCATTCGCTGATAATTATTGACGTATGCCCCTTCCCCAGGCCTGGGCCGGTCGGCGGAACGGCCGCGAGGCCCCTTGATGATCGACGAGCGTTACCGGGACGACCGCGAGCGACGGCGGCTGGGCAGCCTGACCGTTTACAGCGGACCGACGCACTCGGGCAAGACAAAAAAGCTGGAGGCCGAGGCGGAGCGCGCGCAACGGCAGGGACGCCGCATGCAGCGGCTGCCGGCCTCACCGGACCCGGAGGGTCTGCTCGACGGCCTCGACCCGGCCGCCGAGCTGGTGACCGTCGATGATGCGCAGCGGTACGATGACCGGCTGATCGCGGTGACCGATGAGCTCGCCACGATCCACCGTGTCGATGTCGTCATTGCCGGTTGGGAGCTGGATTACACCGGACAGCCGCAGGGGCCGGTGCCGGCCCTCCTGTGCAGCGCCGACGTGGCGATCAAGCTGGACGACGGCGTCTGTGCCCAGCCGGGATGCCGGAATTTGGCCAGTCGCACGCAGCGCATTCAGGCGGCCGATGGGAAACCGGAGCGCTTCTTGCCGGTCTGCCGCCGGCACCACTCGCCCCAGGCGAGAACGGCTGACTTTCAGGAAGGTTGGTTCGAAGAGCCGTCCGGGAGCGTGCACGTCATCAGTGGCTGCATGTTCAGCGGCAAGACCCAGGAGCTGATCCGCCGGCTGGACCAGGAGCGCTATGCCGGCGCGTCCATCCAGGCGTTCAAACCCGCGTTGGACGATCGCTATGCGATCGAGGCGGTGGCGTCGCATCGCGACCTCCGGTTCCCTGCCATCGCGGTGCCTGACCTGGAGGCGATCCGCATGCAGCTTCGCCCGGATACCCGGGTGATCGGCATCGACGAAGCCCAGTTCTTTGGGCCTGAGATCGTGCCGCTCGCTGAGGAGCTGGCCGATCGCGGCCTGCACGTGATCGTCGCCGGCCTGGAGCTCGACTTTCTGGCGCGGCCGTTCGGCCCGATGCCGCTGCTTGCCGCCCACGCCGATCGGCTGACCAAGCTCCAGGCCGCCTGTCAGTACCCGGGTTGCGGCTCGCGCCAGGCCACGCGCACACAGCGGCTGGTCGACGGAGTCCCCGCCCCGTCGGACGGCCCGCTCGTGGTGGTTGGAGGCGCGTCGACCTACGAAGCGCGCTGCCGCCACCACCATCGGATTGGCGCCGCCAGGCGGGTTGAACCCGAGCCGCTGGCGGTCGGGGACGAGCTAGGGGAGTTCTAGGCGGTTCAGGCGCCGCGCGCTGAGCACCAGGCCCAGCGCCGCCGGCGCGATCGCGCCGCCGGCTGAGAGGAGCAGAGCGGCGAGCCAGGTCGTGGCGAGGGGGAGGCGGGCCGCCGTCGACAAGGCCAGGGCGATTCCCATACAGAGCCCGCCGGCGCCGATGATGGCCATGAAGCCGACGATGCCGAGCAGTCCCGCCGCCGGGTGCAACATCCGCCGGACATCCGTCCAGTCGAAGCGGGCGAAGAAGGCGCCGATCCCCACCATCAGCGCGGTGATCGCGGCCGCCTGGACCACCGCGAGTCCCGTCGCGGTCATGCCCCAAAGCCAGCCCGGATGAACGACGACCTCCGTTACAACAGCGATGAGCGTGACGACGGCGACCGTCGGCAGTGCCGCGGACCAGCATTTGGCCTTGAGGAGCGTCAGGGTGGTGTTCGGAGACGCCGCATAGACCCAAATACTCTTGCCTTCCAGGCTCACCGCCGTTAGCCCGAGCGCGCTGCTGAGCGAGAGCAGCAGGATCCAGGAAGGGATCAGGGCGATCATGGCGGCGACCGGTCCCTCGCCGAGCGACTGGACCGAGCTCAGCAGCCGCGACGACCGAAACCCGAACAGGACAAGCAGAAAGATGACGGGCATCGCGAATCTCACGAGTTGCGCGATGTCGCGGGTGCGCATCCGCCAATCCTTGATCACGATCGCGGACACGATGGGATCCAGGAGGGGGAGGGCGTGAATCGGATGGGCCGGCCGCGGCTTGTGGATCGGGCGACGCCGTGGGGGGACGGCCGCGATCCAGCCGGCGAGGTATAGTCGGCCGCCGAGCCGCGCGCCGATGGCAAACACCGCGGCCGAGCAAAGGCACAGAAGGAGACCCCATTCAAGTGCGGCAAGCCAGTTGGCGCTGAGGATGCCGGCGGCGCTGCGGCCGGCCCAACCGGAGGGGATGAAGCCGCTACTCGCGAGGGGAAGATCGGGAAGGGCGGGCGTGACGCCGCGCCGAGCGTGGAAGGCAGGGTCGCGCAACGCCGGGTTGAACAGAAAGTTGAGCAGGTTGATGCCGAGGGCGAGCGCCAGGCTCAAGACCGTCACGATCTCCTTCCCGCGGCCTGCGGGCACGAAGCGAACCGCAAACAGCGTCGCCACCGAGACGATGACCACCGGGATCACCGGATACAGCAAGAAGATGGCGGTGAATGCCGGGACGATGGCGGCGTTCTGGTTGGCGACCGACAGCACCACGAGGGCGGGTAGGGTGAAGAGAAGCGTGAGCAGCAGCAGCCGGAGGAACTGCACCACCATGCGCGCCGCCAGCACGCTCTCAACCGGGCGCGGGGACGCCAGCAGGAGGTCCAAATCGGGGTTCAGCAGCAACGCGTTCAAGCTGAACACGAGGCTGGAGAAGATCAAAATGCCGGTGTAGGCGAAGAACCCCAGGCTGAGCAGGTGACTCAGGTCGATCTGGAACGTCACCCGATGCGAGGCCGCCACCGCGACGACGGTGACGAATCCCTCCCACACCCAGAGCGCCAGCAAAACGAGCGCGCCCACCAGCGAGCCGACCAGCCGTCCTGGCTTGCCGCTTCGAACGGTCTGGTTGATGAACATCTGGAGCTGCGCCCGCCACAGCAAGAGGCCGAGGCCGACGCCGCCAGTCAGCCGAGGAAGCATCAGCCCTCGAGCCCGCGCAGGACCGCGCCGACGTCCTCCTCACGGTTGCCGGTGAGCTGCAGAAAGATCTGCTCCAGCGACTGGCCGTCGGAACCGACCTGGCGGCGCAGTTCCTCCAGGCTGCCCACGGCAACGAGGCGTCCGTGGTCGATGATGGCGAGCCGGGTGCACATTCGCTCGGCGATCTCCAGGATATGCGTCGAGAAGAACACCGTTTTCCCCTCCTTACAGACGTCCTGGAGGATGTCCTTCATCTGGCGAGCGCTCTGGGGGTCCAAACCAACGGTGGGTTCGTCCAGAAAGAGGACCTGCGGGTCGTGGAGCAGGGCCGCCGCCAGCGAGACCTTCTGCCGCATCCCGCGCGAGTACCCGCTGAGGAAATCGCGATCGCGGTCCTTGAGGCCGAAGAGCTGCAGGAGGGCGTCGATCCGGCGATCGCGCAGCCTGGGCTCGACATGATAAAGGTCCCCCGAGAACTGGAGGAATTCCCGCGCGCTCAGCTTGTCGTAGAGGGTGGCCGCATCCGGGACATAACCGATCCGCGCCTTCGCCCGTTCCGGTTCGGCAAGGATGTCGCATCCCGCCACGCGAGCCGTGCCGGAGGTTGGGCGCAGGAGGCCGACCAGCATCCGGATCGTCGTCGTCTTCCCCGCGCCGTTCGGCCCCAGGAAGCCGAAAAGCTCCCCGGCCCCCACCTCCAGATCGAGCTCCTCCACGGCCGTCAAGGTCCCGTAGCGCTTGGTCAGGAGGCGGGTGGACAGCACCGACCCCAGTCTACCGGCGTCGGGTTCTTAAACCCCGCGTGGGCGGCGTCCCCGGCCCAATTCAGCTCGAATTCGGATCTGGCGCGCGGGCCGACAGGTTTTTCCGCCTAACGTCGTTCTTGCTGTGAGGGTCGTGCCACGCCCCGTAACGGCACGGATACGAACATGGAGGATGAACCGCTAGAGGGGGAACTCGCCCCGCTGACCAGCAGCCCGGAGTTCCTGCGCATGGTGGACCGCTTTGCGGCCTCCACCACGCTGAAGCTCCAGGTCTTTGATCTCGACGCGCACCCGCTCACCCCCGTCGAGGAGTACCCGCGTTACTGCCGCCTCCTGCAGGAGCGGAAGGCGTGCCCCCTCTACTTCGATCCCGATTTCCTCAAGCGAGGCGAAGAGGCGATCGGGGTCTGCAAGTCGGGCATCGGGCATTTCATCGCTCCCGTACGCAACGAGAAGCAGGTGCAGATCGGGGCCGTCATCAGCCCGGCTGTCAAATACGCCCCGAATTCCGTCGAGGACCTGGCCGAGCTCGCCTTCCAGCTGAAGGTCTTTCCTGACGAACTGATCCAGGCCGCTGACGCTGTGCAGGAACAGGAACCGGAAAAGCTCCTCTCCGCCGGCGAACTGGTCTCTGTGGGCCTCAATCTCCTGGCCGAGATGCAGGCCAGGGAACGCGTCAGCCATGCCTTGCGCCGGCTGCAGTCACAGATCGCCGAGTCCAATGCCCAAACGCTATGCCAGCACCTGGTCGATGCCGTCATCTACCTGACTCGGGCCGACTACGCCCTGGTCCTGCTGATGGACGATAACGGCTCGGATCTCGCCGCCGGCTTCGACCAACCGCACGCGGACCAGCTGGTGGCACAGAAGCGCCGGCTCCTCGAAGGGATCGCCGAGTGGGTCAAGCACGCCGACCGCCCGGTGACGGTCCCCGACATCGCCAGGAGCGCGTGGTCGCGGTACCTGACGGACGAGACCGTAACGGTCGGTAGCCTCGTGGGCCTGCCCATCCCCGTTCAGAATGGTCGCAGCACGTTCGGCGCGATCGTGGTCGGCTATGACCGGGCGAGGGACGACCTCGAGGAACCGATGACGGCGCTGACCAGCTTGCTGGCGGAAGGCCTGTACGCCATCGTGATGGGGCGCAAACTGATCCAGGCGGAGCAGTCGGCCCTGCTTGACGCGCAATCCGGCGCGTACAGCGGACGCTTCCTGGATGAATTACTCGACCGGGAGATCAGCCGGGCCTCGCGCTTCAATCACAACCTGGCAATGGTTCTTTTCGACGTTGACGGCTACGAGGTCCTGCGCGGGAAGCATGGGGAGGCCGGCCTCGGGCGGATCCTACGGGAGTTGGTGGCGGTGCTCCGGGCGAAAACGCGTCGGGTCAACACCGTGGCACGGATCCAGGACGGGCAGTTCTGCCTGTTGATCCCCGAGGGCGACCGGGCCATCGCCGTGCGTCTCGCCGAGCAACTCCGCCTCGCCATCGAGGAGCATCCCTTCGTCGCCACACCCAGCGGCGAGATCGTCCGACTGGCCGTCAACACCGGGGTGGCAGCCAGCGAGGGCGGCAAAGACGATCGGGCCGCGATGCTGAGCCAGGGGCGGTCGAGCCTCGAGCAGTCGCGCAACGAGCGTCGGATCAGCGGATTCCGCGCCTGACCGGTCGCTGATCTGATTCGAGCGCCACGCCGTAATCAGGTCGCGGCCGGATCGCAGATCGCCATCGGTAGGCAGAGGATAACAGCATGAAAGTGATCATCACCGGCGGATCCGGCTACATCGGCCGAAACCTGGCGCGCAGCCTCGCGCACGATGGCCATGACGTGGTCGCCCTGAGCCGCGGGGCGCGCACCGCGACACCGCAGCCTGGCGTGCGCTTCGTTGAATGGGATGCCCGGACACTGCGGGGCGGCTGGGCCAAAGAAGTGAAGGGGGCCGGCGGCATCGTCAATCTCGCCGGGGCCGGTATCGGCAGTGGCCGGTGGACGAAACGGCGGATGGCGGCGATCCTGTCGAGCCGGCTCGATGCCACTGGCGCGATCGTGCAGGCAATCGAGCAGACGGCGCCGGCTGACCGGCCTGCGGTGCTGGTCAACGCGTCGGGGATCGACTACTACGGCGATCGCGGGGACGACCTGCTCACCGAGGACAGCCCGCCGGGAACTTCGTTCCTGGCCCGGGTCAGCGTTGATTGGGAAGCGGCGGCTGAAAAGGTGAAGGCCCTGGGTACCCGGGTCGTCCTCGTGCGCACCGCGCTGGTGGTCGGCCACGGGGCTCCAGCCTTCAAGTTGATGGTGTTGCCGTTTCGGCTCTTCGCCGGCGGCCCGCTCGGGAGCGGCCGGCAGTGGTTCACATGGATCCAGATCGACGACCTCGTCGCCATCTACCGGCTGGCCCTGGAAAACCCGGCGGTCACCGGGCCGGTCAACGCTGTGGCACCAGACATCCGGCCGCAGCGACAGGTGGCGCGCGAGATCGGCCGGGTAATGCACCGGCCGGCGTTGATGCCGGCCCCGGCCCTGCTGCTCGATCTCGCGATCGGGGACCAGTCGCAGCTCCTGCTGCATGGGCGGCGCGCAACCCCGCGTAAGCTCGAGACCCTCGGGTACCACTTCCGCCTCGGGAATTTGCCGGACGCCCTGCGCGAGTCGCTGAAGGTTAGTTAGCTCAGACACTTCTCGGGCGGAGCGCCGTCCAGCCGCCCATCACGCGCTCGGGCAAAATTCCAATGCCCTCGCGATCGTGTACAGGAGGCATGCGGCGCCGCCCTGATCCGCGCGAAAGCGGGGCTCGCTCCTCCGTCAAGGTCGGATATGCTCCCCACTAAGAGTTCTGTCTTGACAAATAAACAAGACTGTGTCAGCATATGAGGTGTTGCAAGCGGTCGAGAACGAGGAGCCTGCCATGCCGACACCCTGGAAAGTCGCCCTGATCGGAGGCGAGGTGACCTTGCTCGTCGCGTTTACCGGTGTCGGACTGCGCATCGCGATGCAACCCCATCGGCCGGAGCTACGGCCGCCGCCCGCCCTGGTCTTGCCGACCGTCTCCGCGGCGGTGCGACCGAGCCCGGGACGGCCCCTCGTCGCGCCTCGCCCGACTCCCGCCCGTCCCGGGCCGGTAGCGCTGAGCGCCGACTGGGT
>DATCOB010000045.1:0-25390 GCA_036564925.1 Candidatus Dormiibacterota bacterium | reverse complement strand
CGTCGGCGGGGGGAGGCGCCTACGTGGGGGCCAGCTTTGAGGACCTGGCGCAGATCCTGGGCCGCCTTCCCCAACATGCCGAACGCCTGGGCATCTGCTTCGATACCGCCCACGCCTATGCATCGGGTCATGACGTGGCGGGAGCCGATGGGATGCGCAAGACGCTCGACCACCTGACGTCGATCATTCCGGCGCAACGGATTTACGCCTGCCACTGCAACGACACGACCGTGGCTCTCGGCGCCAGGGCCGACCGGCACCACCACATCGGGCAAGGCAATATCGGGGTGGAGGGCTTCCGCGCGCTCCTCAATTACGAACCGCTGGCGCACTGCGCCTTCGTGCTGGAAACACCCGGGGAGGAGATGCTGGAAGGCCTCGAAAACCTGACCACCCTTCGAGCCCTTTCGTGACCGAGGGACTCGAGGCGGTCCTCTTTGACTACGGCCACACACTGATCTATTTCGACGAACAGCCTCACGCCGCCCTTCACGACGCCTACGAGAACGTGAACCATCTGCTGGCGACCGCATTGTCCCGCGAGGTTCCGGCGGCCGAGGTCCTGATCGAAAACATCTCTTTAGCGGTCGACGCCGCCATCCAGCGCGACTACGCGGCCGGCCGCGTAGAGGAGGTCCAGATCGCCACGGTCTACGACACGGCGTTGCGCGCCCTCGGCCTGGTGGTCGCGCCGGAGGTCATCGAGCGCGTCATGGAGATGGAGCAGGACGGGTGGCTGAACAGCGTGCATGTTGGACCGGACGTGATCGCCACGCTGGCCCATCTCCGCACGACCGGGCTCCGGCTTGGCATCGTGTCGAATGCCGCCTACCGGCCTCGTCTCATGCAGCGCCAGGTGGCCACCCTCGGGTTGGCCCGCTACTTCGACTCCCTCACGTTCTCATCCGAGGTTGGTCTTCGGAAGCCGCACCCGGCGATCTACCAGGACGCGCTGGCCAAACTCCGGGTGGCGCCCGGCCGAACCCTCTTCGTGGGCGACCGCCTCAAGGAGGACGTCCGGGGCCCGCAGGCCCTCGGGATGCGCGCGGTCCTGCTCCGGGAGTGGCGCCGGGACAACGAGTCGGAGGGGGCCGACTACGTCATCGATCGACTCGGCCAGCTCCCGGCCATCGTGGATGGATTGCCCCACAAATCGGCACCATCTGGTACCTATAATGGGGTGACGTCGCCCGAGTAGTTCGGCGCATGGGCAGGAGGTAGGGGCCGGGTGGACTTCCGCGAGTATCTGAAGCGCAAGTGTCGCGAGCAGAACATCTCCCTGCACCGGCTCGCCGTGCGTTGTGATCTCAACCAGATCTATTTCTACCAGGCGGTCAACAAGAACAAGGAAAACCCCCCACCCTGGGTCCTGCGCCGCGCCGCCCCGCATCTTGGGGTGACGTACGTTGAACTGATGATCGCGGCCGGGCACCTCACTGAGGACGACCTGCGCGCCCACGCCGATCAGCCCAACTCCAAGCAACGCGAGCGGGAAAAGGTCGGCGTCTAACCCACTTCGCCGTGGCTAGACGCCGGTCGGGCCGCCGCCGGCCGTAAAGCGCGAAAACTGATAGGTCAGGTCCCAGCTGAACTGCGAGGTCGTCATGTTGATCTTCATCTGGTGGATATAGGAGTCGCTCGACGAGATCCACACGTCGACCTGGATCCCGGCCGTGGTCAGCAGCGCTTGCGCTTCCGGCGTCATCCCGCTCTGGGGGTCGCCCTTGAGGTCGTCGACGTACTTGCCCGCGTCGACGTTCAGCGAGAAGTGGTGGACGTTGATGTTATCCATCGTGATGTCGCCAAGATCGTCTGACGTGCGGAATGCGTGCGCGAAGTCGAGGTTGTCGATCGGATCCATTCCGGGGACGACCTGCCCCTTCTGGTCGGTGGTCACGTCCTTCCAGGCCGGGCCCTGGGCGAGGTACTGCACGTACATGCGCCCGTTCTGGATCCGCTCATTAACGGCTGCCACCACCGCCGGCTGCCCGGCACGCTGGGAGGGCACGACAAACTGGAGCGACAGGTTTTCATTGTGCGGATAGATCAGGTCACCTGAACCAGTGACCTGGACCCCGGCGATGCCATTGAGGACGAGTGTTCCTCGTAGGGTCAGATGAACGCTCTTCAGGCTGCGCATGGCGTCGCCACTCTTGCTGATGACCGGGCCCGCATCGATCGGAGCCGCCGCCTGCTGCGGCAGCACGGAATTGAGTGCGCCGCCTTTCCAGATCAGGAGGCCGCTCACAATGACGACCACCGCCGTAATGATGCGCCCCATTTGTCACGCAACGTGGCCAGGGGGCGCTCCTTGCGTCAGGTGAAGCGGGGCCCGCCGGAGGAGGGGTTGGGAGTGGATCAGCCAGAGGGGAACGTCGATCAACGGCGCCGGCGGGCCTAGCCAGCGGAGGCATCATAACCCCGCGATTTGCGCGTGACACGGGATTTGCGAGCTCGTTACGCGGTCGTTACACGTACAAATCCGCTCGGAGTCCCTGCGCGAAGCAGGCCTAACATGGGGAGGTGGGCGCGGCGCGGGTCGTGATGCATGTCGATCTGGATGCGTTCTACGCCTCCGTGGAGCAGCTTCGGAACCCCGCGTTGCGCGGCAAGCCGGTGATCGTGGGCGGCACTGGCGTTCCGGGCGAGCGCGGCGTGGTGGCGGCCGCGTCCTACGAGGCGAGGCCCTTCGGGGTCCGGTCTGCGATGCCGCTCAGCCGCGCCCGACGCCTGTGCCCCGCTGCCGTTTTCGTCCCCTGCGATTTCAAGGCCTATCGGGAGGCGTCGCAGTCCGTCTTTGCCATTCTCGATCGCTACGCTCCGACCATCGAGCCGCTGGCCCTGGACGAGGCCTACCTCGATCTAACCGGGCAGGAGACGCTGATGGGTCCGCCACACGGCGTGGGTCTCCGCCTACGAGACGCAGTGAAGCAGCGATGCGGACTGGACCTCAGCATCGGCATCGCGACCAGCAAGCTGGTCGCCAAGGTGGCGTCCGACCTCCGGAAGCCTCGTGGCCTGGTGGTGGTGAAGGCCGGCGAGGAAGCCGCCTTTCTTGCGGCCCTTCCGCTGCAGAAGCTGCCTGGTTGCGGCCCGGCCACCGTGGAACGGTTGGCCCGGATGGGCGTGCGTACCATGGGCGAGCTTGCGGCACTTCCCGACGCCCTGCTAGGCGAGCTCTTTGGCCAGTACGGGCGCCTGCTCGGATCGCATGCGCGCGGCGTCGACCCGAGCCCGGTGCTGTCGCCTGGCGACCCCAAGAGCATCTCGCGAGAGGTCACCTTCGATCGCGACCTCCTGGATCGCGCCCAGCTACGTGAGACGGCGCTGGGCCTCCTGCAGGATGTCGGGCATAGCCTCCGGGCGCACGGGCTGGCGGCACGCACCGTGGTCCTGAAGATCCGCTACCAGCCGTTTGACACGCAGTCTCGCCAGGCAACGCTGGCCAGCCCTTCCGACCGGGACGATGAACTGCGACGTGCGCTTGCCGGGCTATTCGAATCGCAAGTGGATCCCGCCCGTCCCGTAAGGCTGATCGGCGCCGGCGTCAGTAACCTCGAGGCTCGCGCGACGCAGTTGAGCCTGCTCGAGACGCGCTCCTCACGCCTGGCCGTGCTCGACGAAAAGCTGGACGGCCTTCGGGAACGCTTTGGCGATCGAACGATTATCCGCGGGACAGCCGCCCAGCCGCATCAAAAAGACTTTCGGCGCGACGATCTCGACCGCCTGGGGGACCGGGATCGGTGAGAGGAGCCAAGCTGGCCCACGTCGACCCGGCAGGGGACGCACGCATGGTCGACATCTCCGCAAAGCCGGTGACCAGCCGCCGGGCCCGGGCCCGGGCCGCGGTGCGGATGAGCGAGGCCGCCCTTCAGGCGATCCAAGCTGGCAACCTGCCCAAGGGTGAGGTGATCGGTACGGCGAGAATCGCCGGCATTCAGGCAGCCAAGCGGACGAGCGAGTTGATCCCGATGTGCCATCCGCTTGCGCTGACCTTCGTCGAGGTCGCCTGCCTGATCGATCGGGACCTGCCGGGGGTGCGCATCGAATCGGAAATTCGGTGTGACGCCAAGACCGGCGCGGAGATGGAAGCATTGACCGCGGCCGCCGTGGCGGCCCTCACCATCGTCGATATGGCGAAAAGCGTGGACCGTTGGATGACGATCGAGGGTCTCGAACTGATTGAAAAGCAGGGCGGAAAGAGCGGAAGCGTCCGGCGCAGCTAGCTCGTGGACGCTTTCATCGCCGCGTCATACACCTTGAGACCCGCACCGTAGGTCTTGCTCTCGTAATCGGCCGGCACCGTTTCTGCGGGACTGGACATCGCCTTGAGGGCGGCCTGAACCGCGTCGGAGTACTTCTTAATACCGGCCGCATCCTTTGCCTGAAGGGCCTGGATCAGGCTTTCGGTGCCGTTCAGGACGTCATTGAAGCTGTTGACCTGTTTGGCGATCGCCGGCGGAAGTCCATCAGCCTGGTCCAGCGACAAGGCGAGCTGCATTTGTTGCTGCGCATCCGGGTACGGCGCCGCGGCGCCGGCCAGGTCATGACGGCCAAGCGCCGCGCCCATCTTCGTGTAGTCGAGGATCGCATTCACGTAGGGCAGCGCCACCCTGGTCTCATTGACAGCCGCTGTCAATCCCAGGTCCGCTTGCTTCAGCCCGCCGAGGGTGGCAGCGAGACGCTGACGCTGGATGGCGATCGCGGACCCCTTCGTTGGCGCCACGATTTGCATTAACGAAAGCTGCTGGTCGCTCGACTTGAGGACTGCCTCGTCCGACTGGACCGCGGCCAGCGCGTCGCTGAATGACTTCGACTGCTTGTCCAGCTCCCTCTTCCAGGCATTGGGGTCGGGGGAACTGGACTGGGTAAAGAATTTGGCGAACGCCGTATCGACCTGGGCCTGGTGGCCGGCCACCGCTTTCAGAGCCTGTTTCGAGCTACTCAAGAGGTTCGATGCGACCAGCGGCGTGACACCGAAGATCAGGATCATCAGCGCCAGCAGGCCGGCGGCGGCGTAGACGATCTGCGCTTGATAAGAGGCGACCGCGCCGGGTATCGCGAAGGGCAGCGTCATGGTCTGGCCAAACAGCGTCAGGGTCGGCCTTAGCGGTCCGGCCGCGGGCGCCCCGGGCGGGCCCTGCTGGCCAAAGGGTGGATAGACGGGCGGCTGGCCGGGCTGGCCATATCCCTGCGGCGCCTGGTAACCAGGCGCTTGCGGATACCCGGGCTGGTTGTAACCGGGGTAGGCCTGGGGCTGTTGCCCCGGGTACCCGGCCGGTGCTCCCGGGTACGGTGGCTGGGCCTGCGGGTAACCCTGGGGTGGCTGGGCCTGGGGGTAACCTGGTTGCTGGGCCTGCGGGTAGCCAGGCGGCGGGGCCTGGGGTGGGTAGCCCTGCGGGGCGTAGCTCGCCTGCGGCGGGGGAAGCACATTGCGGCAATTGGCGCAGGCCTGGGCGCCCGGTTGATTCCAGGTCGCGCCGCAGTACGGGCAAGGCGCCGATTGATAGGCTTGCATGGTCGCGCCGCAGCGCTACCAATTCAACTGGGGAGCGCCCGGAATCCTTTCGAGGGGCGGAACGGGGTCGCCGGAACGGCTATTTGAGTAGCTGCGCTAGATCGCCGGCATTGCGGACGGCGTAATCCGCATAGCAGTTGTTCATGACCGCGTGGACCTCTTCCGACGCCTGGGCCATCTCCCGAAGGCTGGATACCCAGGGATTGAGCTCGTCAGGCCTGTAGAGATACTGAAACTTTTCGGCCGTGCTGATCCCCTTCTTCTCCCACGTTTCCCGATTGCGGCCGTGGAACCGGACCATCGCGAGCGGCGCCGTGGTGGCAACGATGGGCGGAACGCTCGAGGGAAAGCCCTGCGGCTCGTCGACGACGACGTACGTGAAACCCAAACCCCGCAAAAAGTTGATGACCCGGTCGCGACGGATCTCTTTCAGCCAGCCCACCTGGCGAAATTCCACGGCGATCCGGAAATCGGGAAGCCATTCGCGCAGGTCCTCCATGAAACGGTACGAGGCCGGCGACGGAAGAAACCACTTCGGAAATTGGAACAGGACCGCCCCCAGCTTGCCGGCTTGATGAAGCGGCTCGAGGCCCTCGCGGAACCGATCCCACACACTCTCCTTGTCTTTGGGGCTGAGGTCTTTGAGGTACAGGTTGGCCTTCGAGGCGGTGAGCCTTTCACGTAGGTCTTTGGGCAGCCGGGCCGCCGGGGTCGGATGTTGCGTCAGGAGGGCGTAGGCCTTGACGTCGAAGACGAAGTCCTTCGGGGTGCGCTCAACCCAGAGTTGCGCGGTTTTTTCATTCGGAATGGCGTAGAAGGTGCTGTCGACCTCCACCAGCGAAAACTTCGAGGCGTAGAACCGGAGCCGCTCCTCCGCGGTAGTGGCGTCTGGGGGATAGAACGTCCCGCTCTTGACGAGCGTGGGCTCCGTCCAGGCCGAGATCCCCACCCGAATCAATGACATGTCACTAGCGTACGGAGGAGAGGAGCGAGGCCGCAGGCCGAGCCGGCGCCTGATGGCGCCGTATAGCGCGGGCGCCGCATGCGGCCTGTACACGATCGCGAGGGCATTGGAATTTTGCCCGAGCGCGTGATGGGCCGCTGGACGGCGCCATCGCGCGTGTAAGTCTCTGAACTAACTCGGCCGGTGGGCGGCGGGCGCGTCACCGACTTCGCCGCGCAGCGTTCGAAGCCCATGCGGCAGCGCTTCCATCACGGCATCGAGGCTGTCGGCCGCGCCCCGAGGGCTGCCCGGGAGGGCCAGGATCACCGTCTGACCGACCACTCCGGCGAGCGAGCGTGACAGCATCGCGTGCGGCGTTTTTTTCAGGCCGGCCGCGCGCATCGCTTCGGCCATGCCGGGGATGGCGTAGTCGAGTAGCGACTCGAGCGCCTGGGGCGTCACGTCCCTCGGACCTAAGCCGGTGCCGCCGGTGAGGACGATGAGGTGCGGGTCTGTCGCCTTGAGCCACTCCGCGACCTGCCGGCGGATGTCCGCGAGTTCGTCGCTCACCACACCCCGCGCCACGATCTCGGCAGGGAGCCGGGCGAGCATTTCGGCTACCCGCTCGCCGCTTTCGTCAGCTCGCGCCCCGCGCGCCCCCTTGGTACTCACGGTCAACACACATGCGCGGAACGCCATGAATGCAGTGTCTCACGCAGGGAGACCAGGCCGAGCCGCCCGAGAACGCCCGCGCCTTACCCTTCCGCCCGGTAGGCGGCGTGGGAGGCGATCGTCCGGCAAAAGTCGCCCACCGCCGGCGCGATGTCCATCAAGTCGCGGTAGGGGAAGACCAGGCAATGGTCGAAGGGTGGACAGCGCAGGATGGAGGACGACGTCGGAACGTCGGCATCGCGCAAGATCAGTACCGGTCGTCCCCGCCCGGCCAGCCAGCCCGCCTCGAAGCCCACACCGCTGCTTGGACCCGTCATCTCCACGCAGCCGGCGTCGGCCTCGAGCAGCTCGCGCCGCATCATTTCCGCGACGAGCTCCGGACGGTCCATGCCCGGACGGTAGTCGGGATCCGACACGCGCTCACAGAGGATGGAGACACCCCAATCGAGGAGGGCACGGTGGGCGAGCTGCACCGCCTCGAGGCTGCGCGGGCCGATCTGGCCGCTGACCGCCCGACCGAGATAGACCTTCATGGCTTGAGAACCTTCGAACCAGTGTTCCGCTTTGGCTGCCAGAGCGCAATGATCAACATCACCATGCCCAGCATGGGATCAAATGGGAGAACGATCCCGCCCAGCAGCGCGCTGATCCATCGCGGCCGTACCCGGCGAGGCATGGTCAGATTATCCGGCATCCCCGGCGGGCGTGGCCGGCTCAGCCTTGTCCTCCTCCAACTCGTCGTCAACAACCACGACCACGCTGGCCTCGGCCTCGGGTCTCGCATCCTCAGCCAGCTCACCCTCGCCTTTGCGTTTCCGTGCCGGCCGCTCGGCGGCGAGCGACCGCACGTCGAGACCCTGGCGCAATAGATGGATGCTCTCGAGCGTACTCAGACGCTCCACGAGCCACCCAACCCGGTAGTGGACGGCGAACCAGGTCTCCGTCGGAGGCGGCCGCCGGTGGCGGCGCCGCCACCTGCCGACCGCTTCCTTGAAGGTTGGCGCAAACCCACCGTCCATTCAGCGATCCCTCGGGTAGGCGCAGCCAGGCACTGGACGGATTCTAGCCGGGTCTCGACGGCCCAAGCGGCATAATCCCAGTGATGCGCTTGACTCACGTGATGGCCCTGGCCAATCAGCTGGCGGGCTTCACGTCGACTCCCGCCGACTCGCAGATCTACGTCGACGGCGAAATTCACCGAGTCTTCTTCGGCATCGACGTCGATATCGGTGAGCTGCTCCTGGCTCGCGAGCTCGGTTTCGACGGTGTCATCGCGCACCATCCGGTGGGGTCAAGCGCGCGGCTCGGCATTCCGGAGGTGATCAAGCGCCATCGGGACCAGATGATGACGGAGGGAATATCGGCAGGGGTGGCGGAAGAGATGATGATGGCGCGGCGGCGCCCGGTGGCCCACGCCCTGCACAGCGCCAACTACGACCGCGTTGTCGACGCCGCCCACCGGCTCCGGTTGCCCTTGATGAACATCCACCTCGCCGCCGATCTGATCGGCCGCCAGTTCTTTACCGATTTTGTCCGCACGGCGACCGCCGGCGGCGCAACGACGGTGGGAGCCTTGATGGATGCGCTGAACACGATTCCGGAGATGCGGTCGTCCCTGGTCAAGCCCGAGCTCTGGCTGGGGCGGCCGGAAAACCCGGTCGGGCGGTGGATCGTCCAGATGGCCGCCGGGACCAATGGTGGCGCCGCCATCTATCGCACGTATTATGAGTACGGCATTGACACCATCCTGGCGATGCACATCGACGACCGCGACCTTCGGGAGCTCGAGCAGGCTCAGCTTCCTGGAGCGAACCTTCTCATCACCGGGCATATGCCAAGCGACTCGATCGGGATCAACCGGGTGATCGACGCGATGGAGCAGCGCGGCGTCGAAGTAATGGCCGGCTCCGGAGTCATACGCGGATAGAACGCTTGAAGGAGGACCGCTTGGACGCAACACCTCGCGCATACGGGAACGAAGCGGAACGTCGTTACCATCTCCGGCGGCTGGATGACTTGCTCGAGGCGCTCGAGCGGCTAAACCTGGCCGAGGCCAAGGAGCTTCCCGTACCCGTTCGCGAGCGGATCGAGAAAGAGGGGATCATCGTCGAGCCCGAGGTGAC
Organism: Candidatus Dormiibacterota bacterium; assembly: GCA_036564925.1. Taxonomy (GTDB): domain Bacteria; phylum Chloroflexota; class Dormibacteria; order CF-121; family CF-121; genus JALYYC01. Next base: position 16,134 of record DATCOB010000045.1, on the reverse strand, counting down.
CTTCAGCCGCCTCATCGAGCTGGTGTGGGCGCAGCAGGAAAAGTACCTCATCGACCTGAAGACCGATCGTCGCAAGGGTGCCCGCCGGGTCGGGGACGGTGTCGTCGCCTCCCACCGTGTGATCGACGCCTTCATCCTTGGACGCCTCAGCCTCGCCAGCAAGAGAAAGCGCAGACTCGGTTAGAGCAGCGAGCCGCGCTTTCGCGCGTCCTTCGCAGATTCAGCTAGCGCACCGGCGCGTGTAGGTTTCTGTTCTAACTGAACCTAGGCGGCCTGGTAGCGGCCGAGTTCTTCTTCGAGCTGCTGGATGCGGAAAAGCAGCTGGTTAACGTAGCGCTCGCGGCCCATCATTCGGGTGTTCTGCGAGGCGCTGGCCTGCAACTGCTCTTTGACTTTGTCCCAGCGTCGCACGTTCTGGATGGCGACCGCCACCTGCTCCGCGAACGCCTTCAGTTGATCAAGGTCCCCGGCCCGGATGGGGTCCGTGGTATCCCGGTAGACATTGAGGACGCCACTGGTCGGTTCGGATGCCTGCACATCCGAGCGGCTCAGCAGGGCGCCGTCGTCAGCGGACCGCAGTTGCGTGACGCCGCCACAGAGAACCGACACCATGGTCTTGAGGCCGGCTTGCTCGACCGTGTCGACGAGCCCCGGGGGCAACATCTCACGCATCGGCGAAACCCATGCCTTGCCCGAACGCATGACGTCGCTCGCGGCCGGCGCGCCCCAGGCGATGCGTTGGTCGAGGATAGCCTGCGGCACGCCCTCGGACCCGATCACGTCGAGTTCGAGCGTCTTGGGATTGCGTAGCGCGAGTAAGGCCGCCTTGCCGCCGCCCAGTTCTCGTGCGCTGCAGAGCGCGAACTTGACCACCTCGGTAATGTCGTCCGCGGCGGACAGCTCCCTGGCCTTCCGAACCAGCGTCGTCAACCGGTCCTCACGCTGCTTCAGCAGGTCGACAAGGCGAGCGTTGATCAAGGCATTCGACGCATCGGTCGCGACGCGTGCCAGGTTGCGCAGGTCCTGCTCACTGAAGGGGTCGGTGGCCGCCCGGGCGAGGGTGAGGACGCCGAGGCCTTCGTTGTCAGCGAGCAGTGGAACGGCGATGAACGATCGCGGCTGATGCTTCGGGTCGGACGCTTTGAACCGCGGATCCGACCGGCTGTCGCGAACCAGGACCGGCTCCCGATGAGACAATGCCCATCCCGCGATCCCCTCGCCAACCTTGAAGCGGGACATTTCGCTGACCGCGATGGGGCTGTTGCGGGCCGCCTCCACCTTGAGCTCCTCTTGCACTTCGTCGACGAGCGCCAGGGTGCCCCGCTCGAAGCGGACCAGTTCGGACGCGGCATCCAACACGCTGTCGAGAGCGCCACGCCACTCCACAGATGAGGACAGCCGCTGGGCCGCCTTGATCGTGGCTTGCGAGGTCTGGAGCGCCTGCTCGGCCTCCGCCAGTTGCGCGCGGGCCACATCCCATCGGGCCGCCAGGGCTTCGTACTCGAGTTGCAACCGGTTGTGCGTGGCTTCAAACTCTGCGACCCGCGCCAGGTCGGCCTTGAGCTGTGTGTTCACCGCGGTGAGGTCGCGGGCCTCCTGCTGCGCGGCACTGAGCCGCGCTTCCGTCGCTTCCCCCGCGTTTGTTAGAGAGGCGACCTCCGCGTCGCGGGCGGCGATCGTGGCATGGGCCGCGGCCAGCTGGCTCGCGAGGCGTTCCCGCTCGGCATTCACGTTAGCGCGACTGCGAGTGACCTCCGACAAACGCACGGTCAGATCCTGGCGCTCGCGATCCAGCGTCTCATAGGCGGTCTGCAGGGTGGCGTGCTTCTCCACGATGGCCTGCAGCTCCTGGATCCGGCCCACCTGCTGGGTCGATGCGTTCCGCAGGCTGGCGATCTCGGTCTCCAGTGTGGCCGTGCGACTCCGGTGGCGGCTGATCTCGTCCTCAGTCTGCTCAAGCTGTTTTTGGTTTCGCTCCAGCACACGGCTCTGCTGGCGATGCGCCTTGAGCAGCTCCGCTAGATCCTGTCGCAGCCGAACCTGGGCGTTGCGCGCATCATCCAGCTCTGAGGCAGCACCGTTGGCGCCGGCGCCTGCGTCCGCCGGTCGAACCACGTCGATGTGCTTTTGCTCCGGCTCTTCCTCAGGTTGTCGATTCCAAATAGACCAGCGGGACACAGGCTACTCCGCCAGCGCCCGGGTGACCGGATCGCTGTGAGGTCCCGTCCTGGCTCCATCGATCACCTGCAGGCCGGTTTGGCCAAACACCTCCAACGGGAAATCTTCGCCGTTGGCCTTCAACCGGGGGAGGAGTTTCGGGATGACGCCGGTCCAGCGGAAGGTACCGAGCACGTTCCCCTCCTGGTCGATGCCGGTCTGGTCGAAGAGGCAGATGTCCTGCAACTGGATCTGGTTGTTGATGAGCCCGGTGATCTCAGAAATGTGGGTGATCAACCGGCGCCCGTCGCGAAGGCGCGCCTGCTGGACGAACAGGGTGATGCCGCCCACGATCTGCTCACGAATCGCCTGGAACGGTAGGTCCGAGCCGCCGCTGATGACCATTGTTTCGATGCGGTTGACGGCGTCCTTCGGGCTGTTCGCGTGCACGGTCGTCATGCTGCCATCGTGTCCGGTGTTCATGGCCTGCAGCATGTCGAGCGTCTCACCCGCGCGGCACTCCCCAACGACGATGCGGTCGGGCCGCATGCGCAGGGCGTTGATCACGAGGTCCCGGATGCTGACCATGCCCCGCCCCTCGACGTTGGCGCTACGGGCCTCGAGGGCGACCAGGTTTCGCTGGCGGAGCTGGAGCTCGGCGGTGTCCTCCACCGTTACGACACGCTCGGTGTCCGGGATGAAGTTTGACAGGACGTTGAGCATCGTGGTCTTGCCGGACCCGGTCCCGCCGCTCACCACCATGCTGATGCGCGATCGTACGCACGCCCGGATGAAGTCGGCCATTTCCCTCGTCATCGTGCCGAAGCCGACCAGGTCCTGGACTTTCAGCGGCACGCGGGAAAACTTTCGAATCGTGATGCTCGACCCCTGCACCGCCAGGGGTGGAATGACGATGTTTACGCGCGAGCCGTCAGGGAGCCGGGCGTCGACCATCGGCGATGACTCGTCGACACGGCGACCGATGCGCGCCACGATCCGGTCGATGACCTTCCGAAGTTGGGCCTCGTTTTCGAACTCGAGCTGCGCCTGCGTGATCCGTCCTCGCCGCTCGGTGAAGATCGTTTTGGGTCCGTTGACCATGATCTCGCTGACCTCCGCGTCACTCAGCAGGCTCTCCAGCGGGCCCAGTCCGAGGACGTCGTCGATGATGAGCTCGCATAGTTCTTCCCGATCGTACTTCGTGAGGATGAGCTTGGATTCCTCGCAATACTGGTCGACAAGCTCTGCGATGCGGCGCAGGACATCTTCCCGCTTGTGATTGTCGGAATTGAAGCCCAGCGAGGCGATCAACTGCTCGTGGATCGTTTTCTTGATCCGATCCAGGTTCGGGATCCGGGATGCCACGCTCTGGGGCTTGACGCCCAGGCCGCTCGGCCCGACAGCGGGCGTTGCGTCGCCACCGCCTTCCGGCTTCTCCGGAAGACGCCCCTTGTTGAGCTTGTTAACGAGTAGCATCCTGGCCTCCTGAACTCCGGGCGGTGGGACTACCTGACCGGCGCATCGGGAGCGTAGCTTGTGCCAGTCCCCCCCTTTATCCGCCGGTCGGCCCGACTTCGGTCCAAATGGCGGATACCAGGCGCAAGCCTCTCCGAAATTGAAACGTGCCGCGCCGCAAATACCGGCGCTGCTTTAACTGGCTTTGCGCTCTGGAAAAGTGTGATCGTCGAGCAGCCCGTGCTGCGTCGCCCATACGGCGGCTTGCGCCCGCGAGCTCAGATTCAGTTTGCTCAGGATGTTTGAGATGTGATGCTTGACGGTCTTGTCGGACAAGAAGAGGTCCGCAGCGATCTGCTTGTTCGTCTTGCCATGGGCCGCCAGCCGAAGCACCCGCTTCTCCTGCTCGGAGAGCGCCGCCTTCACGACTTCGTCGGTGCTCGCCGCCATCTTGCGGATCCGCTCCAGCACCTTGCGCGTAACCTCAGGGTCGAGGAGGGACCGCCCTTCCGACACCGAGATCACGGCGTCGATCAGGCTGGCCTTATTGATCTCCTTGAGGAGATACCCGGCCGCTCCGGCCATGATCGACTCGTACACGGCATCTTCGTCGGCGAAGGACGTGAGCATGATGACTTTGCTCCCGAGGTTTCGGCCGAGGATTTCCCGACAGGCATCGATCCCACTGCCACCCGGCATGCGGACATCAAGCAAGACGACGTCAGGGCGAAGCAACGCCGCCTGGTAGACGGCATCCTGGGGAGACCCCGCTTCACCCACCACCCGGATCCGGGAGTCGGACTCCAGGATGGAGCGGAGGCCGAGCCGGATCATCTCGTGATCGTCGGCGATGAGCAGGCGAACAGTCGGGCCACTCATCGGCTGTACGGAAACTCCGCCTCCAACCGCGTGCCCCGGCCCGGAACGCTGTTCAGCCGGACCTGCGCGCCCAGCTCCCGGACCCGTTCCTCGATATTGGTGAGCCCGCGGCCACGTTCCATCGCGGGCGCGGGCCGGTCGGCGACCGAGAACCCGCGACCGTCATCCTCGATCAGCAGGCGGGCCCCGGCGGTGCCGAAATCCAGCACCAGCGTCGCATGCGTGGCATGTGCGTGCTTGAAGATGTTAGAGAGCGCCTCCTGGATGATGCGAAAGAGCGCGATCGAGGTTTCCGGGGACAGCTCTTGGCCGGCCGGCTCGCCCACTTCAGCCTTGACGAGGATGCCCGTTGCCTGCTGGAACTGGCGGCAGAGGTCGAGGACCCATTGCCCGATCTCCTTCTCCTTCATGATGATCGGCCGCAGCTGGTAAATGAAGGTGCGCATCTCAGACAGCACGTGATTGGTCTGCTCGATCGCCCCGGTAAGGACGGGGGCCACGGCATCGGGATCGGAGCCCACCAGATCGCGTGCGTGCTCGAGCCGAAGGCCAAGCGCGTACACATACTGGACCAGCCCGTCGTGCATGTCTCGGGCGATCCGATTTCGCTCCGCCACGACAGCCATCTCGTTCTGCTGATCGTGGACGCGGCCCTGCAGGCGCAGGCGTTCCATGCCCAGCGCGACCTGCCGCCCGATCTCATCCAGCAGTTCCAATTCCGCTGGTGACAGCCGGTCGGGATCGCTGAATCCGACCAGAAGGCCGGCGAACAGGGCGCCCTGCCAGCGGATCGGGACCGCGGCTACGACCTGGGACTCTGTTTGAGACCAAAAATCCTTCGAGAGCATGGGCGGATGGTCACCACGGCGGCTGACCAGCGGACCGGACGCATCTCGCAGAGCCGCCATCATCGGCATCGCGTCCACCGGTTGGCCGGCGAGCGATTGCAGGGCCGGGTTGGGAGGCGTCGAAGCGTCGAAGACGGCCTCAATGGTCTTGCCTTCGTAACCCGGCTGGATGAGGAGGGCGGCACTGGCACGCATGGTGAACGCCACCTCTTTAACGGCGGTTTGGAGCAATCCCGGCATCGCCACCGCTTCGCTGCAGGCCTGGGCCGTTGCCAGCAACGCCTCGGCGCGACGGCGAGAGGCCCGCTCGTTTTCGAAGAGGCGGGCATGGTCGATGGCCACGGCCGCCTGGCTGGCGATCGCCTCGACAAGACGCTGATGCTCAGGGCCGAAGGGCTCCTTCGCCGCGCGCACCAGCACCAGCGCACCGAGAAGATTGTCCTGCGCCCGCAGCGGTGCCGCCAACACCGTTTTCGACCGGCGCTCCGGGCCAGTTGGCTTGTATCGGGCATCCTTACTCGAGTCCTGGATGAGGGCGGTGGCCCCCTGGCGAACGACCCAGCCGACGACCCCCTCACCCACCTTGAAGCTCTTGACTTCCTTGAGGGACACCGGGACTCCCAGCGCCGCCTTGACGTGCAGCTCCGTTCGAGACTCGTCCAGCAGGAAGATGGTCGCCGCGTCAAAGGCCACCAGCGCATTCATCCGCTCCAGGATCTCCTTGAGCGTTCCGTCGAGATTCAAGGAGGTGCTGAGCGCCGCGCTGACCTGCGTCAGAAGGCGGTAGGACGGCGCCGGGGTGGGGGTCCCGCCGGGTAGCACGCGAAGCCGGCTCGCGTCGAGCTTACGCGCGCGTTCGGTCACTGCGTGAGTCTATGTGGCGAGCTCGTGGCACAACACCACGTGCGGGTGACAATGCCGTGACATGGCGGAGCGAGACGCGATCGTCTCGTCGCGGGATTAATAGTTCCTTAGGACTTGCTCGATAGACTGATGCACGTGAGGCGGCGCGTCCTAACCCTCGTTCTCGCTGCCATCCTGGCGGCCTGCAACCAGGTCATCCCCAAGTCGAACGGTCCCAGCGCGGATTCCGCACTCGACCTGATGTTCCACAACAAATACTCCGCGGCCATCACCCAGTTGCAGGACTCGCTCAAGGCGCATCCGCAGGACGCGAGGCTCCACGCCGACTACGCCCTGGTCCTGAACTATGAGACGAAGCAGCAACCCGCCCTGGACCAGGCGCTCCAGGCGCAGAAACTGGCCCCGACCGACGGCTACGTGCAGACGATCGTCACCCGCGTCGAGGATTGGAACAACGACCTCCCGGCGGCCGCCCGGACAGGCGCCGCCGCCGTAAAAACATCGCCGAACTCCGCGCTCGCGCGGGCGTTCTATGGCGAGGCACTGGCTGACGTCGGAAAGTATGCGGAGGCCCAGGCCGAACTCGTCAAGGGCGCGGCGCTGGCCAAGAAGGGCACCGACTACGAACGCGCCGAGATCGAGCGGAACTGGGGAAACTACTACCGGGACAAGAAGGACTACCCGCAAGCCCTCAACCATCTCAAGCTGGCCGCGGGCGCCCAGCCGGGCTGGGTGGAACGGCTGCTCGAGCTGGCGCGATTCTCCATCGCCCGCCAGGATCTCCCGGCGGCGACCAGCTACCTGCAGCGCGCGGCCATGCTGTCGCCCGATGACGCGGGCCTCCGGGAGCAGTTGGGTGACGTGGCGCTGTTTGCCCAGGACTACGCGGTCGCCAAGGCGGCCTATCGGGCGGCGCTCCAATTGCAGCCTCGTAGCGGTCTCGACCTCAAGATCCTTGGGCAGATCGCGGTGGCGCTGGACCGCGACACGACAGGCGCCCAAAAGGACGAGCGCGCCGCCATCGCGGCTCAGCCATCAGACCAGGAGGCGGGCGCCTATCTGGTCGCGGTCCTACGCTACCTGGCGAAAGACGAGGCGGGGGCGCTGGACGCGGCGCAGCATTCGCTGTCACCGTCGGCGAGCGCCGCCCCCGCCAACCCTAACGTCGACCTTGACCAGGCGGCGGCCGACCGGGAAGCGCAGGCGCTGACGGCCGTCAATCGCTACCGAAAGCTCGCCGGACTGCTGCCCGTCGGGACGTCGTCAGTCATCCACCAGTCCGCCCTGGCCCACGCCTACTACACGTTCTTCAACGCGGCAAGCCCCGGCATCCGAGATCTTGGCATTCACAAGGAGCAGTCGGACGGACAGGGCTACATCGGCGACAATGTCCTGACCCGCGCCCAGCACTTTGGCTACCCGACCCGATCGATGGCTGAGGTCATCACCCACCGGACAAACCCGGCCGGCGCAGTCACAGACTGGATCGACTCCGTCTATCACCGAATCCCCATCCTCCGCGCGGATCTGCTCGAAATGGGCTACGGGGATGCCTACCTCGGCCCGCTCACCGTCCAGGTGATGGACATGTCCTATCGGGAGACTTCGAGCGGCCGCATCATTCTCTATCCGGCTCCCAACCAGGTGAACGTTCCCACCGCCTTCAACGGCAACGAGATTCCGGACCCGGCTCCGAACGCTACCTACCCGATCGGCTACCCGATCACGGCGACGTTCGACCGGAACGCCACCGTGACTATCAGGGCCTGGCACTTGCGCGATCCGTCCGCGGCAGACCTCCCGGGTGTCTCATTGATGCCCAACAGCCCCGATATCGAGAACTCGTTCGCCTTCCTCGCGAACACGCCGCTGCAACCGGGGACTTCCTACACGATGGACCTCAGCGGCACCATCAATGGGGCTCCCTTCCACAAGACCTGGCCGTTTACGACCGTGCTGGCGGCAAGCCCGACCCCCCAGGTGCAGCAGGCCGCTTTTGAACTCGGCAGCTAGCGTCCGAGGAGGGCATCTGTCTAGACTCGGAAAAACGGGAGGTGACCGTACCATGCGGGCGTCCAAGCTTCGTCTCCAGACCGGCGATTCTTCGGCAGGGGTGGTGGCCATCTTCGCCATCGTCGTCATCGTGCTGCTGCTCATCCTTGCCTACTACGGCTTTTTTGGTGGCGGGCACTGGTTCGGTAACGGCGCGGGTACCACGACCAACGTCAATGTCAATGTCTCGGGCTCGGTGCACGCCTCCCCCTGACACGCTGCTGGCGTAAGGCGTGCCGCAATAGTCGACTGGTTTGATGGCGGCCAACGTTTTATTAATTGAGATGTCAGCAAAGGGCGCCGCGACGTCGAGCCAGCGCGGCCAGGGCATGGTCGAGCTTGCCCTGATCCTGTGCCTGGTCGCCATCGTGGTGATCGTCACCATGATGGTGATGGGCAATACGGTGCAGAACACTTACTGGAACATCATCGGCAGTTTCGACACCACCGGCCAGACGCCGCAACAGATTTCATGCCGTCAGGCGCACTACAATTGCGGCGGCGGCGGCTAAAACCGAGCCGCGCAAAACCCCCAGCAAAAAGCTCACGAACCAGGTCACCGCGGCTATAATGCGCCGGTGAGTGGGGAGGCTCCACAGGCCGAGCACACTTTCAGCCGGCGACAGCTTGGGGCCCTCTTCTACCACGTTCGCGACACGGTGGCCCTGCTCGATGCCAGCTGGCGGATCCGCCGGTGGAACCCCGCCGGAGAGCGGCTTTTCGGCTACGCCGAGGATCGCCTCGCGGGGCAACCGTTCTCCAGCCTGTTCGCCGACGCCGAAGAGTTCGCCAGAACCCGCGCCGCCTTGACCGATCAGAGTCCCTCCGCTCATGCGACGCTCCGCTCCCAGATCGGCCGGCTGATCCCGGTCAACTGTCGAACGATTCCTGTCGATGCGCCGGGGGGAGGGGGCGAGGTGTACGCCGTCCTGATCCAGGAGGAGCCCAGCGACGTCGTGGATGCCACGGGACGGGCCCTGATCCGGCAGCTACACGAGTTGGCAGAGACCACGGCCGCCATCCTTGCCGAGCCCGACATGCGGCGCATCGCCCAGTCTTTGACCGACCTCGCGAAAGTCCTCGTGGGCGCGGACTTCTCCGCCCTGGTTCTGGTGCGGCCTGACGGCGATGGATACACGCCCACGGACTTCAGCTACAACGCGCCACGGGACCTGTTCCCCATGGATAAAGCCCACCCTGATGTCGTCGGGCTGCTCGCCAAACCCATGTTGAGCCGGTCCATTGTGCGCGTGGCCGATATCCGCGGGTATCCGGGCTCGGTGGGCATCCCCGTCCACCACCCGCCCGTCGCGGCGTTCCTTGGCGTGCCGTTGTTCAGCAAGGGGGCCGTGATCGGCGAGCTTCTGGCCGCAAACCGCGTTGGCCGGCCGGCCTTCACAGACCTCGAGGAGGCCCTGCTCGCGCAACTGGGGACGATCGCGGGGGCCTTGTTGGAGAACGCCCGCCTGCAGGGCGAAGTCGCGGAACACGTCAGAAGTGTCGACCAGCTCAACGCGCGCCGGCGTTCGGCGATGGCCGCAATCGCTCACGATCTTCGGACTCCCGCCGCCGCCGTCCGTGGCTACGCCGAACTAGCCGCGGACCCACAGTTGCCCGGCGCGAAGCGCACGATGGTGCTGGAGCGGCTGGAAAAGCAGGCTCAGCAGCTAAACAGGCTGATCGACGACCTGAGCACCGCGGCGCGCCTGGACACCGAGAAGCTCACGGTCGAACTTGGGCCGGTCGAGCTCACCGAGCTGCTGGAAGAGGCGAAGGCTGATTACCTCCTGCGCTATGCCGATCGCATTTTTGACATTGTGGGCCTCCCCGCTCCGCGGGTCACGGCAGACCGCCAGCGGTTGCGCCAGGTCCTCACGAACGTCCTCGACAATGCCATCAAATACTCACCGGCGGCCAGCCCGGTGAGGATCGAGGTCGCCGCCGATCCCCGGCAGGCCTTCATCACGGTGGTCGATCTAGGCCGAGGAATTCCGGCCGACGAGGTCCCCCGGGTCTTCGAACCGTTCTACCGGAGCAAGTCGGCGGAAGAGATCGCCGGTATGGGCCTCGGGTTGACGATCGTTCGCGGGCTCATGCAGGCCATGGGCGGCGAGGTCACGGTGGAGAGCACCGGCAGTGCCGGGAGCCGGTTTCGACTCTGCCTGCGACGCGCCGACGTCTAGCGCGAAAACTCGAGGGAGGCCGTCTGGTCCTGCGCTGAGACCTTTCCCGCCTCGAAGATCGTCCACCGGAGCGCGAGGGACCCCATGATCGAGCACACGACGGCGACGGTCGACAGGCTCCGCAGTGCCTTCCCGTGGCGAGGGCGGGCGAGGCGATGGAGCAGCAGCGGCAGGATCGCCCCCATGCCAACGGCGCCGAACCAGAATGGGCCGGCCAGCCGCTCGGAGACGAGCGGCGCCGCAGTCTTTCCCGACTGTGCCAGGTAACCGCTCAGGAGAGCGAGTTCCCCAAGGGATGCTGCCGACTCGATAGCCGCCAGCCGGTGGATCGTGTCGTCGCAAGCGCGCCGGCGTGAAGCGATCAGGGTGACGGCCGCCGAACCGCTGGACATGGCCGACGCCGTGAAGAGGCCGCCCAGCAGCTTGCTCTTCGCCCACACCGGCACGTTCGTCGCGGCCAACAGCACGCCGGTATAGCCCGCCAGCGTCAGGCCCAACAGGCTTCCGCCCGCCTCGACGATTCGTTTCGGGAGCAACCGCGCCAACATCCGGACCGGGGCGGGCAGAAGGCCGTCGTCGCCAGCCTGGGCTGCCGCGCGCGCGACGGCCACCGGGCTGAAGGCCGTCAGCGCCCAGGCGCCAAGATTCATCGGGGAGAGCGGTTTGAAAATTCGGAGCATGTGGTGGAAACGCTCGGGCCGCCCCAGGTCGAGGATCAACAGTGGCGCGCACGGGAGGAGCGCCGCGGCCGCGATGTAAAACCCGTCGGCGCCACGCCGGCGAACGTCCTCCGAGCCAAATGCCTGGGCGAGCGACGCGGTGACGTAGGCGCCGCCGGCCATCCCCCCCAGCCAGAAGTACGCAGGGACTTCCCACGTCCAGACGGGCCGCTTCACGACCGGATATTGGTAGTAGCCGCGGGGAGCCGCCAGCTCGGTCATCGGGCCCGGCGTCCCAGCGCGAGGGCGCCGAGCACCGCGAAGCCGATGCCGACGGCGGCGCTCCATCCGTACCGCTCCGGCATCGTCCGTCGCGGCAGGCGTGGCACCTCCGGCAGGTTGTAGGCAGCCGGCTCATCCAGCAGGAGGAAGAACGCATTGAGGTGACCAACCTCCTTCGCCTCCGTCGACTCCGGCATGCCGTACAGCCGCGCCGTCGTCTCACCGCGCGCGTGCAACTCGCCGAGCCGGCTGCGCGCACGTTGCTGCAACTCCGCGACATCGCCAAACTGGATCGAGGCCGTTGGGCACGACTTGGCGCAGGCCGGCGTCATGTCGTCCTTGAGCCGGTCGTAGCAGAGCGTGCACTTGTGCGCCGTCCCCGCCTCGAAGAGCCCGTCCTTCGGCGCCCGATCGATGACCCCGAAGGGGCAGGCGGGAACGCAGAAGCCGCAACCGTTGCAAACGTCCTGTTGGACATAGACGGTGTCGAACTCGGTTCGAATCAACGCGCCCGTCGGGCACGCCTCCAGGCATGCCGCGTTGGCGCAGTGCTTGCAGACGTCCGACATCATGAGCCAGCGCTGTTCCTGCCGGCTGCCGTTGGCCTTCGCCTGCTCGATGAACTCGACGTGGCGCCACGTCGTCGCTCCGAGTGCCCCCGTATTGTCGTAACTGTTGCCCGTCATGGCGTAGCCGTCGGCGGGTAACTGGTTCCATTGTTTGCAGGCAACCTCGCACGCCTTGCAACCGATGCACAGGCTGGTGTCGGTGAAAAAGCCCTTGGCTTTTCGAGGAGCCGGCGGCTCCTCGAGGTTCATCAATTTCTTGTAGGCATCGATCACGCGAGTCTTCCCTTCCGGATGTTGCAGGTGAAGGCCTTGTCCTCCTGGATGTAGACGTTAGGCTCTTCCGACAGCGCCACCAGGTCGTTGGTCATCGCGCCTTTCACAAGGCCCTTGTATCCCCAATGGATGGGCAGCCCGACGGTGTGGACGACCTGGTCCTTATGATGCAACGGGCGCATGCGCTTCGTCACCAGCGCCTTACACTCGATCTCGCCGCGCGCGCTCGAGACTACCATCCAGTCCTTGTTCCGGATGCCCTTGAGGGCCGCCAGTTCTGGGCTGATCTCCGCGAACATCTCGGGCATCAACTCCGCAAGCCAGCCATTCCAGCGGGACATGGCCCCGGAGAGGTACTGCTCTGTCACCCGGTAGGTCGTCACGGCATAGGGGTAGCGAGGGTCCCCCGGAGGACTGAACCGGTTGTCGCGACGCGCCAATCGCTTGGCCACCGGGTTGTTCTGCTGGTCGTACAAGGGGTTCGTGATCGGCGATTCGAGCGGCTCATAATGGGTCGGCAACGGCCCGTCCTTCAGGCCGCTCGGCGCAAACAGCCAGCCCCGGCCGTCTGCCTTCAGGGTGAAGGGATCGGACCCGGAGTGTGCGTCGGTTCCGGAGCCATCGGGGTTCGCCGGCGTATCGGGGGCCTTCGTTTCGGGGAAGTCCGGAACGTCGTAGCCGGTCCATTTCCCCTGGTCGGGATCCCACCACACGTACTTCTTTCGCTCAGACCAGGGCCGGCCCTGCGGATCCGCGGAGGCACGGTTGTAGAGCATCCGGCGGTTCCCCGGCCAGGCGAATCCCCACTCCGGGCTGATCCAGCCATCGCCCTTCTTTCGCCGGCGCGCCATGTTCTGGTCCTCATCGGGGTAAACGCCCGAGTAGATCCAGACGCCGCAGGCGGTCGACCCATCGTCCTTGAGGACAGGAAACCCCGAGATCTGCTTGCCATCGGCGACGGTGTAGCCGTTGATCTCCCTGAGAACTTTTGCCGCCGACGGCTCGTCCGCGATCCGCCATTGCGGGTCCGGCCGCTCCGGCAGGTAATCCCAGGTCAGGTTCAGGAGGCCCTGGTCCCGTGGCGCCGTCGAGTGCTTGTACAGCTCCTTGAGCCGTCGCCCCAGCTGGTACACGAACCAGAGATCGGAGCGGGTGTCACCCTGCGGATCCACCGCCTTGTCGTGCCACTGCAGTAGACGCTGGGTGTTGGTTAAGGTGCCCTCCTTCTCCGCCGGCGCTGCCGTTGGCATCATGAACACCTCAGTCTTGACGATCTTCGGGTCGACACCCTCTGGCGCCGCATACCAGAAGGCCGCGGTCTCGGTCTCGTAAAGATCGATCGTCACCAGCCAGTCCAATTCGCGAAGCGCCTTGCGCTGCAAACGCGCGTTGGGACTCCCAGCCGCCGGGTTCTGGCCAAAGACGATGAATCCCCTCACCTTACCGTCGGCCATCTCGGTCGCGGTCGTGATGTGCGAGTGATCTCCGGTGATCTTCGGGATCCAGTCGTAGCCAAAATCGTTCTCTCTGGTGGCGGCGGTCCCGTACCAGGCCTTGAGCAGCGACACCATGAACTTGGGCAGGTTCACCCAGTAACCCCCGCGGATTTCCGCCTCGCGCATGTACTTCTCCAGCGTGTCATCGCCTTGGAAGCTGGCCGGCTGCGGCAGGTAGCCCGGCAGCAGGTCGAAGAGGGTGGGAACATCGGTCGATCCCTGGATCGAGGCGTGGCCACGCAGCGCCATGATGCCGCCGCCTGGTCGCCCCATATTGCCCAGCAGCAATTGCAGGATGCCCGCCGCGCGGATGATCTGCGGCCCGAAACTCTGCTGCGTCCAGCCGACCGCATAGCAGATGGCAGCCGTGCGCTCGCGTCCTGAGTTCCGCGTCAGCGTCTCCGCGACCTGCAGCAGAAGATGTTTTGGCGTTCCACAGACGTCTTCCACCATCTCGGGCGTGTATCGGGCGAAGTGCCGTTTGAGGATTTGAAGGACGCAGCGGGGGTTCTGCAGTGTCTCGTCCCGGTAGGGCGCGTGTTTGGCGGGACTGGTGCCTTCTTGCCCGTGGCCGGAGTGCGAGGCCGCATCCTCCTTCTGCTGGGTCGGCGGTCCGGAATAGGTCCAGCTGGAGTTGTCGTAACGGTTATTGGCTGGATCGAACCCGGAGAACATCCCGTCGCCGTCCTCGGCATCGACGTAGCCCTCGTCCACAATGCTCGAGGCGTTCGTGTACGCGAGGACGTACTCCTTGAACCACTTATCGTGGGCCAGGATGTAGTTGATCAGACCCCCGAGGAAAGCGATGTCGGTGCCCGGGCGGATTGGGACGTAGAGATTGGCCGCGGCCGAGGTCCGCGTGAACCGAGGATCGACATGAATGATGGTCGCGCCCTTCTCCCTGGCCTTCATCGGCCAGCGGAACCCGACGGGATGCGCTTCCGCCATGTTGCTGCCCATGATCAGGATCGCATCGGAGTTGGCCAGGTCTTGCTGGAAGGTGGTTGCCCCGCCTCGACCGAAGCTTGCCCCCAGACCGGGGACGGTGGAGCTGTGTCATATTCGGGCCTGGTTCTCGATCGAGACGACTCCGAGCCCACCGCCGAAGAGCTTCTTGATCAGGTAGTTCTCTTCGTTGTCCATGGTGGCACCGCCGAGTGTGGCGAGGGCCGACGTGTGATTGACCAACTTGCCGTCGGGCGTGTGCTCCACAAAGCTTTCGTCCCTCGTTTCCTTGATCAACTGCGCGATACGATCCATCGCCCAGTCGAGAGGGCGGTCTTCCCAGTGGTCGGAATACGGCGCGCGGTAGCGCACCTTCTGGACGCGATTGGGGTTGAGAACATACTGATAGGTGGACGCCCCCTTGGGGCAGAGGGTGCCCTCGTTGATCGGTGATTCGGGGTTGCCCTCGATGTCGATGATCTTCTTGTCCTTGACATAGATGAGCTGGCTACAGCCGACCGCGCAGTAGGGACAAACGGATGTGACCACCTTGTCCGCGCTCCGCGTGCGCGGAGCCGTGTCGACGGATTCGCGCGACGTCGGCTGCGGGACCATCCCCAGTTGGCTGACTCGGCCGAGGCGGGTTCGCGGCTCTTCGATCGCCACACCTGGGCTCGCTACGTGGTGGGTTGCCGCGCCGCCGCGGCGCGCATGGTCGCCGGCTGTCCCTCGGTGGCGCGCGGCGGTCGCACGATCAACGGGATCGCGGCGGCAATCAGCATGACGACGGCGATCACATACATGGCGCCGCGGTAGTTACCGGTGCGGTCCCGCACCTGCGCGATCAGGATCGGGCCAAAAGCGCCGCCGACGCCCCAGGCGGTCAGCATCAACCCGTAGATCGATCCCGCGAACTTGGGGCCGAAGTAATCAGCGGCGAACGCCGGCATCGTTCCGAAGCCGCCGCCGTAACACAGCGCGATGATCGCCGCCGATCGAGATCCCAACCTTGTCGCCGTGGATGGCCTCCCGTTCCTTTTCTGAGACTGCGTAGTCTCAGCATAGGCAGATGCGCAGGCCAGCGCAAATGGGCCACTGGCGTAACCTGCCAACGTAGGCAATCCCATGCGGCACAAAATCCTGCTTCTCGTGGCGGCGTTGCTGCTGGTCACCGGTTTGGCGGCGTGCGGGACCGGCGCCGACTCCGGCTCCGGCTCCGGCACAACCACCTCCAGTTCGAAGCCGGGCTACTAGCAAGCGCCTCGCCCCGTCAGCCGTTCTCCGGATGAGACGGCTTCGGCACGACGGTTCTCAGCGGCCTCTCAGGCCAGCCTCACTGGCCGTCTCTAGCCTCAAAGCATGGACGACGCCGCCCCGACGACACCTCCGGTGACGGAAGCCAGGCCGGTCTGGCGACGGCCGGTGTCACGACGCGCCGTGCTGGCTGCCGGAGCAGCCGGCGCATCCGCCGC
>DATCOB010000044.1:0-2408 GCA_036564925.1 Candidatus Dormiibacterota bacterium | reverse complement strand
TTCGATGACGGTCTTGACTCGGTGCTCCTTGCCCGTGACCGGATTTTTGATGGACTCGAAATCGACCGCGATCTGGCCGTCCACTCCAAACGACGTCCGCTTGCCGTCGAGCTCGACCCGAATGGGCGCGTAGCGGACCTCCATGCCGGCAGTCACGGTGCCCATGAACCAGCTGATCGCTCCGCCGGCGTGGCCGGTTGCGATCAGCTCGACCGGTTGGCGCTGAGACGCTGGCAGCTTCTCGTCAATGAAGATCACTCCGCGGCCGCCGCGCTCATGGAGCGGGCCCGGCCAGGCAATCGCCGCCAGCCAGGTGGCGCCGTCGAGGCGAATGTCTCCGAAGTTGCCTTCCAGCACGCGCCAGGCGAGCGCCGCTTCACAGGTGCCGTAGGTGGGCGGTGACTCGAAGGCGCAGGGGCAGCCCCAGTTGCAGTTGCACGCCATCGCGTGGTCGACTTCCATCCGCCAGTTCTCGATGACCGCCTTGTTCATCCTGCCAACGTTGACAGCAGAGCCGGGTGAAGGATGACGGCAGCGCCGAGAAGAGCGATAAGACTTCCGGCCAGCTTGCTGAGGAGCGGGCCGCGTCGCCAGGTTTTCTCGGCCACGAAGACGAGGGTGAGTGCTGCCATCCAGATCAAGTTCATCAGTCCAACCACCACGAGCACCGACATCAAAGCCCAACAGCAGCCAAGGCAGTAGGCACCATGGCTCACGCCCGCCCAGAAAGCCCCCTTGGCGCCGCTGCCGAAATCATGAGTCAGAATGAAGCCGAAAGGAGTGCGGCAGGCCTTGAGGCACACGCCCTTGAGCGGCGTGAACTGGTAAAGGCCGGCGCCGACCAGAACCCCTCCGGCGACAATCGGCAGCCAGCCTGACCTCGCGGTCTCCATGGGGAGGTTGCGGAAGGCCAGGAAGACCGCCAGGGGAACCAGGCCGATCGCCGTCCACACGGCCAGATAGCCGAGCACAAAAACGGTCGTCGGCAGTGCTCCCTCACCCCGCTGTGTCACGACCATGCGATGGGCCAGCACCATGGGAGCGATGGTCGGGAACATCATCGCCACCATCATCGTCAGCCACATGGCCAAGAAGAGCGGCGCCGCCATGTCATTGGGCATGCGGGAGCCGACCTGGGCCAGGCCGGTGACCATCCCGGACATATCCAGCGCCTGCTTGGCCGTCAAGGTCCAGGCCAATGCGGCCAGCCCGACCAGGACGCCGACCACGACCAGGGTCGCGCGCTGCTCACCGGTTCGCGTCGTCACTGGCTTTCGTACTTAAACTCGGTGATGAAGCTGTTGGTGTCCGAGGTGTCGAAGGTCCAGCCGCCTGCGTAGTGGATCCGGTCAGCCTTCCCCTGCCGAAGCGGTTGCGTGGCGCCGGCCCAGACCGTTGGATTCGAAATCACCGCGGGATTCACACCGTCCATCCCGACGAGTTCCTGACCCTCCACATCGAGAACGCCGGCGACGCGCAGGCGGCGCGCCTTACCTGTCTTCTCGAAGGCGATGGCCGAGCTTCGGACGGCCGTGACCTTGCCTATGCGCGGAGCGACGACCTGGAGGTGCCCGCCGGCCTGACCCGAGAAGATCGACTCGAGCGCCGCCGATTGGTCAGGCGAGGCCTGCTCATCCAGGTACAGCTCGACCAGCCATTGATCCTTCTCAAGATCGCGAGGCCGGTGCCGGGCCAAGGTCACGTTCAGGTCGCCGAGATCGACCCCATCCTTCTGACCGCGCGAGATGTGCCAGCCGATGAACACGTCGCAGGCGTCCCCGTCGAAGGTGGTGCCGAACGTGCATCGACATGTGATCAAGCAGTTGCAGGATTCGAAGTAATCACCCTCAACGTGGTAGCTCATAGCTTTTCTCCTCCGATTTTTACGAGATGCTTCACCGATCGTCGGGCGGTCTCCTCAACCACCGGGTAGCCATGCTCGCGCCATTCTTCCAATTCTTCTCGTGCTCCTCCCCGCACGATCTGACGAACCCGCTCCCCGCACAAGACTCCGCGTCGTCTAATAGTGGCGCCTGGCCGTCCGATTGGCTCGCCCCGAGGTGCGGGAGGTCGAAGGCCACAGTTGCGGTGAGGAGGCTTATCGTTGTAGCGGGCTCAGTACTCGCTCAGCACAGCCTCCAAATGACGCGGGAATCGCTCACCGGTCGCCGTAAGTCTTAGGCTGGGTTCCATCACCAGAATTAGGCGGCCCTGGATATAGCAGGCGATCCACTTTGCGGCACCAGATATGGTGGTATGAATGCAGCGTGCCCCGTATTTTCTTAAGGTGTACGAACTCAGCGGGCCCGAGGTGCATGGTCACGCCTTGACGCGTTAGGAGGCGATACTACGATTCGGCCTCGTCGATACTCGGGCGGCGATCGGTTGCAGCCTGCTTCGCCCGCCGG
>DATCOB010000043.1:0-81365 GCA_036564925.1 Candidatus Dormiibacterota bacterium | reverse complement strand
AAGGAAAAAGACTTCGGTGACCATAGCGACGGGGAAACACCTGTTCCCATCCCGAACACAGCAGTTAAGCCCGTCTGCGCCGATGGTACTGGGCTGGCAACGGTCTGGGAGAGTAGGTCATCGCCGAGGTCTTTTTCTTTTGCTTACATAGAGGCATATGACCGAGCCAACCGGGAAGACCAAACACGCTGAACTGAGCCTCGAGCAGATTGCCGAGTTGCAGCCGGGTCTCGCCGAACTGATGCCGGCTGTCGGCGACCGCTACTGGATCAGTTACTACGCCGCGCGGGGCGGTAACTGGGCGTTCGCCCGTTATCAGCTCCGCCACCTGGTCAAGCTGTTCCACAAGGGGTCGCTGACGCGCCCAAAGCATGAGGCGACTCTCACCGAGTACGAGCGGACCAGCATCGGCCCGCTGTTTGTTGCTATTCAGGCGAGAGACTTTGCCGCCTTCGAGGCGGCCTACCAGCGGGGCATCGAGGTAGCCAATCAACTCCACCGTGACCTCGGTCACCCTGACATCGTCTGGCGGCTGCCGGCCCGGCCACCCGAACAGTTCGAGCTTGGGCCGCAGCCGGAGGTCGAACCGAAGCAGCGCGACCGCTAACTCAGCGCAACAACTCGCGCCGCACCGTCAGCCGCTCTACGAGCTCGACCTTGACGCGGATTCCGAGTCCCCACCGGGTCGGCACGCTGATCGTAGCCCCGCGCCCAAGGGTGAAGGGCGGATCGATGATGTCCTCCGCCCAGTAGCGGTCGCTGGCCGAGATGTCACCCGGCAACCGAAAGTTCGGCAGGGTCGCGAGCGCCACATTGCAGGCGCGCCCGACCCCGGTCTCGAGCATCCCGCCGCACCAGACTGGGATGCCGGCTTCCTCAGCCAGGTCATGAATCCGGCGGGATTCGGCGAAGCCACCAACCCGCCCGGGCTTGATGTTGATCACCTTGCACGCCCCGATCTGAATTGCCTGCCGGGCATCGTGGGCGCTCTCGATGCTCTCGTCCAGGCAGATCGGCGTGCGCATCTGTCGCTGAACCGCCGCGTGATCCAGTAGGTCGCCCACGGGCAGTGGCTGTTCCAGCATCAGCAGCCCGAAGCGGTCGAGTTGTGCCAGGTGGATGGCGTCCTCCAGTGTGTACGCGGAGTTGGCGTCCGCCATCAGCGTGATCTCCGGATACCGTTCCCGGATCGCGCCGATGACGTTGACGTCCCAGCCCGGTTCGATCTTGACCTTGATGCGCCGATATCCCTCCGCCAGGTGTTTCCCGATCGCGTCCAACAACTCATCGACCGTGGGTTGAATGCCGATGCTGACCCCGGTCTCGATCCGGTCTTTGACACCGCCCAGGAACGTCGCCAGCGGTTTGTGGGCCTGCTCTGCGAGGGCACCCGTGAACGCCATCTCGATGGCCGCCTTTGCCATCCGGTGTCCGCGCACCGGCACGAACAGGGCCTCCAGCGCTCCGACATCAGTGAGCTCCCGCTCGAGCACGGCGGGGACGAGGTAGCCTTTGAGGATGTGCCAGGCCGTCTCGATCGTCTCGTAGGAGTACCAGGGCCCTTCGCCGGCAACACATTCGCCCCAGTGCGAGCGCCCGTCGATCTCGAGCCGAATCAGGAGAGGGAAACGGTCCTGCTGCACGCCAAAGCTGGTGCGAAACGGCCTCAACAACCGCATCTTCAGGATCCGCAGTTCGACCGCCTGAATCTTCATAACGGCTTCGCCATCAGGTAGGCGCCCTCCCGCCGGAAATCGACCGCGATAAGCCCGGCCTCGATGGCGGCCTCGATGGCCGCCCGGCTTTCCATCCGCCACGCGCGCGCCAGCTCCATGCTGCGCTGCTTGATCGCCTGGAAGTCGGACGGCACCCCGATCAGCGCCGCGGGTGCGCCGTGAACATCGAATGTCTCACGGCATGGCCGGTCACCGTCGCCGACCCGCAACATCACGACCGGGCGCTGCGCCGGCTCGATGGGACCCCGGGCCAGCACCCACCACTCGGCCTCGAACCGGTCCGAGGGCAGACCCTGGTTCAGGGTGTCCTCCATCAAGCCGTAATGATCGCGGTCATACCACCGCGCCCGGCACCCGAGCCGGTGCAGGTTGATGTAGGCATTGCGGGCTTCGAGCGGATCGAAGGTCCAGGTCACCAGGTCGTAGCCCAGGCGAATGGCGTCCGTGGCCTGCGCTTCCTTCAAAGCGATGCCGACCCCGGCGCCACGAAATTCTGGTTCGACACCCAACTGGTGGGAGCACAGCCGAAGGCGGCCGTTTCGGATGCCGGCAAAGCCGAAGCAGAATCCGATCAACCGGCCATTGTTCAGGAAGGCGCCGTGCACGAGACCGCCATTCAGCTGCATGGTCAGAAGGAGCTCTCGGGGGACGACGTTGCGTTCCGCCGCCCCCCAGATGTCGCGGCTCATCGCCTCGCAGGCGGCAAATTCCTGATGCGACGCAACCTGCCTGATCTCGACCTCTGGCTTGGTGTCAGCGGTCACTCGACGATGCTAGCAACCGTGCGGCGATGCCTCAGGCCGCGACTGTCAGCTCGCCCTCTATTTGCAGGTCCAGGCGCTCTGACGGCCCGCGTTGAAGAACACGAGCGCGCCGTGCGCCTGGGCCATGGGGTCCCAGATGTTCTGACCCGGGAAGTTCGCATTCCAGGTCGACGGCATGAACTGGAAGAGGCCGCTCGCCCCGCTCGATCGATTGACCGCGAGCGGATTGTAATGGCTCTCGCAGTTGGCGACGCGCAACGCCCAACTCAGGCCCGGACTGCCGTTGAACACCGCGTAGATTGCTGCCAGTCCGTCGCCGCCCGAGCCGGGCGGTGGCGCGAATGGCTTTGCGGTCGCCGCCGGTGTGGGCGCCGGGCGCGCGTTGTGGACCGGCGCGGGGGCGGCGGTCGGATCAGCCTGCTCGACAACGGGTGGAGCCGTCGGTTCTTCCAGGGTCGGCGCCTTGAAGGCCTCGGTCAGTTCGGGGGCGTTCCTCGTCCGGATCGGTGCCGTCCACAGCACGTATCCCGAATACTGGACGGTCGTGCCCGGGCCGGTCGGCCGACCGACAAGGGCCGGCACGACCAAGAGTAGGCCGAGGCTCAGGACCAGGACATGGGAAAGTTGCAGAAGGGTGGGCCGAGCCCGTCGGCAGCGTAGAACGGCCCTGGCAGCCCAATCCGAAGACACAAGATACTGGATTCTATTTATGGTTGACCCCAAGATATGGGCTTGCGCCCTGGACAAGATAGCAATAATCGCTGTAACGTTCAAGGAGCCCTTCCTCCGTCACGTACGAACGGCAACCCTTCTGGTCCGAGGCGGAGACGAGAGGAAGGCGATTGGCTGGGACGAGGCGTAACGGACCGTCGCTTACCCTACCACGGCCGGTGGGCGGACCGTCAAGCGGCCCGAGCTCAGCCGTATGCCGCCGCTGGCGCCGCTTCCGCGGCTACAGCGTCTCGATCAGCCGACGCAGCAGCTTGGTGCGACGCAGCCAACTCGTCACCAGCAGGTGTTCGGAATCCGCGTGGGCCCCGCCGCCATCCGGCCCCAGTCCATCGAGGGTTGGCACGCCGAGGGCGGCGGTGAAATTGCCGTCGCTGGCCCCTCCGGTGCTGGTTTCGGGCAGCTCGAAGCCCATCTCTAACGCCAGCCCCCTGGCGAGCGCCGCCAGCCGTGCCACGCCTTCGCTCCGCTCCATGGGTGGCCGGTCCAGGCCGCCACTCACCTGGATCCGTGCCCCTATCAACTGGGGGCGAAGCGCGTTGACGGCAGCGACCACGCGCGCTGCTTCATCCGCGCGGGTGAATCGTACGTCGATCTCGGCTCGGGCCTGCGCCGCGACCACGTTTGGGCGAGTTCCTCCCGAGACCACCCCAATATTGATCGTGGTCCCCTGGGCGGGATCCGCGAGCGCCTTCAGGGCCAGGATCTGCTGCGCCATCTCCTCGATCGCGCTGATCCCTTTCTCCGGCTCAACCCCGGCATGGGCGGCGCGTCCCTCGATTTCCAGGATGAAGTCGGCGATGCCCTTGCGGGCGGTCTTGACCGCGCCGCCGGATGCCGCCGGTTCCAGGACCAGCACCGCCGTTGCGCCCCGTGCGGTCTCCTCGATCAGCGCACGCGAGCTCGTACTCCCGATCTCCTCGTCGGAGGTCGACAGCACGATCACGGGCCGTTTCACATTCGCGTTCTCCAGGGCAAACGCGGTCTCCACAATGCCGGCTTTCATGTCGTAGGTGCCCGGACCGGTGACACGATCGCCATCGATGCGGAAGGGCAGACGATCGAGCGTGCCTTCGGCCCACACCGTGTCGTGGTGGCAGAGCACCACGATGGGGGAGGGGCCATTGCCGAGCCGGATCTCGAGGTGATCGCCGCGATCGGCCCGCCGATGGCGGATTGCCTCAACGTTCAGCCGGTCATGGAAGAGGGCCGCGACCCGATCCGCGCACGCATCACACCGCGCCTTGTCGAGGGATGGAGACTCCGCCAGGACCAGCACGCGCAGCGCATCAAGCATGGAGTCGCGAGCCATGGTGTCCATCCTGGTTCGACTCATCGTACGGCCCGGGTGGTGTCGAGGGCCGGCGCCGGCGCTAGCTTCGGCCGCCCTCGCGCCCGATGGCCGACATCCGGTTGCGGTCCTGGCTGGACGCTTCGCCACCCTTGCGGCCGGCGGCCCTCGCTTCCTCCGTGGAGAACTCGTGCGCCGATCCGCGTTCGTGGGCGGCTTTTCCCCCCTTACTGCCCGCCTCGCGTGCTTCCTGCGGGCTGAACTCGTGGGCAGATCCCTTGGCATGAGCAGCTTGGCCACCCTTGCTGGCGATCGCCCGTTGCTTTTGCTGGTCCATGGAGCCGAAGCCCCGCTTACCGGTCTCAGGCATGACTCAATCCTCCTTTCTGGAACTGGAACTTGCTGCCGACCGTAGAAGGTTGTGCCCAGCTGGTAGGGTCGATCTCAATTTAGCTGACGGGCCTGGCTTGCTGTCAAGCCGTTGAACTGCGCGGGAACACGCACAGAGAGGCCCCCCGCGAGACCTCTCTGTGCCGTCGTCGTTAGTAGCCGGCTGGTTCGCGGCCGCTGAAGAACGAGCGAACCCGCTCGCCGAAGGACGGCCGGGGCCGATACGGTTCGACCGTGCGTCCGCCGTCGGTCTCGACGCTCGGTTCGCCGTTGCTCCGCATCTCCGAGCGCGTCACCTCGCCGTCCGGATAGTTACGCTGTCCGGCCTCGTTGTAGGCCGGGACGGGCTCGCGATCGCCGGCCACGGCTGCGCCACGATCCATCCCATGCATCTCGCTGCGCATCCGGGCATTCTCCTCGCGCAGGCGCTGGTTCTCCTTCTTGAGGTCCCCGATGGTGCCTTCGTGGGTCGTGATCCGGCGCCGGAGCGACCCGGTCCGGGCGCCGTGGATGGCTCCAGCGTAGAGCATGTAGAGAATGAAGAGGACAGCGACGACGGCGGCCGCTGCCACCACCGGCAGCCAATTCGCGACGCTGTGGAAGTGGAAGTTCAGGATGGAGATATCCTGGGTTCCCGTGTTTTGCGCGGCGTAGACGCCGACGATCGCCAGGGCGACGATCAACAGAAGCAGAAATAGGATCATGTGCGTTCCCTCCAGATGATTGCTGTCAATACAGCTATCACTTTACCTGACACTCAACTTCTGGTCAACTCCGGTATCTCGGAACCGGGCCGCCATGGCATGCCGACCCGGGCTAGCGGGTGGGGTCGACCAGGTCCTTGATGGCCGCCGTGGCGACAAATCCGAGCGCCAGGGCCATCGTGCTGGAGCGCAGGGACGCGATCCACCAAGCGGCGGTCGCCATCAGGCTGAACGTGAGCGCCCCGGTGACCGAGACGGACAGCCCCCCGATGAGCCAGGGAGGCCAGCGCCGGCGCCCCGGCCAGGCCAGCAGCAGGCAAAACAAAAAGGCGACCAGGATAAAGCCCCCCAGCATCCTGGTCGCCATCGGCGCGCCCCCCAGATCGGCGACGGTGGCCCCCACCACCGGCAGCCTACGCCGTGCCGCCGCCTGGCGGTATCCCCTGGAGTGATGAAAGATCAGCGCGTTTCGCCTCTAAATGGGGGAGGGCGAACGGGGGAGGCGAACGGGGGAGGGCGAACCGGGGGAGCGGCCGGCTAGATCAGGCGCTGTCGCGAGGCGGCCGCGACCGCTTCGGCCCGGTTGCGGGCGCCGAGCCGGCTCAGCAGGCTCTCGACATGGGTCTTGACCGTGTTTTCACTCAGGTGAAGGCGAGAGGCGATCATCGACGTGGAGCACCCCTCGGACACCAGCTGGAGAACCTCTTGCTCGCGCGGCGAGAGCCGGACGGCCGGTTCGGCGGCACGCTCGGTCGCCGACGGTTGGGGCGATGGCAGGGTTCCCGCTACCACGATCCGGTCAAAGGCGGCGAGGATCCCGCCGGCGACGGCCATGATCAGGCTCCAGAGTAAAACGTCGCGGCCGTTGAATGGCTGCTGGGCAAACGCCGCCAGCGCCCCGTGGAGCGCGATCATCCCGAGCACAAAGATCGCCACCACCAACATGGCGCCTTCCGCCCCGTCGTAGGCGACCATCCAGACGATCAGCAGGATGTAGGTGGCGTAAATGCTGGTGCTGGCGCCGACACCGCCAAACGCGGCAATCACGAGGAAGTAACTGACGGTATCGAGGAGCACCAGGCCTCGGCCGATCCGCAACACCGACGCGTCATCGGCTCGCGGGATGGCGAGCAGAGCCCAGGCGTTGTAGGCCGCCACCCAGAGGATGACCAGCGCCAGCAGAATCGGGGCCCTCGGCGGTACCACGAGGGAAAGGATGGCGGCGAAAACGAGACCGGGCCAGCGAACCACGGTGCCGAGCTTGGCAAGCTGCCGGATCGCGGCCGCGTTCAGACGTGGGCGCTCGAAGGCGCCGATGCGTAGGAACGAAAGCGTCGACATCTTCCCCGGCCTCCACCCTGCCCCCCGCAGGGTGGCCCTATTGTACGTTCGAGTTCTCCCTGCGTCCAGCCGGATCGGGCCGGCCATATCATCACGACTGATGCCTGCAAAGGTCCTGGTCATCGACGGGGATGACACGCTGTGGGAAAACAATGTCTATTTCGAGCAGGCGATCGAGGCCTTCATCGATTACCTCAGCCACTCCTCGCTCAGCCGGGAGCAGGTGCGGTCGACGCTGGATGAGATCGAACGCCTCAACAGCCGCGTTCACGGCTACGGCTCAGCCGCCTTTGCTCGGAACCTGCGGGAGACCTACGAGCGTCTGGCCGAGCGAAGGCTCAACAAGGAGGACCTTGACTACGTCATGACGCTGGGGCAGCGCATCGTGAAACAGCAACTGCAGGTCCTGCCCGGCGTCCCAGAGACCCTGGCGTACCTGGCGACGCGCCACCGGCTCTTACTTTTCACCAAGGGCGACCTCGACGAGCAGCGGCTGAAGGTCGACCGTTCAGGTCTCGAGCGGTTCTTTCAGGAAGTCATCATTGCCCGCGAGAAGGACGCGGCTGCCTATCGCGACATGACGCAGGCGTACCACCTCGACCCCCTACTCACCTGGATGGTCGGAAACTCACCGCGTTCGGATATCAATCCGGCGCTCGAGGCAGGGCTCAAGGCGGTGTTCATCCCGCACGCGCACACCTGGCGGCTCGAGGCCGAGGATCTCGCCCGCGATCAGGACCGACTGTTGGTGCTCCAGACCTTCAGCCAGCTTCGCGATCACTTCTGAGCGGCCGCCTGGGCCGGGCTACCGGCGATGACCGTGCGCACGGTGCCGGTCTGCCAGTCGGCGACGAGGATCCGATGGTTGTTGGTGTCCGCGATGAACAACCCGGCGGTGCCGGCACAGACCCCGCCGGGCTCTCGGAATGACGCCTCGCGTGCCGCCCCCTCGGCGTCGCCCGCCGCGCCGCTTCCCAGCCACGTGGTCACGCGGCGCGTCCGCGGATCAAGCCGCTTGATCTTGTTGTTGTAGCTGTCCGCGATGAACAGCTCGTCGCCCTTCGCGGTGATGCCGAGCGGGTGCTGGAGCCGTACGACGTCTCCCTCGCCGTCCTGGTCGCCGAAGAGGAACAGATCTTCACCGACGAGCGTGCCCACCTCGCGGGTGGCCAGATCGATATCGCGGATGGCGCTGACCTCCGAATCGGCCACATAGAGATGACCGCCGGCGAGGGCCAGCCCACTCGACTGGGCAAACCAGGCCTCCGCCGCGCCGCCATCGAGCAGGCCCTCCCGTCCGGTCCCGGCGAAGGGCGCCACGGTCCCGGATGGCGTCTCAAGTGACCAGATCTGGTGCGTCCCGGCCATGGCGATGTAGAGCGTTCCTCCGTCGAGGGCCAGATCCCACGGCGAGCTCAACGCCGTGGTCGCGCCGGGTCCGCCATTTCCCGGGCGAAGGGCTTGCTCACCAGTCCCGGCCAGGGTCCGGACGCTGCCCGTCGCCAGGTCGACGGCGCGGATCGCGTGATTCTCGGTATCCGCGACGTACAGCGTGTTGGCTCCGAGCGCCATGCCCTGCGGCTGCTGAAACTGCGCGGTGTCCGATGGGCCGTCCTTGAGGCCAGGCTCCCCGTTGCCGAAGGCCCGGACGATCGTGCCGTCGTGCCGAGCGACCACGATCCGGTGATGGTTGGTGTCGGCGATATAGACCGAATCGTTGGCGGCGAGCGTCTTCCCCGGGAAGCTCAGCGTCCGCTGCGGCTCGCGGATCTCTTCCAGTTGGATCGCCGGCCTCGTCGGGTCGAGGAGACCACGCTCCTCGAACTCCGTGAGCATGCCCTGGACGAGTGGGTCGAAGCGCTCGAAGGGCAGCTCCCCCTCATGCTTGCCGATGACGCGCCCTTCCGGGTCGACGAACATCAGCGTCGGCCATGCCCGCCCGGCAAACCGGTGCCAGACCTCGAAGTCCCGATCGTTGACGACAGGATGCTCGATCCGATACCGGAGGACGGCCTCCCGAAGGTTCGCCGTCTCTTTTTCTGCGGGGAACTTCGGGGAGTGAACGCCGACGATGATGACGCGGTCGCCGTACTTCCGCTCGATCTTCCGCAACTGCGGAAAGATGTGCATGCAATTGATTCAGCAGAATGTCCAGAAGTCGATGATCGCCAACCGGCCACGGAGGTCGGCCAGCCGGAGTGGCCGCGCGACGTTCAGCCAGTCGAGGCCCTCGGGAAACTCCGGAGCCCGAACCCGGCCGGCGAAGGACTGCGTCGCCATCCCCTAATGGTATCGGCGGAACTTTTGGCCGGCTGCGCCGTCATACCAGTGAGGTTGATGTGAAACGGTGCTTTCTCGCCTGGCTGGCCCTGACCCTGTTGCTGGCTGCCTGCGGGGCGCCATCGGCACTCCCCGGCACGGGTATCCAGGGGACCGTGACCATCGGGCCCACCTGTCCGGTCGAACGGGTTAACTCGCCGTGCCCGCCCCGCCCCATCGCCGCCACGGTGGTCGTCCGTGACTCCAGCGGCAGCGAAGTCACCCGATTCACCGCCGGCGCAGACGGTCGTTTCAAGGTCGACCTCGCGCCGGGGACGTATGGACTGATCGGTCAGGGATCCGGAACCGCCGGCCTGCCGCGGCCCATCCCGACCTCCGTCACGGTGGTCGCCGGCTCCTACGCGACCGTCAACGTCCAGTTCGACAGCGGCATCCGCTAGCCCGATCCCGACGAGCGCGCACGCTATCCTGAGCGACGGTGTCACCGCGTCCCCGGCTGGCGGTCATCCCGGCACTTCTGCTCGTTGCGGTGACCGCCGTCTGGGGCTGGACCTTCGTCGTGGTCAAGGACGCGATCGCGCAGTACCCCGTCATCTCCTTCCTGGGTGTTCGTTTTGTCCTGGCTGCCCTCGTGCTCTGGCTCATCGTGGTGGCGGCCCGCGAACGGGCGAGCGTCGCCCGCATCGGCCTCGGTATTGGCCTGATCCTCGCCCTCTCGTATCTGGCGCAGACCCTGGGGCTGAAGGGCACCTCAGTCGCGAACACTGGCCTCATCACCGGGTTGTTCGTCGTCTTCACGCCGATCATCGACCGGATCGCGTGGCGGGTGCCATCTCATCGGGGGACCTGGTTGGCCGCCGCGATAGCGTTTGTGGGAACCGCCCTGCTGACCGGCGGGGCGCCGACCGGGTTCCACGTTGGTGATCTGCTGGTCCTGCTCGGTTCGGTTGGGTTCGCCCTGCACATCACGCTACTGAGCCGCTATGCGGCCGGGGGCCCGCTGGTGCTGGCCGCATGGCAGATGACGGCCGCCGGCATCCTGCTGAGCTCCGGGGCCCTGGCCACCCGGTCGTCCGTCCTCCCGGTCCCGGCCTCGGTGTGGCCCGCGCTCGCGATCACGGGCGTCTTCGCGTCGGCGATCGCGTTCTGGGTCCAGACATACGCGCAGCAGCGACTCCCAGCCAGCCGGGCCGCGTTGATCCTCACCATGGAGCCCGTCTTCACCGTCTTCTTCGCCTTCCTGCTGGCGGGGGAGCGGTTCCGGTTGCTGCAGGCGCTGGGGGCCACGCTGATCCTTGTGGCGCTCTTCTACAGTGAGTTGCACGAGCGCCGGCCGATGGCCGCCAACGCGCTGACGATGCAGGAAAGGTAAACGGAGGAGGAAATCATGGCAACGGCTGGCAAACCGATCGCAGGGGAGATGGCGGAACACGGGATGCATATGACCGCGCCTCAGCTCCATGTCCCGCGTCTCGTCCTTTCATCGCACGTCTCGGGCGACGGCGTTTTGGATCGGATCGCGGCCGTCGTCAACCGGTTGATCGGCTCGATGTACCTCTTCGTCGTCATCACGATCGGCATCGTGCTCTGGCTGTTCGCGGGGAATATCGTCGGCTTCGACAAGACGCCCTGGCCACTCCTCCTGACGCTCCTCAACCTGCCGCAACTGTCCATCATGATCTCGCTGCAGGTGAGCGCGAACCGGGCCCAGGCGGCAAGTGATGCCCGGGCCGTCGCCGACCACGAGACTCTGCACGCCATCCACGAGATGAGCAAGCTGCAGCTCGAGATCCTCGATGGCCAGAACACGGTACTCGACCTTCTGAAGCAAAACTTGGCGGCGCGCTCCTAGGGC
This sequence comes from Candidatus Dormiibacterota bacterium, assembly GCA_036564925.1. Classification (GTDB taxonomy): domain Bacteria; phylum Chloroflexota; class Dormibacteria; order CF-121; family CF-121; genus JALYYC01. The sequence continues at coordinate 70,275 of DATCOB010000043.1, read as the reverse complement.
TTAGTGGAGGACGGACCGCAGGCCCTCGACGATGAGGACGAGGCCGGCGACCGACAACAGGACTCCGGCCGCAGCCAGCGTCCGGCGATACCAGGTGCGCTGAAGCCGCGAGCGGAGTGAGCCGACAAGCGCGGCGATCGCGATCTTTCCTCCGACGAGCACCACATAGAAGGCGATGGGAAAGGCCAGCGCTGCGGCGCCCACCCTGCGCCAGGCGGAGACCAATTGCGGGTCCAGAACCGTAAGGATGAAAATCCAGGGGTTGGGACTCAAGAGGTTCATGAGGACGCCCTTCCCGATGTCCCGCCGTGAGGCCACGGAATCGCCGAGCGGCGCCAGTTCCGCCCTCGGGGCCTGGATCATGGTCTCGATCCCGAGGTAGATGGCGAAGGCACCGCCCGGGATCGCCAGGGCTCCGACAAGCCGGAGCGGCAGGAATCCGAGCACAAACAGGCCGAGGACGATGATGGGTAGATCGGTGATCAAGGGGGCGACGGCCACCCGCAGGCCGGCACCGAAGCCGCGTTCCAGGGTCGTGGTCACGACCAGGGTCAGCAGCGGCCCAGGGCTGAGGGTGGCACCGAGCCCGAGCGTGAGGCCCAACAGAATGAGAAGGAGCAGGGCGGTCATGACGGCTAAAGCCTAGAGAAGCCGATGCAGATGCACCTTCGCCCCCTCATTGCTCGGCTCGCCTTCATCGGTCTGGCCGCGACCGCCCCGCTGAGCCTGCTGGCGCCGCCACCCGAGGTCGCCGGTGCCTGGTCCACCGTGGGCAGCCTGATCGCCGGCCGTGCCCAGCACACGGCCACGCGCCTCCTCGACGGAAGAGTTCTGGTCACCGGTGGGACCGACGGTCGCAACCACGGCCTCGCCAGCACCGAGCTGTTCGATCCGCGGCGCGCCGGCTGGCAAGCCGGGCCTCCGATGAGCTCGACCCGCATCGATCACACCGCGACGCTCCTGCCCGATGGTCGGGTGCTGGTCGCGGGCGGAATCGACCAACTCGACTTTCCTGAAACGACCCTGGCATCGACCGAGATCTATGCGCCGTCGACCAACCGTTGGACGGTGGCCGCCTCGATGCTGTCGGCCCGTGAGCGTCATACGGCGACCCTCCTCTCCGACGGGATGGTGCTTGTCGTCGGCGGCCTTGTGCTCAGCTCTCCCACAAGGCGGGGCGGCTTCGTCGACACGGCTGAGCTTTACGATCCGTCAACAAATCGATGGTCTCTCACCGGACCGCAGGTCATTGGCGTTCGGCAGGGGCATACGGCCACGCGGTTGCTCGACGGACGGGTGCTCGTTGTCGGTGGCGAGGCAGGACTCGGCCCAAACCCGAGTGTCGAGCTCTACGATCCGCGCACCACGACCTGGTCGCCCGCCGCCACCCTGCTGGCGCCGCATGTCGGTCACACGGCAACGCGCTTGACCACCGGCGAGGTCCTGATCGCGGGGGGCGCCGGATCGATCTCGCCAACGTTCAACGAACCGGAACCCCTCGCCACGGTCGAGGTTTATGATCCGACCACCGATCACTGGTCGCTGCGGTCGCCGATGCATTCCACCCGCGATACCCACACCGCCACCCTCTTGACCGCGGGAACGATCCTGGTGGTGGGCGGGGCCTTCACCACGACGCCGCTGCCGGAACTGTTCGACCCGGCGGCAAATCGGTGGCTGCTGGTGGCGGGCCCGTCGATGAATCGCCACGCTCACACGGCAACCCTGTTGTTGGACGGGCGGGTCCTGGTCGCGGGCGGCTACAGTGTCGACTCGATGTCGAGCACGCTGGTCTACGATGCCGAAGGAAAGGTGTCGCCATCGGTCAACGCGCGGCCGCCCGTCGTCCTCGCGTTGGTCGTCCTGGCGGCGCTGGTCCTCGCCAGCCTGGCGTTGCGGCGCCTACCTGACCGCCTGCGCCGCTTGCCGAGCCGCCCGAATGCGGACGAGTGGATCGACCCGTAGGGAGTCCAATAGGCACGACGTCGGGGGCCCGCTCGCGTCGACGACTAGCCGAAGCTGATCATCACGTTCTTGATCTGCGTGTAATTGGCGAGGGCCTCGACGCCCTGCTCACGGCCGAAGCCGCTGCGCTTGTACCCCCCGAACGGCAGGCCGATGCTCCCCTCCACGCTGTAGCTGTTGATCCGGATCTGGCCGGACCTCACCGCCGTCGCCACCGTGAGCGCCTTCTTGATGTCCGCCGTCCAGACGCCGGTGACCAATCCGTAGGGCGTTCCGTTGGCGATGGCGATCGCCTCCTCGACCGAGTCGAACGTGGTGGCCGTCAGCACCGGTCCAAAGATCTCCTCCTGCTCGAGGACCGAGCCGCGCTCGACGTGATCCAGCAGCGTGGGTTCGATGAAAAAGCCGCGGGCCAGCTCAGCATGCTGGGATCGACCCCCGCCCGTCACCGCCGTCGCCCCGTCCTTGCCGCCCGCCTCGATGTATCCGAGGACGCGTCGCATCTGGCGTTCGCTGACGACCGGGCCCATGTCGGGGTTGTCGAGCCCACGGCCCAATCGGATCTTGCGAATGCGTGAGGCGAGGAGTTCGACGAAGCGATCGTGGGCATCGTGCTCCAGCAGGAGGCGGGTTGGCGCGGTGCAGGTCTGCGCCGAGTTTTGCATCAGGGTCGACGCGGCGGCGGTGGCGGCGCGCTCGAAGTCGGCGTCGGCAAAAATGATGTTGGGTGACTTGCCGCCCAGCTCGAGGGTGACCGGCACCACGTTTTCGGCGGCCGCCTTCATGATGGCGATCCCGGTCGGCACCGATCCGGTGAAGGTGACGTGGTTGATCCCCGGATGGTTGGATAAGGCCGCCCCGGTCTCCCGCCCGCCGGTCACGACGTTGAAGACGCCCGCCGGCAGTCCTGCCTCGGTCGCCAGCTCCGCCAGCCGGATGATGCTGAGGCCGGCCTCCGCGGCGGGCTTTGCGACCACCGCGTTGCCACAGGCGAGAGCGGGCGCGATCCCACGTGACGCCAGCCGGAGGGGATAGTTCCAGGGCACGATCTGGGCCGACACGCCGATCGGCTCCCGCAGCGTGAAATCGACGAATCCCTTCCCAAGGGGGATGCTCGAGCCGAACACCTTGTCCGCGACCCCGGCGAAGAACTCGAAGTAGCCCGCGGCCGCGGCGACGTCATCCTCGGCCTGGCGCAGTGGCTTCCCCACGTCGAGGCTTTCGAGCTCGGCGAGCTCGCGGCTGCGCTCTCGCAGGATCCCGGCGAGCCGGTTCAGGATTCGAACGCGACGAACAGGCGGGAGGCCCGCCCATTCGTGTTCGAAGGCCTCTCGTGCGGCGGCGACGGCTTGATTGACGTCGACCGTGTCACCATCGGCGACCTGCGCGAAGGTCTCAGCCGTCGCCGGATCGATGGCGGCAAACGACTTGCCCGATCGGGCGGGCGTTCGCTCCCCATCGATGAACATCCGTCCGTCGATTGCCGCGCCCTGCACCATCCTAGCCTACCGTTTAGAACCGTCGGTTTCGGGAAGAAATCAAGTGAGTAGAGTTCTCCGGCCATGCAAAGGAGCGAGTCCATGCGCACGACTGTCGAGGCAAACCCCGAGCTTTCGCTCACCCCGCCCGCGCCCGTCAGCTCGACCACTGGCCCATCCGCGCCATTCCTGATGCTCGATGCGGAGACGACCACACGGCTGGATACCGCGGTCGATGCCTACGTCGGGGCGCTGTTGCAGACGGATCCGCGGTCTGACGCGTTCAAGAAGAAGGTCGACGGCATCCACGCGCTGGGCAACCAGGAGATCCGCCAATCCGCCAACGTCTCGAACCGGATGCTCGAACGACCGGTCGGAGCCCTCAGCCGCACGCTGGGCCAATCCTCGACGGTGTCGGTGGCGCTGCTGCAGCTGCGGCGCACCGTGGAAGATCTCGATCCGTCCCATCGCGGCCTCCTCGACCGGCGGAAGATCCTCGGGGTGGTGCCGTTCGGGAACCGCCTTCGCGACTACTTCGGCAAGTACGAGTCGGCGCAGGGCCATCTGAATGCGATCGTTCAGGCCCTCTACCGTGGCCAGGACGAGCTGCTGAAGGACAATGCCGCGATCGAGCAAGAGAAGGTCAACCTCTGGGACATCATGGACCGGCTCAAGCAATACCTGTACCTCGCCCGGAAAATGGATGCCGCGCTCGAGGCGAGAATCGTCGAGATCGAGGCACGCGATCCCGAGCGGGCCAAAACCCTCCGGGAGGACTGCGTGTTCTACGTGCGCCAGAAGACGCAGGACCTTGCCACGCAACTGGCGGTCAGCGCCCAGGGCTACCTCGCGCTCGATTTGGTCCGGAAAAACAATGTCGAATTGGTCAAGGGGGTCGACCGCGCGACGACCACCACCATCTCCGCGCTGCGCACGGCCGTCATGGTGGCCCAGGCGCTCGTCAACCAGAAGCTCGTGCTGGACCAGATCGGTGCGTTGAACGCGACCACGGCCGACATGATCGACGGCACGTCCACGATGCTGCGCCAGCAGTCCGCCAGCGTCCACGAGCAAGCGGCCGGCGCGACGGTCAGCATCGAGAAGCTGCGGCACGCGTTTGCCAATATCTACGCGACGATCGACACGATCGACGCCTACAAGCTGCAGGCCCTGGACAGCATGCGGCAAACGGTCGACGCGCTGTCGAAGGAAGTGGCCCGAGCCCAGGCCTACCTCGAGCGAGCCCACCTGGCGCCAACGACGGAACTGGGCGGCCTTCCCGATGAGCTCAGGATCCCAGCCCGGACGGCATAGCGACGCGATCGCGATGTCGCACGCCGAAGCGAAGCATGGCGTAGCTCGAACACGCAGCCGCGGCGTGTGGCGTGGCTCGGGTCTCCACGCCTATCTCGGCGGTCGCAAGCACCTGGCCGGGTCGGCGCTCGCCGTGCTGGGAGCCGGTCTGGTCGTCATCGATCCGGTCGGACCGCAGGGGATCCTGCTGGTGCTGGCCTTCTACCTGGCCGGGGCGATCGCCGCCCCCGGCGGCCGATCGGTCAGCCGCTATGGCTTCGAACCGAAACGCGTCCAGCAAGCGCTCAGCAACGAGATCGCCGCCGTCAGCGGACGGGTCGATCCGGAGATCATGACGCGCGTGCTTCGCATCGAACTGGCGATTCGAACAGAGATCCTGCCCAAGCTGGACTGCCTGCCGCTCGGTTCGCCCGAGCTCTATCTTGTCGAACGGACCGCCTGTGACTACCTGCCCACGGCGGTCGACGCCTACCTACGGTTGCCAACCGGCTACGTGTCGTCACAGCCCGGCAGTCACGGCCGGACTGCCCTCGAGGTCCTGCTCGAGGAGCTCGAGCTGCTCGAGGCCGAGATGCGGTCGGTGGCGGAGACGGTCCACCGTCGCGACATGGACCGTCTCCTTGCCCATAAGCGGTTCCTGGCCGAGCGCTTCAAACGAGAGGACGCGTCGGCCTGACAATGTCAACGAAGGTTTGGTCGCATCGAGGCCGGAAGCACCCGCCAGACCCCGATGCCCAGGCCGATGAGCAACAGGAAGGGGAGCAGAAAACCGCCGACGATGAGCATGCCACCGAGGACGTTGACCGAGACTTGGGCCGCCGATCCAAGGGCATGACCCAGGCCGCTGCGATCCCACAGGCTCGGCTGCCCGGGCGCCGGGGCGACGGTGAACAGGTTGAGGGTGATGGTCGAATAGGTCGTCCGCTGGTCGAGAAAGCGGAGCTGGCCCTCGATCCGCTCGATTTCACCGGTCACGCCGGACAGCTGGTTCTGCACGGCGATGCTGTCCTGGACGGTCTGGGCCCGCCGCATCAGGTCGAGCAGGATGACCTGCTGCGCCTGTTGGTTCTTCAGGCGCGCCTGCAGGTCGACGTACTGGTTGCTGACGTCCTCACTCGTCACCTGCAGCTGGTTCGCCTTTCCGAGTAGGCGAAGGGCGCTCAGCGCGCTGGTGTAGCTGGTCGCCGGGACGCGGACGGCGATGGTCCCGGAATCAGTCTGATCGGCGGAAGGGTCGCCGGCGTGCGAACTGAGCAGATAGCCGTTGAACCGCTCGGCCACGGCGACCGCGCGATTGTAGGTGTCCCAGAAGGACCCGGCTTTGATCTGGATCCCGATCGTCGCGTCCTGAATGACCTGCCGGTTACCCTGCGCCAGGAGCACCGGATCGGCGGCGGAGGACGACGGCTGGCCGGGCCCGGCGTAGGCGGCCTTGTCTGCCGGGGCGTGGCTCTCGGCCAGGCCTGCGGATACATTCGAGGAGTTCGACCTTGATTGGCTGGCCGTTCCGCACGCCGTGAGCACGACGGCAAGGCCGGTCAGCAGAAGCGGCAATCGTGGACGGATCGTTGACATGGCGTTCACCTCGCCACCTGGGACGGTATCCCAGCCAAAAAGTTCCCGCCAGTCCCGCTATCCTTGATCGATGAGCCGTCCGGTGGATCTGTCACCGATGCAACGGGAGCTGGACAACCTGCGGCTGCAGCTCTGTCACTGCAACAACGCGGGGACGTGCCTGGGGTGCCAGGGGATCGAGATGCTCCGTCAGCAGATGCAGATGGTCGTTTCGGCGGCGACCCAGCCGGTGCTGATGCAGGTCGCCCAGGAAACCCAGGCCAAGGAGCTCATGAAGCAGGTGCAGGAGATGCAGGAGCGGATGCTCAAGGACCCCGAGGCGGCGAAGGCGATCGAGGAGTTATTGAAGTACTTTCAGGCTCCTCCCGAGGAAAACCACTAGCGCGGAACCGGCGTCAGGTCGTCGCGGCGGGCGTGGCCGTGACGACCACACGCTTCGTGTCGACCCAGTTGGGCCAGCAGGTGAAGAGCGTTAACCGCACGTCGTTGGTTGGCTTCAGGATTTGGACGGCGGTCGGCTCCACGATCGCGCGCGCGGTGACGTGGTAGACGACCGGCGCGGCCCCCGCCGTCGCGACATCGATCTCGTCACCAATGGCGAGGTCCTTCAGCCGTCCGAAGACGCTGCCCTGGATGTCATCGTGGCCGTAGAGCACGGCATTGCCGCTGCCAATGGGGGAGGAGTAATCGAAATGGGTCACCGAATAGCCGGTCGCGATCAGCATGTTGCCCTTGGGGTCGACGCCGCGGTTGAAGATCGGGGCGTTGTTGATGCCGACCTTGGGAATCGAGATATAGGCGATGACCTGGCTCGGTCCGGCCCCGGTGCTGCCGGTGCCGGGCAGGAACTTGGCGTGCTGGTGGGGTGGCGACAGGGGATCGCCGAGGGCGGGGATGAGCGTCGTCGCCACCGCGGGGGAGCCGGCGCGCAGGATGCCGATCGCCGGCAAGGCGGTCGTCATCAACGCCAGCCCGATCGCAATCAGTAATCCCGCTATCAGGTTTCGCCGCATTCCTACCATCATAGTCAGGCGAATCCGGCGGGGTGTCAAGCAACGGAGAGTGGCGGGGGTGAGGAGGCGCCGGTCAACGGACCGGCGCCGCTCAGACCGAGTTAGGCCGCCTTGCGGACCGTGGTGCGCGAATAGGCTTCGCGGACCGACTTCGGGAACGACCAGCGGGGCTTACGCGACGCCGCCCGTGCCTTCAGGATCATCGGCTCGCCGGTGAAGGGGTTGGTGCCCTTACCGGCCTTCCGGGCCTTGACTTCGCGCCAGGCGAGCGCGCCGATCTGCGGGAAGCGGACGCGCTGCCCACGGGCACCGGCCGTAATCGCCTGCTCGAAGACGTCCTGGACGGCCGCGTTCAGCTCAGACTTCTTGAGCTTGACGGCACCATTCTTGGTCAGGTTTTCGTGCAACAGGCTGACGAACGTCGACGCGGTCCATTTTTGCGATTTCGCCATTCTTTCCTCCGCTCAATGATGGGTTGACTCGGCGGCCCCGGCCGCCACGTTCAACCGAGGAAACGTGTCAGCCGGCAAAACCTGCGGTTTTTCCGGGAAATCCGCCCTTTTTGGCCGGGCTCCGCTAGTGAGCTTGCCGCAGGGAGAAGGCGATCCGGTCGTCGAGCAGCCATTCGTCCTCGAGCGCCAGGACCGTCAGGAGAAGCTCTTCGTGGACGTCTTCCAGGGCCTGGCGGACGCGGCGACCGTCCGCATCCAGCGGTCGGGGAACGAGCGCCTCGAACTGTGAAGAGGCTGGCATTCGGACATCACTTCCTACCGCCTCCGTTGTACCGCTCGAAGATTAAGACGGAGTTAGCGGCAGGTCGCGGATATGCGCAAGTGGTGGCCTTGCTGCCCCGCCGCGACCCGACCGTTACTCCGACGGCCGGCCGGGCGTCGCCGCTCGCAGCGCCTGCTCGCGCAGCACCTTCTTGTCGAACTTGCCGACGCTCGTCTTGGGGATCTCGTCCACGAAGCGGACCTCGTCGGGGAGCCACCATTTGGCCACCCTCGGCTCGAGGTACGTCAGGATCTCCTGCGGGGTCAGGTCACCTTTGAAGTCCGGCTTGGGCACGACATACACGACGGGGCGCTCCTGCCACTTCGGATGGGGGATCCCGATGACGGCGGCCTCCAGCACCTTGGGGTGGCCCATGACGGCCGACTCGAGTTCGACGGAAGAGATCCACTCTCCGCCGGACTTGATCAGGTCCTTCACCCGATCGACGATCTGGATGTAGCCCTCCGAGTCCACGTTGGCCACATCACCCGTCCGTAGCCACCCGTCGGCGGTGAAACGGTCCGCATCGACCCCCCGGTAGTAGCTGCCGGTAATCCATGGGCCGCGAACCTGGATTTCGCCAACGCTCTTGCCGTCCCATGGCACAGGCTTCCCCGCCTCGACGTCCATGAGGCGCAGCTCCACCCCCGGCAGGGGAAGGCCCTGCTTGAGCTTGATGGATCGGCGGTCGGTGTTCCTTAAGTGGCTCTTCACGGTGGCGGTGGCCGCCACCGGTGACGTCTCGGTCATGCCCCATCCGTGATCCACCTGGATTCCGTGTCGCGTCAGGCCGTCGTAGAGTCCGGCTGGGAGCGCGGAGCCGCCGTTGAACAGCAGCAGTCCCGGCAGGTCGATGCTCGCCTTATCGAGGTGCTGGAGCAAGGCGATCCAGACGCTTGGCACGCCCGCCGTCAGGGTGACCGCCTCCTCCCGGAACAGGTCGACCAGGCTGACCGGATCGAGGAACCGGTCTGGAAAAACCAGCTTGGCCCCGACCATGGCGGCGGCATACGGAACACCCCAGGCGTTGGCGTGGAACATGGGGACCACCGGTAACGCCACACTCTCCTCGCTGATACCCAGGCCCCCGCCAATCGCGATCCCCATCGAGTGCAGCACCGCGGAGCGATGGCTGTAGATGACACCCTTGGGCTTGCCGGTCGTCCCGGACGTATAGCACATCGCCGCGGCCTCGCGCTCGTCGATGTCCGCCCACGGGAAGATCGTGGAGCGGCCGGCGATCAACTCCTCATAGGAGGCCATCGGGCTGAGCTGCCCGTTCACGGACCCGGAGTCACTCATGACCACGAAATGCCGGATGCCCGTCAGCTTGCCGGCGATCCGTTCCAGGATGGGGACGAGGGAGGCGTCGACGAACACGACCTTGTCCTCGGCGTCACGGATGACGAATTCCAGGTGCTCGGGGAACAAACGCGGGTTCAGGGTGTGGAGCACGGCGCCCGAGCAGGGCGCGGCGAAATAGAGCTCGAAATGCCGGTGGTTATTCCAGGCCAGCGTTGCCACCCGGTCGCCTGGTTTGACGCCAAGGTCCTTCAGGGCGTGCGCCAATTGGGCCACGCGCTGCCCGAAGTCGGAATAGGCGTAGCGGTGGCGGCCTGCCTCCCGCTTCGTGACGATCTCCTTGGTCGGGAACAGGGTGGTTGCCCGCCAGAGAAAGTGCTGGAGGGTGAGCGGAAAATCGGGCATCGTGCTACGCATTCAGTTCACTCTTCCCTTGTGGCGGGGAGCCTCGCCGGCCCTCCCGCATCCGTCGTTGGCTTCGCAATAAGGCCATGATATGCTGGTTTTTGGGCCTGTCCAGCCCGGTCATGGCTCGCCCAGGCAACGCAAACGGATCGGGGAGAACTTTGCGAAGGAGCTAGCGACAGACGTGGCGCAGAACGGGACAGTCAAACGACTCGTGATGGATCGGGGCTTCGGATTCCTGAGCGGGGAGGACGGGAAGGAGTACTTCTTCCACCGGTCTTCCGTCGAAGGTTCGTTCGAGGGGCTGCAGGAGGGGCAAAAGGTCAGCTTCGACGTTGAATCCTCCGCGCCGAAGGGGCCGCGGGCCTCGCGGGTGCGGGTCGCCTGACCCACAGGCCCACAAACCGGCAAGACCTGGGGGTTAACCCCCAGGTTTTTGGTTATCAGGCCGATGCGGGCTTCCGCGCTCGAATGAAGGCGCTCGCGATCTTTCCCGGGCCATCGGCGGGGAGGCCCGCCTCGCCCGGCCCGAAGGTATTGGTGATCTCGATGTCCGTGCCGCGGAAGCCGGCACGTTCCACGGTGGCCCGGTATTCATCGACCGGGATCGTCCCGGCCACGCAGCCGGCCCAGGCGTCGAGCGCCGCCTTGACGGGCGCAGCAAACGGCTCGACCTCCACCATGTCGGAAACGGCGAGTCGGCCGCCTGGCTTGAGCAGCCGGAACGCCTCCGCCAGCACGGCGTCCTTGTCCGTCGCGAGGTTGATGACGCAATTGGAGATCACGACGTCAACCGACTGGTCGGGGAGAGGGATCGCGTCGATCGTCCCTTTCAGGAACGTGGCGTTCGCAGCTCCCGCCTTGGTTTTGTGTTCGTTGGCAAGCACCAGCATCTCGTCCGTCATGTCGACGCCGTAGGCATGACCCCCGGGCGAAACGCGACGAGCTGAGAGGAGCACGTCCAAACCGGCGCCACTCCCAAGGTCGAGGACGATTTCGCCGGGGTGCAACTGAGCGAGAGCGGTCGGATTACCGCAGCCCAGACTCACGCCCAGCGATAGGCCGAGATCCGCGACATCCGATGCCTGATATTCCCCCTGGCCGATGGCGCTACCGGCGGCGCCCGTGCCGCAGCATCCCGAATCGCAACAACCGCTCCCGTCGCTCATCTGGAGAGCCGACTGCGCATACTTCTGACGGACCGCCTCCCGGATTGGGTCCATTTAGATCACGCCTCGCGCCTGACGGATCAACGTCTCGTGATGATCACGAAGGCGCTCGGTGACGCATTGCGGGGTGCACACCTGCTGGCCATCCTGACAGTACAGCAGGGTGGGGCTCAACTGAAACGTGAGAAAGCGCCTGAACATGGTCCGTTCCTCCTTCACAATACATCGAAGTCCGTCTATCGGTAGATTAGCAAATACATAGACAGATGTCAATTCGTCTGCTAAAGTCGTCGCATGAAGACCGCGTTGCCGGAACGAGTGCGGGGCGTGTGTTGCGCCGTCCCGATCCCGCTCGAGCGGGCCCGGGCAAGCCGAAGCGTCGAGATCCTCAAGGCGCTGGCCGATCCGACGCGGCTCCAGATGGTCGGGATCCTGAAGGGTTCCGAGGCTCCTGTCTGCATTTGCGACTTCACCGCGACGTTCAAGCTCAGCCAGCCGACCATCTCGCATCACATCGCCAGGTTGCGTGAGGCCGGCCTTGTCGACGTGGTAAAAGAAGGGCTCTGGGCCTATTACCGGCTGAGTGGTCGTCTCGAGCCGAAAACGCGCGCTCTGCTCGACGTGCTGTTTTAGCGAAGCAACCATGGCGAGGGTGCTCTTCGTTTGCAAGCAGAACGCCGGCCGCTCGCAGATGAGCGAGGCGCTCTTCCAGCAGCTCGCGAAGCGCCGGCATGACTCCCGCTCTGCGGGCACGGACCCGGCTACGCACGTTCATCCGCTCGTGGTTGACGCGATGCGGGAGCAGGGCATCGACCTCTCCGATCGAACGCCCCAGTCGCTAACGGACGACCTTGCCCGCTGGGCGGATATCGTGGTCACGATGGGATGCGGGGATGAGTGTCCCTATGTCCCGGGAAAAACGTACGTCGATTGGGACCTGGCTGATCCGGCAGGGAAATCGCTTGACGAAGTCCGCGCGATTCGTGACGAGATCAGGCGGCGGGCTGGCGACTTAGTGCGCCAGCTTGACACGCGCGCGGGCTAAGGCAGCCAGATTTCGGAGGCGGACTGCACGTCGGTGATCCACCAGCGGTTCTCGATGTCGACCAGCGTGTAGTGGTAGTAGCCGAGGAAGCGGTGCGTGGTGCGACGGCCGAGGCCCACCCCTTTTTCGGCATCGGGGACCAGCCGGTAGATCCATTCTTCCTTGGTCGTGACATTCACGTTTTGTGGGCTCGCCTCAAGCCCATAGGCGGACAGCTCGACCTTGCCGATCTGCAGGTACGCCGTGTAGGAAACGTCCAGCACCTCACAGGTGATGTCGAGACGCGCAGCCGGAAAGGACTCGAAGTCGCCGGAAAGGTCGTGGGCCACCTGGGAGAGCATCGGCTCGAGATAGACCTCGCGGAGGACCTCGGCATCCCGGTTGTTGTAGGCCTGTTGGTTCAACTTGATCGACCGCAGGACGGTTTCCTTGATCGCGGATACATTGAAGGTGGTCTCCCGCGGCACGCCTAGAGGGTAGCAAAGCGCGGACGCCTATCTCCGCCGTGCCTGACGGGCGACGGTTCAGTAAACCTTTGTGAACCCGCCACCTCCGCGCCCGGCCGCGCGTCGCGTAGTGCGAAGCAATAGCCCGAATTCGCGTCGAAACCATTGCGCACTCTGGCTAAGAAGGAGCTTGTGGCCAAACCGCATCCGTCGCCGTCCAACCGGGCCCAGTTCAACTGGCGCGTCTGGCTTGTCCTTGGCGCGCTGACCGAGGCCTTCCTGATCTACGTCGCGCGCTCCTGGGCGCCATCCGCCGCCACCTACTTTCTGGCCGTCCTGTTCATCCCCGTGATGGTGATGACCGGCTTCTGGAGTTTCAAGTACTTCAGTCTCGTGCAACGGAATCTCGCACTCGCCCACCGCGCTGAAAGCAACCTGCAGGAGCTGACGCATTTCTTCGAAACCGCGACCGCCGTATCCAACCTGACCAAGCTGGGAGAGGACCTGGGCACGCTGACGCAGAAGCTGGCCGAACTTCTCGACGTCGAAATGTGCGGGCTCTTCCTCTACCAGGCCGGGCTCGAGTCGCTGATCGCGCCGGCGGCGCCCTGGGGTATGCGCGAAAGCCGGCTCTTCAACCAGATGCGCCTCAACCAGCTCCGATTCAGCGCGAATGTCTCGACGCTGCTCGGTCGGGTCTTTGCCACCCAGAAGCCGCACATCATCCCGGACTGCCTGCGTGACGTGGAGGCCGGGCAGCTGCTCCCCCAGACGTTTGGTTACCGAGACATGCTGCTCGTGCCACTGGGGTCGGGGGGCCGGCCGCTCGGCGTTCTCTTGCTGGCCAACAAGCGGCATGGGGAATTCAGCGGCAACTACGACGTCAAGCTGGCGGCGTCGCTCGGTTCCGAGGTCGCGGTCTCCCTCGAAAACACCTTTCTGTTCGAGCAGACCCGGCAGCAGGCGCTTCGCCTGGACGCCTCGATGGAGATGCTGCGCCAGGTCTCCCAGGCCCTTACGGCCACGACCATCAGTCCGGGCTCATTGCTGCAGGCGGTCGCGAAGGCCGTGATCGGCGTTTCCGGGGCGGGGGCCTGCCTGATCACGCTGACCCGTGGGGGCGACCCCGCGCATCAACAGGTCGATGCCGCCGAGGGGCTGCCGCCCCGGCCGGACGCGCCGCCGTCGGCGGAGGTGGCGCCGGCCATCGTGAACCAGGTCGTGATCGAGCGGCAGCCGGTGTTCTCGGAAGACCTGCAGCTGGACCCACGGTTTCCCCTCGACGCACTCGCGGAGCGACAGGGCTGGCGGGCGGCGCTCGCCCTGCCGATGTTCCTCCAGCGGGACTTCGTCGGAACGGTGTCGGTCTATTTTCACGAGGTCCGGGCCTTCGACGCCACGCTGATGCAGGTCTTGCAGATCCTGGCCAACCAGGCCGCCGTCGCCCTCGACAACGCCCGGCGCTACGAGCGTGAGCGCCAGACGATCGAGATGCTGCAGCGCGCCAACCTGGAGCTCCAGGAAGCCGATCGCATGAAATCGGAATTCCTGACCAACATGTCGCACGAGTTGCGCACGCCCCTCAATGCGATCATCGGCTTCTCCGAGATCCTGCACAGCACGCCGGATCTGTCCGAGGCCGAACGTGCCGAGTTCGCCGATACCATTCACGTGAGTGGCCGGAATCTGCTGAAGCTGATCAACGACATCCTTGATCTGACCCATATCCGCGCCGGCCGTCTCGAGCTGCGCCCGGAAGCCTGCCTCCTTGCCGAGGCCATCGACGCGGCCCTTTCTGAAAACGCCGCCGCCGCCAACCAGAAGGAGCTGACCGTCCGCTCGGAGGTTGACCGGTCGCAGGCTGTGGTCTTCGACCCCCGGAGCCTTCGACATGTGCTGCACAACCTGATCAACAACGCCGTCAAGTTCACCCCCGCGCGCGGCAGTGTCATCATCCGGGCGGCGGAGACCGCGCCCGGCTGCATCGTCGAGGTTCGCGACACCGGCATCGGGATCAAGCCGGAGGACCAGGCCCGCCTGTTCGAAGAATTCCGGCAGATCGACGGCTCCACCTCGCGCGGTTACGAAGGTGTCGGCCTTGGCCTTGCCCTCTCCAAGCGCCTCCTCGAACTGCAGGGCGGTCGCATCTGGGTCGAAAGCCTTCCTGGGAAGGGCAGCGCCTTTCGTTTCCTGATCCCACGGCGACCGGACGTGGCCGTGGCCGCCCCGGATCTCCTGGGAATCCCGGAGTCTCGGGAGCGCGTGGCATGAGCCAGCAACTGAGTCGGCGGATCCTGGTCGCGGAGGACGACCCGGAGCGGCTGAAGGCCCTGGTCGACCGCCTGCAAAAGGAAGGCTTTACGGTCCTGTCGGCGCAGGACGGGCTCGAGGCGCTGGATCGCGCCCGCGAAGAGGTTCCCGATGCCATCATCCTCAATCTTCTTTTGCGGCGCATTGACGGCCTTCGAGTCTGCGAGATCCTGAAGAGCAATCCCGCGACCACGAACATCCCGGTGCTCCTGATGGCGGGCGTTCACGTCGATCCCGACGAGGGCCAGCGGGCGCTGGCCGCCGGAGCGGACCGGTTCCTTAGCGACTTAGGCCCACTCTCCACCGCCTCCGGGCGCGAACTCGGCTTCGGCCCGGACATGGTCCAGGCGCTCCGGACGCTGTTGGGCAGCGAACCGGAGCTCGAGGTTCGACCGCTCCTGATGGCGATCGACGACGATCCGGACAATCGGGCCTTTCTGACCAAGGCGGTGACGCGTCAGGGATTCGATGTCATCAGCGCGCCCAACGCCACCCAGGCGCGCCGTCTGCTGGACGGCCGGCGCCCGGCGCTGATCTTCCTGGACATCCAGATGCCCGAGGAAAGCGGCCTTGCGCTGTTGCCCCAGATGGTGCGGGACTATCCCGAAGCCGTGGTGGTCATGATGACCGCCTACGGCTCCGAGCAGGTGGCGGCCGAGGCGCTCCGGGGTGGCGCCGACGACTACATCGCCAAGCCGATCGACCTGCAGCGCCTGCGTGAACTCGTGGAGCGCAACCTCGAGAAGCAGCGCCTGCGTGCCGAGCGCCAGGGACTCGTCTCGCGCCTGAAGGATTCCAACCGCTACCTGATGCGCCAGCACGCGGCGCTTCGTCAGGCGGATGAGGAGATTCAGCAGGTGAACCGCCAGCTGGAGAAGTCCAATCGGTACAAGTCGGAGTTCCTCGCCAACATGTCCCATGAGCTGCGCACGCCGCTGAACGCCGTCCTCGGCTTCAGCGAAATTCTGCTGGACACCACCATGAACTTGACGGGGGGCGAGCGGACCGAGTTCCTGCGGAATATTCACAGCAGCGGTCAGCACCTGTTGGGCCTGATCAACGACATCCTGGACCTGGCCAAGGTCGAAGCCGGAAAGATGGAGCTGCGCCCCGAGTCGATGCCCGTCGCGGCGGCCTTGCACGAGGTGACGGTCATCCTGGAACCGATGGCCCGGCAGCAGGGTTTGCAACTCACGACCACCGGGACCGCCGAGCCGATTCTGGCCGACCGGAGCAAGTTCAAGCAGGTGCTCTACAACCTGCTCTCCAACGCCATCAAGTTCACTCCTCCACCGGGAAAGATCACCGTGGCGGTCAAGGACACCCCGGATCAGCTGGTGATCGCCGTGCACGATACCGGCATCGGGATGAAGCCCGAGGATCTGCCCAAGCTCTTCCGCGAGTTCGAGCAAATTGACGGCTCCTACACGCGCCGCTACCAGGGGACCGGCCTCGGCCTGGCGCTCTGCCGAAGGTTCGTCGAGATGCACGGGGGACGGATCTGGGCCGAAAGCCAGTTCGGCAAGGGGTCGACGTTCACCTTCAGTATCCCGCGGGAACTGCGCCCGGCCGGGGAGCCCAGCGCGCCACCGGTGGCACTCGCGCCAGTCGACACCATGGACCTGCCGCTGGCCCTGGTGGTCGAGGATGACCCGAGCAGCAGCCAGCGCCTGACGGCTGAGATCCAGGGTGTCGGCTTTCGGGTGGCGCACGCGGCCGATGGGGAAGAGGCGGTCCGCAAGGCGATGGAGATCCTCCCTGACCTCCTGGTCATGGAAACCGTGTTGCCGGCCCGCGACGGCTGGCAGGTGCTCCAGGAGCTCCGCGAGCGGGCGGCGACCGCCGACGTGCCGGTCCTGATCTGCTCGGTGACCCGCAACGACGAGTTGATGCAGCGCTTCGGGATCCTGGGCTACGTGGCCAAGCCCTGGGCCACCAAGACCCTGCAAGACGAGTTGCGCCGGCTTCAACAGGGGATCAAGCGCCGGCGCGATCGGGTGCGGATCCTGGTCGTCCACCGGGATCGACGGGCGATCGCCCCCCTGGCCGCCGCCCTGGTCGAGGAAGGATTTGAGGTATTCCGCGCCCCGGGCCTGCAGGAGGCCCTGGAGAAGGCGGCCGCCGCAGCGCCTGACGTGGTCGTTATGGTCCCGGCGGAGCCCGAGTGGGTCACCGGCCTCCGGGGCCTGCCGGGCCAACCGGCCCTGGTCGCTCTGGGAGAAGTTTCACCGAGGGTGCCAGCGACGGCGTGGAGCGCCGTTATACCGACTGGCCTTTCCCAGCCTGATGTCGTGCTGCGTGCCATCAAGGGGCTGGAGATCGTACAAAGGCGAAGGAGGACGGGTCGTGAACGGCGGCAAAGTACTGATCGTCGAAGATAACCCGGTCAACCTCAGGTTGGCCCAGTTCCTCCTGGAAAAAAAGGGCTTCCTTGTCAAAAAGGCCGGCACCGGCGCCGAGTGCCTCGCCGAGATGGGGAAGGACCTGCCGGACATCGTCCTGATGGACATCCAGCTCCCCGGGGAGGACGGCCTGGCCGTCACCCGCAAGATCCGGTCCGATCCGCGGATGGCCGGGGTGGTCGTGGTGGCCCTCACGGCGCACGCGATGGCCGGCGACAAGGAGCGGATCCTCCTGGCCGGCTGCGACGGGTACATCCCCAAGCCGGTCGACCCGCAGGGTCTTCCGGCCGAGATTGCCCGGTATCTCCAGCAAGGACGGTTGAAGACCGCATGAGCGAGCAAGCAGCAAAGGGATCGCGTTCGTACTCGGACATCCTGAAACTGAACCAGGAGGTGGTTCAGAATCTCCAGGGCCTGATCGAGGAACACGAAACGCGCAAGAAGGAGCTCGAGGAGCTTCGGTACGCGTTTGATCAGGCTCAGGCGGAGATGTCGCGCCTGCACGAGGAGTTGCGCCACGCCAACGAGCGCGACGCCGAGCGGCACGAGCAACTCCGCCAGCTCGAGCAGGAGCGTGTCGATCAGCTTGGCGCGATGAGCGCGCATCTCGACGCCATGCGGAACGCGGTGGACCGCTACCTGCAGCAAGGACGGAAGGCCGCGTGAGTCCCGATGCGCCGAAGGCAAAGTCCTTCGCGGATATCCTTCAGCAGAACCAGCAGTTCATCGCCCATCTGCAGACGCTGCAAGACGACATCGGGGCGCAGCTCGCCGACAAAGAGAAGGAGCTGGAGGCGACCCGCAGGGATCTCCAGGCGAAGCAACTGGAGCTCGACGAGTTACAGAACGCCCAGTTGCAATGGGCGATGGACCGGCAGACGTTGCTGGACCAGCACGGCGCCGAGCGCCAGGCGTTCGTCGATCAGCACGGGTCGCTGACGCAGGCCCACAAGGACCTCCAGCAAACCCATGACCGCGCCCGCGGCGACGTGGCCCGCCTCCAGGAGGACGTGGCGCGGGCCAAGGCCCGTGACGAAGAGCGCCGCAGTCAGCTGCGGCAACTCGAGCAGGAGCGCATGCAGCTCACGCAGAAGCATGAAGCCGAGCAAAAGAAGATCGCGGCCGACCTCAAGGCGGCCCTTGCCGATCTCGACTCACTTCAGTCGTCTCAGATCCAGTGGGCGATGGACCGGCAGTCGCTGCTCACCGATCGTGATGCGGCGGTCGCCAAGCAGGCCAATCTGGAACAGGAATGGCAGCTGGCCCGGACGCAGCTCACCGAAGACAAGCAGAAGCTGACAGATCTCCAGGCCCAGCTGCAGCAGCAGCTCAAGGCTGCGCAGGCGGAACTCGAACCGTTAAAGGCCGGGCGTGATAAGTGGCAGAGCGAGCGGCAACGCCTGATCTCGGACGTCGCCCGGCTGGAGCAGGAGGCGCAGTCCGCCGAGGGGCGGTTCAAGGCAGATCGAAAGTTGATGCAGGCGCAGCTCGAGGAGGCCAGCAAGAAGGCCGCTGAGCTGGACAAGGCCGAGGCGGAGTTTCAACGGGTCAGCGACGAGCGCTCGGCGTTGCTCACCAAGGTCAAGGCGCTGGAGAAGGACTGGCAGATGCGCGAGGCCTCGGTGGCCGAGGAAAAGGCCGCGTTGCGGAAGCAGGTCCAGGAGGCGGCCGCCAGGCTGGCCGCGACGCAACAGGATTACGAAAAGCTCAAGGCGCTCCACGATGACCTCGCCGGCGAAACCGGACGGAAGGCAGAGGAGTGGACCACGCGCGAGCAGCGGCTGACATCGGAGAAGAACCAGCTCAAAGTCGACCTCGAACGCGTGCAGGGCCAGCTTTCCGAAATGATGGGAGAGACGAACGAGCTCCAGAGTCGCCGGGCCAACGAGATGAAGGAATTGGAGCTCGCCTGGCAGCGTGAGAAGGCGTCGCTCAAGAGCCAGTTGGAGGAGGCCCGCAAGACCGCCGGCAGCGGACCGCCGTCGAGCCAGGTGATCGCGCGGTATGAGACCGAGAAGCGGGCCATGCAGGCCCAGCTGGACGGGCTTCGGACCGAGTTGGCCGCCGGCGGAAAGAACAAGGATGTCGTCCCCGCTCTGGCGCAGGCCAAGCGCGACTTCGAGGCCAAGTTCCGCGTCATTTACGACCAGAGCCACGACCTGACCTCGCCGCTCAATGCGATCAACGGCTTCTCGGAGATCCTTCTCGACGAGAAGGGGAACAAGACCACGCCGGAGGAACGGCGGGAATTCGTGGCGCACATTCACGAGAGCGGCAAGCGGCTCAACGAACACATCCGAGAACTGATCGAGTTCGCCAAGCAAGAGTCCGGCATCCAGGAGCGCCCGGTGGAGATGGTCCCGCCGATCGGGGCGAGCACCAAGGCCCCGGTGATCCTGGTGGCCGATAACGACCCGTCCGTCAAGGAACGCATCGAGCCATTCCTGAGCCACGCGGGCTACGAGGTGGTGATCGCCGCGAGCGCCCAGGAGGCGCTGCGCAAGGCGGTCCAACTGCAACCGCTGGCCGTGCTGATCGACACGCAATTGCCGCCCAACGGCGGAAGCGGTCTCGTCTATGACCTCCGCCGAGAGTCGAAGACCAAGGACATTCCGATCGTGTTGACCTCGAAGATCAATAAGGAATCGTTGCCCTTTGATATCGGCCAGGCCGACTTCTTGACCAAGCCGATCGACCGCCAGCAATTGCTCCAGATGATGGTCAAGTTTGACCTGCTCGCGGATGGCAAGCGCGGCAAAAAGACGCCGTCGTCCATCCTCATTGTTGACGACGACCCGCAGAACATCCGGCTCGTCAAGGCGATGTTGAAGCCGTTCAACATGGAGATCATGGTCGCCGACGGCGGAAAGGCCGGCCTCGAACTGGCGATGAAGAAGAAGCCCGACCTCATCATCCTGGACCTGATGATGCCCGACGTGGACGGCTTCGAGGTGGTCTCCAAGCTCCGCGAAGATCCGGCCAGCGCCCAGATCCCGATCCTGATTTACACCGCCAAGAACATCACGAGCGAGGATCGAGAGCGGCTACAGGGCAACATCCAGACGATCATCCAGAAGGGTGACTTTGGTAAAGACCGCTTCCTCGAGATGATCAACAATCTCCAGATCGCGCAAGCGAGCTAGCGCGATGAAGCGGCCTAAATGACCGCCCTCGACCGGCAGTTCGTCAAGCTCCGGTTCGCCGCGCTCGTCATCCCGGCCGGTCTCCTCTTATGGCTTCCGACGCGGTCGGTGCCGTTCACGCTGGGGCTGACCGTGCTTGCGGCGATCTACAATATCGCCGCCGCGCGCCTCGTCTCGCGGAGGACCGTGCGGTTCGCAGGCGCGATCGCGGTCCTCTTGCTGGCGCTCGATCACCTGGTCGTCAGTGGGTGGATCCTCCTCTTCAGTTCCGCCTCGACTAGCATGCCCTACCTCCTGTACTCCCTGGTTGCGGCGGAAGCGGTCTTTCGCTTCGACCTGTGGGGCGGCATCGCCACGAGCCTCTTTTTCACGTCTGGCATCATCCTCTTCGAAACCGGTGATCTGGGGCTCGCGATCTCGGTGCGCGATGCGGTGCTGCGGGGGATTCCGACGGTCCTGGCGATCACCGGAATGGGCATCGCGGTTCGTGCCATCAATACCGAAATCCGGGGAACCCGACGCCGGCTGGACCAGACGGAGCAGCTGCGGCGGATGCTGGGTGAACTTGTCGGTCAGCTCGATCTCGAACGCATGCTGTACACGGTGATTCGCTGCGGTATGGAGATGCTGCAGATGGATTCCGGCGCCGTAGTCCTTCAGGATGAAGACCGCGGTGTTTTCAAGCTACGGGCCGCCGTGCGGATGCCCCTGCATTTCGAAGGCACCACCATCCCGGCCGCCGACGGCATCGTCGGACGGGTGGTTCGCGAGAAGCGCTTCGTGATGCTGAGCGGAACGCCTCTCTTCGACCTCCCCGCCCTTGCCGACCCGGCGGACGCCCGCACCTTCGGCACGCCGATCCTGCTCGAAGGGCGAGTCTGCGGTGTGGTGCATCTCAACACCCACGATGATCAGCGCCGGCTGACCCGGTGGGAGGAGGAGGCCCTCGAACTGCTCGCCCAGCAACTGGCCGTGGCCCTTCGCAACCTGCGCCTCTTCGAAGAGACGGAGAAGCGCGCTCGGCGGCTGGAGCTCTTAAACCAGTCGATCGATCAGATGAACCAGAAACTATTCGAGCCCGAGCTGCTCGACGTCATCGCGGCGGCCCTTACCGATCAGCTCGGCCTGGCGGTCGCGCAGCTGTGGTTGCTGGAGGCGTCGGATGGTGCGCTGTATCGTCGAGCCGCCCGGCACACGACGCGCACAGCGCCGCCGGTTCCGAGCCGGGTGGAGCGGGGGATGACCGAGGTGGGACAGGTGGCCGAATTGCGGGTGCCCATCATCACCAACGATCCCGCGAACCATCGTCAGGTCGGCTTGAATCCCTGGATGTCTGAGGAGGGGATCCAGGCGTTCGCCGGATTTCCACTGATGGTCGGCGAGCAGTTGCTGGGCGTGCTGGCCGTCTATCATCGGCGGGCGCTGGATCGCAATACGATCGAACTCCTGACATTGTTCGCCCAGCACGCCGCGACCGCCATTCAGGAAGCCCATCTCTTTCACCTGGCCACGGAGCAGAGCGCACGATTGGGGGCGGTCAACGCTGAGTTACATCGCGCCAATCAGCACAAATCCGAGTTCCTCGCGAACATGAGCCACGAGCTCCGCACGCCCCTCAATTCGATCCTGGGCTTCTCGCAACTGCTGCTCGAAGGCGATGGTGGCGTTCTGTCCGAAGATCACCGTCAGGATGTCGAGATCATCACCCAGAACGGGCGGCACCTTCTCGCCCTGATCAACGATCTGCTCGACGTCTCCAAGCTGGAAGCCGGCAAAGCGCAGCTAAACAGGGGCGAAGTCGACATCCCGGAGCTGGTTTCCGAGTGCGTGGAGAGCATCGGCTCGCTGGCGAAGAACAAGGGGCTGGAACTGACGAGCACGGTGGCCGACGATGTCGGCCGCGTCTTCGCCGACGGGCCGAAACTCAAGCAGGTGATGCTCAACCTGCTCGGCAACGCCATCAAATTCACGGAGTCGGGCAGTGTGCGCGTGGTGGCCGAACGGCAGGGCGCCGAATTGCGTATCAGCGTGCGTGATACCGGCATCGGCGTGCCGCCCGAAGATATCGAACGGATCTTTGAAAGTTTCCAACAGGGCAACAGCGGCATGAGCGGCAAGTACCAGGGCACCGGGTTGGGCCTGACCATCTCCCGGCGCCTGGTGGAAATGCACGGCGGCCGCCTGTGGGTCCGGAGCACCTCCGGCCAGGGCAGCACGTTCAGCTTTACCATCCCGCAGCGTGCCGTCCCTGAGGCGATCGACCTCTCGACCGCCGCCTGAGGCACTGGCCTAACCGAGGAGCCCAGCGATCAGGGCGATGGCCACAACGACCATCACACCGGCGGCCGCGAACTGCAGCGGCCGCTCCGGGACCATCGCTCCAAGGCGGTTGCCCAGGATGGTTGCGATGGCGGCGACCGCCCACAGCGCCAGGGTAGCCGCGATGAACACGGTGACGGGTTCGCGATAGCGTGCCTGCAAGGCGGCCGTGGCGAGCTGGGTCAGGTCACCCCACTCGGCGACGAACACCACCATGAAGGCCGTAGTGAAGGGACGGTGGTGTTGTCGCTCTTCTTTGATGACCTCTCGTTCCTCGTCGGCTTCCGTCTGCCTGAGGTTTCGACGGACCACAACCGCCGCCATGACGAGAAACAGCACCCCGGCGCCGATCCGGATTGGCTGGCGGGGAAGAAGACCGAACAGGGAGCCGGCGAACACGGCGACGGCGCTCTGGATGACAAAAGCGGCTGCGGCCCCAAGGAACACAGGCATGGGTCGGTGCCGGGTCGCGACCAGCAGGGCCGCGACGGCGGTCTTGTCCGGGAGTTCGAGCAGGAAGATCACAGCGAAGACGGTGACTCCCAATCCGAGGGCATGGCTCACGGCACGTCGAGTCTAGGCGACCGCGGCGCTCGGCCGCAGGGCTCCCCGTTAGTGAAGGAAAAGGGGGAAGGAGAGGGCGCCCACCAGGATCCCGAGGGCGAGCGTCCGCCAGCCCTTCGCGGAGGTCGCCGCGATCCGGAGCGGTTGAAGGTTCGTCATGGTCATCCGGCCAGCGCCAGGGGTTCCTGGCCCGCGGGATAGTTGACCTTGGCGGCAAACCGGTAGCCGACGCCGCGCTTGGTCTGGATGTACACCGGCTTGCTGGCGTTCGGCTCGATCTTGCTTCGCAGGCGGGAAATATGCACGCGAAGGCCTTCCTCGTACGCTTCCTCATCGCCGGCCCATGCCTTGGCGAGGAGTGTCTCGTTGGTGACGACGCGGCCGGCGTTGCGGACAAGGAGGAAGAGCAACTTGGACTCGGTTGGCGTCAGGGTCACCTGCTGGCCTCGGACGCGCGCCCAGTGCTGGACAAAGTTGATCTGGAAGTCCTGGTCGATGACGACCTCGGGCTGGTCGACTCCCGCCGACTCGCCGTACCGGCGGAGCACGCGCTGGACCCGCGCCACCAACTCTTCCTTCTCGAACGGCTTCACGATGTAGTCCTCGGCGTACATTTGCAGGCCCTCGACCTTGCTCTCGACCGCCGCGACCGCGCTCAGGATGATAATGGGCACGTCGAGGTGACTCTTGACGCGGCGGCAGAGTTCGAAGCCGTCCATCTCGGGCATCATCAGGTCGACGACGACAAGATGGGGGATGCCCTCGTGCAGCTTCCGGAGCGCCTCCGGGCCACTGCCGGCGGTCATGACCTCGTAGCCGGCATGCTCGAGGATCCGCTTGAGGATCTCGCGGGCCATCGCGTCATCGTCGACGATCAGGATCCGGTAGCGATTGACGATGGTTAACCCCTCTCTCCCTGCCGCCATCGCACGTCGCGTAGCGGACCGGCCGCCGTGTATTTGGACCTGGACTTCGTTCAGGCCCGACTGCTGAGCCGGCAAAGGTATATGGCTAGGGTCGCTCATTTCCTTGAGATTCCTCTTTTACGATGTGATGACTCTTGTCGCGTCAGGGTCACACCCGGTTACCGGACTTCAGTCCGGCATGGCCCCAACCTTAGTGAGCTTGGGTTACGGGGCTTGTTACAAAATCGTCGGCCACCAAAGCGCGGCAATGGTCGACTACAATCGTGTTCGCCCTCGCCCGGGTGGTGGAACTGGTAGACACGCAGCTTTGAGGGGGCTGTGAGCGCAAGCTTGTAAGGGTTCAAATCCCTTCCCGGGCAGAGCCTTCACCACCGTGAGCCTGACCACCCTGATCCTGCGCCTCCGCTACCGTCGCCACACGTTCGGTCCCGGGTTTTCCGGGCCCGTCACCCTGCGGATCCGCGGGAGGGGCCAGGTCGTGTTCGGCCGTGATGTCCGCATCCGCAACCGTTCGGGCCACACGGCCCTTCTCACCTTCGGTCCGCAATCGCGCATCGAGATCGGCGACCGGGTCCAGATCGACGGGGCCGGCCTGATGGCGGCGAGCCAGATCATCGTGGAGCCGGACGCCGTCCTGGGGCCGTGCCTGCTGCTGGATACGGACTTTCACGCCATCGGTCCTTTACGGCGTCAGCCGGGCGAGGTTGCCACCCGGCGCCCCATCCGCGTGGGGCGCGCGGCGTGCATCGAGGGAAAGGCGACCGTCCTCAAGGGGGTGTCGATCGGGGAGGGGGCGGTGGTGCGCTGGGCCTCGGTGGTGGCCACGGATGTGCCCGCCGGCGCGGTGGTGTTGGGCAACCCGGCCGTGCAGGTTCCCTGATCAGGTCAGGCGCTGACGACGGCGCCCTGGATGTTGCAGTAGGTGTTCCGCACCTGGTTGCCGAGCACGATGAGGGTGACAAGGATGACGATGACGATCAAGCACATGATGAGCGAATACTCGATCAAAGCCTGGCCCTTCTCGTTGTCCGTCGAGGGGAGGAGGGTCCGAATTCGGGACGCCAGCAGGGTAATCATGGGTTTTGTTGAACTCGTGCCGTAAGGCCCTTCGAGTATGGCGGTATAACGAGGCGTCGGGGCCCTTCCAGACGGGTCGTGGCTCGATCGTGTCCGCTTCGTCACCGCGGCGCCGCGGGCGCCCCCTAGGAGTGGGCGGAGGAGCGCTGGACCAGGTAGGTGACGACCGCGAGATACTCCTCGGAGTCGGCGGATCCAACCCAGCGGGTCTCGTCGGTCGTCCGGCCGAAGAGAGCGAAGAACTCGGTCAGCGTCAGCTTCTCAGACATTGTCGATCCTGGCGTGGAATGGATTGGCCATGATACTCATCCTTACACACATTGTAGACGGTCGATTGCGAGTAAGTTGATAGCCAGAATATCACGCTTTTCTGGCCAGTGCCGAAATCAGCGCGTGTTGTTGCGCTGGACCAGGTAGAGGACCACGGCCAGGTACTCCTGGGAATCGGCGGAGGCCACCCAGCGGGTGTCCTCGGCATGGCGGCCGAAGAGGATGAACACATCTGACATGGTCAAGTGCTGCTCTTCCATCTGATCGAGACCCGCGCTCGATAGCGATGAAACGAGCCGCTCGGCGGGAACCTTTCACGCAGAGTGACAGACGCGCCACGCCCGCGCATGAAGTCGACAACGACCTGCTGATTGCGGTCGCGCCGGCTGGGTAGAATCTCGCTGAAGGAGGGACCAGACGCAGTGTTTTACGGCTTCGGCTACCTGCTGTTTGTGGCGCTCCCCATCATGGCCCTGAGCTACCTGGCCAGTAGCTGGGTGAAGCGGACCTACCAGCACTACTCGCAGGTACGCAATGCCAGCGGCCTGACGGGCGTGGATGTGGCGCGGCGGATCCTCGCCGGCGCCGGGTTGCACGACGTCACCATCCAGGTGATCGACGGCGATCTCACCGATAACTACGATCCGCGTAACCGCACCCTCAATCTCTCGCGGACGGTGGCCTCCGGGACATCGGTCGCGGCCCAGGCGGTGGTCGCCCATGAGATCGGGCACGCCCAGCAGGATCAGCAGGGCTACTTCGCCATGCGCTGGCGTTCAGGACTCGTTCCGGCCGCAAACCTGGGTTCCCAGGCCGGGCCCATGATCGTCATCGCGGGGCTGGTCCTCTCCGCGTTCACCCGAAGCAGCCTCGGCTTTTACGTGGCCCTGGCCGGCCTCATCCTCTTTGCCGGCGTCGTGATCTTCCAGGTGATCACCACCCCGGTGGAACTCAACGCCAGCCACCGTGCGCTGCGGCTGCTGGCCGAGAACGGCGTCATCCTCGCGGAAGAGCAGGTCGGGGCCCGCCGAATGCTGCGGGCGGCCGCCTTCACCTACTGGGTCGCCCTCTTCGGGGCGCTCCTGACCTTGTTGTACTACGGCTCGTTGGTGCTCGGCAGTCGCCGCGACGACTGACCGCCCGCCGTTTGCGACGGCCGATCCCGCAGATCTGCAGGCGGGCCTGCAGGCAGCGGGGGAGCCGGCCTACCGCGCCGGCCAGGCGATGCACTGGTTCTGGCGCGGGCTGAGTCCGTCGTTCACCTCGATGCGGACGCTCTCACCCGTGGCGCGACAGCACCTGGAGGCGGCCTACACCTTCAGCACGGTGTCGCCGCACCTCCGCCGCGAGGCCGACCATGGGGGAACCATCAAGTACCTGTTTCGGCTTGTCGATGGCCGCACGATCGAGACCGTCGTCATGCATTACGAGGCCAGCTCGCGTTCCCGCCGGCGGACGACGATCTGCGTGAGCTCGCAGGTCGGGTGCCCCATCGGCTGCGGATTTTGTGCCACGGGGCAGTCGGGCTTCGACCGAAACCTGACCGAGGCGGAGATCGTGGACCAGTTCCTCAGCGCCAGCCGGGAATTGCGCGAGCAGGATCGATCGCTGACGAACGTGGTCTTCATGGGAATGGGCGAGCCGATGAACAACTACGCGGCCGTCGTCGGCGCGATCCGGCGTTGGGCCCGCGACGACACACTACGGTTCAGCCCGCGGCGGGTCACCATCTCGACGATTGGCCTGGTGCCGTTCATCGAGCGGCTGAGCGCGGAAGGCCTGCCGGTCAACCTGGCGATCTCCCTGCATGCGCCCGATGACGAGCTGCGGACGAGCATGATTCCGGTGAACCGCAAATATCCAATCGCGGCGATCGTGACGGCGGCCCGTGCGCATTCGGAGCGAACTGGACGGCGCACCAGCTATGAATATGTTTTGCTCAATGGCGTCAACGACAGCGTCGCCCAGGCGCAGCAGCTCGCTCGCGTCGTGCGGCACCCGCTCAGTCACGTGAACCTCATCCCGATGAATCCCATCGACGGGAGCCCGTTGCAGCCGCCGTCGCGGGCACGGGCCGGCGCCTTTATGGCGGTGCTACAGGCGGCTGGCGTCTCGACGACGATCCGCGTCACTCGCGGCCTCGACATCGACGCGGCCTGCGGGCAGCTTCGCGCCCGGCAACTCAGCCCCCTGCCGTCGATCACATGACGCGACCACCGCTGCAGGGCATCCTCTTCGACGTCGGGAACACCCTGATCGTGGAGGAGCCCGGCAAGCATCTCTGGGAAATGGCGATCACGCCGGTCGCCGACGCCGCCGAGGTTCTCCAGGGTCTGCGGGCCCGTTTTCGTATCGGGCTCGTCTCCAATACGGTGGGGTCGGGAGACCAGGAGATGACCGACGTGCTGGCTCGTGCGGGGTTGGGAGGCCTGATCGACTCGTTGGTGACCTCCCGCGACTTCGGGAAAGCGAAGCCGGACCCGGCGATCTTCGTCGAAGGAGCCCGCCGGTTGGGCGTCCCGCTCGAAGCCACCTGCATGGTCGGCGACCGCCTCGACACGGACATCGCCGGCGCGCTGCGGGTCGGAATTCCGGCGATCTGGCTGCGATACCCCGGCGTCCCGTGCGATTCGGACATCGTTCCCACGCACGTCATCGCCAGGCTCACCGAGTTACCCGCGATCCTCGTCTCTTCCTATACTCGAGAGGGGTGAACATGCGCCGGTTCGCGATCGTGGCCAGCGCGGTCCTGCTGAGCGCGTGCGGGGTGGTGGTCCAGCAGACCCAGCCGACGCCTCAGCAGGTGGTCGACACGGCCAGCCAGAAGATGGGCCAGCTTCGCAGCGCGAAATTCGACCTCACGGCGACCATTCTGGAGCAGTTTCCGGCGGCCTTTGCCCAGAGTCTCGGTCCCCAGGGCGCGGCCCTGCAGAACTTGAGCATCGACCTGAGCGGAAAGGGCCAGATCAGCTTTCCGGACAAGGCGGCGATGGCGGTCCAGGTGAAGACCGGATCCGTCAGCGTGAGCACGGATCTTGTGATCGCCGCCGGACGGATCTACGTCAAAGATCCACAGTCAGGGAGCTATGTGCAGGCCCAGGGTACCGGCAACGTGAGCCAGTTCACGAACCAGACGGACCCGCTGTCGGCGGCGGCTTTGCTGAAGGCCGCGCAATCGGTGAAGGATCTGGGCGGTACCAGTGTCGGGGGGACCGCCGTGCATCACTACCAGATCGTTCTCGACAAGAACAAGGTCGCCGACCAGGCATCGACGCAGGCAGCCCGCGATCTCATGCGCCAGGTGTTGCAGAACGGCACGATCCAGCTCGAAGCCTGGATCGGAACGGACGACCAGCTGCTGCGGCGGGTCAAAGAGGACACCGACGCCCGCATCAACCTGGGGCAGCTTTTACAAACACTTGGCTCGAGCCAGCTGCCTTCCGGGTTACCCATCCCATCAGACGCCACCGTCCATACCGCGGCGCACGTGACGATCGACTATCACGACTTCAACACTCCGGTCACGGTGTCCGTCCCATCGGCGTCGCCCTCGTAACAGCCTTGTTGGACGAGGCGCAGGGAAAGCCCAAAGGCCGTCTATATACTCGAAAGAACCGATGAAACGTCTCGCTGCCGGTCTCCTCAGCGTCATGGTTTTGGCCGCCTGCGCCTCCCCCCTGGCCAAACCCGAAACGCCTCAGCAAGCGCTGTCCGCGGCCACGCAACGGTCGGCGCAGCTTCATTCCGCCAAGTTCGATCTCCAGGGTCACGTGACCCTGACCTTTCCCGCGCAGCTCGCGGCCATGTTCGGACGGAGTGGGTCCTCGGCGGGGTCGTTCAACCTCGACCTCACCGGTAACGGGGAAGCCCAGTTTCCCGACCGCTACCACGCCACGATCAATGCCAAGCTGGGAGGCGTGTCGGTGGCCAGCGAGGTGATCAGCATCGCCGGCAAGGCGTATGTGAAGAACCCGCTGACCGGCAAGTGGACCGTCTCGACCGAGCCGAGTGGCATCGCGGGCCAGCTCAACCAGCCGGATCCGCTCTCGTACACGCAACTGCTCAGCAATGTGAAATCGATCAAAGACCTCGGCGACATGACGCTGGACGCCACCACGGTCCATCACTACCAGCTCGTCCCGGACAAGGACAAACTCGCGGCCGGCCTCGACAAGTCGTCGGCGCCGAAGAGCGCGCAAGCGCAGGCGGCCCTCAAGCAGGTGCTCGACAACGGTACGATGACCATCGAGGTCTGGTTCGGAAAGGACGACCACCTCGTTCGCCGGATCAGCACGGACGCTGATTACCATCTCGACCTCGGGCAACTGATGGGCTCGCTCGGGGGAACCAGCGCCAGTTCGTCAGCAAAGGTGCCGGCCGGCTCCGAGGTTCACGCGACGGCCCACGTCGTGATCAATTACCACGACTTCGACTCGCAGGTCACGATCAGCATCCCGACCATTTCGTAGATGGTCGTCGCTCCATCCATCCTGTCGGCGGACTTCAGTCGGCTCGGAGAGGAGATGGCTGCCCTGGAAGACGCTGGGGCGGACTGGATCCACATCGATGTCATGGACGGCCACTTCGTCCCTCCGATAACGATTGGCCCGACCGTCGTCAAGCATTGCCGCCGGTATGTCAAGCTGCCGTTTGACGTCCACCTGATGATCGAGAATCCCGAGCGCACCATCGATGCCTTCAAGGATGCGGGTGCGACGACGCTCTCCGTCCACGTCGAAGCGACCCGGCACATCCATCGGGTCCTCGAGACGATCCGCCAGGCTGGCATGAAAGCCGGTGTGTGCGTGAATCCGGGAAGCCCGCTCGCCCTCGTCGAGCCCGTCCTCAAGGATGCCGACCTGCTGGTCGTGATGTGCGTCAACCCCGGATGGGGAGGCCAGACGTTCATCCCTGGATCGCTCGAGCGAATCAAAGCGGCGCGAGCCATGCGCGACCGGCTCAACTCGAAATTGGATATCGAGGTCGATGGCGGCGTCAATGCCGAGATCGGCCACCAGTGCACCGAGAGCGGCGCGACCGTACTGGTGGCGGGCAACTTCGTTTTCGGCCATCCCAAAGGGAAACGAGCAGCGATCGAGGAGCTTCGCTAGATCGATTGGCCTATCCCTTTCCCTTGCGGGGAGGGCTGCCGCTCAGGGGCGCTGGAGGCAGCGTCACGTCGCGTTACACGGTCGTGGCCTTCCCTGCAACTCGGGTCCGCGCGATTTCCCCGGGCCGGCCCCGGCTCGAGGTCCGTTGGGCTCGCCTGCTGATAACCGCGGCAACCAGCCTCGGCCTGCTTGTCGGGGCGCTCCATCTTGGGCCATTCATGCCGGCGGGCGCGGATCCCGGCGACCTGGGCCAGCGAGCGTACGCGGCCAATCTCTGGCAGGAAGTCCAGACCAGCTTGATGGTGCTCGCGGTCTTCCTGCCCTGGCTCCTCTATGGACTGCTCTTTTTAGGCTCGCCCTGGGGCTCACGCATCCTTATCGTTGCGGCGGCTGCGGGAACGGTTCTGGCGACCTGGATCACGGTGATCAGCGTCGATAGTTACGCCGCACTTCCCAGATCGGTGACCGGCGTGGTCAACCGGGTCCAGGGCCGCGCATTGCAGTTGAGCGGGCCGGGGCGATACTACCTGGTCCTTTCAGATTCGGAGATGGCGGCCGCCCGGACACGGCTGAAGCCAGGGACCTCGGTCACGATGTGGGTCTCGCCGCGGGGCCAGGTCGGGTGGGTCAAGCCGGGCGACGTCTAGTTGGTTTCGCTCATGGCGCTGGCCAGAGGTTCGCGGCGCTTGTCGCGCGCCACTCACCTCGAAACGCGCCGCGCTCGGCCGAGACCGGCGACGCCATGATGTCAGGGCCTGATCAACTTGAAGGGAGTTGCGGCGTACCGTGCTTGGTGTGGAGTTCGTCGGCCGAGCTTGGAGCGAACGCCTTTTCGGCGTTCGCTTAGGCCGACTTCGCCTGGGTGCGAATACAGCGGGTACAGACCAGGGCCGTCTGCATCCGCCCGTTGATCATGACCCTGGCCTTGTGCAGGTTGGGCATGAAACGACGCTTCGTGCGCACTTTCGAGTGACTCACGTTGTGCCCGTACTGGGGGCCCTTGGCGCAGAGGTCGCAGCGTTTTGCCATAGTGTCTTTGCTCTTTGGTGCCTCGTCGAGTATCGCGTATGATGGAGGCGGAATCAGCGCCAAATACTAGCACACGATGGACGCAAAGACGAAGGCCAACCCGCAACGGACCGGGAAGCCGCCCAGGACGCTGATCCAGGCAAGGGACCTAGGGCGGATCGAGGTGTCACGCCATGTCGTGGCTTTGATTGCCGGCCATGCCGCCGCCGGGTGCTATGGGGTGGTCGCGATGGCTGCCCAGGGTCTTCGCGACGGTCTGGCGGAGCGATTGCACCGGGAAAATCTGCACCGCGGCGTGGAGGTCGAGGTCCGCGAGGATGGTATCGGCGTATCCCTCTTTGTCATCGTCGAATTTGGTACGCGGGTTTCCGAAGTTGCCCACAACCTCGGGAATGCGGTTCGGTATTCGGTCGAGCGGACGCTCGGGCTGCCGGTCGTCGAGGTCAACGTCAACGTGCAGGGAATTCACGTCAGCGGCGGCCGCTGAGATAGCTACCCGAACCGGCCCGACGACGGTGCCGATAACCCGCTGTGATGGCCGCCTCTTCAAGGAGGCCCTTTTGGGGTCGCTCGCGTGGCTCACGCTCAATCGGGACGAGGTCGACGCGTTGAACGTCTTTCCGGTGCCCGACGGGGACACCGGCACGAATATGCTCCTCACGCTGCAGTCGGCAGTCGAGGACATTCGAGACCTCGACAATGCCGACCTGTCGGTAATGGCCCGCCGGGCGGCGCACGGCGCCCTGATGGGGGCGCGGGGTAACTCTGGCGTCATCCTGTCCCAGATCTTCCGGGGATTTGCGACCGGTGTCGGCCAGCAAGCCTCGGTTGACGCCAGGGGGCTGGCCGCCGCGTTCACCGAAGGCGCGACGGTGGCCTACCGGGCGGTGATCAAGCCGACCGAGGGCACGATGCTCACCGTCGCGCGCGAAGCGGCGGTTGGAGCGTCGGGCGAGGCCGCCACAACAGACGACCTCACCGAGGTGGTGCGGGCGGCCTGTGATGCGGCCCTGACCGCGGTCGAGCGGACACCCGAGCAGCTCCCGGTGCTCAAACAGGCCGGTGTGGTGGATTCTGGTGGCTTCGGCCTGCAGTTGATCCTGGAGGGTTTTCTCAAGCGGATGCGCGGCGAAGCTCTCGCCGGGTTTGAAAAGCCGAAGACCCAGCATGCCCGTCCGCGAGACGTGGCCGCACCCGAAGCCGGATGGGGCTACTGCACCGAGTTCATCATCAATGGAGAGAGGCTTCCGGTCGAGGAGGTGCGCGTCGAGATCCAGCGTCGCGGCCAGTCGGCCCTGGTGGTGGGGGACGAGTCGGCCATCAAGGTGCACGTGCACACGCACGAACCAGCCGAGGTGATCGGGTACGCGAGCGGGATTGGCAACCTCAGCCGCCTGAAGGTGGATGACATGTCCGCCCAGCATCACCGACTGCAAGGCGAGGTGGCACGGCGCCCGGCCAGCTCAAAACACCTGGCCGTGGTGGCGGTCGCGAGCGGGGAAGGCTTTCGCCGCATCCTGGAGAGCCTCGGCGTCGACTCCGTGGTGGGGGGCGGCCCGTCGATGAACCCATCCACCGAGGACATGCTGGCCGCCCTGGAGTCGGTGCCCTCCAGCGACGTCCTGCTCCTGCCCAACAATGGCAACGTCATCATGGCGGCCCAGCAGGCCTCGCAGTTGACGAAGAAACGGGTTCGGGTGGTGCCGTCACGGACGATGCCGCAAGGGATTGCGGCCCTGTTCGCCTTCGACTTCACCGCCGACCTGGAGACGAATGCGAACGCCATGTCCCATGCGCTGAGCCAGGTCGACACCATCGAGGTGACCCACGCCGCGCGTGACACGGAAGTCGATGGGCTGAAGATCGCGGAGAACGACGTCATCGGCCTGCTCAATGACCGGATCGTCGCGACTGCCAAGTCCAGCCAGGCGGTCGTCGAGGACGTCCTCAGCCGCTTGAGCCCGGGTGAGGTGCGGACCGTCACCATCTACGCGGGAGCCGATGCGCCTGAGCTGGAGCGGGATTCCATGATGGCGTTAGTCACCAGGCGCTTTCCCGGGGCGTCGGTGGAATTGCAGGCCGGGGATCAGGCTTTGTATCCCTACATCCTGGCGGTCGAGTAAGCCGGATCCAGCCGGGAACGCGCCTACAGCAGCTGGAGGGTGTTGATCAGGACGGCCGCGGCGCTCATCCAGGCGGCGACGTGGTAGGCGTGCCAGACGAGCGGCTTCCGCTGTTGCAGCAGCATCAGGATGGCCAGGAGGACGGCCACGGCAATGCCTTTGACCGCGTAGGCGGCCAGCTCACCGTGCAGCGTCATCATCGGCGCCATCACCCAGTTCAATTCGCGGTGCTGGAGGGCCAATCCCACGTGCGTGGTGAACGCGTCGAGCGCCTGGAAGCCGAGGAAGCCGGCCAGGATCGAGGCTTGTGTCGGGCGAGGGAGTACCGATAGGCGGGCTCTGACCACGTCGATTACAGGGTCGCCGATAGCGTGGTCGGCCAACATTACGAGAACGCAGCCGTTGCGCAGTCGTGAGCGGTTCGTTGGACCCGTGAGGCTGCCCTATACTTCCTCCCGTGGTGCGGATCGTCACGGATTCCACTGCTGACCTCTCGAAAGCCCAGCAGCAGGCGGCCGGCATCACCGTCGTGCCGCTCAACGTCCATTTCGGCGACGAGGTCTTCCGTGACCGGGTCGACCTGGACGGTGACGCCTTCTTTCGTAAGCTGACGGCCTCGACCCAGCTGCCACGCACCTCCCAGCCATCGGTGGGCGTGTTCGAAGAAGTCTTTCGCGGCATCCGGGACAAGGGTGACGACATCGTCGCCGTGCTCCTGTCGGGAAAGGTCTCCGGGACCTACAACTCCGCCCTGATGGCCGCGCAGTCGGTCGGTGCCGAGCATATCGAGGTCATCGACTCCCTGAGTGCGTCGATGGCGCTCGGCTTCCTGGCACTCGAGGCAGCGAAGGTCGCCGCGGCGGGGGCCGACCAGCGGTCGGTGACCGCGCACGTCCGCGACCTCATCCCACGGGCCCGCATCCTCTGTGCCATCGACACCCTCACCTACCTTGAGCGTGGGGGCCGTATCGGGAAAGCGCGGGCGCTGGTCGGCTCGTTGCTGAACTTCAAGCCCCTCATCACGCTCCGCGATGGCGAGGTCGTGCCCCTGGGACGGGCGCGTGGCCGCCCCCAGATGCTCGACCGCCTCGTCGAGCTGCTCAAGCGCGACGGGCGCGTCACGCGCCTGGCCGTCCTCCACGGCGCGGCTCCTGCCGATGCCGAGCACTTGCGGATGCGAATCGCGCCGGACTATCCTGGCGTCGACATCATCGTCAGCGAAATTGGCCCGGTCCTCGGTACCCACACCGGTCCGGGCGTTATCGGCATCACCTACCTCACCGCCTGACGGTGCCGCCCCGGACTCTCGACGAGCCGGTGACGGCGATCACCGGGGTGAGTGATACCTACAAGGCCCGACTGGAAAAACTCGGGATCAGGACGGTCCGTGACCTCCTGCTCTTCTTCCCGCGAAAACATGAGGATTTCAGCCACGTGATTCCAATCGGCACGGTGACGCCGGGCGCCAAGATCACCCTGCGCGGACGCATCGAACAGATCGGCGCGCATCAGACCCGCTACAAACGCATGCCACTGACCGAGGCGACGCTCTCGGATGGTTCGGGCCGGCTGCGACTCGTCTGGTTCAACCAACCCTGGGTGGCGAAGCAGTTGCACCAGGACGACGTTGTCTTCGTCGCCGGGGAGGTCAATCTTGAGGGTGGCCTGGTCATGAAGAACCCGGACTACGAGCCGGTTTCGTCTGATCCGAAGCACGCGGCCCGCTTGGTGCCGATCTACCGTGAAACGGAAAAGTTGACCTCCCGTTGGCTGCGGCCGAAGGTGCAGGCGATCCTCCCGCTGGCTTCCCAACTTGACGAGTTCTTACCAGCCGATCTCCTTGCGCGCCGGGACCTGCCGCCGCGGTCGGCCGCGGTCAAGCAGATCCATTTTCCGGACTCGGTGCCAGCGCTGGAGTCCGCACGAAATCGTCTCGCCTTCGAAGAGATGTTCCTTCTCGAAGTCGCCGCGCAACAAGCGAAGCGAGCGCGAACCGCCCACAACGCCAATCCCGTTCGCTTCGACGAGGCGACCGCCCGGGGATTCGTCGCGTCCTTGCCATTCAAGCTCACCAATGCGCAGCGAGTCGCGGCCTGGCAGATCCTCAAGGATCTGGCGCAGCCGTATCCGATGAACCGCCTGCTCGAAGGGGACGTCGGATCCGGTAAGACGGTGGTCGCGGCAATGGCCATGCACCATGCCGCGCTGGCCGGGTTTCAGTCGGCCTTGCTCGCGCCGACCGAGCTGCTCGCGCGGCAGCACGCGGACGTCATCGAGTCCTTGCTGCGCCCCTTCGGCGTCGGCGTCGGCCTGCTGCTCGGCAGTACGGCGGCCGCCGCCCGCCGGCCAATGCTGGCGTCACTGGCCGATGGGTCACTCCAGATCGTGATCGGGACGCACGCCCTGATCGAGGAAGAGGTCAAGTTCAGCCAGCTGGCTCTGATCGTGGTGGACGAGCAACATCGCTTTGGGGTGGGCCAACGACTTGCGTTGCGTCAGAAGACCGATCACCGGCCGCACTTCCTGTCGATGACCGCGACACCAATCCCCCGCACCCTGGGGCTGACGCTGTTTGGCGATCTGGACATCTCCGTCCTCACCGAGATGCCGCCGGGCCGGCGTCCCATCATGACCCGCCTGGTGCCGCCGGGCGGCCGTGCCCATGCCTACCATTTCATTCGTGAGCAGGTGACGGCCGGGCGCCAGGTCTTCGTCATCTGTCCCCTGATCCAGGAGTCCGACAAGCTGGGCGTGCGCGCAGCCACGGCCGAGGCGGGGAAGTTACAGACGGAGGTTTTTCCTGATCTGGCCCCCCGCATCGCGCTGCTCCACGGCCGGCTGAAGCCGGCGGAAAAGGAGGCGGCCATGGACCGCTTCCAGCGTGGTGAGGTGGCCATCCTGGTGTCGACCTCGGTGGTCGAAGTCGGGATCGACATTCCGAACGCCACGGTGATGATGATCGAGGGTGCCGATCGCTTCGGGCTTGCCCAACTCCATCAGTTTCGAGGCCGGGTCGGGCGAGGCGCCCACGAATCCTATTGCCTGTTGTTCACCGACCTGGATGACAATCAGACCCTGGAGCGCTTGAACGCCGTCGTTGCCCACAGTAGCGGCTTCGACCTGGCCGAGATCGATCTCCGGCTACGCGGGATGGGCGAGTTGCACGGCTACCGGCAGCACGGGAAGGACTTCAAAATGGCCAGCCTGCTCGACGCCGTCCTGATCAGCGACGCCCAGGGCGAGGCCGTCCGCCTTTTGGACCGCGACCCGTCGCTTTCGGGCGCGCCGGCGCTCCGCCACCAGCTTTTGGCCTATCGTCAGGTGTTCGCGCTGGACTGATCGGGGGCGCCGCGTCCGTGCGGGTCGCCGGTGGCGCGTTGGGTGGCAGCGGCCGCAGCAGGCTCAACACCCAGCCCATCGCCATTCCCGCCCCGACCGGGAGCGCCAGGACCAGCAGTACACCCACGACCGTTTCAATGACGCCTATGCGGAGTGTCCTTTGAGTGTTTTACTCATCCTATGGCTGGCCCTGGCACCCGCATCACCGCTGGAGTCGGCCGGGGCCGCCGCCTCAAGACACCACCGGGCCGGTCCACGCGGCCGACGACCTCGCTGGTGCGGGAGGCATTGTTCAACATCATCGGCGACAGCATACGCGGTGCGCGCGTCCTCGATCTGTTCGCCGGGGCGGGGACCCTGGGCGTCGAAGCATTGTCTCGCGGCGCCGCCTTTGCCGCGTTTGTGGAGCGAGACCGAGCGTGTGCTAACATCGTCGCCGAGAATTTGGCCGCGACCGGCTTTGCGCAGCAAGGCGAGGTGGCGTGTGCCGATGCCAGTCAATGGTTGAGGGCACATTCGGCCGACCTCTCGCGCTACAACCTGGTGTTGTTGGACCCTCCCTACCAGGATGCGGCAGTCATCGGCGACACCCTGGCCGCCCTCGATGCCGGTAACCTACGTAGTGAGGCCCTCGTGGTCGTCGAACACCACCGGGCGCAGCGAATGCCGCCACTGGACCGCCTGGTCCTCGTGCGAGCATCGGATTACGGAGCCACGCGCCTTACGTTCTTGAGGTTCACATGACCACGGCAGTGTATCCAGGAAGTTTCGACCCGCTGACCCACGGCCACCTGGACATCCTCAATCGGGCGGCCGGTATCTTCGATCGCGTGGTCATCGCCGTGATCGAAAACCCGAGCAAAACGCCGCTCTTCAGCACGCAGGAACGGGTCGACATGATCCGGGAAAGCATCGGAGAAATGCCACGCGTCGAGGTCAGCACCTTCAACGGGCTCACCATCGACTTCGCGCGCAAGGTCGAGGCGCGCGTCATTGTGCGCGGACTTCGGGCGGTTTCGGACTTCGAGAGTGAGTTTCAAATGGCGCTGATGAATCGCCGGCTCGAGCCTGATGTCACGACGGTGTTTATTCCCACGAGTTTGCGTAACCTGTTCCTCAGTTCAAGCCTGATCAAAGAACTCACCGCCTTCGGGGGTGACATCGCCGAATTCGTCCCAGCCAGCGTCGTCGGACCACTCAAAGAACGTCTTCGATCAAGGGAGAAGTCATGAACATCAATGAAGCGATCGACCGACTCGAACAGCTCGTTGCGCACAGCCGGCAGATCCCCTTGACGCGAACGGTGGTGATTGACCAGGAAGAGGCGCTGGCTTGCATTGACGACCTCCGCCTTGCCCTCCCTGACGAGATCAAGCAGGCTCGCTGGACGCTGCAGGAGCAGCAGCGCCTGCTCTCGGAAGCCCAGACCGAGGCGGCCAGGACGATCACCAAGGCCGGCGAGCGGGCCCAGACCATGATGGGCCAGCAAGAACTGATGAAGCGGGCCGAGAAGCAGGCGGAGACGATCCTGCGCGACGCCTCGGCGCGGGCCGAGGAGGTCCGTCGCGCCGCCGACCGGTACGCCTGGGAGGTCATGCAGTCGCTCGAGACGCAACTGCTTCGTACGGTCGCGACCGTCAAGAAGGGCGTGGAAGCGCTGCGACAGCCGCAGGCCAAGGAGGTCGAGCTCACCAGCCATCGGTGAGCCGCCGCCACCCGCGGTTCTATAATGCCTGCCAATGGCTCTTCCCAAGACACGCTATGCGCATGCCCGCCAGGGTGAGCGCCGGGCGAACCTCGCGTTGAAACGGATTCAGCTCGTCGACTGCTCCCAGTGCCGCCAGCCCAAGCGGCCGCACACGATTTGCAAGAACTGCGGCTACTACAACGGGCGCGAAGTCATCAAGACCGACTAACCCTGGCGTAGCAATTCCTGCCGCCTTCCTTTTTCCAGGCCAGGGTGCGCAATTCGTCGGGATGGGACGCGACTTGCTCGAGGCCGGCTCCCAAACCGACCGGTTCTTGAAGGCGGCGGAAGAGCAGTTGGCCTTGCCGTTGCGCCGGCTGCTGTTGGACGGACCGGAATCGGCGCTGCAGGCCACGGAGCATGCGCAGCCCGCGATCCTCTTCCATAGCCTGGCCCTGCTGGCGCTCCTGCAGGAGGGCGGGGTGATACCCGTCGCCGTGGCCGGCCACAGCCTCGGCGAATTCGGTGGCCTGGTCGCGGCCCGGGCCCTTCAGCCCCTCGACGCACTGACGGCCGTGTTGGCGCGCGGCCGGGCGATGGCCGCCGCCGCCCCCGCCGGGACCGGGATGGCGGCGGTGCTCGGTCTGACGGACGCGGATGTGGTGCGCCTTTGTGATGAACGCGCCGATGTCGTTGCCGCAAACTTCAATGCGCCGGGCCAGGTCGTCATTTCCGGGACGGACGAGGCCCTCGATCAGATCGCGCCCGCGCTACAACGGGCCGGCGCCAGGCGAGTCGTCCGGCTGCCGGTCAGCGCGGCATTCCATTCGCCGTTCATGGAGCAGGCGGCGCGGACGTTCCGAACCGCATGGGCGAAGCTCCGCCTTGAGCCCCTCGATCGCCCACAGGTCTTCAATGCGGATGCGGAAGTTCACCGCGATCCGGCGGAGGTCCACGAGTTGATGATCGGCCAGCTGACCGGGCCGGTTCGCTGGTCGGCCAGCATTGAACGCTTATCCAAACTCGGCATCGACACCTACATCGAAGTGGGGCCCAAACGGACGCTGACCGGCCTCGTCAAAAAGATCGTGCCCACCGCGGTGGTTCACAATATCGAGGACATGAGTAGCTTGCGGGCCTACCTGAGCGGGTCGCATGCCGCCTGAGCCGTTCGGCGACCAGGTCGTGCTGGTGACGGGGGGCAGTCGCGGCATCGGGCGCGCCGCCGCCGTTCGGTTTGCCGCGGCCGGGGCGAAGGTCGCCATCACGTACCGGAGCAAGCAGGCCGAGGCTGAGGCGTTCGTGGAGGACGTGTCCCGAAATGGGGGAGAGGCGCTGGCGCTGCAGGCCGATTTCGCCGACTCAGCGGCTCCGGCCGCCGCCGTCGAGGCGGTCGTCAAACGCTGGGGTCGGCTGGACGTGCTGGTGAACAATGCCGGTCTTACCCGGGACACGCTCGTCATGCGGATGAGCGAAGACGACTGGGACGTGGTCCTGCAAACGAACCTGAAAGCCGCCTTCCTGGCGTCGAAGGCGGCGCTGCGGCCCATGCTCAAGCAACGATACGGACGGATCGTGAACGTGTCGTCGCTGGCGGGTGTGGCGGGCAACGCCGGGCAGGCGAATTACAGCGCCTCCAAGGCCGGGCTGATCGGGCTGACCAAATCGCTGGCGAAGGAGGTCGGCTCCCGCAACATCACGGTGAACGCCGTGGCTCCCGGCTTCATCACGACCGATCTCACCAGCGGGCTCCCGCCGGAACTTCTCGAACGGGCGAAGCAGGCGGCCGCCATCCAGCGGATCGGGACCCCGGAAGACGTGGCGCCGGCGATCGTCTTCCTCGCCTCGCGGGACGCGTCCTATATAACGGGACAGGTCCTCGGCATTGATGGGGGCCTGCCAATCTAAGGCCTGCTCAGGCCCATCAAGCTCAGAGACTTGACACGGGCGGATGTGCGCTCGTTTCGGCCGTCGCCGCGGCAACTCGCGCGAAATTCCAATGCGCTCGTTGTGCCTGACTCCGGCCTACTCGCGCACCCGCCCTACGCTGAAGCTCGCCTGCGGCGCGTGTCGGTCCGCGCCAAAACGCGGCCCGACCTTTTTTAGCGGAACCGTGCGCGGCGCGCCCCGCGGTCTCGCTGTACAATGGCGGCGCTGGGATGGATGCAGCGGGTTTCGAGAAGTTCAAAGGCATCGTTGCCGAGCAGCTCGGGGTCGAAACCGAGCAGGTCACGCCCGACGCCTCATTTGTCGAGGACCTAAATGCGGATTCCCTCGACCTGGTCGAGTTGATCATGGCGTTCGAGGAAGAATACGGGATGGAGATACCTGACGAGGACGCTGAAAAGATCCAGACCGTCGGTGCCGCGTGGGACTACGTTCAAGAAAAGCTCGGAATCACCACCTGAACTAGAGCCCACGCCGACCGACGACCCCCTGCAAAAGCTGCAGCGGACGCTTCGCGTTCGCTTTCACGAGCCTGCCCTGCTGCGACAGGCCGTCACGCATCGCTCGTACAACAACGAGCATCCCGAGCGCGGCGACGCCGACAACGAGCGGCTCGAGTACCTGGGCGATGCCGTCCTGGAATTGATCGCCGCGGAGCACCTCTATCACACGTACGCGACCTCCGACGAGGGCGAACTCACGCGGCTACGCGCCTCGGTCGTCAACACCAAGAGCCTCGCCCGGCTGGCCTCACGCCTTAGCCTGGGCGACTACCTGCTCCTTGGTAAGGGGGCGCACAAGACCGGGGCCCGCTCGCTCCAGTCGATTCTGGCCAACACCTTCGAGGCGGTCATCGGCGCGATCTTCCTCGACCAGGGGTATCGCGCGGCCTATCGGCTCTTCAGTCGCAGCCTGGTCGATGTTCAGGCCTGGCCCGATGACAATTACAAGGGCCGACTGCAGGAGGTCACGCAGGAACGCTTCCTGACGACGCCGCAGTACGAGATCGTGGCGGCCTCGGGCCCCGGCCATCGACGGGAGTACACCGCCGAGGTCACGTTCGGAAACGAGATCAAGGGACTCGGTGAGGGAAGGACGAAACGCGCCGCGGAGCAGATGGCGGCACGAGAAGCGCTCGCCGCCCTGGGCGCCCTCGACAAGCTTCCGCAGGCCGACGAAGTGCTCGAGGCGGTCGCCGCCCACGAGTCGCGCCGGTAGGACGCTCGACGCGGCCAAGATCGCGGGGGTTGCCGCTACCGGCAAGCGCGTGGTCTAATACTCGGGTGACCCGCGCCGAGGTCCATGCCAACGTCACTGATGGGCGCGAAGGCCCAGCCATGCGTACGACCCGCTAGCCAGTGCATCTGAAGTCACTGCGCATCCAGGGGTTCAAGACCTTCGCGCGTCGGACCGACCTCCCATTCAGCCGAGGGATCACGGCCATCGTGGGACCGAACGGCAGCGGCAAGTCGAACCTGGTGGACGCCATCCGCTGGGGTCTCGGCGAGCGCAACGCCCGCGGACTGCGCGGCCATCGCATGGAGGACGTGATCTACGCCGGGGGCCCTGGCAAGTCGCCGGTCGGGATGGCCGAGGTCAGCCTCCTGATCGACAACG
The DNA here is from genome assembly GCA_036564925.1 of Candidatus Dormiibacterota bacterium. GTDB lineage: Bacteria > Chloroflexota > Dormibacteria > CF-121 > CF-121 > JALYYC01. The sequence continues at coordinate 27,925 of DATCOB010000043.1, read as the reverse complement.
CGGACCAGCGGCTCAATGTCGAGTTCAACGAGATCGAAGTGTCGAGGCGATTGTTTCGATCCGGCGAGAGTGACTACCTGATCAACGGTTCCCGCGCGCGGCTGAAGGACATCGACCTCCTCCTGGCGAGCACGGGCCTCCGGCAGGACGGTTACGCCGTCACGGCGCAGAATGACATCGACTACGTCATCCAGGCCGCCCCCGGCCTCCGCCGTGAGTTGATCGAGGAGGCGGCGGGCGTCCGGCGGCTGCGGGACCAGCGCCAGGAAGCGCTGACGCGGCTGGCCGAGGCCGAGCGCGACATGGGGCGCGCGCGCGACATCCTCAGTGAGCTCAACCCTCGCGCCCTCGAACTGCAAGCGCAGGCGGCCGCCGCCGAGGACTACCACAAGGTTGCCGAGCAACTCAAAGTCATGCAGGGAAGCCTGGCTCGCGATGCCTGGCGCAAGGCGATGGTCCATCTACGCCGGACACTGAGTCGCCGGCAATCCGCCGAGGGAAAGCGCGGGGCCGCGGCCCAGGCGCTGCAGGAGTTCGCGCCGCTCTACGCAGAAGAGCGGACCGCCTTGCTGGGGGCGCGAGAGGCGCGATGGAAGCATCAGGAAGCGCTTGCGACCCTGCGGCTGAGGCTTGCCGAGGGTCAGCACCAGGCCCGGATCGCCGAAGAGCGCGCTGAGGCGGCCACGCAGGCGGTCCTGAGTGCCGAGCGCGAGATGGTCCGGCTGGCCGCGTCGGCGCAGGCCGGAGGTCGGGTCGTCGAAGAACTGGAAGGGGCCGCGGAGCGAACGAAATTGGAGCGCGAATCGCTGGTCGCCCAGGTGGCGGCCGCCGGGGATGAGGAACGCCGTAGCAGGGAAGAGCTCCAGCGGCTGGAGGCGGAGCGCGCGGACGTCGCCCAGCAGCGCCAGGATCTCCATCGCGACGGGGTGGCGTTCGAGGCCGAACTGCGCCAGGTGGATGGACGGCTGCAATTTCTTCGCGATCAGCAGCAGCAGGCGCAGGTCCAGCTGGACGCGTGGTCCGATCGCCGGGCCCTGCTTGTCACAGAGCAGGAGCGCTGCGCTCTCGAGGTGGAAGACGCCGAGCGGGCGCTGCATGCGATCGTCACGGCGGCGTCAGCCATGGAATCCCGGTTGGTGGTGGCGACGACCGACCTCAATGATCGGGACCAACAACGGGCCGACGCGGGCCGTCGGGTCCAGGCGCTCGAGGCCGAGGTCGGCGCGCTCCGTCTCGTGCGAGACCGAGCCCAGCAGCAGAGCCCGCTGCAGGACGACCCGGAACTTCGTCGCCTTCTCGAATTGATCGAGGTCGCACCGGAGGACCGTGCCGCGGTCGAGGCCGCCCTTGAGGGCTGGCTCTACGGATGGGTCGCGACGGATACGGCCGAGGCGGCTCGTGCCGTGGCGCGACTGGCCGAAGCCGGCCGCAGTCGAGAGACGATCCTCGTTGAACCATCGGGGACGCGGCCGGCCTCGCCGTCCGACGGCTTGACCCGGGTATCGAGCCTGGTCCGCGCGGCAGACCGGCTCGGCCCGCTGCTTGCCTATCTCCTTGATGATGTCGTCGTCGCCGCGGATCTTGATGAGGCCCGCCAGTTCGTCGCCCGTTACCCGCAGTGTCGCGCTGTTACACGGGCTGGGGAGATCGTCACGCCGGCGTCCTATCGGGGCGGCAGTTCGGGCGAGGCCCCCCTCGAGGTCCAGGCCCAGGTACGGGCAACGGAAACCCTTCTGCAGCAGGCGGGCGAGGCGAGTCGTCGCGCGGCGGAGGCCTACCAGGCATCGCTGCGGCTCCAGACCGGGCTGCTCGAGGAACGGGCCGGCCTGGGTGCGACCCTGGACGCGGCGCGAGGCCGCCTTGCCGAAACCGGCGGCGCGCTCGCCGCCGCCCGTATCGCCACCGAACGCGAGGCGCAGCAGGAATCGCAGGTTCGACAGCAGCTCGGCCGGATCCTGGCTCTGCTCGACCAGGCGGGCCAGGCACACGGCGAGACGGTGCAGCGGCATCAGGTGCTTGTCCAGCAGCAGGCTGCGCTCGCCGACCAGTTCGGCCTCCTGGAGGAACAGGTCCGTGAGGCGGCATCCCGCGTCGCCCTGTGCCTGCAGCGACGGCAGGGGGTGGAGCTTCGCGCCGCCCTCTCGCAGCAACGATATGACGACCTGCTCCGTCAGTTGGAGCGAGCGCGGGAAGTCTGGCGATCCCACGGTGATGACCTCGCGCAGCGGCAGGCGGCAACCCGTGAGCTGGCCAGTCAGCCAGCCAGAATCGAGAGCGAGCGGAGGCGCTGGCTCGAGGTCGCCGAGGGTTTGTCCTTGGAGCTCGCCGCGCTGGAGAGAGCCGACCTTCCCGACGCGGGGCTGCTCACCACCCTGGAGGCGAGGGTTGAGGAGAGCGAGCAGCGAAACGTCCAGCTCCAGGTGGACCTGGCCCACGCCGACGACGGCGTTGCCGGCGCGATCATGGAGATGGAAGCCGCCCAGGCTGAGGTGGACCGCTGTGCCCTGGCCTTGCGCGAAGACGGCCAGGTGGTGGAGGAAGAGGAGCCGATCGCGGAGGTCGACTGGCAGAAGACCGAGCGTGAGGTCTCCCGCCTGCAGCGCCGGCTCGACTCGATGGGAGCCGTCAATCTACTGGCTCCGCAGGAGTACGCGCAGGTCCGCGACCGCTGCGACAGCCTGACGGGCCAACTACGTGACCTCGAGTCGGCGAGCGCGCAGCTGCTGGAGCTCCGGCAGCGTCTCGAGCACGAGATCGACGAGCGGTTCCGCACCGTGTTCCACTCGGTCGCCATCAACTTCCAGGAGTTTTTTCAAGAGTTGTTCGAAGGTGGGAAGGCAACGCTCCGCCTCGAGGCCCAACCAGGCGGGAGTCCGCTCGACGAAGGGGTCGAGATCCTTGCACAAACGCCAGGCAAGCGGCTGCAGCCGCTGACCTTGCTCTCCGGTGGCGAGCGCGCGCTGACGGCGCTGGCGTTCCTCTTCGCGCTACAGGCCGTGAACCCGAGTCCCTTCTATGTGCTCGACGAGGTCGATGCCGCCCTGGACGACGCCAACGTCGTCCGGTTCAACCGCGTGCTGAGGCGGTTGTCCGCGGACCAGCAGTTCCTCATCGTGACGCACAACCATTCCACCATGGCGCAGGCAGAGGTGCTCTACGGCGTCACCCTCGGAGACCATGGCGTCTCACGAATCGTGTCCGTTCGACTCGAGCAGGATGCGCTGATGCCAGTCGGTGAGCGAACCGCCTAGCCCCCGCGAGGAGCAGGAGGGCGAGCGTCGAGGATTCTGGAAGCGTTTCTCCAGGAGCCTGGACAGCGGCCGCCGCGCTTACGTTGCTGACCTCAAAGAGGTCTTCGGCCGGCCGGCGCTCGATGCCCAGTTCTGGGACGACCTCGAATCGACCCTGATCGCCGCGGACGCGGGCGTGGCGACCACGGAGCGAGTCATCGAGCAACTGCGACGGGAGGCCGCCGCGGCACACCTGCGCTCGCCGGCGGATGCCCGTGGCTACCTCCGGGATCTGCTGGCCGGTCAGATGGCGGCGCGGCCGCGCGCCCTGAATCTGACAGGATCGCCGGCGGTGCTCCTCGTCGTCGGGGTGAACGGTTCCGGCAAGACCACCACGATCGGAAAGCTGGCCGCCCTGCTTCGCCGCCAGGGCCACCGCCCGATCCTGGCGGCGGCCGACACCTACCGGGCGGCGGCCATCGAGCAACTCAGGCTGTGGGGCCAGCGTGCACAGGTCGACGTGGTTGCGCACCAGTCGGGGGCCGATCCCGGCGCCGTGGCCTTCGATGCCGTCCATGCGGCGCGGTCCCGGAACTGCGACATTGTCATCGTGGATACGGCCGGCCGCTTGCATACCCGCACGGACCTGATGGAAGAGCTGCGCAAGGTGCGACGGGTGCTGGAGCGGCTTGACCCCTATGCACCGCAGGAAGTGCTGGCGGTGCTGGACGCCCACATCGGTCAAAATTCAGCCCAACAGGTCAAGTCCTTTCAGGCGGCGATCGGATTGACCGGGATCGCCCTGACCAAAATGGATGGGAGTGCCCGCGCCGGCGTCGTCATGAATATCGAGGAGGAACTCGGGGTCGCGGTCAAGCTGGTCGGCATCGGCGAAGGGATCGACGACCTCAATGTCTTCGACCCATCGGAATACCTTTCGGCCTTGTTGCGATCTGAGGACTTCGATGAACCCGGTGGATAACCCGAATGCCTTCGTGAAGTTGACCACCGCGAACGGCTTGCCGGAAGCCGACCTCTGGAAGGCCGTGCTCGAAACGGCGGGGATCACCGTCTACTTGCGACACGAGGCCCTGGCCAGCGTCGAACCGGTGACCGTCGGCGGATATGCGGCGGTCGATCTCTGGGTGCCACGCGACCAGGCGATCGCGGCGATGGAGATTCTGCAGGAAGACCGGGTGACGGCGGAAGCCGACGACGAGCCATGACCATCCTCGCGTTTGTGGTCGTCGGCGTTCTCGGCGTGGGCGCGCTGGCGGTCGTGGTCGCGGGCTTTCTCTGGCTGCTCCAGTTCGTCCTCAACAACGAGGAGGCGAGGCTACCCCGTCGGTGATTCGTATACTGTCAAGGCTAAGTGCTTGACAGAACGCGCCACCGTCAACGGCAACTCCGGCTGCTCGACCTGTATGGTTCGCTGCTCACGGACCATCAGCGCCGGATCATGCACCTCGTCTGGGAAGAGGACTGGTCCTACGGCGAGATCGCGGAGCAGCAACAGGTGAGCCGGACCGCGGTCTACGACGTGGTCCGTCGCACGGCGGCCAACCTGGATGACTACGAAGCCAAGCTGGGGCTGGAGCGCAGCCGGCGTGTTTGATTCGCTGACCGAGCGGCTCGATGAGGCCTTAAAGAAACTCACCGGTCGGGGCAAGCTGACCGAGGCTGATGTCGACGCCGGATTGCGCGAGGTCCGACTCGCCCTGCTCGAGGCGGACGTTAATTACAAGGTCGCCCGCGACTTTGTCGCACGGATCCGCGAGCGGGCAGTGGGAAGCGAGGTGATGGACAGTCTGACTCCCGGCCAGCAACTGGTGAAGATCGTCCATGACGAGATGATCCGGCTGCTTGGTACGCGTGAGCCGATGGCCTACGCGGCGGCCCCGCCCACCGTGATCGTCCTCGCCGGGTTGCAGGGCTCGGGCAAGACGACCACGGCGGGGAAACTCGCCCTGTTTACCCGCCGTGAGGGACATCGGCCGCTCCTGGTCTCGACCGACGTGCGTCGCCCGGCCGCCATGGAGCAGCTCGAGATCCTGGCAAAGAGCCTCAGTCTGCCCGCCTTCGCCCCCCGGGAGACCGATCCGGTCGCCATCGCTCGGGCGTCGCTCAATGAGGCCCGCCGCGTCAACGCCGACGTCGTCATCCTGGACACGGCGGGGCGCCTGCAAGTCGACGAGGGCCTGCTGGCGGAACTGAAGGCGATCGTCGATGCGGTTCCGTCGCAGCAGCGGCTCCTGGTCCTTGATGCGATGACCGGGCAGCAGGCGGTCAACGTGACGACCGCGTTTCAACAGACCATCCCGCTGACCGGAGCCATTCTCACCAAGCTCGACGGTGACGCGCGCGGCGGGGCAGCCCTCTCGCTTCGGGCTGTCACGGCTTGCCCGATCCAGTTCGTGGGGGTCGGCGAGAAGCTGACCGATCTGGAAATCTTCCACCCGGATCGAATGGCCTCACGCATCCTCGGCATGGGTGACGTGTTGACCCTGATCGAGAAGGCGCAGGAGCACGTGGACGAGTCGCAGGCTCGCGACATGGAAAAGAAACTTCGGACGGGCCGCCTGACGCTGACGGACTTCATGGAGCAGCTCAAGCAGGTGAAGAAGATGGGCCCGTTGGAGGGGATCATCGGGATGCTCCCCGGCGCGGGGAAGATCAAGAATCTGGCCGGGGCCCTGCCGAATGACGACCAGTTGAAGGAGATGGAGGCGATCATCCTCTCCATGACGGCGGCCGAACGCGAGCACCCGGAGTCGATTGACGGCAGCCGGCGGCGGCGGATCGCACGCGGATCCGGCACCGACATCGCGGCGGTAAACCGGTTGCTGAAAGGCTTTCAACAGATGCAGCAGATGATGAAGCAGATGGGAAGAGGAAAACGGATTCGCGGGCTGCCCATCGATCCCGCACAACTACTCAAGTAGGAGGTCGTCATGTCAGTCAAGATTCGACTGCGGCGTATCGGGGCGAAGAAGCACCCGTTCTACCGGTTGGTGGTGGCCGACTCGCGGTCACCGCGCGACGGCAAGTTCATCGAGATCCTGGGCACGTTCGACCCGATGACCGAGCCGGTCAAGCGGACGGTCGACGCCGAAAAAGTCAAAGCCTGGCTGCAAAAGGGGGCTCGGCCATCCGACACGGCGCGCGCTTTCCTGATCGGTGAGGGCCTGCTGCCCAAGGAGTCGGCCCGCAAACGTCCTTCGAAGCCCCCCAAGGCGGCGGCGCCGGCCGCGGCCGCGACCACCGAGGCCTGACGCATGCAGGACTACACCGACCTGGTCAGCTACATCATCAAGTCAATCGTCTCGAAGCCCGAGGATGTCAAGGTCGCCATGGTGGAAGGCGAGCGAACGAATCGGGTCGAGGTCGCCCTGGCGAGCGAGGACGTGGGCAAGGTCATTGGCCGTGGCGGACGCAACATTGATGCCATCCGCGCGGTGGTCCGTGCGGCGGCCCTCAAGAATCACGACCGGGTGATGGTCGAGATCGTGTGACCGCACCCGCGCAGCCCGACCTGCGGATCGGCCGCGTGCTGCGGGCCCATGGCGTCAGGGGAGGCGTGCGGGTCGAGTCGCTGACCGACTTTTCGGACCGGTTCGCTTCCGGGGCACTGGTGATGGTCGGTGGCCGCCGGCTCACCGTGGCCCGATCCAATGAGACCCCGGGGAGCCTGCTCATCACGTTCGTAGAGATCGGCGACCGCGAGGCGGCCGAGCGATTGACGGGTTCATACATCACCGTGCCGCTCGACCAGGCGCACCCGCTCCCGCGGGACCACTACTACCATTTTCAATTGGTCGGCCTCACCGTCGTCGACGGCCCCCGCGAGCGGACGCTGGGTACGGTGGCGGAGGTCCTGCGCTACCCGGCGAACGACGTGTTGCGGGTAGCGGGCGTGACGGGCGAGGTCCTCGTCCCCATGGTCCGCAGCGTCGTGCGGTCGGTCGACGTGACCGATCGCCTGATCACCGTTGACCTGCCGCTGGAGACCGAACCCTGATCTTCGAGGTTCTCACACTATTTCCCGACATGTTCCCCGGCGCGCTTACCGCCGGCGTGACCGGTCGTGCGCTGGCGGCGGGCACGGTCCGCCTCACGATCCGCGATCTGCGCGATTACACCCACGACCGCCATCGGCAGGTCGACGACGTCCCGTACGGTGGGGGAGCCGGCATGGTCCTCAAGCCGGAGCCCATCTTCGAGGCCGTGCGTGCTCGGGAGGGGCACGGGCCGGTGATCCTGTTGACCCCGCAGGGCGATGTCCTCCGCCAATCGCTCGTGCGAGAACTGGCCGCGCACGACGACCTGTACCTGATCTGCGGGCGTTACGAAGGCGTCGACGAGCGGGTCGCCGCCCACCTGGTCGACCGCGAGATCTCGATCGGCGATTACGTATTGACCGGTGGCGAGTTGCCCGCCATGGTGCTCATCGATGCGGTCAGCCGCCTGCGCGCGGGAGTGCTGGGCTCCGCGGAATCCCCGCTCGACGAATCATTCGGCGATCAGCTGCTCGAATATCCGCAATACACCAGGCCCTCGATCTTCGAGGGCCACGCTGTGCCCGAGGTGCTGCTGTCAGGGCACCACGCCGCGATTCAGAAATGGCGTGAGTCCCAGGCGCAGGCACGGACTCGTGCGCGCCGGCCAGACTTGTTATCGGGACCGGATGGTATCCTTTGAGGCCGTGGCCAACGTTCTCGACCTGCTCGACGCCGAAAGCGAGCGCAAGAATCTGACGGTCAAGACCCTGACTCCCGGTGACACGGTCAAGGTCCATGCCAAGGTCGTCGAGGGTACCCGAGAACGGGTCCAGATCTTCGAGGGCACCGTGATCGGCTGCCGTGGTAGCGGGGTCAAGGAGATTTTCACCGTGCGGCGGATCGCCCACGGGGTCGGCGTCGAACGGAGTTTCCTCTTGCATTCGCCGCGCATCGACAAGATCGACGTGGTCCGTCATGGCAAGGTGCGCAGGGCCAAGCTCTACTACCTGCGAGGGAAAGTGGGGAAGAGCGCACGAATTCGGGAGAAGCGCCAGACCGTTGTCAGTAACGTCCCTGCGCAACCAGAGGCACCTGAAAGCCAGCCGGCCGAAACGACCGAAGGCTGACCGAGACCTCTGGGTCTTCGAGCGTCAGGCCTTTGGGCTGGGTTACGCGACCGTCGCTGGTGTGGATGAAGCCGGTCGTGGGCCCTGGGCCGGGCCGGTCGTGGCCGGCGCCGCGATCATGCGCCCGTACTTCCAGTGCGAGGGCATCGATGACTCAAAGCTGCTCACGGCCCAAGAGCGTGACCACTATTACGAGTGCATCCTGGAGGGCGCGGAGGCCTGGGGCGTGGGCATCGTCGAGGTGGACGAGATCGACCGCGTCGGCGTGACGCGCGCATCTCGATGGGCCATGGGGATCGCGTTGCAGCAGTTGAACCGCCAGCTCGATTACCTCCTGGTGGACGGCTTCGCGTTGCCCGAGGCGCTCGTGCCCCAATTGCCCATCGTGAAAGGTGACAGCCGCTCGATCTCGATCATGTCCGGCGGCATCCTGGCCAAGGTCACCCGTGACCGCATGATGATCAAGCTGGCCGAGCAGTTCCCCTGCTACGGCTTCGAGGCCCACAAGGGCTATCCGACCCCTGAGCATCTGGGGGCCATGGACCGGTACGGGCTGACGCCTCTGCACCGCCGCTCCTTCATCTCGATCCGCACGCGCGCCGACCTGGAGGCAGCCGCCTACGTCGGCCAAAACATTAGGGACTAGCGGCGAGGCGCTCGCCGAGGACCACCTCCGTGGCCTCGGCTATGCGATCGTCGGGCGCGACGTCCGCACCCCTCTGGGCCAGCTCGACCTCGTGGCGCGGGATGGTGGGACGCTCGTCTTCGTCGAGGTCAAGACCCGGACCGGCCACGCCTTCGGCCTGCCGCAGGAGGCGGTCGACGCCCGCAAGATCCGCAAGCTACGCCAGCTCGCGGCCTATTACTTGAAGGTCAACCCTCACCATGGCGGGGTCCGATTCGATGTGGTCGGGCTGACCATCCGCGATGGGCGGGTGCTGCGCGTTGACCATGTCAGGAACGCGATCGATTAGCGGTTGCGAGCGGCGGGCGCTACCGGCCGGCCTGGACCCAGGCCTTGAGGAACTGGTAGAGGATCCGGCCGGTCGCTCCCCAGACCACGTCGTCCTCGATTGCGTAGTAATGGATGCGATAGCTGTGCCCGTCGAACGTCCGCGACTGGGTCGTGTGGATGCGATCGTCGAGCAACCGGTCGACCGGGACCGTGAAGATGCTCCTCACCTCATCCGGTGCCAGTGTTAGATCATCGATGCCGCCGGCCACTTGCCCGACGATCGGGGTGATCACGAAGCGACTCACGGCGGTGAACACGTCGTCGAGCTCGCCAAGCACCGACACACGGGAGGGACTGAGACCAATCTCTTCGTAGGTCTCGCGCAGCGCGGTTTGTACCAGGCTGGCATCCGTCGTCTCATGCTGGCCTCCTGGAAAGGAGATCTGTCCCTTGTGGGTAAGGACAGTGTCGGTACGCCGCGTGAAAAGGATTTCGGCACGGTCTTGACGCAGGAACACCGGAATCAGGACACCGGCGCGCAGCAGGGGCGGTCCAACATCGATCTGGCGACGCACTCGGTGCTCGAGGTCGGTCCGCACCTGCTCGAGCCGGGCCGCCGTCGCGGTTCCGATCAGGTCCACGCCTCGAACGAGACCGGCGTGCTGTGGCCGCAGTGGGTGCAGACCCAGACCTGGCCGCGCCGCAACACGATCCGGCCGTCGTCCAGGGTGACCTCCTGGTCCGGCCCGGCCAGGCGCTCCCAGCGCGGCATTCGCTTGCATTGGTCGCAGGTGGGCGGCGGCGGATTGCTCTTCACTCGCTCCGATTATCCCCCGATGTGGCGGAATCCAGCTTGCGCAGTACGCGGGCCGGGTTGCCGGCCACGATCACATCGGGAGGGACGTCGTCGAAAACGACCGCGTGAATGCCCACCACCGAGTTGGCCCCAATCCGAACTCCGGGCAGGACGGACACCTGGCCGCCGATCCAGACATTCGCCTCGAGGATGACCGGCGCCGGGCGCTCCGGCTGATGTCGACGCGCCGGCGACTCGGTGTAGGGGAGGTGGTCGCGAACCTCGCAGGATCCGAGCACGCAGTCCGCACCCACGTCGATGCGGTCGGCGGCGATTAGGGTGCAGCCGTTCAGACGGGCGTTACGACCGATCCGGATAATCGCCTCCGGGCGGGTCGTGATCAGTCGATTGGGCTCGGCGTGCGACCAGGCATTGACGTCGGACTCCAGCACGATCCGCCCTGGCCCGGAAATCCGGAGCCGGCCGTTCCCCAGCAGCCCAGGCCCGATCGTCACCCGGGCGCCGGGGCGGCGGTAGCGAAGCGTAGTCACCCACCCCAGCACCTGTGCCGCGCGCCGCTTCCAGTTCATGCGGTTCTATTGTCCCTCGGGCGGCAGACCCACCTAAAGCGATCGCACATACACAAAGTAGTGTATATAATGAGTCCATGCTCGCCCGCGCCCTCTCGGGAACCATCTTTGGGCTCGACGGCGTCCGAATCGATGTCGAGGCCGACATCGCCGAGGGGCTCCCCGGGTTCCACATCGTTGGGTTGGGCGACCGAGCCCTGCAGGAAGCGCGAGAGCGCGTAAAGATCGCGATCAACAACAGCGGCTACCAGTTTCCGGGAAGGAAGGTGACCGTCAACCTGGCCCCGGCGCAGCTCCCGAAAATCGGCAGCGGGTTCGACCTCGCGATCGCGGCGGCCATCGTCAGCGCCGCCCTCGAGCAGGACCTCCCGGGGGATGCGGCGTGGCTTGGCGAGCTGGCACTGGACGGCAGCGTGCGCCCGATCCGCGGGACCCTGGCGATCACCGCGCACCTCGACCGGCTGGGGGCGGGCCGGTTCTTTGTCCCGGTTGCGAACTTCTGCGAGGCCCGGCTCGCGACCTCCCGCCCGATCGTCGCCGTCACGCACTTGCGGGAGTTGATCGCTCATTGGCGTGATGGGCGGCCTCTGCCGGAGATCGCGCCAGCAAGGGTGAGCGGTGACCCGCGGCCGCCGATCGAGACCGTGGACCTGGCCGAGATCCGCGGCCAGCTGCACGCACGGCGAGCCCTCGAGATTGCGGCGGCCGGCGCGCACCATCTCTTGCTGGTCGGTCCGCCGGGTGCGGGAAAGACGCTCCTGGCCCGGGCGCTCCCGGGAATCCTGCCACCGCTGAGCGGCCTTGAGGCGCTGGAAGTCACCACCATCGCCTCCTGTCTCGGGTCGCTCCCCGCAGGGACCGGGCTGCTGTCGACGGCGCCGTTTCGCAGTCCCCACCACACGATCTCGCCGGCCGGACTTGTTGGCGGGGGTGCTGCCGCGCCCCACCCCGGCGAGGTGACCCGCGCCCATCGCGGCGTTCTATTCCTCGATGAGGTCACGGAGTTTCGTCGTGACGCGCTTGAGTCATTGCGCCAACCGCTGGAAGAGGGCCGCCTGGCCGTGGCCCGCACCCGCGGGCACGCTGTCCTGCCCGGGCGGTTCATCCTCGTGGCGGCCGCCAATCCCTGTCCCTGCGGCTTCGCGGGCGATCCCGGGCGGTTTTGCGAATGCACGCCGCCCGATCGCCTTCGATACCGGGCTCGAATCTCAGGTCCGATTCGTGATCGCATCGATCTGCAGGTCACCGTAGGCCGCCAGCCGGCCGCCGAATTACTGAGTGCCGTGCCGGCATCCGAACCGAGCGCACCCGTACGGGAGCGGGTCGTAGAGGCGCGCGCGCGCCAGCAGGCGCGGCGTCCCAACGGGCCGCTGAACGGGACGCTGAATGCTACGCAGCTTCGACGGGACGTCGTCCTTGGCAACGATGCGCGCGCGCTGCTCGAGGCGGCTGCCGACCGCCTGCAGTTGAGCGGGCGGGCGATCCACCGCGTGATGCGGGTGGCGCGAACCATCGCCGACCTGGATGCGGTCGAGCATGTGTCCCTGGCGCATGTCGCCGAGGCCCTGCAGTATCGAGAGAGCGGATGACGTACCCTCACGTCGACCGCGTCGATCCATCCTATCCGGCCCTGTTGTTGCAGATCCCCGATCCGCCCCGACGCCTGTACGTCGACGGCGTCATCCCCGCCGCGCCGATGATCGCGATCGTCGGTTCACGGCGCGCGACACCGTACGGCCTGCGAACGGCGCACCGGCTGGCGAAGGATCTCTCCGATGCCGGTATCGTCGTCGTCAGTGGGCTGGCCCGCGGCATTGACGCAGCCGCGCACCGCGGGGCGCTGCAGGGTCGCTCGCCGACGGTCGCCGTCCTGGCAACCGGGATCGACCAGATCTATCCGCCTGAGCATCACGACCTCGCCCGAGCGATCGCGCAATCCGGGGCCGTGGTGACGGAAGCCGAAGCGGGCACCGCTCCCTTGCCGGGTCGTTTTCCGGTCCGTAACCGGATCATCAGCGGCCTCAGTCTTGGCACCGTCGTCGTCGAAGCCGCCGAACGGAGTGGCGCGCTGATCACGGCCCGGATGGCTCTCGAGCAAGGCCGCGACGTGTTTTGTGTTCCGGGGAGCATCGAAAACCCGCTGGCGGCCGGCACCCACCAATTGATCAAGGACGGCGCCAAGCTCGTCCAAACAATCGACGACGTGATCGAGGAATTCCCGATCCTCGCGCAGGCGCACGCGCGCGCACGTGCGCACCCACGCTCGCGCATGCGCGCGGATTCAGGCCCGCAGGAATCGGAGTTGCGTGTCGTTTGGGAATTGCTCGATTGGGTAGAACCGCGCCATCATGATGATCTGGCCGCCTTGCTTCAACTGGACAGTAGAGAAGTGAGCCGGCGCTTGACTTTATTGGAAATGGGCAACTATATAATCGGCGACTGCGGTAAGGTCACCCGGCGTCCGCGAGACTGAAATGGCAAATCCCCTGATCATCGTTGAGTCACCCGCCAAGGCCAAGACGCTTGGTCGGTTCCTTGGTGGCAAGTACGACATTCGCGCCTCCATGGGCCATGTCCGTGATCTGCCGAAGAGCACGCTTGGCATCGATATTGACGACGCCTTCAAGCCGGAGTACGTCACGATCCCCGGGAAAGAGAACACGATCAAGGAGCTGAAGGCGGCGGCCAAGGGCGCCTCGGAGATCCTGCTGGCCTCGGACCCCGACCGGGAAGGTGAGGCGATCGCCTGGCACCTGGCGAATGTGCTGAAGCTCAAGGAACCGAGACGGATTGAACTCCACGAGATCACGCCGAGCGCGGTAGAAAAGGCGTTACTCGCACTTCGCCCCATCAACCAGGACCTGGTCGATGCCCAGCAGGCACGCCGGGTGATCGACCGGTTGGTTGGCTACAAGCTCAGTCCGCTGCTCTGGAAGAAGATCCGTAAGGGGCTGAGCGCGGGCCGCGTGCAGTCGGTCGCCGTCCGACTCGTCTGCGAGCGCGAGGCGGAAATCGAGAAATTCATCCCGGTCGAGTCCTGGAGCCTCGATGCCCTCCTCTTCAAGACGGACCTACCCCAGCGGGTGTTCGCCGCGCGCTTCATCGGCAAGCAGGGAGAGGACAAGACCGAGCTCAAGGAAGAGGGACAGGTGCGCGACATCATGGCGCATCTCGACGGCGCTGGCTACCGGGTGCTGGCCATCGAAACGAAGGACAGCACGCGAAACTCTCCGCCGCCGTACAAGACCAGCACGCTGCAACAGGACGCCTCGAACCGGCTGCGGCTGAAGCCGAACCGCGCCATGAGCCTGGCCCAGCAACTGTACGAGGGGATCGAGCTGGGTAACCAGGGTCCCGTCGGCCTCATCACGTACATGCGCACGGACTCGTTCCGGATCTCCGAAGAGGCCGTGACCCAGACTCGACGGTTCATCACCGACGAGTACGGCCCCACCTACGTCCGGCGCGACCGGGTGGAGTTCAAGGCGAAAGGTACGGTCCAGGACGCCCACGAAGCGATCCGTCCCACGGATGTCACGCGAACGCCCGACGCCGTCAAGGGCTTCCTCACTCCTGATCAGCTCAAGCTCTATCGCCTGATCTGGCAGCGTTTCACGGCGAGCCAGATGTCGGCGGCCCGTTTCGCCCAGACTCGTGCCGATATCGCCGGTGGCGATTACCTGTTCCGCGCGAGTGGGTCGGTGCTCGTCTTCGACGGCTTCTATCGGGTCTGGGAGCGGGACACGGACAACGACGAAGAAAAGGAACTGCCGCTGCTGGCCGTTGGCGAGACGCTGAATCTCCGGGACTTGAAGCCGGAGCAGCACTTCACCCAGCCACCGCCCCGCTACTCGGAAGCATCCCTCATCAAGGCCCTGGAAGAGTTGGGTGTCGGTCGTCCCAGCACGTTTGCGCCGACGATCGATGTGATCCAGACCCGTCATTACGTCACGCAGGCGGATCGCCGGCTCCAGCCGACGGATCTCGGAAAGACGGTCAATGCATGGTTGGTCGAGCACTTTCCAGATATCGTCGATGCCGGCTTTACCGCCGAGATGGAAGAGGAGCTCGATGATGTTGAGGAAGGTCGGCGTCCGTGGGTTCCCATCGTCCGGGAGTTCTTCAAGCCGTTTCTGAAGACGCTGACGAAAGCGGAAGCGACCGGGCGGGTCAAGGTTCCCATGCGGGAGACTGGCGACGACTGCCCGAAATGCAAAGACGAAGGGCGGAACGGCCGTCTCGTCCACCGCATGAGCAAGATGGGCGAGTTCGTCGGGTGCTCGCTGTACCCCGAGTGCGACTACATCCAGGGTCGCGAAGGCCAGGAGAAGGCCGCCCCCGCGGAGCCGACCGGGGAGCCCTGCCCGACCTGCGGCAAGCCGCTGGTGAAGCGCAACGGAACACGAGGCCCCTTCGTCGCCTGCTCCGGCTATCCGAAGTGCAAATATGTCAAGCGAGAGATCAACCCCGACGATGTGGTCCCGGACCGCGTCTGTCCGAAGTGCGGAAAACAACTCCTCAATCGGACCGGACGCTTCGGCACGTTCATCGGCTGTTCGGGGTATCCGTCCTGCCGTTACCTGGAGGGCGGCGCCAAGACCATTGCCCCGCCGGAGCCGAGCGAGCTCCTGATGGACGACCCCTGCCCGCGCTGCGGCAAGCCGCAGGTCATGCGCAAGGGCAAATACGGCGACTTCAAGAGCTGTTCCGACTACCCGGCCTGCAAGCCGGTCAAGTCCAGCACTCCTCGGTCGCCCCGCGGGGCAAAGGCGAAGAAACCCACCCGCCCCGCCGCTTAGGCGGGTGATGCTTAGCAGAGGAGCCGGGCCGCAGGCCCGGCCGCGCTTTCGCGCGGAAAGCGCCGGCGCCGCATGCGGCCTGTACGCGCAGGGCGAGGGCATTGGAATTTCGCCCGAGCCGCGCATGGGCCGCTGGACGGCGCATCGGCGCGAGAAAGTCTCTGAGCTTGATTGGGCTATACTTCGCAACGCGGAATAAACACGCCTCCCGACGGCGAACGGGTTGCCTTAAAAGGTCCGGCGGTCGGATGACGGAGGCGGAAGCGGAAACAAGGAGGTCGTAGCTCGCATGCCACTCGTCACGCTGAAGCAACTACTCGAGGCCGGGGTCCACTTCGGACACCAGACCAGCCGCTGGAATCCCAAGATGAAGCGGTACATCTTTACCGCCCGCAATGGGATCCACATCATCGATCTCCAGCAGACGGTCAAGCTGCTCGACGACGCCTCGACCTGGGTCAAGGACGTCGTCGGCACAGGAAAGACGGTGCTCTTCGTCGGCACCAAGAAGCAGGCTCAGGAATCCATCGAGCTCGAGGCGCGACGCTCAGGGATGCCCTATGTCAATCACCGCTGGATGGGGGGCATGTTGACCAACTTCACGGTCATGCGCCGCCAGATCGACCGCCTGAACAGCCTTCGGGCCACCCGAAATAACGGCGGGTTCACCGGCAGCAAGAAGGCGATCACCGAGCTCGAGGAAGAGTACCAGCGGCTGGAGCGATTCTTCGGTGGCATGTCGGAGATGAAACGGCTCCCCGGGGCGGTGTACGTCGTCGATCCGCGCAAGGAACACATCGCGGTCACTGAGGCGCGCAAGCTCGGCATCCCGCTGGTGGCGATCACCGACTCGAACTGCGATCCAGACGAGATCGACCATGTCATTCCGGGCAACGACGACGCGATCCGGGCGGTGAAATTGATCACGTCAAAGATCGCCGATGCGGCGTTGGAAGCTCGCCAGCTGATCAGCCCCGACGAGCTGACCGCGGCGCCGGAGGCACCAGTCACCGAGTTTGAGTTTGCCGCGGAAGAAGAGGAAGAGGACGAGAAAGGATTGGCGGGGATGCCGACCATCGACGAGGCTGAGTTCTACGAGGACGAAGCCCTGGATGACGAGAAGTAAATGACGGCAATTTCGGCAGAGCAGGTCAAGGCACTCCGGGAGGCGACCGGGGCTGGCATGATGGATTGCAAACGCGCTTTGGAAGAAACGAGTGGCGACTTCGAAAAGGCAAAGGATTGGCTCCGGCAGAAGGGCATGGCCAAGGCGGGCGCCAAGGCCGCGCGTACGGCGAGCCAGGGGATCGTGACCACGTACGTGCACCATAACCACCAGCTTGGTGTGCTCCTCGAGTTGAACAGCGAAAGCGACTTTGTCGCGCGCAACGAAGAGTTCCGACATCTGGGCCATGAGATCGCGATCCACATTGCCGCGGCCGACCCGAAATACCTTCGCCGCGAGGACGTGCCAAAGGAGGTCGTCGACCGGGAGCGCGCCATCTTTGAAGCGCAGGCCAATGACGCCAAGAAGCCGGCCGCCGTGGTCGAGAAGATCGTCACGGGCAAGCTCAACGACTTTTTCAAGCGCGAGGTCCTGCTGGAACAGGCGTGGGCGAAGGACGACAAGAAGACGATCGACCACTTGCTGAAAGAGGGGATCGCGAAGCTGGGCGAGAACGTCACGATTGCTCGATTTGCCCGGTTCAAAGTGGGAGAAGCCGGCTAGGGTCGTGATCAAGCCGACAGCCACACCTCGGTACAAACGTGTGCTCCTCAAGCTCGGCGGCGAAGCGTTGGCCGCCGCCGGGATGTTCGGCATCGACCCGGAGGTCGTTCATGGCATTGCTGAGGAGATCGTGGGAGTCAAGCGCGCCTACGGCACCCAGTTTGCGATCGTGGTTGGCGGTGGCAACATCATTCGCGGAGATGCGGCCAGCAAGCGCGGCATGGACCGCGTCACCGCTGATTACATGGGCATGCTGGGCACGGTGATCAACGCCCTCGCGCTCCAGGACGCGCTGGAGAACATCGGCCAGCCGACCCGGGTGCAGACCGCGATCAGCATGCACCAGATCGCCGAGCCGTACATCCGCCGGCGAGCTGTCCGCCACCTCGAGAAGGACCGCGTAGTGATCCTGGCCGCTGGGAGCGGCAATCCGTACTTCAGCACGGACACGACCGCGGCGCTCCGAGCGGTGGAAATCGAAGCCGAGGTCGTCCTCAAGGCCACCAAGGTCGATGGCATCTACAGCACCGACCCGAAAAAAGACCCCAGGGCGAAGCGCTTTACGCACCTTGACTACCTCGACCTGATCAACAAGGATCTCCGCGTGATGGACCACACGGCCGTGACGCTGTGCCGCGAGAACAATATTCCGATCATCGTCTTCGATCACTCGCAGGAAGGAAGCATCGAGAGTGCGGTTCTTGGGAAGCAAATCGGGACCCTCGTTGGAGCGCCGGCGTGATCGAAGAGAACATTCGGGAAGCCGAGACCAAGATGCAAAAAAGCATCGACGCTCTCGGGAAAGAGGTCCTGACGATCCGGACCGGCCGCGCCAGTACGTCACTCGTCGACCGCATCCCGGTCGAGTACTACGGGAACCCAACGCCGTTGAACCAGCTGGCCACCATTACGGTGCCCGAGGCGCGTCTGATTTTGATCCAGCCGTGGGATCGGAGCGTGATCGGCGCCGTGGAGAAGGCCATCCAGAAGTCGGAGCTCGGTCTCAATCCTGGCAACGACGGCCAGCTGATCCGGGTTCCGATCCCACCCCTCAACGAAGAACGGCGACGCGAATACGCCCGGCTCGTCAAGCGGTATGCGGAAGGTGCCCATATCGCGATCCGCAATATCCGTCGCGAACAGATGGACCGCATCAAGAATTTGGAGAAGGAGAAGCAGATCTCGGCGGACGAAGCGCGACGGGGCGGTGAGCTGATGCAAAAGGTGGCCGATCGCTACATCGCCCGGGTCGACGAGATGGCGGCCCGTAAAGAAGCCGAGATTATGGAAGTGTAAGCAGGTCGTTGTGAACCCGCTCCCGCCGCCCGAGCATGTCGCGATCATCATGGACGGCAACAGCCGCTGGGCTCGCGAGCGCTTGCTCCCGCGGGTGATGGGGCATAAGGCCGGCATCGAATCGATTCGCCGGGTGGCGGATGCGGCGGACCAGCGAGGCATCCGGGTCCTGACCGTGTACGCCTTCTCGACGGAAAACTGGTCCAGGCCGCGCGACGAGGTCGACGCGCTGATGGGCCTGTTTTCCGAAAGTATCCGGCGTGAGGTGGATGAGCTGGCCCGACGGAAGATCGAGCTTCGCTTCTCGGGGCGCCTGCACGAGCTCAGCCCGGCGCTGCAGGACCAGATCCGCCAGGCCAATGATCGGACCCGGGTCGGCGCCCGCGCCGTGCTCAACATCGCCATCAACTACGGTGGCCGAGGGGAGATCATCGACGCCATCCGGGAGATGGCGAGGGACGGCGCCGACCTGACCCGGTTGGATGAGGGTAGCCTCGCCAACCACCTGTACACGCGAGGGCTTCCAGATCCTGACCTCGTCATTCGGACCGCCGGCGAGATGCGACTCAGCAATTTCCTGCTCTGGCAGGCGGCCTATTCCGAGTTCTACAGCACGCAGACCCTGTGGCCCGACTTCGGGGAGGCCGATCTCGACGAGGCCATCACGTCATATCAGCGGCGGATACGACGGTTCGGGGCACGGCCCGAGGAGGTCACGAATCGAGGCCGTTGAGGCAGAGTCGGACGGGCCCCGCCCGGCACCCGCTCGACGATCCAACATGAAAGTGCGGATCGCCGCCGCCGCCATTCTGATCGCCATCGTGCTCGCGGCACTGATTGCCGGTTCGGTTTGGGTCTATCTGCTCGCCGGGGTGGCGCTCGGGGGCGCCCTCATCGAATACTGGCGGCTCACCAGGGCGATGAGCGCCGCCGCCCCACTCTGGCTTCTCGTGCCTCTCAGCTACGCGCTCCTGCTGCATGAACATCTGCCCGGCTGGGCGAGCCTGACGTTCCTGCTGGCTGCGGCCACCGTGCTCGGACTGAGCACGCAGGTCTTTGTCAGGGACTGGCGGTTGAGCCTGACGCGATGGGCCCTGGCGCTGGGTGGCAGCTTGTACCTGGGCTACCTGCTGAGCTTCTACCTGGCGCTGTACTTCCTGCATCGTCCGGATCCCAATCACCTGGGATTCGGTTATGTGATCGCGGTCTTCGGGGCGATCTGGGTCGGAGACACGGCCGCCATGGTGGCGGGGATGCGGTTCGGGCGCCACCCTTTCTTTCCGAAGATCAGCCCGCGGAAGACGGTGGAGGGGGCGGTTGCGGAGCTGATCGCCACGACGCTGTTCTTCGGCGTCGCGGGACCCGTGCTCAACATCGGATTTCCCCACAACGTCGTCCTTGGTTTCCTGATCGGCATCTTTGCCGAGATCGGCGACCTGGTGGAGTCGCAGATCAAGCGCACGGCCGGCGTCAAGGACGCCAGCCAACTGATCCCAGGCCACGGCGGCGTGCTGGATCGTATCGATTCGCTGCTTCTCGTCGGAGTCGTCGTGTACTATTACGTCACCTTTTTGCATCTCAGCTGAACGGGTCCCGCGCCGGACCCCCCTGTCCAATATCTCGTTGCAGCCAAAGCCATGACATCTTCCAGCCGCCGGCCTAAGCGCCTCGCGCTCCTTGGCGCGACCGGATCGATTGGCCGTCAGGTGTGCGACCTCGTGGAACGTCACCCGGAGCGATTCCAACTCCACGCCGTGATCGCCGGCACTGATCGCGACGCACTAGCGTCCATCAAGAGCCGCCATCCCGGCGCTGTTGCCCTGCTGGCCCAACCCGGTCAGGCTGCCGACGGTGATGCGGCGCAGGCGATCGACGCCGCCATCGCCGACCCCGACATCGACCTCGTCGTGGTGGCGGCAGCCGGCAGCGCGGCGTTGCGCCCCACGCTCGCCGCCCTGGACGCCGGGAAGGACATTGCGCTGGCCACCAAGGAAGTCCTGGTGATGGCGGGCGAACTTGTTCGCGAGCGGATGCGCCGGCACGGATCGCGGATCTTCCCCGTTGACAGCGAACATAGCGCGATCTGGCAATGCTTGTGGGGTGAGCAGCGCGAGAACGTCCGTAAGCTGATCCTGACCGGCTCGGGCGGGCCCTTCCTACGCCGTCCGGTGGAAACGCTGGCAACGGTCACGATCACCGAGGCCCTCGCCCATCCTCGCTGGAAGATGGGGCCGAAGATCACGGTCGACTCGGCAACGATGATGAACAAAGGCCTCGAGGTCATCGAAGCTCATCACCTGTTCGACGTGGCCTACGCCGACATCGAGGTCGTGGTCCATCCGCAGAGCGTCGTTCACTCCATGGTCGAGTTCGTCGATGGCAGTATCAAGGCCCAGTTGGGTCCTCCCGACATGCATCTACCCATCGCGATCGCCCTGGCCTATCCCGAGCGTGTCGCCGAGGTTGTCGCCGCTTCCGACATGGCGGCCATCGGTCAACTCAGCTTCGAACCGCTCGATGCCCTGCGGTACCCGGCGGTCGCGCTGGCCAGGGAAGCCGGCGAGCGCGGCGGCACCGCACCCGCGGTCCTCAACGCCGCGAATGAGGAAGCCGTCGGACTCTTTCTTAATGGACAGCGTCGCTTTGTCGACATCGTCCCTGCGGTGCGGGATGCGATCCAGGCCTCACCGGCGATGGCCGGCGTCTCCCTGGACGCGATCCTTGCCGCCGATCGGTGGGCACGCGGCTTTGTGCGTGACTGGATTCCCGGTTTTGGCGACCTGCGAAGCCGGCGGCCTGCATGAACCCGATCGTGGTCGGCGTCCTCATTCTCCTGATCTTTACCGGCATCGTCGTGGTCCACGAGTCCGGCCACTTCCTGATCGCCAAGCTTTCGGGCATCAAAGTCGAGCAGTTCAGCGTGGGGTTTGGGCCGCTCCTCTTCGGCCGACAGCGTGGCGAGACGCTCTACGCGGTGCGAGGCATCCCGCTCGGCGGCTTCGTCAAACTCGCCGGAATGGATGGCAGCATGGAGGCCGGTGCCCGAAGCTTCAATGCGCATCCCCTGTGGCAGCGCTTCTCGGTCATCGTCGCCGGGCCGGTGTTCAACCTGGCGCTGACCATCCTGATCTTTTTCGGTGTCTTTGTGTTTATCGGTACCTCTGACGTCCAGACGCCGGTGCATGTCAGCAGCGTCGACGCCAACACGCCCGCGAGCGCAGCCGGGCTGCAGACTGGCGATGTGATCCGATCCGTCGACGGCCACGCCATCACGCAGTTCGAGGACCTGCCGAACGCCCTCAACGCGTCCAAAGGCGCGTTGGTGACCGTGGTGGTGGACCGGAGTGGCCAGTCACTGACCTTCACGGCAACCCCCAGGTACGACCAGGCCACCGGGGCCTACGTCCTGGGATTCCATCCCGCCATCGTGGCGCACAAACTCACGCCGGTCCAGGCCGCGCCGATCGCCTTCCAGCGAACCGGCGAGTCGATCGTGGGCACCTTTACCGGCCTCTACCAACTGGCGACGGACAAGACCCTGGGTGGCTTCTTTGGCCCGCGGGGCCTGGAGGGACCGGTTGGGATCGTGAAGACAACCGCCAAGGCGGCCCAGGGGGGAGGGCTGAGCCTGATCGGGATCGTCGCCTTCCTGAGCCTTAGTCTCGGACTTCTGAACATCCTGCCATTCCCCGCCCTGGACGGGGGCCGGGCGGCCTTCCTTGTGCTCGAATTGATTCGGGGGCGGCCCGTCGACCCGCAGCGGGAGCAGGTCGTCCACTATGTCGGCCTGGCGCTGTTGTTTGGTTTGATCGCGCTTGTGACATATAACGATGTACTGAGATGAAGCTATGAGAACCCGCCGGAAGTCGATTCCCGTTCGCGTCGGTGACGTGGTCATCGGCGGTGCCGCCGAGATCGTCGTCCAGTCGATGTGCAAATCCGACACGCGGGACGTCAAAGCGACGCTGAACGAGATCGGCCGGCTGAAGGACGCGAATTGCAAGATCGTCCGGATCGCGGTGCCCACCAAGGAGGCCGCGGCGGCCATGATCGAGATCAAGAAGGGCTCGCCGCTGCCGATCATCGCCGACATCCACTACGATGCCCCGCTGGCCCTGCTGGCGCTGGCCGCCGGCGTTGACGGGCTGCGGTTGAACCCGGGCAACATCAAGGATCCGGAAAAAGTCAAGGAGATCACCCGCGAGGCCAGGGCACGCGAGATCTCGATTCGCATCGGCGTGAACGCCGGGTCGTTGCCAGGCCGGGCGAAGGAGGGCGCCGGGGTCCGCCCGCCCACTGAGGAGGTGGTCGAGGCGATGGTGAAAGCGGCCCTTGGCCACATCCACCTCCTGGAGTCGCTCGATTTCAACCTGATCAAGGTGTCGATGAAGGCCTCCGATCCCCCAACGATGATCGCGGCCAACCGCGCCCTGGCCGACAAGATGCCCTATCCGCTCCACCTGGGCGTGACCGAATCGGGCCCCCCGCGCACCGGCTCGGTGAAGAGCGCCGTCGGCATCGGGGTCCTCCTCGAAGAGGGCATCGGGGACACGATCCGGGTCTCGCTCGCCGGGGATTCAGTGGACGAGGTCGAGGTGGCCTACGGCATCATCAACGCGCTCGCGGAAAAGCAGACCGGTCCCAACCTGATCGCCTGCCCGATGTGCGGCCGGCTCGAGATCGACATGTTGCCCATGGTCGCGGAGGTCGAGAAGGCGCTGAAGAAGATCAAGCGACCCATCAACGTCTCCGTCATGGGCTGCGTCGTCAACGGGCCGGGTGAAGGCCAGCACGCCGACATCGGGATTGCCGGCGGCAAGAACAAGGGCATCCTCTTCAAGCACGGCAAGATCGTCGGCACCTTTCCGGAGAAGGAGCTGGTTCCCGCGTTGCTGCGTGAGCTCGACATCATCGCCGCCGAAGACGCGGCAAATCTCGCCTCCTAACACCCATTAGGCTCAGAGACTTGACACGGGCCGATGTGCGCTCGTGTCAGCCTTCGCCGCGGCGACTCGCGCGAAATTCCATTGCGCTCGTCCTGCCTGACTCAGGCCAACTCGCGCACCGGCCCTAAGCTAAAGCTCGCCTGCGGCGCGTGCCGGTCCGCGGCCAAAGCGCGGCCCGGCGTTTTTCTGAGGAACCGTTAGCGGCTCGGCCTGCGGCCTCGCTCCTCTGCTGAGAATGCGTCGCTGCCTATACTTGCGGGCTAATGGCGGAGGAAGAGAAGCCGGGGTTCGTCGACAAGATTCGCAAGCAGTCCGAGGATTTTCCCGGCTGGTACAACGACGTCGTGCGCAAGGCACAGCTTGCCGACTACTCGCCGGTGAAGGGCTGTATGGTCATCCGCCCCTACGGGTATGCACTCTGGGAAAACGTTCGGGACGCCCTCGACGACCTGATCAAGAAGACCGGGCATGAGAACTGGTACTTCCCGGCGCTGATCCCGCTCAGTTTCCTCGAGAAGGAAGCCAAGCACGTCGAGGGGTTCAAGCACGAGTTCCAGACCGTCACGCACGGTGGGGGGAAGGAACTCGACGAACCGCTCGTTCTGCGCCCGACCTCCGAAACGATGCTGGCCAGCGTGCTCAAGAATTACATCCAGTCCTACCGCGACCTACCAATGCTGACCAACCAGTGGAACAATGTGTTCCGCTGGGAACTGCGAACCCGGCTGTTCTTGCGCACGCGGGAATTCCTCTGGCAGGAAGGCCACACCTTCCACGAGACCGCGGCGGAGGCCGAACAGGAGGTCGACGCGATGCTCGACTGCTACCGGCAGATTGCCGAAGACTGGTGCGCGATGCCGGTATTGCTGGGTCGAAAATCCGAGAGCGAAAAGTTTGCCGGCGCACAGTACTCCAAGTCCATTGAAGCCATGATGAAAGATGGCAAGGCGTTGCAGTCGGCCACCTCGCACTATTTCGGCGAAAACTTCAGCCGCGCCTACGACCTGACGTTCACGGGTCGAAGCAACGTGCGGGAGTATCCGCATTCAACCAGTTGGGGCTTGTCTACGCGGATCGTCGGTGCGGTGGTGATGGCGCATGGTGACGAGTCCGGGCTGCAGCTTCCCCCACGGATCGCGCCGATCCAGGTCGTCGTCATTCCGATCTTCCGCAGCGACACTGAGCGAGCGCAGGTCGAGGCCGCGCTTGCGCCCGTCCTCAAAGCCCTCGATGATGACGATCTCCGCGTCAGGGTCGATTGGCGTGACGAACGGCCGGGGTTCAAGTTCAATGAGTGGGAGTTGAAAGGCGTTCCGATCCGCCTCGAGGTCGGGCCCCGCGACCTCGCCAAAGGGGAGGTGACCCTGGTCCAGCGCCTGGATCGGAGCAAGCAGTCCGTCCCGATCGGTGACCTGCCAGTGGTGATCCCGGCCATGCTCCGGCGGATCCAGGCAGCCCTTTTCGATCGGGCCCTCGAGTTCCGAAATGCACACACCGTCCGGCTGGACTCCCTCGAGGACCTGGTCCGTTTCTTCGACGAGTCCGTCGGATTTGTGATTACGCCCTGGTGCGAAAGGCCGGAGGACGAAGCGATCGTCAAACAGAAGACCACGGCGACCACCCGGGTGATCCCGCGCGAGTCGACGAGGCCCGAAAAACCCTGCGCCATCTGCGGCGGCCCGGCGACGACGGAAGTCGTCTGGGCGAAGGCCTACTGACCGGCGGCTGATTGGGCTATTCGAACTTCGGGGATAATCTGCCCATCACGAAGCGAGGAACCCGGTCATGCAATTCGCCGACCTTCTAGCCAAGCTCAGTTACCTGCCCCCGCAAGACGTTGAGGTGCTGTCGCGTGCCTACGAGGCGGCGGCCAGTGCGCACCATGATCAGAACCGTCTCTCGGGTGAGAAGTTCATCGAACACCCCCTCAGCGTGGCTGGCATCCTGGCGGACCTCCAGCTGGATCGGGATACCCTGGCCGCGGCGATCCTCCACGATACGGTCGAAGATACGCACCTCACCATCGCCGACCTCGAGCAAAGTTTTGGCCCCACCGTCGGGAAGCTGGTGGCCGGCGTCACCAAGCTCGAACGTATCTCCTTCCACAGCCAGGAGCAGGCCCAGGCCGAGAACGTCCGCAAGATGCTGGTGGCGATGGCCGAGGACGTCCGGGTCGTCCTGATGAAGCTCGCGGACCGTCTGCACAATATGCGAACCGTGAACTTCCTGCCCGAGGTGCGCCGACGCGCGATGGCCCAGGAGACGCTCGACATCTACGCCCCCCTGGCCCACCGGCTGGGGATGTGGAACATCAAGTGGGAGCTGGAAGATCTTTCCTTCGCCCAGCTGCATCCCGAGGAATACCAGGAGATCGTCAAGCGCATTGCCCGCAAGCGGAAGGAGCGCGAGACCTACGTCAATGACATCAAGGAGATCCTTGACCGGGAGCTCACCTCGGTGGGGATCAAGGCAGACACGACGGGCCGCCCGAAGCACGTGTACGGCATTGCCAACAAGCTGGCCGGCGGCAAAGAATTCGATGAGATCTATGACCTCTCCGCGATCCGCGTCCTGACGGACTCGATCAAAGACTGCTACGGCGCCCTGGGGGTGATCCACTCACTCTGGAAGCCGATTCCGGGCCGGTTCAAGGACTACATCGCGATGCCAAAGTCCAACGGCTACCAGTCGCTGCACACGACGGTGGTCAGCCACAGCGGCGACCCGATGGAGATCCAGATCCGAACGCAGGAGATGCATCGCACGGCCGAGTGGGGCGTGGCGGCCCACTGGACTTACAAAGAGGGGAGCAAGGACGACCGGAAGATGGACCAGCGGTTCGCCTGGCTGCGCCAGTTGATGGACTGGCAGAAGGAGGTTCTGGACGCCGAGAAATTCGTGGACGCGGTCAAGATCGACGTCTTCCGTGATGAAGTATTCGTATTTACACCGAAGGGCGATGTCCTCGCGCTACCGAGCGGCGCGACGGCCGTGGACTTTGCCTACCGGATCCACACCGAAGTCGGTCACCGCTGCATCGGCGCCAAAGCCAACAGCCGAATGGTGCCCCTGGATTACCCGCTGGAAAACGGCGACATCGTGGAGGTGCTGACATCCAAAGGCCCGCACGGACCGAGTCGCGATTGGCTCGGCTTCGTCAAAACGGCGGGTGCCTCGCAGAAGATTCGGGCATGGTTCAAAAAGGAACGGCGGGAAGAGAACGTCAGTAAGGGAAAGGAGTTGCTGGACAAAGAATTTCGGCGGCTTCAGCAGCGGGCGCTGGCGTCGATCGGTGATGAGCGGATTCTCGAGCTGGCCAAGGAATTCCGGTTTGCCGACCTCAACGACTTTTACGCGGCGATCGGTTACGGGGATGTCAGCCAGCACTCGGTGCTGCTGAAATACCTGGCGGGCACGGAGCCGGACACCGGCGCGAATGGGGGATTCCCGCTCATCCCGCTGGTGCCGCAGTTCAAGCCGACCGGGGAGATCCGGGTCAAAGGTGAGCGGGGAGTGCTGACCCAGATCGCCCAATGCTGCAAACCCGTTCCCGGCGATCCGATCAGTGGCTATATCACCCGGGGGAAGGGCATCAGTGTCCACCGCACCACGTGCAAAAACGTCATGAACGTGCTGGATTTCGAACGCGTCGTCGAGGTCGATTGGGATACGGGCGGGCGCCAGCAGTATCCAGTGGCCATCAAGATCGAGGCCTGGGATCGCACCGGGCTCTTGCGTGACATCGCCACGGTCATTGCCGAGAGCAAGATCAACCTGACCGGCGCGGAAGTGCAGGTCTATGACGATAAAACGGCCATCATCTCCACGACAGTAGAAATCAGCAGCCTGACCCAGCTCAGCCGATTGATGGAGCGCCTCGAAACGATCAAGGACGTCCATACGGTGGCCAGGGAGGGGAACCTGGCTCCGACCTGATCCGGGTCGTCGCAGGACCGTGACGGAGCCGTTGTAGCGGCTCGACGGCCCCACTCGTCGGCAAGGGACGCCGTAACTTCTCATGCCTAGCATCGGATGGCGATGGGTGGCCATTCGGACGGGCGGCGCCGGTTCGCGGGCTTTATCGGCCTGGCCTTCGGCGTCATCCTGCTTTTCGGTGCGGTGGCCATGGCGGCCCTGCGGCCGACCGACGGCCTGGCCTGGGTCGACGTTCCCCAACTCGCTCCCGATCTCGGGCTCGACGCCGGGCTCCGGACGCAGCCCCTGAAGGCTGCCGTCGTCGCTGACGCCCTGCGCGACAGCGCACTGGAGGGAAGTGCCGCCGAGTCCCTGGCCGTGGCGCCGGTGCTGACGGTGGTCCAGCCCACGAGCTCTGTCCCTGCCCAGGGTCTTGCGAGTTCCCCACCCGCCGCCAGGCCGGTCGTCCCACCGACATCCGCGCCGGCGCCGATCGCCACGCCGACGCCCGCGGCAACGCCGGCGCCGACCCCCGCGCCTACCC
>DATCOB010000042.1:0-10287 GCA_036564925.1 Candidatus Dormiibacterota bacterium | reverse complement strand
ATGATTTCCCCGCTCCCTTGTTTCCGCGGCCCATTGGGGCGCTCGACCATGACCTGACCGGGCGCCATCAGGGCGAACCGATCGGCGAACGCATCATCGTCACGGGCCGCGTGCTCGACAGCGATGGCCGCCCGGTGCGGGAGGCGGTCGTTGAGGTCTGGCAGGCGAATGCCGCCGGCCGGTACCTCGATCAAAATGACCAGCACCCGGCCCCGATCGACCCGAATTTCAGCGGCGCCGGCCGCTGCGTGACCGACGCCGAGGGCCGTTACCGTTTCCTGACCATCAAGCCCGGCGCCTATCCTTATAAGAACCATCACAATGCGTGGCGGCCGGCGCACATCCATTTCTCGCTCTTCGGCACCCATTTCCGCAGCCGGCTGGTGACGCAGATGTATTTTCCGGGCGATCCGTTGATGCCTCGCGACGCCATTTTGCAATCGATCCCCGACCAGGCGGGCCGGGCACGCCTGATCGCGCAATTCGATCCGGAGATAACCGAGCCGGAGTGGGCGCTCGCCTACCGCTGGGACATCGTGCTGCGCGGTCGTAGCGCGACGCCTTTCGAGGATGGAGCATGAGCGCTCCGCTGACGCCATCCCAGACGGTCGGGCCCTTTTACGGCATCGGGCTCCCTTTCGAGCGGGGCGAGCAAATCGTTGAATCGGGGTCGCCGGCATCGATCCGGATCGAGGGCCAGATCCTGGACGGCAATGGGGAGGCGGTTGTCGACGCGTTGCTCGAAATCTGGCAACCGGATGCGCAAGGCCGCTACCGCACCGCGTCCGAGGGCAACGCCGGAGGGTTCGGCCGCTGCCGGACGGATTCGGAGGGCGTCTTCAGCTTCGTAACCGTCAAGCCAGGACCGGCGCGGGCGCCCGACGGCGCGATCCAGGCGCCGCATCTCAACATGACCGTGTTCGCCCGCGGCCTGCTTCGGCACCTGGTCACGCGCCTGTACTTTCCTGACGAGGTGGCGGCCAACGAAACTGACCCGGTGCTGAATCGCGTCGATCCGGCTCGGCGTGCCACCTTGATTGCGCGCGACGCTGGCGGGCTGCTGCGTTTCGACATTCGGCTCCAGGGTGAGGGGGAGACGGTGTTCTTTGCCATCTGACGCGCTCTTCGGACCCAGCTCGAGTACCGACCACATGCTGGCGGCGACCTCGGAAGGCGCGTGGCTTGCAGCGATCCTTCGGGTCGAGGCCGCGCTGGCTGGGGCCGGATCCCACCTCGGGTTGATCCCGCACAACGCTGCCGAAGCGATCTCAGCGCACTGCGGGGTGGAGGGGTATGACATCGGACAACTTGGCCGAGAGGCGGTTCGGTACGCGAATCCCGCCGCCCCCATCGTCAACGCACTCAGGGACAAGGTGGGGAAGGAGGCGGCATCCTTCGTGCATCTCGGGGCGACCAGCCAGGACGTACTTGACACCGCGATGATGCTGATCGCGCAGAAGGGCCTCGGCCTCGTGCTCGAGGATCTGGATCGGGCCGCCCGTGCGGCGTCAACGCTTGCCGATCGTCATCGGTCGACCCTGATGGCGGCCCGGACCCTGATGCAGCAGGCCGTGCCAACGACGTTCGGACTCAAAGCCGCGGGCTGGTTGTCCGCGATCGTTGACGCGCGCGTGGACGTCGCCCGGGTTTTGGGCACCCGGCTCGCGGTCCAGTTCGGCGGTGCGGCCGGAACCCTGGCCTCGCTTCGGGCCCGGGGGCTCGAGGTTGCGCAGACAATGGCGGCGGAGCTCGGCCTTCGCGAGCCGCTTTTGCCCTGGCACACGACCCGCGTGCGTGTGGTCGAGGTCGCGAACGCGCTCGGCCTCGCGGCCGGCGTCGCCGGCAAAGTCGCGCTCGACGTTTTGCTGCTGGCCCAAACCGAGGTCGCCGAAGTGTCGGAAGGCGCACGGGCGGGGCAGGGCGGGTCGTCGACGCTCCCGCACAAGCACAACCCGGTCCAGGCGATCGAGATCCTGGCGGCGGTGCGCAGCGTCAACGCCCAGATCGCGCTGCTGCAGGGAACGATGCTGCAGGAGCACGAGCGGGCGGCTGGAGCCTGGCAGGCGGAGTGGCCGGCGCTGAGCGAGACCCTCCGCTCAGCCGGCGGTGCGGTGGGCCGGCTGGCGGATTTGCTCAGCGGCCTTGAGGTCGACGCGGACCGGATGCGACGCAACCTCGACATGACCGGAGGGTTGATCATGGCTGAGTCGGTCGTGATGGCCCTGAGCGAGCGAGTCGATGGCCGGACCGCTCGGACGCTGGTCGACAGGGCGGTCTCGGTCGCCCGCTCGACCGGTCGCCGATTTGCCGAGGTGCTGAAGGAGGACAGGGATGTCTCGGCACGTCTGAACGAAGGCGAGTTGACAGAGGCGCTGAATCCGGCCACCTACCTCGGCGCGTCAGCGCAGCTGATCGACCGAGCGCTCGACGCGTATCGTCGGCAGGGGAAGGAGACGAATGACTGACGAGGAGCGGCGCGAACGCGGCATGAAGATCCGGCGCGAGGTGCTCGGCGATGCCCACGTGGACCGGTCGCAGGCGACGACCACGCCGCTGACGAAGGACTTCCAGGACCTGATCACGCGCTACGCCTGGGGCGAGATCTGGGCGCGCCCCGGCCTCGACCGCCGAACCCGCAGCTGCATCACGGTCGCGATGACGGTGGCGTTGAATCGCCCGGACGAGCTGGCCCTGCACCTGCGCGCCGCTTTGCGCAACGGCGTCACGGTCGACGAACTGCGCGAGGTGCTGCTGCAGACGGCGGTCTACTGCGGTGTCCCGGCCGCCCACACGGCCTTTCGCATCGCGGAGGAGGTACTAGGCGCCGGCGAGGGCTCCACGAACTCGCCTCCGGCTCCCGGTTAGCTGCGGCTGTGGGGTCGTTCGATCGTACACTGGGGTGCGCCACGCGAACAGAGTCAGACGTCCCCCACCCATCGATTGATGTCAACCACCAGATCGATGGTCCAGCGGGCGCCTCGGTGCTGGTGCTCTCGCACGCGCTTGGCCTTTCGATGGCGATGTGGGACCCCGTCCTGCCGTTCCTCTCCGGGCGCCTTCGGACAGTACGCTACGACCACCGCGGGCACGGCGGTTCGCCCGTTCCGTCCGGCCCCTACGCCATTGCCGACCTCGGTCAAGACCTTCTGCGGCTGCTCGACCGCCTCGGGCTGGAGCGGGTTTCCTTCTGCGGACTATCGCTCGGCGGGATGGTTGGCCAGTGGCTCGGCGCGCACGCGCCCGATCGTCTCGATCACCTCGTCCTCTGCTGCACTGCGCCGCGGATGCAGCGCCCCGACGACTACGCGGCGCGAGCCGCGCGAGTGCGGGCGGAGGGAATGACGCCGATTGCCGACCCCGTCCTCGGCCGCTGGTTCACGTCAGAGTTTGCCGCTCGGCACCCGGATGCGGTCGCGCCGATCCGTGCCGCTCTGCTGTCGACCCCGGTCGAAGGGTACGCCAATACCTGCGAGGCGCTGGCCGCCATGGATTTGCGCGAGGATCTGCCGCGCATCGCCACCCGCACGCTCGTGATCGCCGGGGAAGCGGACCAGGCGACACCGCCCGATCAGTCACGCGAGATGGCGAGGCGGATCCCGGGTGCCGAACTCGTCGTCATTCCGGGCGCCCCCCACCTGGCGAGTGTCGAGCAGCCCCAGTCGATCGCGGACCAGATCCTGGGCTGGGCGCTCTCACCAAGTTCTTAACGCCCGGTCACGAAATCGACGGGATGGTGCCTCAGCATCATGGCACGATGACCTCGCGACTCCCGCCTACAACGAGGAGGGGGCTTGAAGCGCAATGTTCGCCGCCTACGCCGACACCTTATGACCGATTTCCCGTTGAGGCCCGCATCATGGAAAGTGGTGAGGATTGGTCCGAAACCGGACGGCGGCTCCTCGTGCGGGGACTCTCAAATGGCCGGGAAGACGCTGCGCCGCTCGCCTGGCCGATGCCGAGAGTCTGCGCGGCCTGGTCGGGACTGCGGTCCACGAAGCGGTCCCGTGAAACGCGCCGTGTGGTTTGGATCCCGCGGCTCGCCGCGTACGCTTCTCACGCCGCATCCACGAGGGAACGAGAGTCGAGGATCTCCCGGCTCTCGCCTACTCGCACCTTCCCTTCGTCTTTTGCCGGCTATTTGCCGTCGCGCAGAACGGCCTTTCGCTGCTCGAGCTCAACTTTGTCAATCTCGCCGCGGGCGAAACGCTCCTCGAGGATCGTGATCGCGGACGATCCCTGGACGCTGCCTATCGAGGTTCGGCTAAATTGCCGCACCACCCAGACAACCACTCCAATCACGACCGCCCAGAAGACGACCATCCACACGGACATCCAGAACCAGCCGCCCGAACCGTACCAATTCATCATTTTTCATCACCTCCAACTGATTCCATTCTTCCCCACCTGCCTCCAGTCAATCAGGGCCATGAAACCCCCCGATGGTGGGCTGAAGAAGCGTTTGATAGTATACAAGTAATCAATTGAAGCCTTGAACAGGGCGACGGACGCCCTAGTTGTCATCTTGCGGAGGTATACGGGGGAGCAGTTGAACAAGCAAGAGCCGATCGAGCGGGACGGCCGGGCAGCTAAGACCGCGTTATTCGATGAGTTCGCCCGTCTGGGACAAGCGCTGGCAAACGGCCGGCGGCTTGAGATCGTGGACGTCCTCGCGAACGGTGAGCGCAGCGTCGAACGGCTGGCCGGCGAGACCGGGCTCTCCGTGGCGAACGCCAGTCAGCACCTGCAAGTGCTCCGTGAGGTGGGTCTCGTCCGGCGAAGTCGGGTCGGCACTCGCATCTATTACGAGCTCAGGGATCCAGAGGTGTTCGACCTGTGGCGCAACCTGCGCAATGTCGCTGCCCGGCACCGGGCGGAGGTCGGCCAACTGGCCGACGCCTACCTCGGCGCACGGGACAGTCTTGAGCCCGTCACTCGAGCGGAATTGCTTCGGCGGCTGAACCGGGGTGAAGACCTGGTCGTGCTGGACGTGCGGCCACCGGAGGAATTTGCGGCAGGCCACCTACCGTCCGCGATCTCGATCCCCCTTGCGGAACTCCGCCGAAGGCTCCGCGAGCTGCCTCCCGACAAAGACGTCGTGGCTTACTGCCGCGGCCCGTACTGTGCGTTCGCCCATAAGGCGGTCCGTGTCCTGCAACAGGCCGGCTTTCGTGCGAGACGGCTTGAAGACGGCTTGCCTGAGTGGAAGGCTGCAGGTCTTCCAGTTGTGGCCATCGGAGAAAGGAGGTCGTGAGATGGCAGCTACGCTGACCCGTCCAGAACTCGACGTCAAGTCGTTGGATCCGTACACATTTTTGGCCGTGCTCGGCAAGCGCGTGATCCATCCCGGTGGCCGTCGCTCAACGGAGGAGCTCTTCAACCTGGCCCAACTACAATCCGGCCAGCGGGCGCTCGATGTCGGCTGCGGGGTCGGAACCACGGCCATTCAGATAGCGCGTCGGTTCAGAGTCGCCGTCACGGCGGTTGACATCTCGCCGCTCATGCTCGAGCGAGCCACGAGCAATGTTCGACGCGCCAGCCTTGAGCGCGACATCGAGGTCGCGCAAGGAGACATCCTTGCATTGCGATTCCCGGACGGTACGTTCGACCGGGTGATCGCCGAGGCAGTCACGATGTTCGTCGACCGCCAGCGCGCTTCAAAAGAATTGGTCCGGGTGTGCCGGCCGGGCGGGATGGTGCTTGCCACCGAGTTCTTCTGGCGCCAGCCCCCGACCGAAGAAGCCCGCGAGATCTTCCTCGGACAAGTCTGTCCGGGCATGCAGCTCGACCAGCTTGACGGCTGGGTGCGCATCTATAAGGATGCCGGCCTTTCTGCCATCGAGGTACGATCCGGACCCTTCGAGATGATGACGCCTCGCGGCTTCCTGAAGGACGAAGGATTCGTCAACGCCCTCGCCTGCATGTGGCGTGGTCTGTCACGGGCTTCGTATCTGCGCAAGATGGCCTGGTTGATGCCGCGCATCAGCAGGGCGGTGCCATACCTCGGGTACATCCTCGTAGCAGGCGAAAAGCCGGCCGTCTGATGAGCGGGTTTGCCATGGCTGGCGACCACAGCGCGGACATCGTGCCGCTCGTCGACGAGGGGCTTGGAAACTCCTCATACCTGGTGCCCCTGGGCGACCGTCGGGCGCTGGTTGTCGACCCGCGGCGGGACCCGACGGCCTATCTAGAGCTCGCGGAAAAACTTGACCTGCGGATTGCGTTCGCGGTGGAGACGCATCTGCATGCCGATTTCATCTCGGGCAGCCGCGAGCTGGCTGCCTTCGGAGCCACCATCCTCGCACCGCTCGCCTCGCATCTGGCCGCGGCACACCGCGGGCTTGAAGATGGTGAAGAGATCGACCTTGACGGATTGACACTTCGAGCCCTGGCTACCCCCGGGCACACGCCGGAGCACCTTGCCTACCTCCTACTTGACGGCCTTAAGCCGCTGGCGCTTTTCAGTGGAGGAGCCGTCCTTCCCGGCGGCGCCGCCCGCCCCGACCTGATCGGGCCAGACGAGACCGAACCGCTGGCCCACGATCTCTATCGGTCTGCCCATCAGCGGCTCGGCGGCCTTCCTGACGACCTGCCCGTCTATCCGACCCATGGCGCGGGCTCGTTCTGTTCGACCGGCGAGGGGGGGCAGCGGACGACGTCCCTCGGGAGAGAGCGGCGCGAGAACCCGCTGTTTACCTCGGCCGCCGAGGATGCGTTCGTCCGGACGTTCCTCACCGGCCTCGGCACCTATCCGCCCTACTTTCTTCGGCTGCGGGCCGTGAACCAGCGTGGGGTGCGTCTGTACGGGGTAAAACTACCGGCGCTCGCGCCGCTCTCCGTTGATGAGTTTCGCCGTCAGTACGCCGCGGGGGCCACTCTGATCGATATCCGCCCGTTTGCGCGTTTTGCCCGCGGCCACGTACCCGGCGCGCTCTCCATCGCGCTGCGTCCCGCCTTCGCGTCCTGGTTGGGCTGGATCGTGCCCGCGGAACGGCCGCTCGTCTTCCTGCGAGCCCTCGACCAGGACCAGCGGGATCTTGTCGAGCAGTGCCTGAAGATCGGGCATGAAAACCTTGTCGGCGAGCTGGAGGGCGGCATTGAGGCCTGGCGCACTGCGGGCTTGCCGGAGTCGGTGGTCGCGCTTCGGCAGGTCAACGAGGGCCTGCAAGGCACGCCCATCGATGTCCGTCAGGCGAGTGAGTGGGCGGGCGGACACATTCCGGGTGCCCGCCATGTGGAACTCGGCAGCGTGGTGGCCTCGGCCGCCGCGATTCCAGCCGGGCCCCTGACCATCTACTGCGGTCACGGGGAGCGGGCGATGACCGCCACCAGCCTGCTGCAGGCACAGGGTCGAGAGAATTTGGCGGTCCTGGACGGCGGCTTCGATGCCTGGCGAGATTCCAGTGAGCCGATCGCCATCAGATGACGGCTGCCGCTCCGCCAATGCACGCGGTGACGTTCGGACTCCGGGCGAACCTGGCCCAATTCAGCCTTCTCATAGGCGTCAACGCGCTCGTCGGCGGCATGCTCGGGGAGGAGCGGACCGTCCTCCCGCTGCTGGCCACGCATATCTTTGGGCTCAGCGCCGTAACCGCGGCCCTGACGTTCATCGTGGCCTTCGGCGTGACCAAGGCGCTCACCAACTTTGCCGCAGGGACCCTCTCGGATCGCTTTGGCCGGAAGCCGGTGCTGATCGCCGGCTGGCTGGCAGGTTTGCCGGTGCCGTTGCTGCTCATCTGGGCCCCCGTCTGGGGTTGGGTGATCGTGGCCAACATTCTTCTCGGCATCAATCAAGGCCTCGCGTGGTCGATGACGGTCAACATGAAGATCGATCTCGTTGGTCCGGTGCGGCGTGGCCTGGCGCTGGGGCTCAACGAAGCGGCGGGCTATGGCGCGCTGGCCGTGACCGCCTACCTGACAGGGTTGGTCGCGCAACATGCCGGCCTTCGCCCGCAGCCTTTCTTCTTCGGCGTGGCTTATGCGGGTCTCGGACTGGGTCTCTCAGTCCTCCTGGTGCGTGAGACGCGCGGCCACGCCCGCCTCGAGGGTGGCACGAATGACGGCAGTAACCAGGCGCCGGCGGTCAGGATGCGCCACGTCTTCATCGAAACGAGCTTCCGCGAGCGGGCGCTTTCCGCCACTTGCGCGGCCGGATTGACCAACAACCTCAATGACGGGATGGCGTGGGGACTGTTCCCTCTCCTTTTCGCACGTCGTGGCCTTTCCCTTTCTGCGATCGGTGCACTGGTTGCCCTCTATCCGCTCGTCTGGGGCGTCGGCCAATTGGCAACCGGCGCGCTCTCTGATCACGTTGGACGCAAGCGGTTGATCGCGGGAGGGCTGGCCGTCCAGGCGGCTTCCCTTGCTGTGATCGCCGTCGGAACGGGCTTTGCGATCTGGGCCGTCGGGGCAATCGGCCTCGGCCTGGGGACCGCCATGGCGTACCCCGCCCTGCTCGCGGCAGTCGGGGATGTGGCCCATCCGGCCTGGCGGGCCTCGGCGGTGGGCGTCTACCGGTTGTGGCGCGACGTTGGATTCGTGGTGGGCGCTCTCCTATCCGGCGCGGTAGCCGATCTCTTCGGCCTGGTCGCGGCGATCTGGGTGGTCGCCGTCGTCACTTTGGTCGGCGCCGGCATTGTCGCCGTCCGTATGTACGAGACGCACCCCAGTAGGGGAGGAGCCGCTGACCGCGCCGCTTCCCCGACAATGGGCTACTAGTCGTGGATTGGCTTTTTGGCCGACACATGCGGACTTGTGGCCGATGCATGCGATAAGCGACCCGCAAAAGCTTGTCGCCGAGATCGAGGCCTCCCCGCGCGTGCCGAGTGGATCCGAGGAGCGCTTCGCGGGCTATGGCGTGATGGGCCTGCCCTTTAACTCGGGTCACATCCTCGCGATGCGTCGGTTTCCCGCGTCGTCGGTTGGCCCAGGCTACCGCTCCGTGTGGCATCGTGACCCGGGTGGCCGCTGGACCTTTTTCCAAGACCTTCCGTCCGTGAACGGGTGCGCGCGGTACTTCAGCTCAGCCGTCGCGGAGGTTCTGACTGCGACTATCGATATCGAGTGGGACGGACCGAGGCAGCTCTCGGTGACCGTCAAAGATGGCAATCGCCGCCTCGACTGGAGCGTAACGTTGACCTCGTCTGCTGTCACCAGGGCGATGAGCGCCCTCGGTTCGCGTCTACCCGAAGCGGTTTGGAGGCATCGTCTATTCCTTGCCGGCATGGGAGTAGTGGCAGGACCGATCTTGCGCGCCGGGAAGGTGCGGTTTCAGGGTCGCGCCCCCAACGGACAACGGTTCGTCGCCAACCCGCACCTGGTCTGGCTCGTCGCCGACAGCCACGCCACGCTCGACGGGGTCGACCTGGGAGCAATCGGTCCCGCGCCAACGCCCGGACGGATGGCAGACTTCTCGATCCCCCAGCGCGGGGTGTTTGTGATCGGGACGGCGTTCTTCAAGGCTGCGCAAGCCAGCGACGTTGACGCCGGATCGGTCGTAACCGCGCCCGACCGCAATTGACCTATCCACCACTCGCCAGGCGACCGCCTAGCGACCCCTCAATCCTGAACCCGCACAAAGGGGAGGCGCAATCCATAAGGGATAAGACATTCGTCGCGCCCGTCCGATTTCAGCCTGACCATCGTCGGTTGCCGCTCCGCCGGCGGGTGTCTCGGGTTTGACGGCAACGCTGAGGGCAACGTCGCCGGACTCTGGCGAACATACTATTCCTAGATGAAAGTAGCGCTCCGAGCCGGTCCGCTCGCCGACCTCAGCACGGCAATCGTCGGTTTAGGCCTCACGGCTGTCACCGTGGCAGCTTGGGCGGGCGTGTTGGCGCAGGCCCGCCCCGGCCACAGCGCCATGGGCGGTCCCATAAGCGCTGGCTTTGAGCTCGGGGCTCTAACTGATTTCGCTATTGCCTGGCTGGTCATGATGGCCGCCATGATGCTGCCGTCGGCCGCGCCCTTGGTGCTGCTTTATCGAGTTGCAGGGGCAGGCGCTCGCGCGATCAACACGGTGTTCCTCGTGGCTGGCTACCTGATCGTCTGGGCGGCCTTCGGCCTGCCGGTTCTCGCAGCTCAGCAGGCCCTCATGGTGGTGGCGTCCGATGGCTCGCTGGTCGCACGATCCCTGCCCTATGCCGTGGCCGCGGTCCTGGGGCTCGCGGGGCTGTACCAGTTCACACCGCTTAAGGAGGCTTGCCTGCGCCAGTGCCGCAGTCCTCTCGACTTTCTGATGCAGCGTTGGCACGGCGGGGGGCCCTTCGCTGCTATGCGACTGGGTTGCGA
>DATCOB010000041.1:0-2843 GCA_036564925.1 Candidatus Dormiibacterota bacterium | reverse complement strand
GCCTGGAGGTCCTGCCAGTCCTTGCCGCCCCAGTCATTGTTGACGGCGTCTGAGAAGTGGCGCCCGTAGCCCGTGGTTCCCCGTGGGTTGGCGTAGACGACCGCGTACCCGTGCGCGGCGAGCAACTGAAACTCAAAGAAGAAGCTTCGTCCGTACATCGCCATCGGTCCACCATGGATCTCAAGGATTGCGGGAGCGGGCCCGGCCGTCGCTGGCCTCAGAATCCAGCCTTGCAGGTCCCAGCCATCGGCACCGGTAAACGCGAACTCCTCGGGTACGGCCAGCGACACCCCTTTAAACAGGGGGCCGTTGAGTTCCGTCAGGCGCCGGCTCCGGCCGTCATGCGGCCCCAGCACGTGGATGTCCCCTGGGACGGTGGGGGTGGAGCACGCCAGGGCGATCGTCGCACGCTGCCGGTCGACGCTGAAGCCGTAGACGCGTCCTTCCCCATCGGTGAGGCGGCGAGGCGTGCCACCGGCGGCGGACACGGCGTAGAGATCAGTCGTACCCCGCCCCGATGCCAGGAAAAAAACCTCCTTGCCGTCGGCGGACCAGGATAGGTGGACGCCCGCATGGGCGCGCTGGTCATCGATACAGCCGTCCTCGCAGGTGGGCAGGAAGTCCCCCGTCAACCGGACAGGGGCAGCGTCGCCGATCGCCGCCGCGACATAGAGATCGGTGTGGCCGTCCGAGTAACGCCGCTTCGAGCCGAGGTACGCGATCCGATCGCCGTCTGGTGACCAGCCTGGCGCGCTGCAGACAAGCGACTCATCCGTGAGCCGCCGGGCGGCCGCTCCGGGCTTGAGATCCATGATCCAGATATCCCCGGCCGGCCATTGCCACCGTTCCGCGCTGCGGTCCGACACGAAGGCGAGCCGGTGTCCGTCCGGGGAGACAGCTGGCGCGGAGTCATCCCAATCACCATCGGTGACCGGGCGGGGATCGCCACCCGAGGGCGACACCTGGAATAGGTGGGAACGCCGCTCGTAGTTCCAGCCGTGGCCGTCAAGGCGATGCCAGAGTCGGTCGATGGTCCGTACGGCCGGGATCTGTTTCTCCTTGAGCGGCCCGTCCTCGGCCTCGCCATCGTCGGCGTCGCCAACTTCGGCTGTCAAGATCAGGGAGCGGCCATCGGTCGACCACACGGGGTCCCCGGCGCCATGCTGGGCGTAGGTCAACTGGCGGGCTTCCCCGCCATCGGCCGGCATGATCCAGAGTTGCGGCTTGCCAACGCCACGGTCGCGCTCTTCCTCGTTCTTGGGTTTCCGCTCGCCGGCGGGCGCACGAACAAACGCCAGCCAGCGGCCATCCAGCGACCAGCGCGGAGCCGTGTCATTCGGCCCGGCGGTGAATTGCCTGGGGTCGCCGCCGTCTGTCGGGACGATCCACAGGTGACGGCGGTACTCATAGCTGGCGCGATCGATCCCGGTCACGATATAGACGATGCGGTCTCCATCCGGTGTGATCTGCGGGTCGTCCGCCAGCGCTATCGCATACAGGTCGTCAGGCTCGAGCGGACGTGTCATGGTTTCCCTCCCGTTGACCGTGGCAGACGGATCGTCCTTGTTAGCCTAGTCGAGCGACTCACCCTCCCAGTCAATCTGGCGGATTATTTGTTCCGGGGGCCAGTGCGAGAGTGCCTGGGTCCGTAGCAGATCGCCAGCTGTTCTCGATGTTGCCGCCAGGCAGCTTCCGGACGGCATCTTCGAACCCACGGTGTGGTTCATTGCGTGTCGCCAGAGTTCAGCGACGTTGCCGTCTCCGTTGCCGCCAAGCACATCGACACTCCAGCCGGCGGCCGGACTGGAGCTGGAGGGGCCCCTACGCTACGCCGGCTTACGCGCTCGGATCGGATACCCGTAGGTTCCGAATTGCCGAGCCTTACCCTCTCCGCTCGCGCCCGCGAAGGAATCGACGCGAGGACCAAGCTCCACGTCAATAAGCCCGGCGCCTCGAATCACCGTCTCCCACCCTGCGCACGGCAGGGCTCCCGCTATTCAACCGGTCCAGAGATCGATGTCACGAAGCGCGCTCTCCGGAATCGGCTTCTCGATACACATGTCGGCAATCATCATCCGACCGCCCGGCCGCAGGATGCGGGCCACCTCACGACAGACGCCGACTTTGTCCGGGCAGAGGTTGATCACGCCATTGCTGATCACGACGTCGGCCCAGCCATCGTCGACCGGCGCCTTTTCGATAAGCCCCTCGCGGAATTCGACGTTGTCAAATCCAAGCTGCTTCGCCAGGCGACGGCTGCGCTCGACCATCTGGGGCGTCATGTCGACGCCGATGACCCGACCCTCTTTTCCGACACATAGGGCGGCGAAGAACGAATCCATTCCGCCACCAGAACCGAGGTCCACCACTCGCTCCCCGGATGTTGGTGTCTCCCAATGAAACGGGTTCGCCATGCCGGCGAATGCCTCGCAGGCTGCGTCGGGCAGCTGTGCGAGGATGGCCTGGTCGTAGCCGAGCCGGATCGCGTGCTGGCGGCCGGTGTGGAAGTGGTAGTCGCCGCCGGGTTTCTCCGCTACGTCACGGTACTTCTTCTGAACCTCGCTGCGGAGTTCCTGCACATCGACGAGATCGAGGATGTCTGCCACGCTTTCCGTCCTCCCTTGGTTAACTGCGACCCCGTTTAGAGTACCCGTGTGGCAACGCGGCGTTCTCCGTCCAGCTTGGCGAGGGCCCACAAAATGGGTTTACGGCCCGCTGTACTCGAACGGGCCCACGGCGGCGTACTTGCCGCTGTGGTCGTAGCGCACTCCGTCCTGGACGCGAAAGAGTCTGGACGCCGCCAAATGCAGGTTCTTGCTGATGAAGCCCTGAGGTAGAACGGC
>DATCOB010000040.1:0-90904 GCA_036564925.1 Candidatus Dormiibacterota bacterium | reverse complement strand
CGCCCGCTGCGCCACCGCCTCGTCGAAGTACGCGCCCGCCGCAGCCTGGCCGATGCCGACGCGCTCCGCGATGGCGCGCCGGGTCGCCGCGAGCAAGGTTTCGAGCGCCACGGCTCGGGCGCCGGTGCGGTGCAGGAGGCTGCCCACCGCCGTCGCATACTCCGCCGCGGAGCGGTCCCGCGTCGAGTAGAGCGGGATGGGCGGCCCGAAAGATCGCCCGCGCACCGCCACGCCGCAAAAGATGATGATGACCGCCCAGGTCAGCGCCGCACCCCACGGCGTCGTGATCCAGGCGGTCTCGGGAGAGCCGGCGGCAGCCGCGCCGTGATGAAACTCATCGAACGACACGCGACCGCCCGCCGGGGCCAAGGCGAGCAGGTCAGCCGCCAGCCGCCCGTTGTCCGCCTGACCGAGGTAGCGATTGCAGAGGATCAGCGGGTCGGTGAGGACGATCAGCTGCCCCTGGCCAACGACGGTGCGGACGGCGACGACCTCGTTGAACCGGTTGCGGAGCAGGGGCACCTGGGCGGGCGAGGGCACCAGCCGCTCCACCGGATCGCCGCCGCCCACGCGGCGCACGCCGCCGAAGACGGGGGCGCGGGCCTCGGATTGCAGTAAGCCCGCCGGGCCGTTTATGGAGGGTCGAGCCGGTGCCCGATGAATCCCGAACTGCGTGTCGAGCTGCGGCTCCGGCTGTTCCGAGGCGTAGACGGCCACGCCGCCCGCGCTGAGCCAGCTCGCCACCTGCTGCGCCTCCGCGGCACTGAACCCATGGGTGGGGGAAAAGATGAACAGCAGGCCGGAGCCGGCGGGCAGGGTGAAATCGCCTTCGATGGTACCCGTCGAATGGCCGAGCGCCTCAGCGTATAACCGCAGGGCGGAGGTGCCGTTCGCGGCATCGCTGGTCGACGCGTGTTCCGGCGAATCACCCGCGCTGGACGGACCGCGGAGCAACACGAGCAGCGCGATGACCAGCGCAAGCCCACCGAGCACCCACACGCCACGGCCCTTCACGCCGCCCTCGGCCGGTAGGCCGCCGCCGCGTCCTCAGCCCTCT
The DNA here is from genome assembly GCA_036564925.1 of Candidatus Dormiibacterota bacterium. Lineage (GTDB taxonomy): Bacteria > Chloroflexota > Dormibacteria > CF-121 > CF-121 > JALYYC01. Next base: position 89,847 of record DATCOB010000040.1, on the reverse strand, counting down.
GGTACATCGCCGCGTCCGGGGCGCGATGGCCATAACTGGCCTCCTCGAAGGAGATCAGGAGCGGACGCAACGCATCGGCAGACGGCGAGCGCGCGTACAACTCGCGCACGGTGAACGGGCTCTGGTCCCACGCCCGCTCGCCGCTGATGCCGGTCGCCACTCCCCCGGCCAGCGCCCGGATCGCCGCCAGGTAATCGCCGGTTGAGGCCAGCCGGTCCGCCTCCCCAAAGTAGTCGACCGCCGGACGGCGCGATGGCGCGGCGCTGCGCATGAGTGCCGCCCTTCCACCGCGGCTGAAGCCACCCCGGATGGTCAAGACGACGATGGCGGCAAGGGCCAGCAAGGTCAGGCCCAGCCAGAACGCGGTCGGAAGGTTCGTTCGGCCGAGACCAAGCCAGGAAAGCAGCGCGCGGATTCCCTGGAAAATGGCCGCCAGGAGCTGGTCCACCAGTGAGGGTCCCGCACTGAGACCGGAATAACGTGGCATCGAGAGGACGTGCTGGAGATGCTGGGCGGCCTGCCCCGGGTCGGGGGTATCGACCCTCGCCTGCAATGCCGCGTACAGCGCCTGGAGACGCTGGTCGGCGTCGTTAAGGTCCGGGGGCTCGGCACGCAGGTCCCGGAGAATCTCCGGCTGGGCGTTGCCGGTGGCCTGGATCAGGACCGTGATCGCCTGCTGACGCGATGGCACGTCCCCGCGCTCGGCGAACTGGACCAGGGCGAGCGCACGGTGGATGGCGTTGGTGTAGTCGTCGGCCTCGCTGGCCAGGACGGGAGTGGGTGCCTGGGGCGCGAGGAGGAGAAGGGACAGGAACAGGAGGAGCCCGGCCAGCGCCGGACGTCGCCTACGCCGGGGCCGGGCCGGGAGCGGTCTGTCGGGCGAGCTGGTCGAGATCCACACCTTCCTTCCGTACCCGCAGGTCAAGGTACAGCATGGTGATGGCGATCGGGGTGACCGCGCCGACCAGCGCGCTCACGAGCGCGGCGACGACCGTGACCGCGCCCGCCCGGACGTCATCACTGAGGCCGGGGAGCAGCGCGGCGATCCCGGTGAAGAGGCCGCCGATGGCGGCCTGGATGATGCTCACCAGAATGGACACGAGGAAGAGGATGCCGAAGGTCCGCCACCAGTTTCCCCGGACGAGCGCCCAGCTGCGGCCGAGCCCGCGCACCGGATTGACTCGTTCAGCGAGGAGGGCGGCATAGGCGACCGTCCAGCGGATCGCCAGCCAGACGATGAACGCGAACGCCGCGAGGCCGCCGAGGACCCCAACGGCCACCGCCAGCGGCGTGGCGTGCAAGAGGACGAAGGTGATGACGAGCGCGGCGACGACCACGACCGCGCCCAGCGCGGGCAGACCGCTGAGGATGGCCGTACCGAACAGCCCGAAGTATCGTCGGAGGGTACCGCGCAGGACCGAGCCGACCGTTTCCGCATGACCCGCAGCCAGCGAGGTCGCGGCGTAGTAAATGGCCCCCAGCGTAAACGGCGTGAGCAGCAGCGCGAGCGGGAAGCTCAGCAGGTAGAGCGGGGAGGAGGTGTACTGCTGCTGGCGCGCCTGGAAGGCGGCCAGGGCCGAGGGGTCGTTGGCGTTTTGCAGGAACTGCTGGATCAAGGTGAACGGATTGGCGCGGTATGAACCGGAGATCAGCGTGATGATCAGGTTGGGAAGAACGACCGCCAGGGCGACCCCGGCAATGACCGTGAAGTGGCGCCGGTAGAGCTTGAAGGTCTCGTCGAGAAGCTCGCCAAGGGGCATGGGGCGAAGGCGCACCGGGGTCCCCGCTGTTGCCACGGGCACATGATGACGGAGCGCGACCGCGCTGTCTACGGTTTTATGCCGCTAATTGCTGCAGGCGCAACCGCCGCCACACCCGCACCCGCCTGCGCTCGTGGTCGCGACCTCGCCGCTGCTCTTCACCGCAAAGGTGGAGAAGAGCACCCGGGTGTTGGTGCCCTCGCACTGCGGGCAGACCTGCCGCGCATCACGGCTGGCGTAGGTGCCCAGGACGTCGAACGTGTGTCGGCAGCCAAGGCACGAAAACTCGTAGACGGGCACCTCCTTATTGTAGGGCTGTGCCCAGCCGGACCGATCGCTATGTCGACCTGCTGCTGGAGTGGAATCGGGCGGTCAACCTGACCGGAGCCCGGACCACCGATGAGGTGGGGGCTCATATCGGTGACGCGCGTCGTTTGCTCGTGTTCGACTGGGGCCGGGTCCGCACGGTGATCGACATCGGGAGCGGCGGTGGCCTGCCCGCCATCCCCCTCGCCCTCGAGCTGCCCGCCGTCCAGTTCACCCTGTTGGAGGCCAACGCCCGGAAATGCGCCTTCCTGCTTCACGTCGCGGCCACCCTTCAGATGGGCAACGTTCGGGTCCTGCAGGGCCGCGCCGAGGAGCTGGCCCGGCAGCCCGATCTTCGAGATCAGTTCGATCGGGCGATCTCCCGCGCGGTGGCTCGCCCGGCGACCCTGCTGGAGCTTGCCCTTCCCTTCGTTAGACCTGGTGGAGACCTTCTTGCAGAAGTCAGACACCTCGACCCACAACCCCTTGAACCGGTGGCCCGGCTGCTCGGCGGTGGCATGCCCCGCCTCAAGGACGGACCAACTGGCGATGCCGCCGTTCTCGTCGTGGACAAGATCGAGGCGACACCCGCGGCATACCCCAGAAGGGTGGGCGTGCCGAACCGGAAACCGCTGGCGTAACTTCGCCTCGGACGGGGGCGTTGCACCATCATGAGGTCGGCTCTCCGCCTGATCCCCCTGATGGTCATCGGCGCCGTCGCGGCCTTCCTGCTGGTTGGGCCGCTCACGTCTCTCTTCAAGATCCACGCCGTGGCGAGCCGGCCTCAACCCATCGCCACCGCCGACCCGCACGCATCGCCGACGAGCTGCCCGGCGGCCTTGCCCACGCCGAAGTCAGCGCCGGCGGCCGTCACGCCCGCCGCCCCCTCGCTGCCGTTTCCGATCTGGGTCAACGATCCGCTGGGCGTCAACCTGCGGACCGCACCCTCGGCGAGCGGCACCCGGCTCGCCACCTTGAGCCAGGGCACCCAGGCGACCGCCGACCAGAAGGCGATCGACGGCGGCGGCAATCCCTGGTACCACCTGACCCTCGCCAGCCAGTCCGGCTGGGCGCGCGCGGACTTCGTGACAAACTCGGCGATCCACCCGGACAGCAGCCTGGGCTGGAGCCTCATGCTGCCGCAGGACTGGCAGCCGACGGGCAACGATCCGTCGCTCATGACCGTCGTGCCGCGCGGCGATGAGCTGCCTTTCCTGGTCGTGCAGACGTCGACCACGGATACGCTGGCCGTGCAGTTGCCATCCGTGGTACGGTCGGACATCGCGCCGCTGGCCGATCACAGCGCGACCATCCAGGTCTGGAACTACACGGTGGTCGAGCACGTGGCCCGCGTGGCGCTCGATACCTGCAAGGCCACGTCGGCGTGGGCGCGGGCGGATCAGGGCTGGCCCTACATGACGTCAGTGTTCGTGCACACGGCCGCGCGCAACTACCAGTTCACGTTCTTCACCAGCGATCCGAACTCACCGCTGGTGAAGCAGGTCCTCAGCAGCGTCGCCTTAAGCTGAGCGCGTGAGCGCGACGGCGGGCCGGTGGGAGAAGGCGGCGGACGCCTACGCGACCGGAGAGCACAAATCTGGGGATGAGCTGAGACTCGTCGTCGAGTTTGCCGCGCCGACCGGGCGTGAGCGCGTGCTCGACATCGGGACCGGCGCCGGCCACACGGCGCTGGCGCTCGCGCCCCGCGTGGCGACGGTGGTGCTCACCGATCCGGTCGCAGCCATGCTCGTGACGGCCCGCCGCGTATTCCGGGATGCGGACGTTCAAAATGCCGAGTTTGAGCAGGCAATCGCCGAACGGCTGCCGTTTCCCAGGGCGAGCTTCGACATCGTCACCACCCGGCTGGCCGCGCACCACTTCGACGATGTGGCGCTGGCGGTGCGCGAGGTGGCGAGAGTCCTGCGGCCAGGCGGCCGCTTCGTCTTCATTGACACGGTCGCGCCGGAGGACCGGGAGAGCGCCGCCTACCAGGACGAGGTCGAACGGCTGCGTGACCCCACTCACCGGCGAACGTACCGGCAGGACGAGTGGATCGCATTCAGCGAGCGGGCCGGGCTCCACACGGAGCGGGTCGAGATCGTGCGCAAGGCCCACGACTTCGAGCCCTGGCTGCTACGCGGCGGCCAGGACGCGGCCACGATGCAACGGGTGCGCGAGCGGTTCCTTCAGGCACCGACGGGCGCCGTCGCCGCGCTCGAGATCACGGCTGTGGACGGCCGGGTGACCTCGTTTACCGACCGCAAGCTGGTCCTCGGCGCCCGCCGTTAGCGCAGGATGCCCCGGATCGCGGCTTCGGCCGCGGCGCGCTCATCCCAGGGCTCCTTCCCACGACCCTTGAGGATGCTGCGCTCGTGTCCCTTGCCGGCGAGCAGGATGGTGTCGCCCGCGCCGGCTCGCCCCACGGCATGCGTGATCCCCGCCGCGCGGTCCTCGATACAGGTGTAGTCGGCGCCCTCTTTCCAGCCGACCTCCTCCGCCCCGGCAGCGATCTCGTGAAGGATCGCGGTCGGATCCTCCTCACGCGGATCTTCGTCGGTGAAGACCGCGTAATCCGAAAGGCGGGCCGCGATCTCGCCCATCCAGGGGCGTTTCTCGCGATCCCGGTCGCCCGCGCTGCCGAAGACCGCGATCAGTTTCCCCTTCGTGATCGGTCGCAGCTCGCGCAGGACTTTCTCGAGGCTCTGCGGCGTGTGCGCGTAATCGATGACGAGGGCGAAAGGTTGACCGAGGTCGACCCGCTCCATCCGGCCGCTGACCCCCTTGAAGGTTTCGAGTCCATGGCGGATCTGGTCCAGGGATAGGCCGATCGCGATCGCCGCCGCCGCTGCGGCCAGCGCGTTGGACGCATTCCAGCGGCCGCTAAGCGGGAGCTGGAGCGCCATCGCGCCGAGCGGAGTGGTGGCCTCGATCTCCAGCCCGCGTGGTGAGGCGTCCACCCGAGTCGCCTTCAGGTCGGCCTCGAGCTGCACGCCGTAGGTAATGCGGCGCGCGATCGGGCGCTGGACGAGGTAAGCATAGCTCGGATCGTCGCGATTGAGGACGGCGGTTTTGGGAAGGCCCTTGTCCGCACTCTGCGCGGTCAGGTCGACCAGCTGCGCCTTCGCCTCGCGGTATGCCTCGATCGTCTTGTGGAAGTCGAGGTGTTCGTGGGCGATGTTGGTGAAGACGGCCACGTCGTAGTCGCAGCCCGTCACGCGCTGGAGAGCCAAACCATGCGAGCTGGTTTCGATGACGGCCGCGTCCATGCCGCTGTCCCGCATGCGGGCGAGTTGCTCCTGGATCTCGAGCGCCTCCAGCGTGGTCTGCCGCGAGTCGTTTTGATCGATGGCGTCGGCCATGCGGATGTCGACCGTGCTCATCGACCCGACCCGGCGCCCCGCGCCCTGCAGCAACTGGTGGATCATCGTGGTGGTCGTGGTCTTCCCGTCGGTGCCGGTCACGCCGATGACGACCATGGCGCGGCTGGGATGGCTGAAGAACGCACTGGACATCAGGGCCAGGGCGCGCCGGGTATCGGCGACGACCACCTGCGGCCACGCGGTGCCGACGCGGCGCTGCACCACGGCGACGGCCGCCCCGTCCCGCAACGCCGTCTCCACGTAGCGGTGCCCATCGGTGTGGGTCCCCGGCACCGCGACGAAGCAATCGCCGCGCTTTAGCCGGCGCGAGTCGTAGCAGAGACCCGTGATGTCCGGATCCGTGGGCGGCGCCTCCACCACCGACACGCCCGGCAACAGCTGGCTCAGTTTCACGAGGGTGATGCTACGCTCAGCCCTGTGGCGGCGACGCTGGGAATGCTGCGCATAGCCAATCACGAATTCCGCTGGGGCTCGCGCACCTACGTCATGGGAATTCTCAACGTCACGCCCGACTCCTTTTCGGGCGACGGCGTCATGGATCTCAAGGTCGCGGTTGCGCGGGCGCGCCAGATGGAGCGGGACGGGGCGGACCTGGTCGACATCGGCGGCGAGTCGACCCGACCCGAGACCTGGTCAGGGCCGGGCCTCGTTGAAGCCGAAGAGCTGGCCCGCGTCCTTCCGGTCGTCGAGGCGATCGCCGGCGCGGTCGGGATCCCGGTCTCGATCGACACCTACAAGGCGGCCGTTGCGTCGCGGGCTCTGGCCGCCGGGGCGAGCCTGATCAACGACGTCTTTGGCCTGACCCGCGACCCCGAGATGGCCGGGGTGGTGGCGCGCGCCGGCGTGCCGGTCGTCGTCATGCACAACCGTCCCGTCGTCGGCGCGACCTCCGACCTGATGCGTGACGTTATCCAGGGCCTGCGAGAGAGTGTGGCGCTGGCGGAGGCCGCCGGCGTGGCGCGGGACCGAATCATCGTCGATCCGGGCATCGGTTTCGGCAAGGATCGGCCGGGCAACATCGAGATCATTCGCCGGCTGCCCGAACTTCGCGCGCTCGGTGCGCCGATCCTGGTCGGGCCTTCGCGCAAGTCCTTCATCGGAAAGACGCTCGATCTTCCGGTCGATCAACGCCTGGAGGGGACGGCGGCGGCGGTGGCGCTGAGCATCGCGGGCGGCGCCGACCTGGTCCGCGTCCATGACGTGAAGGCGATGGTCCGGGTGGCGCGGATGGCGGATGCGGTCGTCCGATCATGACCCGCGCCTGGTTGGCGTTAGGGAGTAATGTCGGCGACCGGGCCGCCTACCTGCAGGCGACGCGTCAATGCTTGCCCACGCTGGGCGTGGCGGTGATCCAGGCCTCGCGCGTCGCGGAAACCGCCCCGGTCGGGGTCACCGATCAGCCGGGCTTTTTGAACCAGGTGCTCGAGGTCGAGACCGGCCTCGGGCCGCGGTCGCTGCTGGAGACGGTCAAACGCCTCGAGGTGACGCTCGGCCGGCAGCCGCGCGAACGATGGGGACCCCGCGAGATCGATATCGACATCCTTCGATACGACGATCGGGCGGTGGATGAGCCCGGCCTGCAGATCCCACACCCGGAATTGCCGAACCGGCCGTTCCTGCTGGACCTCCTCGCGGAGGTGCTCAGCCCGTGACCGAGCCGTTGCGCGTCGCCTGGCTTGGCCACCAGAGCGGGCGCGCCGGTGATGGGCTCCTGACCTACTCGAGGGAAACCGTCGCCGGGTTGCGGGCCCGCGACGTCAAGGTCTTCTTCGTGCACCATGACACCCTGCCGATCGCAACGGACGACAGCATCGCGCTCAAGTCGTTGACCAGCAGCCACCGATACATCATCTCCTCGCCGAGAACGAAGCGGACGATCACCGAGCTGCTGCGCCGAGAGCGCGTCGACCTCGTCCACGTGTCGTTGAGCTTCTCCACGCTGATCGACCTCGGCCTGCCCGAACTCTGCCATGAGCTCGGCCTCCCGGTGGTCGCGACCTTTCACGTGCCCTACGACTCACGGTTCGGCCTCTGGCAAAGCATCAGTGGCGCGCTGTATCGCTTCTACTCACAGTCCCTGGCGAGCTACGACCGCGTGGTCATTTTTTCTGAACAGCAAAAGACGCTGCTCGCGCATTACGGCGTGCCCGAAGCCAACGTCGCGGTCATCCCAAACGGTGTGGACATCGAAAAGTACTCACCCGGACCAAGGGCGCACCGGGAACGGGGCGTGCGCACGCGCATCGGATATCTCGGACGGCTCGACCCGGAAAAGAATGTCGATGTGCTGCTCGGCGCCTTCGCCGACCTCGATCCCCCGGATGACGTTGGCCTTCTCGTGGTCGGCAGCGGGAGCGATCGCCGCCGTCTCGAGCGACGGTTTGGCAACCCGCGCGTCACGTTCACGGGCCAGGTGCTGGAGGAAACGGAGCGCATCGCGATGCTGCGTTCGATGGATATCTTCGTCCTGCCATCGATGGTCGAAGGCCTGTCGCTCTCCCTGCTCGAAGCGATGGCGTGCGGGGTGGCGCCAATCGCGACGGACGTCGGCTCGGATGGCGAAGCGCTGCGCGGCGCCGGGCTGGTCCTCGATGTCAAGGACCTGGAGGGCCAGCTTCGCCTGGCGTTGCGCACGCTGATCGACTTCCCCGATTTCCGCGCTGAGCTCGGCCGCCGCTCGCGGGCACGCGCGGTCGAGCGCTACAGTCTGAAGGACAACCTTGATCGGTTACTTGGCGTGTACCGGGCGCTGCGGCCCGCGAGCGCCGCCGTCTCGTAGCTCAGGCCAGCTTACCCGCGCTGGTGAAGCGGTAGCCGATCCCGGGTACCGCCAGGATGAAGAACGGGTGGGACGGATCCTGCTCGATCTTCCGGCGGAGGTTGCGGATGTGCACGTCGATGACGCGGGTCTCGATCGGGTACTCGTAGCCCCAGACATGGTTCAGGATCTTCTCCCGCGAGAGGACTTTGCCCGCGTTGGCGGCGAGGAACGCCAGCAGGTCGAACTCGGTGTGGGTGAGCATCACCTCGCTCGCCTCGTGGAAGACGCGGCGCTCATTGAGGTCGATGATCAGATCCTTGAATTCCAGCCGTCCCTGGTTGACCGCCTCCTCCTCCTGGCGCGCCTTGCGCAGGTGCGCCGCGATGCGGGCCAGCAGTTCCCGGGTGCGAAATGGCTTCGTGATGTAGTCGTCCGCGCCGATCTCGAGGCCGACGACGACGTCGATCTCTTCGGTCTTGGCGCTGAGGATGATGATCGGCACTCTGAGTCCGGCCTTCCGGATGTCGCGGCAGACATCGAAGCCGGACACGTCCGGCAACATGACGTCAAGCAGGATCAGGTCCGGCTTGCTGACCTCCAGACGGCGGAGGGCCTCGGCGCCGGTCTCTGCCTCGACCACCTCGTAGCCCTCTTTTTCGAGAGCGAGGTGAATGGCCTTGCGGATCATGGCCTCATCGTCGACGATCAGGATTTTCTTGGCGGGCGGCATCAGCCGGCTCCGGCGTGCACGCGCGAGTGCGCCCTGACCGGCGTCACCGCGCGATGTGGCGGCCGGGCGGCGCCCGCCTCGGCCCGCGGCACGGTCACGGTGAACACGCTCCCCTTGCCATGCTCGCTCCGCACGTGCACCTGCCCGCCGAGCATCGTGACGAGGTTGCGCACGATGTACAGGCCGAGCCCGGTGCCCGATGCGCGGCGGACGGCTGGGTCATCCGCACGGTAAAACTTCTCGAAAAGCCGCGGCAGGTGCTCCTTACGGATTCCGACCCCATGGTCTGCGACCTCGAACCGCACCGCGGACTGGTCGCTGCGCGCGCTGAGCTTGATCCGGGTGCCTGGCTCCGAATACTTTATGGCATTCGTGACGAGGTTGACCAGGATTTGATGGAGCTTCCGCGAATCGCCAAACACGGCGGGAAGGCCGTCCTGGACCCGGCACTGCAAGGTGCGACCGTTGAGCATGGGTCGGACTTCGTCACACACATGCTTGACCACGGGGACGGCGTCGACCCGTGACAGATCGACGGACACGCGGCCGGAATCGATGCGGCTCACGGCGAGGATGTCGCCGATCAACCGCTCCATCCGGTCGGCCTGGCCATGGAGGTCCTGGAGGAGCTCGCGACGCTGCGCCTCCGTCAGCTCGAAGTCGAGCAGCAGCTCGCTCAATCCCTTCAGAGTGGTGAGCGGGGTCTTCAACTCGTGCGAGGCCGCCAGCATCAGGGCGTCGCGGGCCTCGATCGTTTCCAGCTCCGGCGTCACATCGTGGATCGCGATGGTGGCCCCGTCGGGCGCCTTGCCTCTCACGCGCAACGGTGACACCGAGTATGCGACTCGGACCGGATCGTCACTGGTGCGAAGACGAAAGAGGTACGCGAAGTGCGTGTTGACGGAGGTCCCCAGCCGAATCGCGCGGCGGAGGGCGCCGTTCGGAGCGCACAGGTTGACCCCGGTCTCGGTGCGGACCTCGAGGATGTCGGCGGCGGGACGGCCGACCGCGTCCGCCCGCTCCCATCCGGTCACTTGCTCGGCGACGGCGTTCAGGGAGACCACCGTCGCCTCGCGGTCGACGATGATCAGAGCCTGGGGGAACTGCTCAAACGCCTGGTCCGACAGCGGTCGTTCCCTCGCCATGTCACCGAAGTATAGGGCGGCGAATGCGAGCCTTCACTGAACGTAGACCCCGATCGAGCCGGTACGCGCCCGGACGCAGGATGCGCTCGTAGAGACCGACGTATCGCACCGTCTCGCCGCCGAACCCGGTCTTGAAGCGATAGAGGCCAAACCAGGGATGATCGGGCGCCGGTTCTTCAGGGATCCCCCACCAGTCATAGGTGTCGCAGCCGAGCGCCTTGAAGTCGACCATGGCCTGCCAGTGCAGCAGGTAATTGGGCATCAGCTCGCGCTTGAGGTCGGTCGATCCCCCGAACAGGTAGTAGGCCGTCCTGCCGAAGCGGAAGACCATGATCCCGCCCAGCGCATCGCCCTGGTGGTGGGCGAGATAGATTCGGACATCGTCGGAGAACAGCTCGAGGCAAGCCTGGTAATAGGCCACGCCAGGAAGGTGGATGCCCTGCCGTTTGGCGGTGTCCTGCGCCAGGCGGGCGAAGGTGGCGGCGTCCCGGGTCGCCCGTACGGTGACCCCCTTGCGCTCGGCAAGGTTCAGGTTATAGCGCGTCTTTGGCTTGAAACCCGCGCGGAGCGCCTCCGGGGAGGCATCGATTGCCAGCAGCTGCGTCGCTTCCGGCTGGACCGCCTTTGCTTTGAGGAAACCGCGACCCTTAAAGAAGGCGGGCCACTCGTCGCCCACCCGGACGTTCGGTTCCACCCGCAGCACCAGGCCCCGACCGCGACGAGCACGCCGTTCCAGCTCGTCAAGAGCGTGGATCCGGTCGGCCTCCGTGACGACGGGACCGCGCGGGGCGTAATAGACCGCGGCACCGGGAACGACGCTCGTGCTGCGCTGGAGGGAGCACACCCCCGCGAGGCCCTCGTGAAAGGCCAGGCGCTCGACTGTCCATCCAAACCGCGACTGCAGGGTGCCCCAGGTCCAGCTCTGCAAAAGATTGCTTTCCGGTTGGGCCAGCACCAACTGATCCCACACGTGCGCGCCCAGCGCCTCGCCCGTCGTCACGGCCGGCGAGGCCTCAGACAAATTCGGGTTGGCCGGTACGGGCGAAGCGTTCAGCGAGCCGGATGGTGAGGGCCGCCGCGCGGTTGACGGGGAGGTCGTAGATCCCGATATAGCGAACGATCTCACCGTTGAACCGGGACTTGAACACAAAGTACCCGTAACCGGGGTGGCCCGGCTCGGGGCGGACCGGCACCCCCCACATGTCATAGGTGCTACAACCCCGTTGCTGGGCATCCTGGATCGCTCGCCAGTGAAGGACGTAGCCGGGTTTCAGCTCCTTCGCGCCCGTCCGGGTGCCGCCAAACAGGTAGATCAAGCGGGGCCCGTAGAACAGCATGACAGCGCCGGCGAGCAGCTGATCGCCGTGCCGGGCGAGGTAGATCGAGACCTGGCCGCGCTCCCGGAAGAGAGCAAGAAGGTCCTGGTAGTAGGTGCGCGACCGGATCTTGAACTCCTCGCGCAGGGCGGTTTCCTGCAAGAGTGAATAAAAGGTTTCCATGGCCGCGGAGGCATCGGACGCCTCGACGGTGATGCCCTGTCGTTCGCCCGAGCGAACATTGCGTCGGGTCGATTCCTTCAGCCGCATGAACGCGGCGTCGCCCCCGCGAATGTCGACGATCATGCTCGCCTGGTGCTGGATCGCGTGGCGGCCAGGCCGCCCACCCGCTTCCTCCAGGACGGCGCGGTCGGCGTCGCCGGTCCATTCCGGGTCGACCTTGAGGATGGTTCCCCCCTCCGCGGCCAGCCGCTCCCGGAGCGCCTGCCAGAAGGCCGGCCATTCCGCCAGCCGGCCGTTCAGGACGGGGCCCCGCGGGGCGTAATTCAAGGCAAGACCGCCGGGCAGGCTTCGCCGCAGCACCGACGCCGCACAGATCGGCTGGCCTTGTTCCGTCCAGAAATAGCGCGTCACGCGCCAGCCGTAGCGGGCTTTGAGGCTGCCCCAGGCCCACGCCTGCAAGAGAGACCCGTCCTGCGCCTGCGAGACGAATCCGTCCCAGGCTGAGGAGTCGTCGCAGGTTCTCAGTTCCCGCACTGGTTAGAGCTTACCCGGGGATGGCGGGTCTGCGCCGTCCCTCTGGCGGTTTCGGACGGCGAATTGGCCTGTGCTAGCATGGGAAGGAAATCTCGGAGCGGTGGGAGGCTTTTGGACAGGTCGAGTTCCATCGAGCAGGCGCCGAGGCTTCTGGACTACAAGGGAACATTGGTGGAGACCCCACTCTTGTCGCTCCTTCAATCCATGCAAGCCCAGCGCGCAACCGGCACACTCCAAGTTCGAAATGGCGGAGAGGCGTTTTCACTCTTCTTCCTTTTCGGACATCTCTTCCACGCCTACGGAGACGGCAGCCAGGGTGAGGAGGCGGTCTTCGCCCCGCTTGGCTGGAATCAAGGCGATTATTCCTTCGACCCCAAATCCAAGCTCCCAACCGAAGAAACGATCACCGCGCCGACCGCGGACATCCTGGCGGAGGCAAAACGCCGGGGCGTTCCTGGCAGTCACAACGGCGGCCAGCCCGCCACTACGCGCCAGCCGTCATCGCAGCAGCAGGCGCAACCCCAACCAGCGCCAGCGGCCGCGATGACGGCGCCCGCACCGCCGCAGGCGCACGACCGCCCGCCCATCACTCAGCCCATGCAAACACAGGAATCCGCCCCCGACGGCCAACAGGCGACCGAGCTGTACCCGCTTCCCGTCGGCAAGCTCGTCTACGAGTCGCTCAAGACGGCGTTCGTCGACTTTCCGAAACTGCTGCGCTCGCTGAGCGCCGATCGGCTAACCGGGTACCTGCGGCTGAGCGGCCAGGCTTCGCGCGGCATGATCCTCTTCTACCAGGGCAGCCTCATCGAGAGCTTCTACGACGGCGGCGCGGTCGTTTCCACCGGCCGGACGGCGTTCTCGCTGTTCAAGAACGATGTCGATCGCGGCGAGGGAAGCATGGACGTGATCGAGCTCACGGCCGAGGTCGTGACCGCAATCTACCAGCTCCTCACCGCGCCAACCATTCTCCAGGGACTTTTGGCGAGATTCGTCGATGTGAGTGCGCTGCTCCAGTATCTGCAGGAAGAACAGATCCACGGCAGCCTTCTGGTCCGGTCGCCCGACGAGATGGGCATCGTCCTCCTTCGCGGCGGCCAGTTGTTGGGCGCCTTTACGCGGGGCCAACCGCAACTGGTCCAGGACCCCGAGATCGTCACCCGGCTTTGCGCGGAACCGAAGACCCGCATCGAGGTCAAGGCGGTCGCCGATCTCGAAGAACCCGAGTCCGTGAGCCTCGAAGAGATGCTCGCCATGACGCCGAACGTGCCGGCACAGGTCTACCGTCCGCCACCCCAGGCGGCCGCCGCCGCGACCAGCCCCGCCCCGGCACCCGCCCAGCAGCGGGCCGCGTACCAGGCCGCGCCGGCGACGGCCCCCGAACCCGCGCGGTCCGGCGCCGCCGAGCCCGAAATCGACTGGCAGTCGCTGATGAATGAACTCAACGCCATGTCGGACAACGCGCTGCAGAACCGCTCGAAGAAGGTCAAGGAGATGCTGGCCTCCACCGAGCACAGCCTGGACGCCCTCGACCGCACCCTTGACCGGATCTCCCAGACCTCGATCATGTTCGTCGACCCGGCGCGCCTCACCAACCTGGCCAACGAAATGCGCCAGGTCGTCGAAGAGCAGCGTTAGGGCGAGAGTAAGCACAGAGACCGACACGCTGAAGGCTCGCCCTGCGGGCTCGCTGCTTTGCTTGCTGCTGGTTAGCGTGCTGGCGCCGCTGATCGCGGGCTGCGCGATCAATCCGCCCAGGATCATCGCCATCTCACCGGGCCGAGAGGCGCAGGATGTCGCAACCAACCAGGACATCAAGATCACCTTTGATCGGCCGATGAGCCACGATTCGGTCGAAGGTCGCTTCAATATCGCGCCCAAGCTGGCCGGTTGTGCGTCATCACAAAAGACCTGTCATTTCGCGTGGACCGGCAACACGCTGGTCTTCATCCACCCGCACGTCAACTTCGACGTCTCGACCAACTACGCCATCTCCCTACGGGCGGGGTACGCGGACGCGAGCGGGCAGAAGAACGGCCTCGATCATTCCTGGCAATTCACGACCGAAGGCCGGCCGTCGCTGACGTCCGTCGATCCACCGGACAACGCCACGGCCGTCGGGTTAGACCGCAACATCGTGCTGAACTTCAGCCGCCCGATGCGGATGGACAGCCTGCAAACCGCCGTCCAGCTGACCCCCGATACCCCTTTTCTTCTCCGGGCGCGCCCCGGGGGAGACGGATCTCAACTCGAGATCATCCCGGAGTCCCTGCTCCATCCCAACCAGGCCTACACGGTCTCCGTCGATCGGCCGATCGACGTCCATGACAACGCCATCTACGGGCGGGTACAGAGCCGGTTCCGAACGGGCACGTCGGCACTCGCTCGCAAGATCGGGTACCTGGTTGGGCAACGGGGCGAGCCGGCGTTCGCGGTGGCGGTCGTCGACCCGCATCCGGACCCGTTCCTCAGTCGCTCGACACCCAAGATCGTCTGGCGGCTCAGTGACCAGGAGTTGCTGACCGACGCCATCCTCTCGTTCGACTGGTCCCCCGACGGGCAACGACTGGTCGCGGTCCAGGCGGCGCGCACCGCCGCCGAAGGACCGGTCCGCATCGTCGACGTCCCCACAGGCCAGGTGACGCGGCTCGGCATCTCGGCCTCCGACACGTTCTGGTCACCCGACGGAAGCATTGTCTATCTCACCAACGGCACCTTGCGTCGCTACCGCCCCGGCACCCTGGAGGACCTTCCCCTGACCGACCCATCCGAGGGACGGGTGTTTGCGCCGATCAGCTTCAGCCCTGATGGCAAGTCGATCGCCTACGCCGCGGCGGATGCGCAGGCCGTCAGCCACCTGTGGATCCTGAACCTGGATTTACGGACACGATTCCGCCCCATCGGCCTCGACGACCCGGCGGACCACCCGTCCTGGTCCCTGGACGGGACGAAGATCGCCTTCCGCCGACTGACCAGCGGGGGTCCGGAACTATGGGTCTACGACCTTTCCGCGAACGGCGCCAGCAGCGCCGGCAGCTACCGGCGAGCGGCGGCCCTTGACCTGACCGGCGCGGCCTGGCTGAACGACAACAGCACGCTGATCGCTGCCAGTGGTTATGGCACCAACGGCACGCTCTACCGGGTCAATATCTTCTCCGCGGGGGAGGCGGGCGGCATCGTCAAGGTCACCGGGACGCGTGACACGCCGAACGGGTCGGTGCCGGCCACCCCGGGCTACGACCGGCGAGTCGGGTTCGTTGGGATCGTGGACGACTTGCCGCAAATCTTCGTCATGAACGGCGACGGCTCCCGCCCACAGCCGTTGACCATGTGGGAGGCCGACTTTCCCTACACCGGGTTGGCGCCCAACTGGACGACGACGGGCTAGGCGGCGGAGCCTACGCCGCCAAAGGCAGTTCGTCGTCCTGGGGCACCGCGATCTGGACCGGCCGGAGGTAATTCGCGTGGAAGTAGGCCCGGAGCACCAGTGTCGCAACCATCGCCCCGCCCATCAACACCGCGGAGAACCAGAACGGCATCCCGGCGTGCAGGCCATACATCCAGCCACCCATCGGGTAGGCGAGGGCGGCGGCCGCCCCGGTGACCAGGGCGAACAAGCCATAGCCCTTGGCCATGGCCTGATCCGGGAGGACTTCGCCGATGACGGCCGTCATGATGTGCCGGAATGACCAGAACGCCCCCCGAAGGAAGAACGCCACAACGAGCAGGGGCAGCGCGCGGGAAGAGAGCAAGGCGATGGCCGAGATGATGTAGGCGGCCTCGAAACAGAGCACGATCGCGACAGATCCGATCGAACGACGCAGCGCGCCCAGGCTCAGCCCCATCAGCACCGAGCCCAGGTAGAGCCCGCCCATCAGTGCCCCGATCCAGAGGTTGTTGACGCCGGCGACGTCGCGCGCGTAGAGCGCGGTGAAGGTCCAGGGCAGAAAGATGATCACCGTCACGACGGTAAAGAGGATTAGCAGCACCGTGTATGCCGGGAACGTGAAGAGGTCCGTGTAGCGGACCACCGGTCCGAGCCGGCGTCCCTGCTCCTTGTTCGGGATGAAGGCGATACAACCGGCCGCCAGGCAATAGAAGGCAAAGGACATCCAGAACAGCGCATTCATCGGCGCCAGCTGGGCCAGCCATCCTGTCAGGAGGCTGGAGGCGATCAGCCCCAGTGAGTACGCCGACATCACGGTGGTCATCACCATCGCGATCCGGTCGCGGGGCACGCCCAGCGTCAGGTAGACACTGATCGCCGGCGTGTTGATGACGGAGGCCTGCAAGAAGACCATGCCGACCGCCGTCCACGCCCAGTGGGGCGCCACGGCGAAGAAGAGGGGCGCCGGGATGGCGATCAGCCAACCGGCGACGATCGTCTTGCGAAGGCTCGCGCCTTCCGCCAGCCTGGTGCCGGGCAGCATGACCAGGGTCGCGACCACCATGGCGATGGCGGCCAGCAGGCCGATCTCAAAGGCGCTCGCCCCAAGCTGGCGCTGGTAGATGGCGCCGAAGGCGACGAAAGGTCCTGCGCCAAGGCCGGAGAGACCCTGGGCGAAGAAGAGCAGCCAGGCGCCCCGATCGATTGAGACGCCCGTCTCCGGGCGGTGGCCCAGGGTCGGCTCCGGGCGGTGGCCCAGGCGCAATCCCGAGCGGGGGACGTGGAGACGAACAGGGAGCACATAGGTACATCGGGCCCGCCGAGTCGACCCGTTGACCGATCAGGCGACGATGCCGTGAAAAGAATGGCCGGACTTCAGGCGGCTGGGCGACCCTCCGTCCGGGGCGCGTCCCCAAAATTGACGCGCTGATACAGGCGATGAAGCGGCTGCGGTGCCCACCAGTTCGCCCTGCCGAGCAACCGCATCAGGGCCGGAACGATCAACGCCCGCACCAGGGTGGCGTCGATCGCCACGGCGATCGCCAGCCCAAGACCGATGGACTTGATCACGACGACGTCGGCGAGGCCGAAGGCCAAAAAGACGGCCACCATGATGCCGGCAGCCCCCGTGATCAGGCGCCCGCTCCGCTCGAGTCCTTCGGCGATGGCCCGAGTGGTGTCGCCCGACCGCTGGAACTCCTCCTGGATGCGACTGATGAGCAGCACCTCGTAGTCCATGGACAGCCCGAACACGATGCAGAAGAGGAGCACCGGGACGGACGGGTCCAGCGCTGCCGGCGTGAAGTTGAGCAGCGAGCTCAGGTGGCCCTGTTGGAAGATCCAGACGAGCGCGCCGAACGACGCGCCGATCGAGAGGATGTTCATCAGGACCGCCTTGAGCGGCAACACGACCGAACCCGTCAACAGGAAGAGGACCAGGTACGTGACCAGCAGCACGTAGGCGACGGCGAGCGGGATGCGCTGGACGATGAAGTCGGTGAAATCGATGTCGAACGCGGCGACCAGGGTTTGACTCCCGGGCGGGGGCGTCAGATTCCGCAGCGAATGGACGATGGCCCGCGCGGCTTCGCTTTCCCCCTTACTCCGTGTGACCACGGAGAGGACCGCGATGTGCTGCCCGACGCTCTGGTGGACCGCCGACGCCAGGCGTGCGGGCAACTGGGAGGATGGTTGCGCCAACAGGACTTGATAGTCCGCGCGTTGCAGCGCGGGGTCGACGTCGACGGCGCTTTCGACTTTCTCGACGCCGGGGATCTGCGCGATCCGGCGGCTCAGGTCGTAGACGCCTCCGATCCGATCGGGCGTCAGCGGCGAGCCGTCCTGATACTTGACGACCACGCTGAAATTCGTCTGGCCCTGGCCCGGGAACTTCTGCAGGAGGTCGTATCCGCGGCGAGATTCGGCGCTCGGCGGCAGCATCCCGACGTCACCGTTGGCGATGCTGATCTGCAGGAATGGTGAGGCGAGCAGCGCGAGCAGCGCAACGACCGGCAGCAGGACCAGCACCGGCCGGCGCATGACCCAGGTGGCGAGGGCATGCCAGAACCCGGCGCCGGCCGGCCGGCGGCGAAGGGGGAGGCGAACCCAGTTGACCCGGTGGCCGAGCAGGGCAAGGAGCGCGCCCAGGAATGTCAGCGCGTAGAGGACCGCGATCGCGACGACGATCGCGCCCGCAAAGCCCATCGAGGCAAGGAAGGAGCCCTGGAAGAACAGCATCGCGGAGAGCCCAATGGCGACCGTCATCCCGGAGAAGACCACGGCGCGGCCTGAGGTCGCCATGCTGGTGGCCAGCGCGTCCTCCACCGACCGGCCGCGGGCCAGCTCTTCCCGGAACCGATTCACGATGAATAGCGAGTAATCGATCGCCACCCCCAACCCGATCAGGGTCACGATGTTCTGGGAGTACGTGGAGACGTCCGTCACCCGTGCCAGCAGGCCGACCCCGGCGAGGCCACCGACGACCGACAGGCCGCCGACCCCCAGTGGCAACAGCGTGCTGATCACGGTGCCGAAGACGATCAGCAGGAGGGGGATGACCAGGAGGAGGGAAACGACCTCAGCGCGGTGGAGGTCGGCGGCCAGATACTGGTCGAATTCGTGGCCGATCGCGACGTTGCCGGTGCCGTACACGATCAGGTGGTCGGAGTGGACCTGCGACCGCAGGGAGGGGTATGTGCTCCTCGCCGTCGGGTAGTCATCCTTGAGCGAGACGACCGCGAACGCATGATGCGCGTCGTTCGACACCAGGGCGCGCGCCTGATCGGGCGGCCCATCGAATGGCGTGGCAACCGACTTCACCCGCGGGTCGGCCATGAGCGGGTGGAGCGCGGTCAGCATCGCTTCCTTGAAGCCGGGGTCTCGGACCGCCATGGCATCGCTGCCGAAGACGAGCTCGAAGGACGAGCCCGCGCCGCCCTGGGGGAGCTGGTTCTGGATCAGGTCGAGCGCCCGGCCGGATTCGGTGTTGCGGCCGCCACTGTTCTTGAGCGTCCCGCCCGAACCGAGCGCCACGATGGACGCCGTCAGAAGGACCAGCGACAGGCCGAGCACCGGCCAGCGGAACCGGTAGACGACGTGACCCCACCGTTCGAGCATGGTCAGCCCTCCTCGTTCGTCCGTGCTGGTTGGCGCGTCGCGAAGGCGAAAACCATCTCCTGCAGGGCGTCGATGGCCGCATCGGCATCAAAGGATGGATCCATCACCTTTTGCAGGTAGATGCCGTGGAGACCGCCCCAGGTGGCGGCGGCGATCGCATCGGCCGACGAAGCCGGTCGCTCCGCCATCCCGGCGATCACGCCCTGGCTGATGCGGGCGACAAACCCCCGGCGCTCATCGATGAACTGCCGCACTGCGGCCGCGATCTTGGGGTTGTGGGTGCCCACCCCGAACATGTCGAACGTCAGGCGGAACAAGCTCTCGTAACGGCCAAGCTCTCGCTTGGCAAGCTCGAAGCCGAGCCGAGCCAGTTCGAGGGGGTCGGCGTTCTCGGGCAACGGGCCATCCTGACGGAGCCCCGCCTGCGCCCACCCCTCCAGCGCCGGTTCGCAGCCATGCCGGATGGCTGCCACCAGCAGGTCCTCCTTGGTCTCGAAGTAATAATGGGCCAGCCCCGGCGCCAGCCCCGCCTCGGCCGCGATGTCCTTCATTGAGGTTTCGTGGTAGCCGCGCCGGGCCAGCGTGCGATAGGCGGCGTCGACGATCCGCTCCTTCGTCTGGTCAGACATGCCGCGGCCTGGCCCCAGCCATCAATTGTTTGGTCATTCAATCAAATCAGGACGTAGAAGTCAATCCGCTGCCCTGGGTGAGCCCGACCGCCTCTTAGCCGGCGACGGCCGGTTGCAGCTCGGGCTGGCGCGGGGCGGTGTACTCCGCCAACAGCCGGTCGACTGTGACCTGCCAGGTGAACTGGGAGGCCACCAACATGCTGCGCCGGCTGAAGCAGCGGCGCAGTTCCTCGTCGGCCAGGATCCTGGCAATCCGATCGGCATAGCGCGCCGGGTCCCGCGAGACCAGGGTGAAGCCCGTCAGCCCGTCCTTGACGATGGTCGGCAGGCCGCCGACCCGGGCCGCCACGACCGGGGTGCCGCAGGCTTCCGCCTCCAGCGCCACCAGCCCGAAGGATTCGCTGTAGGAAGGGACGACGCAGACGGAGGCGAGACTCAGGTAGCTGGCCAGCATGGGCTGGTCCACCGAGCCAACGAACCGCACCTGCGCGGCGATCCCCAGCTCGCGGGCGAGTTGCTGGAGGCGGGCTTGCTCCCCGCCGGTCTCCCGGCTCTCTGAGGCGCCGTTCTGGCTGTCACCGCCGATGATGACGAGGGCGAGGGGGCCATCGAGGACCCGGTCGCGGGCCAGGATAGCGAAGGCGCGGATCAACGTTTCGGCGCCCTTCAGCCGTTCCAGCCGGCCGGCGAACATGACCACCCGGTCCATGCCCAACTTGAGCTCGGCGCGGAGCTGCTCCGTCGGGCGAGGGCCAAAGAGGCGGAGATCGACGCCAGGGGCGACCACGGTGACCCGCTCGCGGGATGCCCCGTAGAGACGGACCAGGTCCTCCGCCTCCTGCAGACTGGAGGCGATCAACCGGTCGCTGTTGCGAACGACCGCCTGTTCCACCGCGATCCGATGGTCGGGTTCGAGCGTGGCGCCCTCGGCGGCCCGCTCGTTCTTGACCCGGGCCAGGGTGTGAAAGGTGTGAAACCATGGCAGCTTCCATTCGTCCCGCAGCCGGGATGCCGCCCAGCCCGAGAGCCAGTAGTGGCTGTGGATCAGGCTGTACGTACTCCGCCGCCGGCGTTGCTCGGCAATCACGGCGTCGGTGAAGTCCGGGAGGAGGTCGAACAGTTGCGACTTATCGACGTTGGCAGGCGGACCCACCGCCAGCCGGGTCACCCAGCTCGTCTCCGCCAGTCGGATCCGGCCCGGTCCATCCGGGGTGGACCGTCTCGTGAACACCTCCGTCGGGATGCCTCGCCGGCCGAGCTCCTCGCACACCGCCCGGATGTACACGTTCATGCCACCGTTCTCGCCAGCCCCGAGGTCGGCGATCGGCGACGCGTGCATGCTGACGATCGCGAGCGGTTTGACGGTTCTCTCCCTCCTTGCCGGATGACAGCCCCTGGCCACCCCATCGTCGCCGGTTGCGCCCCGGTCGGTCAACTCCAAAGCGGTAGAAGCCCAGCGCGGTCCGGCAGCGGAATTGCGCGGACCGGGCGACGGTCCGTCGACGAGCAGGCTGTGCTAGGGTAATGAAAATCTTAGCCAACCTGGCGTGATCCCAAACCTACGATCCACCTGAAGCCAGTCAACCCGCTCCGGCGATTCCAGCTGCCCCTCCTCATCCTCACGCTCGTCTTTTGTTACGGCGTGATCGGCTACATGGTGCTCGAGCGGTGGAACTTCATCGACTCGCTCTTCATGGTGCTGATCACCGTGACCACGGTCGGCTACGAAGAGGTGCATCCGCTCGGAGAAGCCGGCCGCGTCTTCACCATGACCGTGATCGTCAGCGGCGTGGGCACGATGCTCTACACGCTCGGCATCTTCGGGGAGCTACTCGTGGATGGGGAGCTCGCCCGGTACGCTAGGATGCGCGGCATGGAACGCCGGATCGCCGACCTGAAGGAGCACTTCATCGTCTGCGGGTACGGCCGGATGGGAACCCGCGTCGCCCAGGAATTCCGGCAGCTGGACACGCCCTTCGTCGTGGTGGAAAGCAACACCGACTCGCTGGAACGGCTTCGGATGGCGGAGGTGCTGCACGTGGAGGGCGACGCCACGTCCGATGAGTCGCTCCTGAAAGCCGGCATCCTTCGCGCGAAAGGACTGGTCACCGCCGTCGACTCCGACGAACGCAACGTGTTCATCACCCTGACTGCCCGCTCGCTGAATCCGTCCCTGTTCATCGTCGCCCGGTCGTCATTCCAGGACTCGGTCGAGAAGCTGCGCCGGGCCGGCGCCAACCAGGTGGTGTCCCCGTACCTGATGGGCGCCCATCGCATGGCCGCGCTCGCGGTTCGGCCAGTCGCCGTCGACGTGCTCGACACCGTCCTGCATGGTGAGAACATCGACCTGGTGGTGGAGGAATTCCTGGTCCCAGATGCGTCCCGGTTGCTCGGTCGCTCGCTGGCGGACTCCGGGATGCGGCAGGCCGGCGCGAACATCCTGGCGATCCGCAAGCGCAGCGGGCAACTCCGCATCAACCCGCCGGACAGCCAGGTGCTGGAGAGCGATGACCTGCTGGTCGCGATCGGGACGCGCGAGCAGATGAGCGCTGCCGAACGGCTCCTCTAAAGCGTTTCCTCTTCCTCTTTTCCGATACCGGCGCCGGTCACCGCGCCGCCGCCGAAGCCGTGGCGGCCGCCGTGGCGCAGCGCTATCCGGGCCGCTACCAGGTCGACCTTTACGATCCGATGTCCGATCACCGGTTGCTGGCGTCTCGGCTGACGGCGCTGTACGGCCCGGTCACCCGTCGGCTGCCCTTCCTGTGGGCAGCCTCCTATCACGTCACCAACCTCGACCCCACGGTGCGCCTGTTTCAGCACGTCATCGGGCGTGGATTGCGAAAAAAGGTACGCCAGGTCCTGGCTCCGACCCCGGCGCTGGTGGCGAGCTTCCACCCCCTGCTGAACCATGTCGCCGTCGACGTCATCCCCCCTTCCGTTCCGCGCCTGACCGTTATCACCGACTGGATTCGGTTTCACCGAGCGTGGACCGATCTGCAGACGGATCGGATCGTGTGTCCGTCGGAGGCGGCATACAGGCTGTGCCGCGAACGGGGCATTCCGGCCGACCGGCTGGAGAAGGCGGGACTGCCGATCCATCCGCGGTTTTCGCAGGCGATCGCCCGATTGACCGACCGCCGGGCCGCCCGGCTGAAGCTCCGCCTCCGCCCGCACGCCCCGACCATCCTGCTCGTCGGCGGTGGCGACGGGACCGAACCCCTTCGCCGGTACGCCCGGGCCCTGGCGCAATCACCCCGTGACCTGCAGATCCTCGCCGTCTGCGGCCGCAACGACGCCCTCGCCCGCCGCATCAGCGAGGACAACCACGCCGGGGTCCATGTCTACGGCTTCGTCGACAACATGCCAGAGTTGATGCTGGCGGCCGACCTCCTCGTCACCCGGGCCGGGCCGGGGATGATCGCCGAAGGCCTGGCCTGCGGGTGCCCGCTGCTAATGACCGGCTACCTGCCGGGCCAGGAGGATGGCAACGTGGAGGAGGTCATTTCCCGACGCCTGGGTCAGTACGTTCCGCGAACCGCCGCCCTGGTGGCGGCCGTCGAGCAGTGGTTCGCCAAGCCCGAGCACGAGCGCGTTGCGGATGCGGAACGGGCCCGCGCGGCCGGCGGGCCGGGCGCGGCCTTCCAGGTGGCCGACATCATGGCGCGCATGGTCGACCCGGACTAGACCGCCGAGCTGGGACAGAGCAGCCGGAAGTCGCAGCCCGAGCACTTCATGCGGTCGGGCTTAGCCGGAAAGCGTTCGGCCCTGATCCCCTCAGCGACCGTGACGATCGTCTGGCGGTCTTCATCGAGGCGCTCCTGCGGCTTGTCCACCGTGACGCGGTCGCCGGTCTCCAGGTAGTAGTACGAGAGGCTCAGGGGGTCGAAGCGGAAGACCTCTTTCGCCGCCAATGCGTAGACGCCCAGCTGCAGGTCGCGCTGGAGGTCGGTCGCACGCTTCGCGGATCCGGTCTTGTAGTCGATCACTTCGTACGTGCCGTCGGGATGGCGGTCGACGCGGTCGATCCGCCCGGTCAGTCGTAGGCCGTCAACCCGCAGGCTGAACGGTTGCTCCAGCAGCAGGGGCTTGCGCAGATCGCCGGCGTCGAACGCCTTGCGCAGGTAGGTCCGCCCCAGGTGCTGCAGCGACGGCGCCTGCTCAGGCGCGCAGAACCGTTCCCTGGTCCAGGCCGAGACGTAGGCCGAGTCCAGCATCGCCCAGCTGAGCGGACGGTCGCGTTCGATCGAGCCGAGCGCATCGCGGAGTGCTTCATGCAGGATCCGGCCGAACTGCATCTGGGGCCGTGGGCGGGTCGGCAGGCGGAACACGAAGCGGTACTGATACATCTGCGGGCAGCGCTGGTAAGTGTCGACCTGCGTGTACGAGAGGGCGGTCACCGGCGGTGCCTCGATCAAGGGCAGCTCCGCCTGGCGGGCCACCTCCACCATCCCGGCGGTGGGGTCCGCGCGCCATTGGGTGGCGGCCAGCTCCCGAGCGTCGGTGCCGCGGATTGGGGTCAGGAACCGCGAGGGACGCCAGTCCTTCACCCCCTCATAACGGCCCGCCAGCGTGCAGACGAGCTCCTCGCGAGCACGGGTGATGGCGACGTAGGCCAGCCGGCGTTCTTCGGCAAGGTGCACCTCGGCCGTTGGCAGATCCTCCTTGAGGAGCGCGTCCGGCAGAGTCAGCCCCTCACTCCGGCGGCTCGCCGGGAACCGGCCCTCGACCAGGTGTGGAACGATGACCAGGCCGAACTCGAGCCCCTTGGCCTGGTGGATCGTCATCAGGTGGACCGCGTTCACGGTGTCGTCGAGGGGAGCGATCTCCTCGTCGGCCTGGGCCGCCTCCGTCGTATCGAGATGCCGAAGGTAGGCGGTGAGGTGGTGGTCGGTGTGCTCGTCGCAGTAGGCGGCGATCAACTCGGCCAGCTTCTGCACATTGGCGCTGACCTGGAGGCGCTCGATCGGTCCGGTGAAGCGCTCGAGATCCAGGTAGTGCGTCTGTTCCATGACCTCGTAAAAGAGGTCGTCGACGCCCATCCGGAGCGCGAGGCCGGTGAACCGTCGCAGATCCTGCGCGAGGCGGCGCGCCCCGTTCTCCGACGATGCCTCGATGATGTCGAAGAGGCTTTTACCCGCCTCTCTCGCCTCGCGCGCCCATCGTCCGGCCTGGACGAAATCGGTGGCGTATCGGGGCAGCGTCAGCAACCGCATCAGGCAGACGGCGTGGTCCGGCGTGTCGACCGCGCGAAGGAACGCGAGGCAATCCTTGATCTCCGGTTGCTGGTAAAAGCCTCGCCCGCCGCTCACCTGGTAGGCGACGCCGGCTCGCTGCAGGGCGCGCGCGAAATTGTGCAGGTGGGCGTTTGCCCGCAGGAGGATGGCGATCTCATTGGCGCGATGACGACCCTCGTCGACGGCGTTCTTTACGTAGCCGGCGACCGCCTCGGCTTCCTCGCTGACACCAGCCGCACTCAGGACGCTGACCGGTCGCCCCTCGCCGCGGGTTGGCCGGAGCTCCTTGACCAGCCGGTCGGCGTCTTCGCTGATCAGGCGCCGGGCCGCCCGCAGGATCGGCCCCCGACTCCGATAGTTCTCCTCCAGCCGGATGACCGCCGCATCCGGATAAATCGCCTGGAAGCGGCGGAGGTTGGCGACCGACGCGCCCCGGAACTTGTAGATGCTCTGGTCGTCGTCTCCGACCACGCAGAGGTTGTGATGGGAGGCCGACAGCAACTCCAGCAGCCGGCTCTGCGCGTAGTTGGTGTCCTGGAACTCGTCGACCATGACGTGGGCGAAGCGCTCGCCCTGCCGGCGCGCAACGCCGGCTTCGTCGGTCAACAGCTGAACGCTGTAGTAGATCGTGTCGTCGAAGTCGAGCCGGTCCTCGGCCAGCAGGCGCTCCTGGTAGGCGGCATAGACCCGGGCCGACTCCGCCTGGGCCTGGACGACCGCATCGTCGGTGTCGCCGTTACGGTCGGCCCAGGTGAGGAACTCCGCCGGCGCGATCAGTTCTTGCTTTAACCGTTCGACCAGTTTGAGCAGGTCCGCGATCCGCTCGTAGGGACGCTGGGCGTGGAAGAGGTGGGCGGGACGCTGGGCGAAGAGGACGTCGCGCATGATTTCCCACTTGCGAACGTCAGAGACGATGCGGTAGCCGCGCGTGATGCCGCGGAGCCATCCCTCCTCCTGGATGAAGCGTTGCGCGAACGCGTGATAGGTCAAGACGTAGCGCTCGCCGGCCGGTAAATAGTCTTCGCGCTCGACGCGGTCGAGAACCTCACGTGCGGCTTTTTCGGTGAAGGTCAGCAGGAGGATCCGCTCCGCGGCGACGCCTTCCTGCCGGAGACGTTGATAGCGCTCGACCAGCACGCGCGTCTTGCCGGTCCCGGCGCCGGCCACGATCAGGAGGGGCCCGTGGGTGTGGGCGACGGCCGCGCGCTGCGCGTCGTTGAGCGCCGCTGAGGTCTCGATCACCGGGGCGTCGCCGACTGCCAGATGCGGATGTCGCGAACCACGTCGGCCCCGATCATCTCGTTGATGCGATGAAGCAGGAGGCCGCGCTCGAGGTGGAGCTGATGAGACAGCGCCGTGCTCGTCGCCGTCACCCAGAGGGTGCCGCCGGTGAGCTTGACCGCCGCGGTCTCGCTCGCCAGGTGAGGCCCGACTAGCGTCGGCCAGAGCCATAACGCCTGGGCTTCCCGCGTCCGCCGCGAGATCCCGAGTGACTTCAGGGCGGCGGGGAGTGCCGCACCGATGCTACGCATGGATGCCCCCGCGCTCGACGCGGAAGACGGCGGCGCGCTCGAGAATACTCCGGGGCAGGTCGTTGAGATCCGCGGCGGTGATCAGCGCCTGGGGCCCCGGTTCGAGCGCTGCAAGCAGGCGTTCGCGCCGAGCCGGATCCAGCTCCGACATCACGTCATCGAGCAACAGCACGGGTTGCTCGCCGGTCACTTCGGCCAGGTAGTGGAGTTCTGCCAGCTTGAGACTCAAGACGGCGGTCCGCTGCTGGCCCTGACTGGCAAACAGCCTGGCTTCGTGTTCGTCCAACCACACCTCGACATCGTCGCGCTGCGGTCCGACAGCTGTCTGTCCACGACCGATCTCCTCGTCGCGCGCCTCGCGCATCGCCGCCACCAGTTGCTCCGCGACCAACTCGACGGGCGCTTCAACGATGCGGGCGCCCGAGGGCCGGTAGCGGAGATCGAGTCGCTCCCGATCGTCGGTCAGCTCTCGGTGAAACGCCGCCGCAACCGGCTGGATCTCGAGCAGGCGGCGCTGCCGCTCGACCATGATGGCCGCGCCCGATCCCGCCAGCGCCTGGGTCCAGTAGTCAAGGTCGGCCGGCGCCTGCCGGCCATCGCGGACAGCCCGGAGCAGCGCATTCCGTTGCTCGAGCAGGTGGCCATATCGGGTCAGTTCCTTGGCGTGGCCCGAATCGATCTGCGACAGGAGCGTGTTCAGAAATCGGCGGCGCAGGTCGCCAGATCCCTTCACGAGCTGGAGATCGTCCGGCCAGAACAGCACGACGCGAAGCGAACTCGTCATCTCGCTCGACTGGCGGTGGGCGCCATTGATGGAGAACCGCTTGACCGCCCGCGTCCCGTTCCCAACCTGGCTGAGCGTGATCCGGATCTCGAGGTCTTCGCGCCCGCGATCCGTCTGGACCCCGCAGGTCACGCGTGCCGCCGGCTGGCCGAACCGCACCAGCTCGGATGCCTGCTGGGTCCGTGGCGACCGCGCCAGGGCCGTCAGCGCGACCGCTTCGAGCAGGTTCGTCTTTCCCTGCGCATTTCCGCCGAAGAACACGGTGGCCGATCGCTCCAGCGCGAGGTCGAGCTCAGGATAGTTTCGGAAATCGAAGAGGGAGACGTTGGAGAGGAACAAAAAAGCGGCGTGGGCTACATGGCAACGCGCACGGGCATGATGATGTAGAGGTAGTCGTCCTTGCCGACCGGGCGGATGATCCCCGGGTTCAGCGGCCCGGTGAAGCCGAGTTGGACCTCATCGGTGCCGAGGATGGCGAGCACATCGAGCAGGTACTTGGAGTTGAACGCCACCTGCAGGTCCTGCCCCTCGATCTTCGCCTCCACGTCCGCAATATTCTGGCCCACCTCGCTGGTATTCGCCGTTAGCGTCAACTTGTTGCCTTCGGTTTTGAACTTGATGACGTTGGCAGCATCCTTGGAAAAGAGCGACACCATCTTGGTCGTGAAGAGCAGGTCCTGGGTTTTGGCAATGATGGTGGTCGTGCTCTGGCTCGGGATCACCTGCTGGTAATTGGGATAGGTGCCTTCGATCAGGCGGCTCATCAACTCCACGTCGCCCGTCTTGAAATACACCTGGTTTTTCTGCGGCCCGACGGTCACGTCGATCGCGTCGCTACCGGGCTTGAGGATACGGCTGAGCTCGGTGAGCGCCCGGGCCGGAATGACGACGTTGTCCGGGTCGCCCGGCTCGGCGGAGAACGGAAGCGTCTTGACCGCAAGACGATGCCCGTCGGTGGCGGCGAAGGTCGCCTTCCCGCCATTGAGTTGGACGTAGACGCCGGTAAGCACCGGGCGCCCCTCATCGCTTGAGGCCGCGATCACCGTCTGCTCGATTGCCTCGCGGAGCTCCCCCTGGTCCACCTTGACCTTGCGGCCTTCCATACCGGATGGCACGGGCGGGAAATCCGCTGGATCGATCCCCCGGATATTGGCGTCGAACTTGGCGCTGCGCAAGCCGAGCGACTGCGTCTTCTTGTCGAGCGTCATCGACAGCGGCTCATTTGGATGCGAGGTGACGAAGTCGGTCAGCAGGCGGGCCGGCACCGTGATCCCCCCCTCCTCCTGGACCTCGGCCGGGATCAGTTGCCGGATCCCGATCTCGAGATTGGTCGCGGTTAGCTGCAAACCTTGATCCGACGTCTGCATCAGGACGTTGTTGAGGATTGGGAGGGTGGTACGCGATGACACGGCTCGTGAGACGACGTGTAAGCCCTGCCCCAGGCTTCCTGCGGTGACGGTGACCTTCATGGTGCTCCTTGTCTACACAACCCGCGTCATTGAGAAACGTGCTTAGAAAAAAGAGACGTAGTCGTAGGACGGTGCAGAACAGGGAAAAGGGCCCCGTCCCGCTTCAAAACGGCCTCATTATAGGCCGGAAAAACTGTGCGTTCGAATTGGCGTTCTACACCGTCCGGTCGTTGGCTAACAGTGTCCACGTCCATACCCGGCGCTTGTCCACACCTCAATGCGAATAAAGAATTTCTCGGATCTTCCGAAGATCCGATTGAAGCCGTTGATCCTCGCGTGACTCAGTCGAGATCTTCTCGTAGGAATGAAGGACGGTCGTATGGTCACGACCACCGAACGCCTGCCCGATCGCGGGCAGTGACGACGCGGTTTCCTCGCGGATCAGGAACATCGCCACCTGCCGTGGAAAGACGATGTGCTTGTCGCGGCGCTTGCCCCTCATCTCCTCGAGACTGATGTGATAGAAGGCCGCCACCGCCCGCGAGATGGTATCCATCGACAAGGTGCGTGCCTCACTCGAGGGGATCATGTCCTGCAAGAGGTTGGCAGCCATTTCGACGTTGATGGTCTCGCGATTGAGTGAGGCGTGGGCGATCACGCGAATCAGCGCCCCCTCGAGCTCACGGATGTTCTTTTGGATCTTGTGCGCAATGAAGGAAAGGACATCTTCTGGCACGAGCCGGGCGTACGATCCGACCTTCGACTTCAGAATTGCCACCCGGGTCTCGAAGTCCGCCGCCTGGATGTCAGCGATCAGCCCCCAGGAGAATCGTGAACGTAGC
The DNA here is from genome assembly GCA_036564925.1 of Candidatus Dormiibacterota bacterium. Lineage (GTDB taxonomy): Bacteria > Chloroflexota > Dormibacteria > CF-121 > CF-121 > JALYYC01. The sequence continues at coordinate 60,299 of DATCOB010000040.1, read as the reverse complement.
CGGTCTTCCAGCGTCGGAATCTCTTTCGGCGGGCGGTCGGACGAGATGACGATCTGGCGATTGAGCTCATGGAGGGAGTTGAAGGTGTGGAAGAACTCCTCCTGTGTGCGGTCCTTGCCGGCGAGGAACTGGATATCGTCGACCAACAGGACGTCGACCGTCCGGTAGCGGGTGCGGAAGTCGTTCATTCGGCCTTCCTGGATCGACGCAATCATCTCGTTCATGAACTTCTCGCTCGTCACGTAGGCGACCTTGCGTCGGTGGTGCTTTTCGATCACCGCATGGCCGATCGCGTGCATCAGGTGCGTCTTTCCGAGCCCCACACCCCCGTAGAGGAAGAGCGGGTTGTAGGCCTTGGCGGGAGTCTCGGCGACCGCCCGGCAGGCCGCATGCGCGAATCGGGAGTTGTTTCCGACCACGAAATGCTGGAACTGGAACTTCGGGTTGAGCTGCGATGACTCGTGCAGGACCGGGTCGTCCACCTCGGGGACCGGCTCCTCCGCGACCGCAACAGCGGATTCCCGCGTTGCGGCGGCGCCGCTCGACTCACTCGACCCGCTCACCACCTCGAACGCGACGTTGACGTCGCCGGAGACGATGGCGGACAGTGTTTCCTTGATCATCGCGGAATAGCGGTCTTCCAGCCAATCCTTGGCCAGCTTGGTCGGCACGCCGATCCGAAACGAGTTCTGTTCGCGGCCGACGATCGAGGCGTTCTTGAGCCAGGTTTCGTAGCTGGGCTTACTGAGCTGGAACCGAAGTTCTTCCTGTGCCGCCTGCCATATCTGTTCCGGATTCATTACGCTCCTCCGCACGCGAAACGACGTTGGGTTGGAGAGCAAGAGCCGGTACTGCGCGGCCACACGCGCCGGACGAAAGCGAGGCCCAGGACGGCTTAGCGAGGACGCAACTTATGCACAGACTTCCCACAACAGTGGAGAAGTGTATGGAGGTCTCCCCAGCCTTGTGTGTATAAGTTGTTGATGATTGAGAGCCGTAGCTCTCCAGGGCAGCGGAATCATAGCAAATGGGTTGCGGTGGCGCAATACGAATTTCCGTACGCCATCCAAGCCCATGTGGCGTGACGCCGTGGTATCGTAGAGCGCCTCCACTATGAAGCGCACCCATCAACCCAAGAAGCGCCAGCGCGTCAAGGTCCATGGCTTTCGAGCGCGGATGTCGACGACGGGTGGCGTCAAAGTGATCAAGGCCCGCCGTCGCAAGGGCCGGCACGTGCTGACGCCCACCTCGAGCCGGCGGGCCCGGTAAGGCGCGTCGCTCCGGTACGGGCCCGGCCCACCGGTGAAACATCGGTACCGGCTGCTTTCCTCCTCCGACTTCGACCGGGCTCTCCGATCCGGTCGACGAGCGGGATCGCCCTACCTGGCGCTGTTCGTAAGCGATAATGAGCTTGGCCGTCCGCGCGTCGGCCTGGCGGTGAGCCGGAAGTTGGGCAATGCCGTCATGAGGAATAGAATCAAACGGCGTTTGCGCGCGGCCGTGTCGCCGCTGGTCATGACGGCTCAAGGGGGTCGGGACGTTGTGATTGTGGCCAGGGCCCGCGCGGTCGATGCCGAATATGGGCGTCTGCGCCAGGAGTTAGCAATGTTATGGGCGAAGGGCTTCGGACAGTGACGCCACTCTCGCTCGGCTTGATTCGGTTGTACCGGGTCACGCTTGGCCCGGTCTTCAAGCTGGTGAGCGGCTGCCGCTATCAGCCGACCTGCTCGCAATATGGCTACGAGGCGATCGAGAAGTATGGCTGGCTTCGCGGTTGGGGGATGGCGCTGAAACGGATCGGCCGATGCCATCCCTTCCACCAGGGCGGCTGGGACCCGGTGCCGTGAGCTTCAAAACGATCGGGGAGCTGTGGCATCCCATCTGGCTCCTCTGGTGGACCGTGATCGGCCTCCCCATCGAGGCCGTGCTCAAAGGCCTGCTCTCGGTCTTCAACGGCAACCCGGTGGCGCAGGCGATCGGCCCCTTCGGCATCTCCATCGTGTTCCTGACCATCGCGATCAAGCTGGTCCTGTCGCCGGTCTTCCAGTATCAGTTGACGACCTCACGCCGCGTTCAGGCCGAGCAGCGGCGGATCGCGCCGCAACTGGCCGCCGTCCGCAAGAAGTACAAGAAGGATCCACAGCGACTGAACCAGGAAACGATGGCCCTCTACAAGGAACACAACATCAACCCGCTGGCGCAGATGAGTGGCTGTTTACCGGCGCTGGTGCAGTCACCGATCTTGATCGCGCTCTTCTACGTGATCCGTGACGCGCACAATACGTTGCCCATCCACAACTTCAGTTTCCTGTCAATTTCGCTCGACCATACGGCCCTGCAGAAGGGTCAGATCTTCCTCGCCATCCTCCTCCCCATCCTGGCGGGTCTGACCACCTTCGTCCAGACCAAGATGATGACGCCGGCGGGCGGGATGGCCTCCCAGGATGCGACGCAGGCCGCCATGACTCAGAACATGACCATGATCATGCCGGTCTTCATCGGCTTCATCTCACTGCAGTTCGCCGCCGCCCTGGCCCTGTATTGGGTCGTGAGCAACCTCTTCAGCATCGGTCAGCAGTACTTCATCACCGGCTGGGGGTCGCTGTCCATCCCGCCGGTTTTCCGAAAGGGGGCCGCCGCATGAGCAGTGTCGAGACGACCGGAAAGACGGTCGACGAGGCGATCGAACGTGCGCTGGAGGAGCTGGAAGAAGCCCGCGAGAACGTCGAGGTCGAGGTCCTCGAGCAGACAGCCGAGGAGTCTCGGGTCCGCGTCACGCTGCACGAGACCTACGCAAGGAAGGCGCGCCAGGTCGTGGCCGAGCTCCTTTACAAGATGGGTATTACGGCGCAGGTCTTTACGCGCCAGTCGGAGGATCCGGTGATGATCGACATCGCGGGTGAAAATCTCGGGCTGCTGATCGGCTGGCGCGGCGAGACCCTTCGCGCATTCCAAACGGTGGTCAACCTGATCCTCAATGAGGGCCGCACCGACCGCCGCCGCCTGGTCGTTGATGTTGAGCACTACCGGAATCGTCGCGAGGAGACCGTCAAGGAGATGGCCCTCCGCCTCGCCGAACGGGTCCGACGGACCGGGGAGCGCATCATGATGGATCCGATGCAGGCCTATGAGCGCCGCATCGTTCACATCACCCTCGAGAAGGAACCCGGCATCAAGACCGAGAGTCAGGGCGAAGATCCAAATCGCCGCGTCGCCATCCTCCCAGATGGCGTCCCGGCCGCCCGGCGTCCGGTAGAGCGTCCGATGCCCTCGGCCGCGCCGCCCCTGACCCGAGAAGGCGCTGGCTACGGTGACCGGCCTCGATATGGTGACCGGCCGCGGTTTGGGGAACGCACCCGATTCGGCGAGCGGCGGCCCGATTACCCGGAGGGCGAGGGCTCCAAGCCGGACGCCTGACGGGCATCGATCGCGTCGGCCTCTTGCACGACACGATAGAGGGCTGCCGCGATCACCTCGGCCGGCAACCCATCGTCGAGGGCATCCTGAGCCTGGCGCAGGGACTGTCGCGCCGCCGCGGACGGCGCCTGCACGTCAAGGGCTCGCAGGTCGTTGGCCATCGCTTCGGCCGGGGCTGACCCCGAATCTGAGTCGGCATAGCTCCAGGCCTCGATCCGGGCAACCACCTGGCGAACCCGATCGCTGAACGAGCTCTTCGCGCGATTCGCGCGTAATGCATGCAGCCGGATGCGCAGGGGCCCTGGACCATCACCGGCCGGGACGCGGATCTCGAGGCGGGCCGGCGGTCGCCAGCAAACCGCCACCAGCGGTCCGTCGTTAGCAAGGCGCCGGTACTCGAGCTGGCCGGGGGCCAACCGAGCTAAAAAGAGGGCGGCCATCACCTCTGGCACCGCCGGACCCTCGATCACGGTCAGCGTCTCCGCCAGGGGTTCCGTGAACTCGAATTGCTCGTTCATCCAGTCATCTTGTGCGGTACTGAGAGGGTCAGGTTATTGCTGACCCGGGTCTGCCGGCCAGGCTCATTTTGCGCCAACCCTACGATATACTGAGTCCGTGCCCCAGGTCGCTCCCTATCGGCTCGCCACCCTGCCGAGCGGAGCGCGGGTCGTCTCGGCCGAGCTGCCGGACCGCCCCTCGGTGAGCATGGCGGTACTGTTCAAGGTCGGCTCGCGCTACGAATCGGAGCGCCAGGGTGGGATCTCGCACTTCCTCGAACATATGTTCTTTAAAGGGTCCGCCCGATACGGGGGCGCCCAGGAGATCGCGGAGGCGATCGAAGGCGTGGGGGGCGTCCTGAATGCCGCCACCGACAAGGAGTTGACGATGTACTGGGCGCGCGTGCCCAAGACCAAGGCGAAGCTGGCCATCGACGTCCTCGGCGACATGCTGTTCGCCCCCCTGCTTGATCCCGCAGAACTCGAGAAGGAACGGTTGGTTGTCCTCGAGGAGTTGCGGATGTATCAGGACTCACCCCAGGAGCACGTGCACAGCCTGTTCGAGCAGATCAGCTGGCCAGACCATCCCCTGGGCCGAGACGTCGGCGGCACGGAGGCGTCTGTCCGCGGGCTGACCCGCGACGATCTGCTCCGCTACCTGGACGAGCATTACCTGCTGCGCAATCTGGTCGTGACCATCGCCGGTCCACTGACCCATGACGAAGCGATCGACCTGATCGAGCCGCACCTGAAGAGTCGCGGCAACGGCGCGGTACCCCCGTCATTCCTTCCATCGGTGGCCAACGGAGCCAAGCCGGGCGTGCTCCTCAAGACCAAGAAGACGGAGCAGGCGCACGTGTGCCTGGGGATGCACGCCCCCTCGTACATGGATCGCGATCGGCACATCATCGACATCCTCAATTGCGTGCTGGGCGAAGGGATGAGCTCGCGGCTCTTCCTCGAAGTTCGCGAAAAGCTCGGCCTCGCGTACGACGTGCACTCCTACGTCAACCGCATGTATGACACCGGCGTGCTCGGCATCTACGCCGGGACGGAGCCGCGCCAGGCGGCGCGGGCCGTCGGCGCCATCGTGGGTCAGCTGACGCGGCTCTGCGATGAGGCGGTCAAGCCCGCCGAGCTGACCAAGGCCAGGGAGTTCTACAAGGGCCGCCTGTTGCTGCAAATGGAGAGCACCAACACGGTCGCCACCTGGTATGGCGGTCAGGAAGCGCTCATGGGCCGCATTGAAGACCTGGAGCAGACGATTGCCGAGATCGATACCGTCACGGCGGAGGACCTGACCCGGGTAGCGCGCGCGCTCTTCAGTCAAAACCTCCAACTCGCCGTCATCGGACCCTTCCGCAGCGAGGCGCCGTTCCTCAAGCAGATCAGTTAGGCCGATCCGGGGGCGCGCTAGAATGGCAACGCCCCTCATGAAGTTGCAGCACTAAATGGCGCAATCGGAAACCGCGCCGCCCGCCGCGTCGCCTCAACCACCGCGGCAGAAATCGTTCCTCCGAGACACCCTCGAGATCGTCTTCCTGGCGCTCGTCCTGTACGTGGTGATTCAGTACGCCGTGCAGACGGTGCATGTGCTCGGGTCGAGCATGAGCGCGACCCTTCATGACAACGACCTCCTGGTGGCCTCCAAGATCTCCTACAAGCTGCATCCGCCGCAGCGCGGCGACATCATCGTGTTCAAACCACCGAACGAGGACAGCCGGGACTTCATCAAACGGGTGATCGCGCTCCCAGGTGACCGCATCCGGATCGCCAATGCCGTCGTCTATATCAACGACCAGGTGCTCCATGAGAGTTACCTCCCCGAAAAGTGGACCTATAACAACAACTGGCCGGCGGACGGCCAGGACAAATTGGTGCCGCCCGACCAGTACTTCGTGATGGGCGACAATCGGAACCACTCGAGCGACTCACGAAGTTTCGGATTCGTCGAGCTTGACGCCATTCTCGGCAAGGCGGAAGTGCGGATCTGGCCCCTGGACCAGGTCGGCTTTCTGACGAGTAAACCAACCCTCACCACCGGGCGCTGATGCAGCGCACCCTCGTCCTGGTCAAGCCAGATGGTGTCCAGCGCGGCCTGGTGGGGGAGATCCTCCGCCGGCTGGAGCAGCGCGGGCTCAAGCTGATCGGCCTCAAGCTGATGCGGGTATCCGCGGACCTGGCCGGCCGTCACTACGCCGAGCACCAGGGAAAGCCCTTTTACCCCGGCCTGATCAGCTTCATCACGTCCGGTCCCGTCGTCGCCATGGTGTGGGAAGGGCGGGAGGCTGTGACGGTGGTCCGCAGCTTGATGGGTGCCACGGATCCGCAGAAGGCGGCGCCCGGCACCATCCGGGGCGACCTCGCGCTCGACCTGGGCATGAACCTGATCCACGGATCCGACTCCCCGGCTCGGGCGGAGACCGAGATCGCCCTCTTCTTCAGCTCAGGGGAGCATCACGAATACGAGCGCACGATCGACCGCTGGATCCGCGAGTAGCCACGTTCCACGGGGAACGCCGCTATGAGCTCTGGCTCAGCCGCTGGCGCAGCGCGTCGAGCTCCTCGTCGCTGTAGAACTCGATCGTGAGGCGGCCCCCTTTCCGGAGCCGGGTCAGGATGACCTTGGTTCCGAGCGCCCGGCGAAACTCATCCTCCAGCGCGAGCGTATCCGGATCCGCCTGGCTGGCCGGCGCGGCCCTGGGAGCCGGTAGCCCGGAAAGTCGTGTCCGGACCCAGTCCTCGGTCTGCCGCACGCTCCATTTGTGCTTGAGGATGAGCTCGACGGCGCCCGTCTGTTGGGCCGCGGACGGCAGGCTCAACAACGCCCGAGCATGGCCGGCCGAAAGGGTCCCCGATTCCACCAGCTGGAGAATTGGTTCCGGAAGTCCCAGGAGTCGCACGATATTCGCGACGCCCACCCGGCTCTTACCGAGCCGTTCGGCCACCGCTTCCTGGGTCAGGCCGAACTCGCGGATCAGCCGCTGCATCGCCCGCGCCTCCTCGATCGCGTTCAGATCGGTCCGCTGGAGGTTTTCCACAAGCGCCAGCTCCAGCTTCTCTTCTCCACGGCCGGCCGTCGTCGGGTGCACGATGACCGGCACCTCGAGGAGCCCCGCCAGCTCGGCGGCGCGCAGCCGCCGCTCTCCGGCGATCAACTCGAAGCCGTGCATCCCCTCGCGAACCAGCAGCGGTTGGAGAACACCGTGAAGCCGGATCGAGTCGGCCAGCTCGGCAAGCGATTCGGGCTCGAACCGGCGTCGTGGCTGCTCCGGATTCGGCCGGACGTCGGCGATCGGGATCTGCATCGCGAACCGCCGGCGGGCGCTGTTGTCGACGCCGAGTTCCTCGACGTATTCGCCTGAGGGGATGAGCGCTTCCAGCCCCCGTCCGAGACCTCGCCGTTTGTTCATCGGGCGATCAACTCCTTCGTGAGTTCCTGATAGGCAACGCCGCCGCGAGAGGTTGGGTCGTACTGCGTGATGGGCATCCCGTGGCTCGGCGCTTCACTGAGGCGGACATTTCGCGGGATGACGGTATTGAACGTCTGCTTCGGGTACTGGGTGCGGATCTGGGCTGCAACCTGCGCCGCCAGCGTCGTCCGTGGGTCGAACAGCGTCAGGACGATCCCCCCGATCTTCAACTCGGGGTTCAGCTCGCGCTGGATCAGCTGGCTGGTGTGGGTCAGCGCGCCGAGACCCTCCAGCGCGTAGTACTCACACTGGATGGGGATCAGCATGTACTCGGCGGCGACCAGGCAGTTGATCGTCAGCAACCCGAGCGAGGGCGGGCAGTCGATGATGATGTAGTCGTAGGAAACGCGGAGCGCCTCCAGGGCGTAGCGAAGGCGACGCTCGCGGCGCGGTAACCCGATCAGTTCGATCTCAGCCCCGGCAAGCGCCCGATGGGAGGGGAGGATGTCGAGGCCGTTGACCCCGGTCGGTCTGACGACCTCATTGATATCAACGGCGTCGATGATCACGTTGTAGATGCTCTGCCGCAGGTCGTTCCGTATGATCCCCAGGCCGCTGGTGCTATTCCCTTGTGGGTCCATGTCGACGAGCAGTCCGGTCATGCCGAGATCCGGGAGATTGGCCGCCACGTTGATGGCGGTCGTGGTCTTCCCGACTCCGCCCTTCTGGTTGACGACGGCGTAGATTCTTGGCAATTCAGGTTGCTGGGACGCACGGTGAGGCGCTGCTGGCGATTATACGGACCCGCCTCGCCAAACGCACGTTCGTCATAGCGAACGCCTGTGCATAACCGAACCCGGGAAAGGTGACCCGGTCCCTATTTCAAAAACAGGGGGATCAGACCAACCGCGATGTCGTAACCGGCGTGCGTCACGATGCAGGGGAGCGTCCCCGCGCGGGTACGCAGCCACCCGAGCGCGACTCCGAGCACGAACACCTCGAGGGAGGCAAAGGTGATGCCGTACTGGGTGTGCAGCGCAGCGAACAGCAGCGCGGTGACGACAATGCCCAGGCGCGGGACCAGGGCTCCCCGAAAGAGAATCTCTTCCACGATGCCGGCGAGCAGGCCGAGGAAGACGATGGCGGCCGGGTTGTTGAAGCGGCTGAACAGCGCGGTGCTGACGTCGTTGACCTGCTTCTGGGTGGCCGGGGTCACGACGATCGCCAGCCGTTCGATGGCGAAGGCCACCAGGATGAAGACCGGGATGGCAGCGATCGCGATCAGCCACCAGCGGCCGCGCGCAGGGGGCGTGAGACCGAGCCGCTGGAAGGTTTCCCGAGGCGAACGGCGTACGAACAACCCCACGCCGTAGAAGGCCAGGGCGAGCAGGGGGATGTCCTGGAAGAGCAGGCTACTGACCGTCAGTGGCGGACTGTTCTTGAGAACGTCGAGGACGTTGACCGCCAGCTGGCTCCCTAACTGCTGACCGAGAAAAATGAGACCGAGGACGACGGTGAGGTAGGTCACCGGCGACCCAGGTCGAAGCGGCAACACGTGCGCCACGGCTCGTTGGACCGGGGGAAGCAGATACAGCAGCGCGAGCGCGCCGGCGACCGCGGTGATCAGGACGACCTCCTCGGCGGCCCGAAAGGCGGCGTCGTTCTTGAAGGCGGGCCGCACGGCCGCGACCAGCGCCGGGAGGAGGACGACAAATCCCGACAGCATGCCGCCGGCGATCAACGTCAAGATGCGGGGCGTCTGCTGGCGCTCGCCAAAATTGGCGAGCACGTAGAGGCCGATCAGGAAGAGCAAGACGACGAGCGTGGCCAGGTCGCTGCCGATGTCGGCCGCGGCCGGCCCCTGCGGGATCAGCGTGGTGCGGGCGTCGCCGGCGCGGTCTCCTTTCCCCGGCCGCGTAGCTCCATCATCTGTTCCATCATGTCGATCGGCATCGGGAAGACGATGACGGTGTTGCGTTCGACGCCGATCTCCGTCAGCGTCTGCAGGTAGCGAAGCTGCAGCGCGCTCGGCTCGCGCGCGATCACCGTCGCCGCCTCGGTCAGCTTCTGGGCGGCGGCGAACTCGCCCTCCGCGTGAATGATCTTGGCCCGTTTTTCCCGTTCAGCCTCGGCCTGTTTGGCCATCGCCCGTTGCATCGTCGACGGTAGCTCGACGTCCTTGATCTCCACGGTCGAGACCTTCACGCCCCATGGCTCGGTCTGCTCGTCGATGATCCGCTGGAGCGTGGTGTTGATCTTCTCGCGGTTGGCCAGCAACTCATCCAGAGAAGACTGTCCGAGCACGCTCCGCAGTGTGGTCTGTGCTATTTGCGATGTCGCGTTGATGAAGTTGGCGACCTTGGTGACGGCAAAATTGGGGTTGACCACCAGGAAGTAGATGACGGCGTTGACCTTGATGGTGACGTTGTCGAGGCTGATGACCTCCTGGGGCGGCACCTCGAGCGTGACGGTTCTGAGATCGATTTTGACCAGTCGGTCGATACCGAAGGGAATGATGAGTCGCAGTCCTGGTCCCTTGAGCGCCATCAAGCGGCCGAGCCGGAACAGCACGCCCCGTTCATATTCATTGATGACGCGAATCGCCGAGCTCACCCCGATCAGTACGACGACGACGATGATGCCGAGAACGATCAGTGCAAAGATGCCCACCGGTCCCTCCTCTAGAAGTTCAGCTGCCCTGCCATGTTAGGTCGAGGCGGCCCGCGGCGCGCCGTCGGTGGCCAGGGGCCCTTCACTGACCGGTTGGACGCGAACGCGCAATCCATCGACGGCGACGACCCGGACGGGCGTCCCGGTTTGCAGCGGACCGGTGGTGGAGGTGGCCTGCCAGAGCGCGCCATCGACGAAGACCATGCCGCTCGGATCGATCGCCTCACGGACCACGCCGAGCGCGCCCTTCATCGTCTCGTCGCCTGCCGCGTAGGGCCGCCGTCTCGCATCGATGACCTTGCGGAGAATGAAGGCGAAGATGGCGGCGATCACCAGCACCGTCAGCAGCAGGAGCGCAATGTTGATGCCCTCCGCAAGGAAACCGGTGTCGATCAGCAGGAGTCCCCCGAGCGTCAGGGCGAGGACGCCCGCGGTGGTCAGCACCCCATGGGTGACGGCCTTGAGATCGACAACGAACAGTAGCATCGCCAGCACGATGAGGATCGCCCCTGCGATGTTGATGGGCAGATTGAAGAGGGACAACGCGGCCAGAACGCCGGCGATCACGCCAATCACACCCGGCAGCACGAAGGCCGGATGCGTGGCCCATACCCCGATCCCGATCACGGCGAGCAGGAAGAGCAGGTAGATCAGGTTGGGATCGGCGGCTGCTTCGAGGAACCGATCAAAGCCGCTCAGGTCGATGCGCTGGATCCCGGCGTGGGCTGTCGCGAGTGTGTACGTGTGACCGCCCTTCGCCACCTGGCGGCCATCAAGGTCCGACAGCAGGGTATCGAGGTCCCGGCTTTCCAGGTCAACCACGCCTAACCGCACTGCCTCATCGGAGGGGACATTGATACTCTGACGCACCGCTTTCTCTGCCCAATCGGCGTTGTGGTGATGCAGCGACGCCAGCGCCCGGATGTAGGCGGCGGCGTCGTTCTCGATCTTGATGTCCTCGAGGTCGGCGGGGGTGGCGCGCGATCCGGGACTGGCGCTCGGATTCGGCGCCGGATTGGACCCACCAAGGCTGACCGGGTGCGCGGAGCCGATATTGGTGCCCGGGGCCATCGCGGCCACATCCGCCGATTCGGTGATATACAGGCCGGCTGAGGCGGCGCGGGCGCCCGAGGGCGACACAAAGACCACCACGGGGACCGGCGCCGCGAGGATCTTCTTGATGATGTCCCGCATCGAGGTGTCGAGCCCGCCCGGGGTGTCCATGGCGATCACCAGCGCGACGGCGTGACCCTGCACGGCGTGGTCGACGGCGCTCGCGACATAGTGGTCCGTGATGGGATTGATGACGCCATCGAGGGTGGCAACGAGGACGTGGGGTTGGGCGGCGTGGGCCGGCACGACGGGCCAGAGGGCGGTCAGAAAGGCGGCGGCAGCAAAAAGGCGCGCGGCCCTCTTCACCGCGCCATTCTAATTGCTATTCCTGGGGGGAGGCGTCGATACAATGAGATTCGTGCCAGAATCGCCGCAGCCCCGCGGAACAGACGACGACGAGGACGATTATCGAGCGCAGGTATCACGCTATCCACGCCTGTCGCAGGACGACGAGGGCCGCCTGCTCGCCACGCGCGGGGCGGCTCGAGACGCGGCCAACCGGACGCTGATCGAACACAACCTGTACCTCGTTTTCGAAGCGGCGCTGGCGCGCAAAGACCGCGGCGTCCCGTTCGGCGATCTCTTTCAGGAGGGGACGGTGGGCTTGATTTCGGCGGTCGAACACTTCACGACGGCCGATGGCGCGTTTCACTCCAGCCTGGTCCAGGCCATTTCGGCCACGATGGATGACGTGCTGGCGCAGACCGACGAGGCACAGCGCAACGACGAGGCCTTCGTCACGGCATGCCGGCTGCTCGAGTCCGCGCAACGCCTGCTCTCGGCTCGGCTGGAACGCAAGGCGACCCCGGCGGAGCTGGCCAAACTCCTCCAGTGGGACGAGCCACGCGTCAACGTCATCCTGGAGATGCTCCATGGCGCCAGTGAATGGCACGACCAGGAACTCTTCGAGTACCTGGACGTCCTGGACGACCTCGACAGCGAAGAGGCTTGAGCGTGCCCGTGGCGACGGTCGAGCGAACACCGCTGTACGACGAGCACATCCGGCTGCACGCCCAGATGACCAATTTCGGCGGTTGGATGATGCCACTGCAGTACTCCAGCATCCGGGAAGAGCACCAGGCCGTCCGTGACGCGGTCGGACTGTTCGATCTTTCGCATATGGGCGAGCTCCGCGTCAAGGACGGAGACCTCGCCCAGCGGCTGGTGACGCGCGACCTCAGCCGGTTGCGGACCGGCCGGATCCAGTACGCCCTCCTCTGCAATGAGGAAGGCGGCATCATCGACGATGTCCTGGTCTACGCGGTGGAGGACGGCGGCTACATGCTGGTCGTGAACGCCGGCAACCAGGATCGCGACTTTGCGTGGATTCGCGACCATGGTCCCAAAACCGACGTCCGGAACATCGGCCGGGAATGGGCGCTGATCGGTGTCCAGGGTCCCCGCGCTTTCGCACTCGTGCAGCGGCTCTCCGATACGGATCTCCGTGGCGTACGCTACTACGGCTTCGTTGAGGGGAAGATCGCGGGCATCGGCGGAATCATTTCGCGAACCGGCTACACGGGAGAGGATGGCTTTGAAATTTTTTGCGGACACACGGATGCAGCCCGTCTCTGGCAGGCGCTGCTGGAGGAAGGCCGAGGTGACGGGATCCGGCCGGCCGGCCTCGGCGCCCGCGATACGCTTCGTCTCGAAGCCGGCATGCGGCTCTACGGCAACGATATGGACCTGAAGACGAACCCCCTGCAAGCGGGGCTCGACTGGACGGTGAGTTTGGACAAGGACTTCATCGGCCGCGATGCCATCCTTGGCGCTCGCGAGAAGGGCGTCGACCGGGTGCTGGTCGGCCTGAAGATGCTCGATCGTAGTATCCCGCGCCACGGTTACTCGGTGCAGCGTGATGGCCAGGGTGTCGGCGTCGTCACCTCCGGCAATGTGTCCTTCACCCTCGGCTACAACATCGCCATGGCCTATGTGCCGCCCACGATGTCGGAGGCCGGAAGCCGCCTTACGGTCGACGTTCGCGGCACCGCGGCGCCGGCGGAAGTCGTTCCCCTACCCTTCTACAAGCGGCCAGATCCGAAATGAGGAGGGAGAACGAATGGCAGATTTGAGCGGCATGCGGTTCAGCGAGAGTCACGAGTGGACGCGGCAGGGCGGCGACATCGTCACCATTGGCATCACCGAATATGCACAATCACAACTCGGTGACGTGATCTATCTCGAGCTCCCCGCGTCCGGCCAGCAGCTGGAGGCGGGCGGCCGGATGGGCGTGATCGAGTCCGTCAAGGCTGCCTCCGACCTCTACAGTCCGCTGACCGGGGAGGTGGCCGAGGTCAACGTGGACCTCAAAGACCACCCCGAGTACATCAACCAGGACCCCTACGGAAAAGGGTGGATCGTGAAGCTTCGCTCGGTGAAAGACAATCCCAAATTGCTGGACCAGGCGGCGTACGAGACGTTCGTGCAGGGCCAACCCCACTAGTGGGCTATATCCCCAACGGGGCCACCGAGCGCGCGCAGATGCTCAAAGTCCTGGAACTCGAAAAGGTCGAGGATCTCTTCCGACAGATCCCCGAGTCGCTGCGCCTTCACCGGGTCGATCTGCCGGAGCCGCTGTCGGAAGCCGAGCTGGTTCAGTATTTCCGAGAGTTGGGGCGGCTCAATGCGCGGATCGCGCCGTCGCTCAGTTTCCTCGGGGCCGGCGCCTCCCGCCGCTTCAGCCCGGCGATCGTCAATCAGATCATCTCCCGCCCGGACTTCTACACCACCTATACGCCATACCAGGCAGAGGCCAGCCAGGGCACGTTACAGGCGACTTATGAGTTCCAGACGATGATCACGCTGCTGACCGGCCTCGACGTCGCCAACGCCTCCCTCTACGATGGGGCGACCGCGCTGGCGGAGGCGACAAAGATGGCGGTCGCGCAGACCAATCGGAAGAATGTCGTGGTGGCGGGCGCGCTGCATCCCGAGTACGCCCAGGTCCTGCAAACCTATTCGGAGGGTCAGGACTATGAGATCCTCCGGGTCGGCGCCGGCGTCGATGGGCGCGTCGACCGGGTGAAGCTGTCCGAGGCCGTCACCACGACCACGGCGGCGGTGATCGTCCAGCAGCCGAACTTTTTCGGCATCCTCGAAGACGCCCCGGCCATCAGCGAGCTGGCGCATCGATCCGGGGCGTTGCTGATCGCCTGTGTCGATCCGGTCTCCCTCGGCGTGCTCGCGGCGCCCGGCGACTACGGCGCCGACCTCGCCGTCGGGGATGGGCAACCGCTCGGGATTCCGCTCTCGTTCGGCGGGCCCTACGTGGGCTTTATCGCCTGCCGGGAAGCGCTGATGCGGCGCATGCCGGGCCGCCTGGTCGGCGCAACGGTCGATGCGCAGGGCCAGCGCGGTTTCGTGCTGACGCTGCAGGCCCGCGAGCAGCACATTCGCCGCGAGAATGCGACCTCCAACATCACGACCAATCACGCGCTCATGGCCCTGGCTGCGACGACCTACCTGGCCTGCATGGGCGGCGCCGGCCTTCGCGAGCTCGCCGAGCTCAGCGCGCAACGCGCGCACGACCTGGCCGACCGCGTTCTGGAAAAGAAAGGGTACCGGCTTGCCTTCGAGGGGCCCTTCCTGTGGGAGTTTGTCCTTGAGACCCCGTACCCGGCTGAGCAGACGCAGGGCTTCATGCTGGAGCGCGGCATCCTACCGGGCCTGCCGCTGAACCGATTCTTCCCGGAGCTGCCGGACGCACTCCTCGTGTCCGTTACCGAACTCAACCAGCCCGCCGCGCTGGCCCGATTCCTGGAGGTGTTGCCCTGAGCGAGCCGCTCCTCTTCGAGCTGGGGGCGGCCGACCGTCCCGGTCCGCGGCTCCCCGCGCCTGGCGTCAAGACGCGCCCACTCGATGCGCTGATCCCGCCATCACTCCAGCGGAAGGTGCCGCCGCAGATCGTCTCGCTCAGCGAACCGGAGGTGGCGCGTCACTACGGCCGCCTGGGACGGCTCAATTTCAACCTGCACCAGGACCTCTACCCCCTCGGGTCGTGCACCATGAAGTACAACCCCGCGGTCAACGAGGCGCTGGCGCGGCTCGACGACTTTGCCGATTTGCATCCGTACCACCCGGTTGCCCGGTCGCAAGGCGCGCTGCGATTGATGTGGGAGTTGGAACGGGCGCTCCTCGCGCTGACGGCGATGGACCGCATGAGCCTGCAGCCGGCCGCGGGGGCGCATGGCGAATGGACGGGACTGCGAATGATCCAGGCCTATCACCGCAGTCGCGGCGAGGTTCGCGATGAGGTGCTCGTCCCCGACAGCGCGCACGGCACCAACCCGGCAAGCGCGACCCTCTCCCGATTGAAGACGGTGACCGTGAAGTCGGGCAACGACGGCCTGGTGGACCTGGAGGATTTCAAGCGAAAGCTGTCAGCCCGCGTTTCCGCGGTGATGCTAACCAACCCGAACACCGTCGGGCTCTTCGAGCGGGACATCCTCGAGATGGCCCGACTGTCGCACGAACAGGGGGCGCAGCTGTACTACGACGGCGCCAACCTCAATGCGCTCGTCGGTGTGGCGCGTCCTGGCGACATGGGGTTCGACGTCGTTCACCTCAATCTTCACAAGACCTTCTCCACGCCGCACGGTGGCGGCGGCCCCGGCGCCGGGCCGGTCGGTGTCAAGTCGCACCTCACGCCGTTTCTGCCGATCCCGACCGTGGAACGATCCGACGAGGGCTACCGATTCGACTACGACCGGCCGCAATCGATTGGCAAGGTGCGGGCCTTTTATGGAAATTTCGGCATGCTGCTTCGCGCTTACGCTTACATCAGGACCTACGGCAACGGCATCGACGAGGTGGCCCATAACGCCGTGCTCAACGCCAGCTACCTCCGCCATCACCTGCGCCGCTACTTCGACGACGCCTTTGCCGGCCCGTCGCTGCACGAATTCGTCTTGACGGCGAAGCGCGCGAGGGCGGCGGGTGTCGGTGCGAAGGACATCGCCAAGCGTCTGATCGACCTCGGCTTCCATCCCCCGACGGTCTATTTCCCGTTGATCGTGCCCGAGGCCTTGATGATCGAGCCCACGGAAACCGAGTCCAAGGCCGCCCTTGACGCGTTCATCAAGGCGATCGACCAGATCAGCAAGGAAATCGAGACCGATCCGCAGGTGGTCAAGACCGCCCCGCACACCGCGCCGGTCGGTCGTCTCGACGAGGTGCGGGCTGCCCGCCAGCTTGATTTGCGCTGGCGCGCGCCGGCGATCCACCCGGCCGCCGTCGCCGCCCCGTGACGGGCCAGGTCTTAGGCGCGCGCATAGGTGGAATGTGAGCCCGCTTTGATACAATTTGAATACGCGATTTGCTGAATCCTAAGGAAAAAACGACGTCTGCCTACGACGCCAAAGCCATCCAGGTCCTGGAGGGGTTGGAGCCGGTCAGACGGCGTCCCGGGATGTACATCGGGTCGACCGATAACCGGGGTCTGCACCACCTCGTCTACGAGATCGTCGATAACTCGATTGACGAGGCCCTCGCCGGGTTCTGCACGCGGATCGAGGTGACGCTGCACCGCGACGGGTCGGCCTCCGTGGCCGACAACGGACGCGGGATCCCGGTCGACATGATGAAGGACCAGGGCAAGCCGGCCCTCGAGGTCGTCATGACCAAGCTGCACGCGGGTGGAAAGTTTGGCGGCGGCGGCTACAAGGTCTCGGGCGGCCTTCACGGGGTGGGCCTCTCGGTCGTCAACGCCCTCTCCGAGCGGCTCCACGTCACCGTGATGCGTCACGGCAAGCAACATGACCAGGATTACCAGCGGGGCGTCCCGGTGGCGAATCTGAAGGTGACCGGGAAGGCCGACACGACGGGCACCTTTATCCAGTTCTGGCCTGACGCCGAGATTTTCGAGGAGCTGGGCTTTCACTGGGACATCGTGTGCCACCGCTTGCGGGAGCTGGCCTTCCTCAACAAGGCGCTCACCATCCTGTTGCGCGACGAGCGGATCGACCTCGACTACAACTTCTACTTCGAAGGCGGAATCGGCGCCTTCGTCAAGTACCTGAACCGCGACAAGGGATGGGTGAACCTGCGGCCCTTGCATGCCGAGCGCGAGATCGACGGGAACACCGTCGAGGTGGCGCTCCAGTACAACCAGAGCTTCACCGAGAACGTTCTCGCCTTCGCCAACAACATCAATACGGTCGAGGGCGGCAGCCATGTCACCGGGTTCCGGGCCGCCCTGACGTCGGTGCTCAACAAGTACGCCCGCAAGGCCGGCCTCGTTCGAGACCAGGATCCCAATCTGACCGGCGACGACGTCCGCGAAGGGTTGACCGCCGTCATCAGCGTCAAGATTCGCGAGCCCCAGTTCGAGGGCCAGACGAAGACCAAGCTCGGCAACTCCGAGGTGCGCGGCCAGGTGGAAACCGTCTTCTCCGAGGCGTTCACGCAGTACCTCGAGGAGAACCCGCCCGATGCGCGCCGAATCATCGAGAAATGTTTGGTCGCCGCCCGCGCCAGGGACGCGGCCAAGCGCGCGCGCGAACTGGTCCAGCGGAAATCGCTGCTCGAGTCGGCGACGCTCCCTGGGAAGCTGGCCGACTGCTCGGAGCGCGACCCGAGCCTCTGCGAGATTTACCTCGTCGAGGGCGATTCCGCCGGCGGCTCCGCCAAGGGAGCACGCGATCGTCGTTTCCAGGCGATCCTGCCGCTGCGCGGAAAGATCCTGAATGTTGAAAAAGCCCGCGAAGACAAGATCCTGACCTCGGAGCAGATTCGCAATCTGATCACCGCTCTGGGCACCGGGATCGGCGAGAAATTCGAGATCAGCAAGTTGCGGTATCACCGCATCATGATCATGACCGATGCGGATGTCGACGGCTCACACATCCGGACGCTGCTGCTGACGTTCTTCTTCCGGTACATGCCGCAGGTGATCGAGGGCAAGTATCTGTACATCGCGCAACCGCCCCTCTACAAGATCAGCCGGGGGAAAGAAGTCAGCTACGCCTATAGCGACGAGCAGAAGAATCGCAAGCTCGCGCAGATGACCGGCAAGCCGGAAGTCGCGCGCTACAAGGGTCTTGGTGAGATGAACCCGGAGCAGCTCTGGGAGACGACCATGAACCCTCAGAACCGAATCCTGATGCGGGTGGAGGTGGAGGACGCGGTCGAGGCGGACAAGATCTTCGATGTCCTGATGGGAAATGACGTGGACCCCCGAAAGCACTTTATTCAGACGCACGCCAAGACCGTGCGCAATTTGGACATCTAGCTCATCTCAACCACCGGCCTCATGAAGATCGCGCTCGATGCGATGGGTGGGGACTTTGCCCCCGAGCAGGTGGTCCAGGGCGGCGTGCAGGCCCACCGCGAGCTCGGTGTCGAGGTCATCTTCGTGGGAGTCAAGGAGCGCGTCGACGCGGCGCTCGCTACCTCCGGCGCCGGCAAATGGGCCGAGATCGAAGACGCGCCCGAGGTGATCTTGATGGACGAGCATCCCGCTCAGGCGGTCCGAAGCAAGAAGGCCTCCTCGATCGTGCGCGGCATCCAGATGGTCGAGGACGGGCGCGCCCGCGGCTTCGTGAGCGCTGGCAACAGCGGGGCGGTCATGGCGGCGGCGCTGTTCGGGTTGCGGCGGATCCCGGGGATCGACCGCCCGGCCATCGGCTCTCCGATCCCGACGTCGGCCGGCCGGCCATGCTTCCTGCTCGACGTGGGGGCCAATGTCGACGCGAAGCCGGAGCACCTGCAGCAGTACGCCGTGCTGGGCAGCCTCTATGCCGAACGCCTTCTCGCGATCCCCTCGCCACGAGTCGCCTTGCTCAGCAACGGGGAGGAGTCAGGCAAAGGGAACCAGCTGGTCCAGGCGGCGGAGCCGCTCATTCGCGCCACGGCGGGGTTGAATTTCATTGGCAACATCGAAGGGAAAGACGTCTTTTTCGGAAAGGCGGATGTCATCGTGACGGACGGGTTCAGCGGCAATGTGCTGATCAAGACCGCCGAGGGCGTGGCGGAGTTCCTCTTCAGCAGCATGAAGGACAGCGTCAAAGGTGACCCGGTGGCCAGCCTCGGCGGCATGCTGCTCCGGCCGAAGCTTCGCGCCATCCGCGATCGGGCGGATTGGCGGGAGTTCGGCGGCGCCCTCCTTCTTGGCGTCAACGGGGTCACGGTGATCGCCCATGGACGCTCCGACGCGCGGGCTGTCTTCAATGCCATCCGTGTGGCACGCGACGCCGTTGACCGGGAGGTCGTGGCGACGTTCGCGTCGGCCTTTTCCGGATCCGGCCCTCGCAGCGCGCCTTTCGTAACATGACGGCATGGCGGGGACCAATGGGGCCAGGTCAGAGCATCGCGTCGTGGTGACGGGCATGGGTGTGCTGGCGCCGAACGGCAACAACCTCGTCGAGTTCTGGGACAGTCTGGTCGAGGGCCGTTCCGGGCTGGGGATCGCGACGTCATTCGACGTCTCCGACCTGCCGGTGAAAATCGTCGCCGAGTTGAAGAACTTCGACCCCCGCGCCTACATGGATTTCAAGGAGGCGAAACGGATGGCCCGCTTCAGCCAGGTGGGCGTGGCGGCGGCCAGAATGGCGATCGATCAGTCCGGACTCGACCTTCAGAACGAGGATCGCACCCGGATCGGCTGTGAGGTCGGCACCGGGATCGGCGGCTTCAAGGAGATTTCGGAGGAGATGGAAGCGTTTGCCCTGCGTGGCGACCGCGGCCCGGAACGCATCTCGCCGTTTTTCGTGCCACGGGTGATCCCCAACATGGCCTCCTGCCAGATCGCCATCCAGTTCGGCCTCGAGGGTCCCAACAACACCGACACCACGGCCTGTGCTGCGTCGACGCAGGCGCTCGGAAACGCCTACCGCGTCCTGCAGCGCGGCGATGCCGACGTCATGCTGGCCGGGGGCGCCGAGGCCAATCTCTGTCGGTTCGGGATGGCCTCCTTCGCCGCCATGAAAGTGCTCTCGACCTATTCGGAGGATCCAATCAGGGCGAGCCGGCCGTTTGATGCCCACCGGGACGGCTTCGTGCCAGGCGAGGGCGCCGGCATGCTGGTGCTGGAGACCCTGGAACATGCAAATGGCCGGCACGCGGAGATCTATGCGGAACTGATCGGGTTCGCCGTCACCGACGACGCCTTCCACATCGTGATGCCGGAAGAGGACGGCGATGGACCCGCGCGGGCCATGGCCAAGGCGCTCGCCGATGCCCACGTCGTCCCGGAGGACGTCGACTACATCAACGCCCACGGCACCTCGACGCAACTGAACGACAAATCGGAGACCGCCGCGATCAAACGCGTGATGGGAAGCCGGGCCCGGGAAATTCCGATCTCCAGCACGAAGTCGATGATCGGCCACCTGCTCGGCGCCGCCGGGGCCGTCGAGGCGATCGCCTGCATTCTCTCCATGAACCATGGGATAGTCCACCCGACGATCAACCTGGAACACCCGGATCCGGACTGCGACCTCGACTACGTCCCGAACGGATGCCGCCCGCATGAGATCGACGTGGCCATGTCGAACTCCTTCGGCTTTGGCGGCCAGAACGCCTGCATCGTTCTCAAACGGATCAACAGCAACTAGGTAGGTCGAAGTGGAACCACTGAACATCGGGACCGTCTTGCCACTGCAGCTCGAGGCGGAGATGCGTTCGAGCTACATGGATTACGCGATGAGCGTCATCGTGAGCCGGGCGCTTCCCGACGCTCGCGACGGGCTCAAGCCGGTGCACCGCCGGATTCTCTACGCGATGAACGACCAGGGGATGACGCCCGGCGCGCGATATCAAAAGTGCGCCGCCATCGTTGGTGAGGTCCTCAAGCATTACCACCCGCATGGCGACGCCTCCGTGTACGACACCCTCGTCCGCATGGCACAGGACTTTTCGCTGCGCTATCCGCTCGTCGATGGCCAGGGCAACTTCGGCTCGATCGACGGAGATTCGGCGGCGGCATACCGGTACACCGAGGCGCGGCTGGCTCCGATGGCCGGCGAGTTGCTCGTGGATCTCGAGAAGGATACGGTCGACTTTGGTGACAACTACGCGGCCACGAAGCAGGAGCCGCTCGTCCTGCCGGCGCGTGTCCCCAACCTGATGGTCAACGGGTCCTCGGGCATCGCGGTGGGCATGACCACCAACATCCCGCCGCACAACCTGTCCGAGGTCTGTGATGGCGAAACGTACCTGATCGACCATCCGGATGCCACGACGGAGGACCTGATGAAACTGGTTCGGGGGCCGGATTTCCCGACCGGTGGCATCATCATCGGACGGGAGGGCATCGCCTCCGCCTATGGGACGGGCCATGGCCGCCTGATCGTCCGGGCCCGCCATACCTTCGAAGAGGCCAAGAACGGCCGCGAGCGGATCATCATCACCGAGATCCCCTACATGGTCAACAAGGCGACACTGGTCGCGCGCATCGCCGAGCTGGTCGGCGAACGCAAGCTGGAAGGGATCGCCGACCTGAATGAGGAGTCCGACCGGCACGGCATGCGGATCGTCATCGAGCTGAAGAAGGATGCGCGGGCGCTGACGGTGCTCAACAACCTGTACAAGCACACCGCGCTGCAGACCACCTTTGGGGTCATCTCACTGGCGCTGGTGGACGGCCGGCCCGTCGTCCTCAATCTCAAGGCCCTCCTTCAGCACCATATCGACCATCGTCGCCAGGTCATCACCCGCCGCTCTCGCCATGACCTCGAGCGGGCCCGTGATCGCGCCCACCTCCTCGAGGGCTTGAAGATCGCGCTCGACAATCTCGACGCGGTGATCAAGACGATCCGCGAGTCGCAGGACGAGAAACAGGCGCAGGAGCGGATGCAGGAGCGATTCAAACTCTCCGAGCGGCAATCGAAGGCGATCATCGACATGCGCCTCGGTCGCCTGACCCGGCTCGAGCGGACCAAGGTCGAAGAGGAATACACGGAGGTGATCAAGCGGATCGCCTACTTCGAGGATCTCCTCCAGCACGAGGCGAAGATCCTGATGTTGATCAAGGATGACCTCGCCGAGCTCAAGAAGAAGTACGGTGATGCCCGCCGCACCCAGCTCGACTTCCAGGGATCGGTGGAGTTGAACGAGGAAGACCTCGTCCCCAAGGAGGACGTCGTCGTCACGCTGACCCACCGCGGCTACGTCAAACGGGTCCCCGCATCGATCTACCGGCCGCAAAAGCGTGGCGGCAAGGGGGTGTTGGGCGCGGCACGGGTCGAGTCTGATTTCGTCGAGCATCTCGCGATCTCCTCCACCCATTCCGACATGCTGTTTTTCACGAACCACGGGTCGGTCTTTCGGTTGCGGGTGCATGAGATTCCCGACGTCAACCGCCAGGCGAAGGGCCTACCGGTAGCCAACCTGATCGACATCGACCCCAAGGACAAGATCACCGCGGTGGTCGGTATTACGGACTGGGCGGAGGACCGCTACCTGGTCATGGTGACCCGGCAAGGGACGATCAAAAAGACGCCGGCCCGCCTCTACAGCCAGGTGCGCCGTAACGGCCTCATTGCCATCGACCTGGACGACGGCGACGAACTCAACTGGGTCAAGTTGAGCAGCGGATCGGAGGAGTTGATCATCGCCACCACCGACGGCAAGGCGGTGCGGTTCGACGAGAAGCAGGCACGACCGATGGGCCGGGACACTCACGGTGTTCGGGCGATCACCCTGCGCAAGGGTGCTCTGGTCGCGGGCTTCGACATCGTGCGCAAGGACGCCTACCTCCTGGTGGTCTCGGCCCGCGGCTACGGCAAGCTGACGCCCCTGGAAGAGTACCCGGCCCACAGTCGGGGCGGGCAGGGCGTCTACACCATGGCCGTCACCGACCGGACCGGCGCACTGGTGGGTATGCGGGTGGTTGTCGATCCAAAAGAAGAACAATTGATCGTGATCTCCGAGGGGGGCCAGGTCATCCGCATGCCCATCGAGAACATCCGGATCGCCGGCCGGCAGACGCAGGGCGTGATCATCATGCGCCTCGATGAGGGCGATACCGTCGCGACCATCGCCGGCGTGGGCAGTGGCGAGGAGGCTGAGGAGTCCTAGTCGTTGTCGCGGTCGCCTGCGTGGTGGTCGGCCTCGCCGCGCTCACTTACGCCGGCCTTACCACGTGGCAGGCGTACCGGGCCGCCAATCGGCGCGCGGCGCATCTGTCGCACTACGCCTATGAAGAAGCGGCCGCGCTCCAGGCACTGGCGGTCAGGCTGAACGACCACGGCTTCGAGTTGCAGCGGACATTGGCGCTGCTCTTTCCCAGGCTCCACGAGTTCGCGATTTTTCTTGATCAGCCCCTGGTGGCGGCGGCACTGCCCTGGCTGCTGCGCCGTATGCTGGCGCGTCCCTTCAAGCGGCGCTAGTCCGCGACCACCCGGTCCTTGCCGGTTCGCTTCGCGTTGAGGAGGTTCTCGTCGGCGCGTTTGAAGAATGAGAACGCGTTGTCCTCTTCCGGTCTGTAGGTGGTGACCCCGGCGCTGACCGTCAGCGACTGTGGCGGGATGCCGTGCGTTTCATCCGCGAAGGGGCCGTTGCGGATCTCGGTCAAAACGCGCTCGGCGACGCCGCGCGCCGTGTCAAGGTCGCCCTCGGCGACGATGATACAGAACTCGTCGCCACCGTAGCGGACCACCACGTTGGCCTTCCGGCTGTGTCGTTGGATCGAATCGGCGATGTGTCGGATCACGCGGTCGCCGACCCCGTGCCCGAAGTTATCGTTGATCACCTTGAAGTTGTCGATGTCGAGCACGATCAGCGAGAGCGGGGCCTTGCTGCGGGACGCGCGGCTCAGTTCGCGTTGCAGGCTCTCCTGGAAGAACCGGTAGTTGTAGAGTCCGGTCAGGCTGTCCGTGAGCGCTTGCTCTTCGCTGGCGACCAGGCGTTCCAGCATCACCAGGCTGTTCACGGCCTGGGCGGCGAGCATGGACAGCAGATGCAGGTCGGATTCGGGATCACGGCTCGGCTCGGCCGAAAAGATGCCGAGCGTGCCGCGCATCCGGTCCTGCTGGAGCAGTGGCGTGATGGTGATCGACCCCTTGACGTCGGCCTGGCCCAGGAGGTATTGGGTCCAGGGGCTCTGCGAGGCATCCGGGACGGATAGGGGCCGCTTCGACTGGACGACGAAATCGCTCATCTCGACGAGCAGGCGTCGCAAGTCGCCGCTGCCGTTCGCCTCCGGGCCGGAGTAGGCCTCTTCCCGCTCACCCTGCTCGCCGACCAGGAACAGCAGCGCGGCCTGACCCCGCAGGAGCCGCCCACCCAGGTTCAAGATCATGTCGCTCAGCACCTCATAGCTGAGGTTGGTCATGATGGTATCGAAGGCGCGGAGAACGCTCAGCTCATCCTGGTGCTTGTAGTTCTGCGCGACCACGTGCTGGACGAGCGTGTGGACCAGGTTGGCGGCCTCCATGATGTCCGTCGGCGAAACGATCGGAACCTCGAGGGTCGCCTTCATCAAGTTGTCGGGATGGACCGGCAGCGACCGCGCCAGTTCGTATACCGTCGCGAAATCGGGCCGGCTCACGGCGAATGGGCCGCTGACCAGGCGCCCGAGGAGATGACGTCCATCGCAGATCGGGATGACCAGGTGACCGATCTGCGCCCCGTCATAGCGGAGTTGCGGCTCGGTGGATGCCGGTGGCGCGGATGCGTTGGGAACCATCTCGCAGCGGCCGAAATTCTGCATCAGCATGCAGAAATCGTTCTGCGACAGCCCGGGCGGAATCTGATAGCCGTCGGCGGAGTCCGCGGCCAGGGAGATCCCCGTGCGCGCAGAAAAATTCTGTAACGCCGCTCTCATGACATCGTGGTTGATGATGTAGGAGAGGCGGACGGTCGCCGTTTCAGCAGAAGTCAATGAAAATCACAAGTCCTGGGGCAGCCGAGAACTGGGTCATTATAGCTGTGGCTCCCTATACAACTTGTACACCGGAAACCCCGACGACGCATCTGCCGAACTACCCTTGACAATGTGGTTGCCGACACTCCGAGAATCGCATCGACGGCGTAAGACCCATGCATGACGTTCTGGTCCACTACCTCGAGGTCAACTTCGCGGAGATCGCGGAGCAGCTGGCGCACGCCCAGCCGAGCGCGCCCGCCGCTGACCAGCGCGCCGTCGCCGCGGAGCGGCTCCGCCGGTTGATCCGCCAGCTTCGTGTCGGGACGGTGCGTCTTGACGAGGCGGAGCATCTCCCGGCGCAGGCTGCCAGGGATCTGATCGGCGCCCTGAACGGGGAGCTGACCGCCGGTGAGCACCAGGTCCTGGAGCGGTTCTTCGACCTGTTCGCCCGCTCCATGGAGCGGACCAGGCCGCCAGTCCCGGTCGAAGCGATGGCGCCCGGGGTCGAGGGGCCCGAAGCACGGCCGCCGGAGGCAGCAGAGGCACCGGCGGAGCCGGAGCCGGGAGTCACCCCCCTAGCGCCCACCGCGGAAGCCCCGGTGCCGCCGGTTGCCGAACCGGAGCGCCCGCCGGTCGAGGTCGCCCCGGCCGACACCGCCCCGGCCGACACCCCTGCGGACGCGGAACACCCGTCACGGCTGGTGTCGGAGCACATCGCGGGACCGCTGCAGACGGTCCTGCTGGCGGCGGCCCAGCAGGCGCTCGATCTCCTCCAGGTGGACGCCAGCCAGGTGTACACGGTCGATGCCCATCGCCGGTTCATTCTTCGCGCGGGCGTGCCAACCGAGTCCCTGGCGGCGCCGGAGGGCGGAGGGACCGTGTCCAGTGCCCTCCTGGGGCAGGCGCTCGAGCTGAGCGAGGTCTTCACCGTCGAGGACCTGGCGGCCGAGCCGCTCTCGGCGGACGAGGCCGCCTGGGTCGACGCCGGGTACCACGGCTTTGCCGCCATCGCCATGGCGCCCCCCCTGGAGCGGCCGGTCGGTGTCCTGGCGCTGTTCCGGCGGACGCCCTGGCGCCTCGATCGCCGCGATGCCGTCCGGCTCGAGGACCTGGCGGCCGAGGTGGTGGCCGCCCTTCGCGCCCACAGCCTGGCGGTCAAGGTGGAGGAGGTCGCCGTCCTCCAGGAACGGCTGAGCCTGGCACGCGAGATTCACGATGGGCTGGCGTCCGATCTGGCTGCCGTGGTGGCGCTCTTCAAGTACTACGAGCAGCGTCGTGAGCGCGACCCGGAGGCTGCGGCCCAGGTGCTCCCCCAACTCCGGTCGATGACGGAGGAGATCCTGGCCAGCGCTCGGAACATCCTGCAGTCACTCCGTCCCAAAACGATCCGTTCGGAAGGCCTGCTGGCGTCCGTGCTCAAGGTCGTCGACCAGTACGGCCGCGTCAACCTGGTGGAAACGAGCGTCGACATCCGCGGCGAGGAGGATTCGCTGAGCGCGGAGCAGAAGGATGTGATCTTCCAGGTGCTGCGCGAGAGCCTGTCGAACGTTCGCAAGCACGCGCAGGCCCGCAACGTTTGGGTCGCGCTCGACCTGTCGTCGGCGCCGTGGGTGATGACCGTCCGGGACGACGGCCACGGCTTCGACGTTCGCCTGGTCGCCGAGGATCCGCGAAAGGCCGGCTCCTACGGGCTGGTCGGCATGCGGGAACGTGCGGAGCTCCTCGGCGGGACCCTGGAGATCGTCAGCCAGGCCGAGGAGGGCACCACGGTGACCCTGATCGGGCCCTCGGACCAGGCGTCGTGAGCCGGGTCCGGGTCCTCATCGTTGACGACCGCCCCATCTTCCGGGCCGGGGTCCAGGGGATGCTGCGCGACTTTCCCCAGGTCGACATCGTGGGTGAGGCGGTCACCGGCCGCCAGGCGGTCGATCGATCGAGGACCCTCAAGCCGGACGTCATCCTCATGGACCTGAACATGCCGGACATGGGCGGCATCGCCGCCACGCGGGCCATCAAGGAGGAAGACCCCGAACGTGTCATCCTGGCACTCACCGTGTCGGAGGCGGAAGAGGACATCGTCGAGATGGTGGCGGCCGGCGCCTCCGGCTACGTCTTGAAGGACATCGACCCCGCCAGCCTGGCCCGGACGATCGAGGAGGCGCACGCGGGGCGATTCCAACTGGACGACGCCCTGACCCGGCGGGTGATCATGCGACTCGGCACCGCGCTGCGCAAGCCGCACCGGCGCCCGGCCGAACCGCTGACCGAGCGCGAAACCGAGATCGTGCAGATGGTCTGCGAGGGTAAGGGCAACCGGGCGATCGCGACCCGCCTGAGGCTCAGCGAGGGCACGATCAAATCGCACCTGCGGAATATCTATCGGAAGCTCAAGGTCCAGACCCGGGCCGAGGCCGCCGCCCAGGCGGCGACCCTCGATCTCTGAGCAAACATCCGTTCGCTGCCAATAGGCCATTTCAATAGCCTGACGACCGATTTACGCCGCCGCGTAAGCCCGGTACCCTGAATACTACCAAGGGTGTCCAAATAGCCGTGGGGTCCCGGGGAATCTTCGTTTGGGGGGTAACCGTATGAAGAAGCTGATCGTCGTTCTTGCAGGCCTACTTGGAGCCATCTTGGCCGGTGGCGCGAACATCGGCCTGTAAGCTGAGAATAAGTTAGCAAACCCGGGCCGTTGGGCCCGGGTTTTTCTTTTTCCTGTCGGAACCTGGGCGCAATTCGAGTTCTGTAATTAAGATACTCAAAACGTCCATGCCCAAATTCAAGTCATCAGACGTTTACATGTGGTCGGTCACTGCCGCCGGATTGGGCATGCTGACGGTGACCACAGTCGTTCAAGCGTCGAGGGACCTTCACCCCGGTTCGCAGGCCCTGATCAATGGAGCGATCTTGCTGACGCTGACCTTCCTGTCGTCGATCTCGCCGATGCAGACGCGGCAGGGGTCGACTCTTACGGTGGGCCTGGCCCCACTCTTTGGAGCGCTGATGCTTGTACCCCCGTGGGTGGTGATGTGGGTGGCTGCCCTCGGGACGATCGACGAAAGAATTCCCGGTCGTCGGATCCCCTGGAATCGGTACATGTTCAACCGCGGCATGTTCGTGCTCGTCTACGGAATTGCGAGCCTGGCGCTGGCAGCTACCGGACTGCGGGCCGGCCAGCCAAACTGGTACCTCGCCCTGGTGGGCGTTGTTCTCCTGATCGTTGCGCTAAACGACGGGCTTGTGTCAGCGGCCTTGAGCCTTCTTCAGAACGCGAATTTCTGGCGTACGGCGAGAAACGCTGTCGCCGGTAGCTGGTTGACCTACATCGCGCTCCCGATCGTCGGCTACCTCATCTTCGTCGTTCTTCAAAGCACCACCCTGGCCAACAAACTGGCCGTCTTTCTGCTCTACGGGCCGCTCCTCGTGTACCGCACCAGTCTTCAGAAACAGAATCGTCTCGATCAGTGGTTGCGTGACTCGTTCATCATGCAGAGCCGTGTGGTCGACAAGCGGGACGGCCAGACGCACGGCCATTCCCAGCGTGTCGGCGAAATGTCCGAGGCCGTGGCTCGCCTCCTGCACTTGAGCGAGGACGCCTGCAACACCATCCGTGTCGGAGGCATCCTTCATGACCTCGGCAAGATCGCGATCCCTGACTCGATCCTGCTCAAACCGGGAAAGCTGACGCCGGAGGAATACGAGATCATCAAGAGCCACCCCACAGAAGGCGCGCAGATCCTCGCGGAGCATCCTGAACAGAAAGACGTGGCACAGATCGTGAGGCACCATCATGAGCGATGGGATGGCGCCGGCTATCCGGATGGAATCAAAGGCGTGGAGATTCCCATCGGCTCGCGGATCGTCAACGCTTGCGACGCGTTCGACACCATCACACAGGCCAGGGTCTTTCGGCCGACCGTCAAGACGCCGGCGGAGGCCATCCGCGAGCTGAGGCAACTCGCCGGGACCTGGTACGACCCTGACGTCGTCACCGCGATGGAGAAGATCGTTGCCGAGCGGTGGGGCGTCGACATTGGGCCAGTTCCGGTCGCGCCCGTCGGTCCACGGTATTCCGATGTTCTGGCGATCCGACCGTTTCGGCGATTGTGGTTGGGCCAGGCGGTCTCCTACTTCGGCGACATGATGAACACGACCGGCCTCGCCATCATGCTGTTCCTGGTCACCCACTCCGCGTCGGTCGTCGCGCTTGGGCTGATCGCGAAGGCGGTTCCGACGGTGTGCTTCGGGCTGCTGGCCGGTCCGCTTGTGGATCGGTTCAATCGCCAGCGCGTCATGATCGGTGCCGACCTGGTCCGGGCGATCCTCACCGTGACGATCCCCTTTTTCGCCTGGAACTGGCTCCCCGGCGTCTTCATCGACGTCTTCCTGATCGCGACCGCCAGCACGCTGTTCAACCCGGCAAAACAGGCCATCATCCCGAACCTCGTGCCGCCGGCGATGCTCGTCCGAGCCAACAGTTTGGTGCTCTCCTCCGAGCGTGCCATGGAGCTCCTCGGCTATTCACTGGCGGGCGTGATCGCGGCCGCCGTGAGCTGGATGCCGCTCTTCCTCATTGACGCAGCCACCTACCTGTTCTCCGCCCTGACCTTGCTCGGGATCACCGACGTGCTTCGGGCCGCCAGGCAGAAGCCGCTCCGGATCTGGCGTGACGTTTCGGAGGGCATGCGGTTCATTGGCCGGAGCCCTGTCCTGCGCTCGACGATGGGCCTGACGGCGATGGCCGCGCTTTTCGCGGGCATGACCTTCCCCACCCTTGTCGTGCTCGCCTACCGGTCGATCAATGCCGGCGCCGTGGGGTATGGCTTCCTCGAAGCCGCGATCGGGGCCGGCGCGGTCGTCGGAGCCGTGAGCGCGCCTCGCCTGATGGCCCGATACAAAGCTGGTGTGCTGATCCTGGCTGGCGTCGCTGGATTCGGAGCGTCCTACGCACTGACTGGACTGTTCCCCAGCCTGGCATTTGCCGTTGTCTTCCTCTTCGCCTGCGGGGCCGCGAACACCGTCTACCTGGTGCCGCTGATCTCGGTGACGCAGCGGGAGGCGCCCGACTATATCCGGGGACGCGTAATGTCGAGCCGCTTCCTTCTGGCACAGGCAGGCCTCCTCGGCGGCATGGCCATTGCGGGCCCGCTCAGTGATCGGTTGGGCGCTCCCATCGTCTTCCTCGCGGCCGGCAGTCTGCTCATTTGCGCCGCATTGATTGGGTTCGCATTCCGGGATCTCAGGTCAGCCACCCTGCGAGACGAGAGTCCCGTGCCGGTTCTCAAGGC
This sequence comes from Candidatus Dormiibacterota bacterium, assembly GCA_036564925.1. Taxonomy (GTDB): domain Bacteria; phylum Chloroflexota; class Dormibacteria; order CF-121; family CF-121; genus JALYYC01. The sequence continues at coordinate 30,097 of DATCOB010000040.1, read as the reverse complement.
AACAGCCTCCGGCTAGCCCAGTGTTCCTCTTCTTTGCCGTCATTGCGGTCGCCCTCGTCGTAGCCGTGCTCATCGGCGGCGACGTGCGACGTCTCAGTCATATCAGGGTCAACCACACGGATTTCCTGGTCGCCGCGTTTGTTGCCAAGGCGGCGGTGGCGCTGCTGGGAACGACCCACTCCCCGCCGGCCGTCGCGCTCGCCCGCCCGTTGAACATCGTGGGAGCGATCCTCCTGCTCCTCGTGGTGTGGTTCAACCGCCGCATCCCGGGGGCCGCGCTCTTCGGCGTCGGTCTCGCGCTCAACCTCGTCGTGATCGCCTCGTTCGGCGGGCGCATGCCGGTCGTCCTGCCGCACGACGTCGATCCCAACTCGGCGATGTTGCTCCTGCTCAAGAACGGCCTCGATCCCCTGCACGTCTGGCTCCAGCACCCCCGTGGCCTCTGGTTCATCGGGGATATCTTCAGCATCCCCAGCATTGCCGGGCACTCCTCGCTGGTCAGCATCGGGGATCTGCTGATGGCGGCCGGCATCGCCTGGCTCATCATTCGCTGCAGTCAACCGTCGGCCGGCCTGCATCCAGCCTACCGGTCGAGCCCGTCGCCGTAGCACGCCCGCCGGCTGGCCGCCGCAGGCAGGGGAGCCCCTTGCTCGTTGGTACCGTATGATGCCGCGATGATTCAACGCCGCCGGGCGACCGAGGTCTGGGCAAGCCGGGACTTCCGCGCGCTGGTGTTCCTGGCCGTTCTCCTCCTCCTGACCCTGGTTTTGCTGGTGGCGATCCGGGGTATCCTCGGCCCCTTCATCCTGGCGGTCGTGCTGGCGTTGGTGCTGGACCCCGCGGTCAACGTGGCTGAGCGGCACCATGTCCCTCGCGCCCTGGCGGTCCTTGCCCTCTACGGGGCGATCGCCGGGCTGCTCGGCGTCGGCGTCTTGTACCTGCTGCCCCTTGTTCGGGAGGAATTCGCCGCGCTGACGACCCAGGGGCCCGCCATCGCCGCCTACCTGCAGGACCTCGCCGAGAAGCGCCACGTCGTCTCGGTACTTGGGGTTCCGGTCGATGTCCGCCAGGCGTACGACGACTCGGTCCGCAACCTCCCGAGCCTGCTGGCCGGCCAGCTGCAGTCGGTCGTCCAGAACGTGTTCATGCTGGTGAACTGGCTCTTCCAGGCCATCCTCGTCTTGCTGATCGCCTTCTTCCTCGTCAAAGACGCACATGCGATCCGCCGATTCTTCGCGGGTCTCGTCCCGTACGGATACCGCACGGATGCCCAGCGGGTTGCGGCCGACACCTATGCGATGCTCGGCTCCTACCTCCGTGGCCAGCTTGCCATCTGTGCGCTCGTCGGGCTGGTGACCGGCATCGCGATGTGGATCGTGGGCATTCCGTATTCGCTGGCGCTCGGCATCGTGGCGGGAGTGACGGCCTTCATTCCCTTCATCGGACCGTTCCTCGGCGCGCTGCCCGCCGTCGCCATTGCCGCGTTCGTGACCCACTCGACCGGCAAGGTGGTCCTGGTGATGGTCATCTACTTCGTCATCTCCAACCTGATTTACAACTTCATCTCTCCGAAGGTCTTTGGCGATGCCGTGAACCTGAGCCCCATGGTGATCATCATCGCCTTCGTGATCGGCGGCTACCTGGGCGGCATCCTGGGCCTCTTCATCGCGGTGCCGGTGGCCGCGACCCTGCGCATCCTCTTCGTCTACGCTCACCAGCGCGTCTACGCGTAGCGCGGGCAGCCGGCGGTGAGGGTCGCGCTCCTTTCCGACATCCATAGCAATCTCGAAGCGCTTGATGCCGTGATCGGCGCCCTGCCGGATGTCGAACACATCCTGGTGCTCGGCGACATCGTTGGCTACGGTCCAGACCCCAACGCCGTGATCGCGCGGTTGCGCTCGGTGGGGGCGCGCGCGGTCCTCGGAAACCACGATCAGGCCATGCTCGATCCGAGCGTGCTGGACTGGTTCAATCCGCACGCGGCGGCGGCCGCCCGCTGGACCCAGACGGTGCTCACCCCCCAGAGCCGGCGCTACCTGGCCGGCCTGCCGAAGCACGGCCGGATCGGTCGCCATCGCTTCGTCCACGGCAGCCCTCGCAAGCCCTACATCTGGGAGTACATCGTGGACGAACTCCAGGCGCTCGAGATCCTCGTCCGGCTTGGCCGTCGGTTCTGTTTCTTCGGCCACACGCACCTGCCGCGCATCTTCACCGAAGAGGGGGAACAGGTCCCCGACACCGCGGATTGGATCGCCCTCCCGCCGTCGGCACTGATCAATCCCGGCAGCGTCGGGCAGCCGCGGGACGGAAACCCCCAGGCCTCCTTCGCGGTGGTGGACCTCGAGGCGGAAGCGGTGCGGTTCTTCCGAGCCCCGTATGCGGTGGAGGCGACCCAGGCCAAGATTCGGGAGGCAGGGCTCCCCGAGATCGAGGGGACGCGGCTGGCCCACGGTCGCTGACGCACGAGCGATCTAGAATGAGGGCTTCCATGAAGCTGGTCATCGTGGGGTGCAGTCGGGTCGGCGCCATGGTGGCGATCGCCCTTTCCAAGCGTGGCGACGAGGTCGCGGTCATCGATCTCAACCGTCGCTCCTTCGATCGGCTCGGTCCGGACTTCAAAGGCCAGATGGTGCTGGGCAACGGCATCGACGAAGACGTGCTCCGCCAGGCCGGCATCGAAACGGCCGACGGCTTCGCCTCCCTGACGAATGGGGATAACCGGAATATCATGGCGGCGCAGATCGCCCGCGAGGTCTTCAAGGTGAAGCGGGTGATCACGCGAATCTACGATCCAATGCGGGAAAACGTTTATCGTGAGCTGGGCTTGAATACGATCTGCCCGACGCTTGCCGGGGCGCGCCAGATCCACGCCATGCTGAAGGGTTAGGAGAAACCATGTACGTGATCGTGATCGGCGGCGGCAAGGTCGGCTACTACTTGAGCAAGCACCTCCTCGATCGCGGATACGAGGTGACCCTGATCGAGAAGGACCCGCGGCGGGCCGAGGTGCTCAACGGGGTGCTGGGCGAGATCGTCATGGTCGGCGACGGCGACGAAATGGCTTTCCTCGCGACCACGGGGATGGAGCGCGCGGACGTCCTGGTTGCGGTGACCGGCGACGATGAGGACAACCTGGTGTCCTGCCAGCTGGCCAAGCGGAAGTTCCACGTGCCGAAGACCGTCGCCCGGGTCAACAACCCCGCCAATGTCCGGATCTTCAAGACGCTCGGGGTGGACGTCGCCCTCAGTGCGACCGAGGTCCTCCTGGATCTCATCGAGTCGGAACTGGCGTCCAAGGAGCCCGCCGGCCGAGCCTCGAACCCCTAGAAACGAAAACAGCCGGTGGATCACCGGCTGTCACGGTCGACGACTGAGAGTTACGCTTTACCGATCTTGTAGATCTTGGTCCCACAGGTCGGGCACGTGCCGGTGGTCGCCGGCTTCCCATTCTTCATCGTGATGTGCTGCGGGTCCTTGATGTCGACCTTCTTCTTGCATTTCAGGCAATATCCACTAATTGCGGCCATGACACTCTCCTTTTGCTGGCTTGTGACGCCCGTGGCGCCCCCCAAAACTGCCTGATGATAGCACACCCCTCGAATTCGACCTGTATTCGAAAAACAGGGCCAAAACGGCCCGGCTAGGCGCCCTCGTCGAACCGGCGAAGGATGATGCTCGCGTTATGGCCGCCCAGGCCAAAGGAATTGGAGAGCGCGACCCGCACCGTTGCCTTGCGGGCGGTATGCGGGACATAGTCGAGATCGCACGCCGGGTCGGGTGTCTGCAAATTGATCGTGGGCGCGATCACCTGGTCGCGGATCGTCAGCGCGCAGACGACCGCTTCGACGGCGCCGGAGGCCCCCATCATGTGACCGGTCATGGACTTGGTGCTGCTCACGGCGAGGCGGGAGGCATGTTGGCCGAAGACGCGATGGATCGCGTCCGTTTCGAACTTGTCGTTCAGCGGGGTCCCGGTCCCGTGGGCGTTGATGTAGTCGACCTGTTCGGGGGCAAGCTCGGCCTTCTTCAGCGCCCGGCGCATGGTGAGATAGGCGCCGTCGCCCTCCGCCGGCGCCGCCATGTCGAAGGCATCGTTGCTCGACCCGTAGCCGATCACTTCCGCGTAGATGAGGGCGTGACGGCGCTGCGCGTGCTCCAGCTCTTCCAGGACGACCGCCCCGGCGCCTTCCGAGATCACGAACCCGTTCCGATCCCGATCGAACGGGCGGGAGGCCTGGGTCGGGTCCTCATGTTGGGCCAGCGCCCGCATCGCGCAGAAGCCGGCGTAGATGACCGGGATCAGGGCGGCCTCAGAGCCACCCGCCACGATGGCATCGGCGTCGCCGCGTCGCACCGTCTCGAACGCCTCGCCCACGGCGCCGCTCCCCGTGGCACAGGCGGACACCACCGCCATGTTGGGGCCGCGCAGGCCCAGCGCGATCGCGATGTGGCCGGAGCAGGTGTCGGCCAGCATGTTCTGGATGAAGGTCGGGCTGACCCGCTTGACCCCGCGTTCCTGGAGGACCCGCTGTTGCTCGAGCAACACCCCCAGCCCGCCGGCGGCGCTCCCGTAGATCACCCCCACGTCGTCATGGAGCCCGTTCCGCTCGAAGCCCGCATCCGCGAAGGCCTCCTGGGCAGAGATCAGGCCAAGTTGGGTGTAGCGATCCATTCGGCGCAGTTCCTTTGGCTCGACCCGTCCGGTGGCGTCGAAGCCTTTGACCTCGCCGGCGATCTGCACCGGATACTCGCTTGCGTCGAAGAGCGTGATCTTGCCAATGCCGGACTGGCCTTCCAGCAGCGCGGCCCAGGTGCTCGGGGCATCCAGCCCAACGGGCGTCACCGCGCCGACGCCGGTGACCACGACCCGTTTCATCCCGCCGGGGATGGGGCGAGGACCCGGGCGATCTCCCGATCGCTCAGGGTGACGACCTGGACGTCTCGGCTGATCCGCCGAATCAATCCGGAAAGGACCTGGCCGGGCCCGATCTCGAAAAACTCGACGCTTCCCAGGGTGACCATCGCCAGCACGGACGTGGTCCACTGCACCGGCTTGAGGATATGGTCGGCCAGTTCTTTGCGAATGTCGTCGGCGGTGGTCAGGATCTGTCCCGTGATGTTGGCGACCACCGGGATCCGGGGCTGGCGCAGCGGCAACCGCGCGACCAATTCGGCGAACTGGGCCGCCGCCCAGGCCATCAAGGGCGAATGCGACGCGATGCTGATCGGCAAACGGACCACCCTGGCGGCGCCCTTCGCCCGGGCCAGTTCGGCGGCGCACTCAAGGGCAGGCGCCTCGCCCGAGAGGACGAGCTGCCCGGGCGAATTGGCGTTGGCGAGGGTGATGACGCCCGCGCTGCTTGCCTCCGCCACGACGGCCTCCACGACTTCTCGATCCAGGCCAAGGACCGCAAGCATGCCTCCGGGTCGGGCGGCGCCGCTCTCCTTCATCAGGCGGCCGCGTTCGCGGACCAACACCAACGCCGACTCGAAGTCCATGACGTCGGCGGCCACCAGCGCCGTGAACTCGCCCAGGCTGTGTCCCGCCACGAAGATGGGGGCGATCACCTGGCCGATCGTCTGCCACCGCTCCTTGATCGCGCTAAGGCAGGCGACGCTCACGGCGAGAATGGCCGGCTGCGCGTTCACGGTGTCGTTCAGGTCGGACTCGGGCCCGGTAAAGCAAAGCGTCGAGAGCGGGAATCCCAGCACGGCGTCCGCCTGGCGGAACACGCGGCGGGCGGTCTCCGACGCCTCGAACAGCGCCTGGCCCATCCCCACGTACTGCGAGCCTTGACCCGGAAAGACGAATGCCACCGGGTGGACGCCGTACGGAGCATTCATCGGGTGGGGATCAGGCGACGGAAACCTTTCCCTTCACGTAGTTCCAGGCTTCATTCACGGTCCGCAGCTTCTGGGCGTCTTCATCCGAGATCTCCATCCCGTACTCTTCCTCGAACGCCATGATCAGCTCGACCAGATCGAGCGAGTCCGCCTGCAAATCCTCCGTGAAGGAGGCCTCGGGCGTGACCTTCTCGACGTCGACGCCGAGCTGCTCGGCGATGATGCCCCGAAACTTGTCGAAATCCAACTCGGCCATCTGCCTCCCTCCTAGGAGTTGATGGGCACTATGGGGAGTGCCCGAATTTGGCTATACAATACCGAATGCCCGCGACGGCGTGACGCGCGCCCATCTGCCGGCAACAATGTATGCCGGGGATCGGCCATTGGTTACGGCGGCGTAACTACCAGCGGGACCCCGACTTAGAATGAGGCGTGACTTCCGCGCCTATGTCGCGCCTTGCCACGGTGGGGCGCCGCACGGCACGTTACGCGATCGCCGGCATTGGCGTGTACCAACCGGCGGCCGAGGCCGCGGATGCCCCCCGGATTACCGGTGCGGATTGCCTGGGCGTCTCCTACCGGGTGCAGGCGAAGAGTGGCCTCAATACCGCATCGCTGGCGGCGGGCGCGGCTCGGGCCGCGCTGCAGGCGTCGGGCATCGATCCGGGCGACATCGAGTTGATCGTGGTCGGGACGACCACCCCGGACGTGCTCTGGCCGTCGACCGCCTGCCTGGTCCAGGGCGAGCTCGGCCTGCCCATGGTCGCCAGCTTCGACCTGTATGCCGCCGAAGCCAGCGTGTTGACGGCGTTGGACGTCGCGGGGCGCTACGTCGCGGCTGGCGCGCGCGCCGCGCTCGTCATCGGGGCTGAATCGGCCAACCAGCTGGTCGATTTCCCGGGACAGAGTGGGGGACGCCATCCGCGTGCCGCTGCCGCCGCGGTGCTGAGCCGGGCGAGTGCGGATGATGGCGCCATGCTCACCAGCGTGGCGGGTGGTGTGGCGACCCGTGACCGCGGTGCGGACGCCCGCCAGCAGGTGACGATCGATGGGATCTCGCGGTCGGTCACGGAGTGTCTGCGTCGAGCCGAGATGGAGCTGGCCGACATCGACCTGGTCATCGCGGAGCAGACCGCGCCGGCGCTGATGCGGAGCTGGGCGTCGGTCGCCGGGGTGCCAAGCCAGGCCCTGCTGCTGGAGCCGGACCGCTATGCCGCCGCCTTTGCTGCGGCCCCCTTCATCGCCCTCCACGATGCGGTCAAGGAGGGGCGGCTTCAACCGCGCATGACCGCGCTGATGGTGTCCTGCGGGAGCGGCCCGATCTGGGCGGCTGCTTGCCTTCGGTGGGGCGAGGCCGGTATCGCGGAATGGTGAATGGCACACGCGTCGTGATCACCGGCACGGGCGCGATCACCTCGCTGGGGCAGACCACCAGGGAGACATGGGAAGCCCTCAAGGCGGGACGATCGGGCGTCCGCCGGGTCCAGGCCTTCGACCCAACCGGTAATCCGAGCCAGGTTGCCAGTGAGGTCATCGATTTCCAGGCAGAGCTACGCCTCGATCGTAAAGAAGCCCGCCGCATGTCGCGCTTCGTCCAGTTCGCGATGGTCGCGGCCCGGGAAGCCCTGGAGGAATCCGGCCTGCGCATCACCGAGGAGAATCGCGATCACGTCGGCGTCCTGGTGGGCAGCGCCATCGGCGGCCTGGAACATATCGAGGACGCCCACACCGTTTTGAAAGAGCGGGGCCCTTCCCGGGTCAGCCCCTTCACGGTGCCCATGATGATCGGCGACATGGCCGCGGGTCAGATTTCGATCGCGACCGGCGCCCGGGGGCCGAACTTTTCGATTGCCTCGGCGTGCGCCTCTGGCGCCCACGCGATCGGGGAGGCCTTCGAGACCATTCGGCGCGGCGACGCAACGGCGATGATCGCGGGCGCGAGCGAGTCAACGATCACCCCGCTGGCGCTGGCCGCCTTCTGCGCCATTCGGGCGGTCTCCACTCGCCCGGGGGATCCGAGTACGGCGAGCCGGCCCTTCGACCTTGAGCGAGACGGGTTCGTTATGGGGGAGGGGGCCGGCATCCTCATCCTGGAGGAGTTCGAATCCGCCAAACGGCGCGGCGCCTCGATCCTCGCGGAACTCGTCGGCTACGCGGCGACGGCGGACGCCGGTCATATCACCGCGCCCGACCCGGTGGGCGCGGGCGCGGCCCGCGCCATGAAACGGACGCTCGAGAAAGCCCGCGTGTCCGTGCAGGACGTGAGTTACATCAATGCGCACGGCACCGCGACCCAGCTGGGTGACGTGGCCGAGACGCTGGCGATCAAGGAGATCTTTGGCCAGGCGGCCTTCAAGGTCCCGATCAGCTCGACCAAGTCCATGCTCGGACACCTGCTGGGCGCCGCCGGTTCGGTCGAAGGGGTGATCTGCGTGAAGGCCATCCAGGAGGGTGTGGCCCCACCGACCACCAACCTCGAGCATGCTGACCCGCAATGCGACCTCGACTATATTCCGGAGGGCGCACGCGAGATGCCGATCACCCTGGCGCTGTCAAATTCGTTCGGTTTTGGCGGCCACAACGCGTCGTTGCTGTTCAAGCAATTCCGGGGATGATCTTTCTCAGCGACTTCCTCAACGCGGAAGTCGTTGACGTTCGACAGCATCGAATCGGCCGGGTCAGGGACCTCGTCGTTCTGATGGCCGACCCGTTTCCGAAGGTCACGGGGGTGATCCTGAAAGGCAACCGCCGGGTCCGCTCGGTCGACTGGTCGGTGGTCAGAAGTTGGGACAACAAGGAATTGAGTCTCAAGGTGGACGAGGCAAGCATGCAGCCCCATGCCCGCGTTGAATCCGAATTGTGGCTCTCCCGCCAGATCCTCGACAAGCAGATCGTGGATATGGATGGGCGCCGGGTGGTGCGGGTGAACGATCTCCAACTGTCGCAGGTCGACGGGACGTTGCTGTTGGTCGGGGTTGACATTGGTTCCCGGGGCCTCGCGCGCCGAGTCGGCGTGGAAGGCGTGGGCCGGCGCTTTGCCGTGGCGCTCGGCCTCGATTGGCCGCAGCGGCTCATCTCCTGGGAGGCGGTCGATCCGATCAAGAGCGATGAGAGCTCCGTGAAGCTGCGGATCGCGCACACCAAGCTTGCCAAGATGCACCCCGCAGACATCGCTGACATCGTCAACGAACTGAGCCCTGACGACCGCAACGCCGTCTTCGCCGCGCTTGACGACGAGAAGGCCGCCGATACCCTGGAGGAGATCGAGGAGCCAGAGATGCAGGCGTCGATTCTCGAGCGGTTGGACCTCGAGCGGGCGTCGGACATCCTGGAGGCGATGGCCCCCGATGAGGTGGCGGACCTCCTGGCAGACATGCCCCGCGAGCGGGCCCAGCAGTTGCTCCAGAAGATGGAGGAGGATGAGGCGGAAGATGTGGAGGAGTTGCTCGCCTATCGGGAGGACACGGCGGGCGGCTTGATGACGACAGAGTACGTCGCCGTGCGCCATACCCTCACCGCCGCCCAGGCGATCGAGCGGCTCCGGGAGCTGGAGCCGGATGCGGAGAGTATCTATTACGTCTTTGTGGTTGACGAAGAGGAGCATCTCCTCGGGGTGTTGTCTTTGCGCGACCTGATCGTTGCCAAACCCGACCAGCGGATCCGTGACTTCATGATCAAAAACGTCATCTCCGTCCGGCTTGACGCGAGCCCCCACGAGGTCGCGGTGGTCACCGCGAAATACAACCTGCTCGCGGTTCCGGTCGTCGATCAGCACAACCGTATCCAGGGCATCGTCACGGTCGACGACGTCATGGCGCGCGTCATGCCGGCCCGAGCCGGCGGTCGCCGCCGAAGGATTTTCTAGCGGCGTTGGGGCAGCCGAAGGGCTTGGCCCGGCCCCTGGGGATCTTCCGCAGCCGGCGCGCGCGCCTACTCCTTTTGCTTTCCGTCGTGGGCCCGGGGATCATCACCGGGACCGTCGACAACGACGCCACCGGCATCACTGGCTACGCGCTGGCGGGCTCGCAGTTCGGCTACGAGCTGCTCTGGCTTTTGATCGTGACCGCGGTCTGCCTGGCTGTTATTCAAGAGATGGTTGCCCGAATGGGTACCGTCACCGGCAAGGGGCTGTCCGACCTGATCCGGGAACGGTTTGGCGTCGCGCCCACCCTCTGGGTGATGGTGCTGCTATTCGTGGCCAACGCCGCCACCACGGTGGCCGAGTTCGCCGGGATCGGCGGCGCCGCGCAGCTCCTCTTCGGCGATGTTGCCCGCTACGCGTCGATTCCGATTGCTGCGGCGCTTGTCTGGTTCCTGGTTCTCAGAGGATCCTTTCGGGTCGTCGAGCGCATCCTGCTTTTGCTCGCCCTCGTCTTCACCGGCTATATCGTGTCCGCCTTTCTGGCGCATCCGAAATGGGGTGACGTGATCGGCCACACCGTGGTGCCGACGTTTCACCTGACGTCGCCATTCCTCCTGATCTTCATCACCATCGTTGGGACGACCATCACGCCATGGATGGCCTTCTTCCAGCAGTCGAACGTCGCCGACAAAGGGCTCAGTCCAAAAGACCTGCGCTTCGAACGCGTCGACACCTACGCCGGAATCCTTGCGCTCAACGTGGTCGCGTTCTTCATCATCGTGGCGACCGGCGCCACCGTCTATCTCCACCACGTCCATGTTGATCCTGCTGACCCGTCTGCATTCGCCAAGATCGCTCTGGCCCTGAAGCCCCTGGCCGGCCAGTACGCCGAGCAACTGTTCGCGATTGGCTTGCTCAACGCCTCACTGATGGCGGCCTCCGTCCTGCCGCTATCGACCACCTACGCGATCACCGAGGCGTTTGGTTTCGAGCGCGGCATCGACAAGAGCTTCCACGAGGCACCAGCCTTCCTGACGATCTACACCACGATGATCGTGTTGGGCGCCGCGGTCGCGATGTTTCCGGGCGCACCGCTCGCCCTGATCACGAACATCCCCAACCTGGTGAATGGCATGATGCTGCCGCTCCTCCTGCCCATCCTGCTGTTGTTGGCGAATGACAAGCGGATCATGGGCCGCTATGCGAACACACGGCTCTTCAATATCTTCAGTGGCGTCGTCCTTGTCTTCCTGACCTTCGTAACGGTCGCCTTCATCCTCTCGATCGTCTTCCCGGGGCTATTCGGGGGTTAGCCGCCGCTGCGCCTCCGTCCGGAATGTCGCCGCCGCCTCCTCGCCGAAGAGGACGAAACGCACCTCTTCCAGATTCGTTGGCCGCGAGGCATGGTTCAAGACCTCCTCCAACATGATCCGCGCGCATTCCTTCATGGGGAAGTGCGCGATCCCGGTGCCGATGGCGGGAAAGGCGATCGAGCGCAGGCCGCGCTCGCGCGCGATCTCCAGGCTGCGGCGCGTCGACCGGCGCAGCATCTCCGCGGTCGTGTGGCCGCCCAGCCGCATACTCGCCGCATGAATGACGAATCGAGCCGGCAACTGCCCACCCGTGGTGATGGCGGCCTCCCCGACGGCGATCGGCCCGATCTGGTGGCATTCCGTCTGAATCGCCGGACCACCGCGCCGGGCGATCGCGCCCGCCACGCCGCCGCCCAACTCCAGGTCACTGTTCGCGGCGTTGACGATCGCATCGACATCCTGGGTCGTGAGATCGCCATTCACGACCTTGACCCTGACCTCGCTCGCGCGCCAGGTCACCCGGGTGACCCCGCCCAGGCCATCGACTGCATCCGCGCCTCGACGTCGGCGCGCGTCACGTCACGGAGCCCGGCCACGCTGAAGCGCTGGATGGCAAACGACGCCATCACCATCGCGTAGGCGAGCGCTAGCCGCAGTGTTCCGGCGTCTTCATCCTGTCGCTCCGCCAGGCAGCCCAGGAAGCCCCCGGCCACGGCATCGCCTGCTCCGGTGGGATCAACGGGCGGGTCGACGGGAAACGCCGGAAGATGGATATCATCCCCGTCCCGATACAGCGTGGCGCCCTTGCGGCCTTCCTTGATGACCAGGCCGCGCAGGCGAAAACGGCGCCGAAGCTCACTCGCCGCCAGCTCGATGGTTCGGACCTGCGCCAGCGCCATCGCTTCGGAGGCATTGAGGAATAGATAGTCCAGGCGCCCGAGCACGGCTGCCAGGGCATCTCGCTGGTCGCGGATGTAGAGCGTCATCGTGTCGCCGGCGACCAGCCGCGGGCCCTCCAGTTGGTCCAGGACCCGCAGTTGGTGACGTGGCTCCATGCTGCCCAGGAAAACGATCGGGCTCGCCCGTTGATCCGGCGTGAGCGTGGGGTCGAAGGCCACATAAGCGCCCTGTTCTGATGTCTCCGCCCGCGTCGTGCCGGTCGCGTAATCATGTTCGGCGCGCCAGCGGTAGGTGGCCACGTCGGCGAGCGCGACGCTGCGCAGGTCTGCGCCGGCACCCGCCATCGCGTCAAGGAAGGCCGGCATGAAATCCGGCCCCGCGGTCGCGACGATCCTGACGGGCGCGAACAGCCGCGCTGCCAGCGCGCAGTAGGTCGCCGAGCCGCCCAGCCCATCGGCGTTGAAGCCGGCCGGGGTCCGGACATCGTCCCGGGTGATGGTCCCCGCCACGAGGATGGGCCATGGCGCGACAGGGCTCACGAAGCCCGATTCTAGGGAACCGCGGTTTAGCTCAGACGGCGAGCGACTGGGGATCCGGCCGGGCCAGCTCACCCTCGACCGCGCCGATCAACCGACGAACGGCATCCGCTTCGGTCAGAAGCCAGGCTTCTTCCGGTCGATCGATATCGGGCCGGCATATCAGCGCCATGGCGGTGTCCTCGCCGATGACGGCGCTGAACCAGGTCTCTGCCAGCCAGCCGTAGCCAGGGTCGCGCCGATCGGCCTCCTGCGGCAATGGCGTGGTGGGCGGCGTTGCGACGACCGCCCGACGGGCGCTGCGCATCAGGGCCGCCTCCTGCTCCCAGTCGGAGCGGACGGCCACCGGGTCGGGACGGCCCAGGTAGACCGTGTAACGCCCGGGGTGCATCGTGGACAGGCTCTCGACCACCCGCCGCAACAGCGGCACGGTGGTCGCATCGAGGACCGGGCGGCTTCCCGGGGTCGCTCCGATTAGTGTCGCCATCTCGCCCATGCTGACCACCCTAGCACAAAATCCTCTGCAAAGCAAACATATGTTCGTAGTTGGCATGAGGCAAACCTGCCGATCCACGGCCTCCGCACCACACCGCGCTCAGCGGCGCGCCTCGGCTTCCCCAAAGACGTCAACGCCGGCCCACGCCAGGCCGAGCAGCGTCTTGGCATCCTCGAGCTCCCCCGTAGACCGCAAGACCTGCAGATCGTGCACGTCGAAGGGGTTGACCTGAAACGACTCGTCCATCTCGGCATGGGCCTCGGTCGGGGCAAGCTCCTCGGCCAGGAACCAGGTCATCAGCTCGTCGCCCCAGCCTGGAACCAGGTAAGCACGGCCCATGTTCGTCCAACGAGCCGCAACCAGTCCCGCTTCCTCGGCCAGTTCCCGACGCGCCGTCGCTTCCAATTCCTCGCCCTTGTGGTCGCAGGTGCCGGCCGGAATTTCCCACAAGTCGCGTCCCGTGACGTACCGAAACTGGCGCACCAGGACGATGCGGCCATCCGCCTGCCGGGGCACGATCGCGACCGATCCCGGATGCCGTACCACCTCCCGTGTGGTGGTCTTGCCTTCGGGCAGCCGGACCTCATCCCTGAAGACCTGGATCAGCTTTCCCGGATAGACGACCTGGCTGCTAATACGCTCCTCCATCAGATCCTCCACTCGTTAGATTCAGTCCGTTCCGCCCGCGGGAACCCTCCGCTATCATGCTGGCTTAGGCATGGGCGAACCTGGTTTAGGCATGATCGAGCGCACCGTCCTGGAGATCGCACAGCATCGCTTCTGGGCCTGGCAGCGCCGGACCGCGGCGACGCCGCGCAACCAGCTCCGTGAGACGGACCAGCTTCTCGACGTCATCGAGGAATGCCGCGTGCGGCGCATCAAGTTCATTCCCGCGGACATCTGGCGGCGCATCGTCCATCTCCTCGGCCAGCTCGATGCGGGCTACACGGAGAGGCTCGGGATCGACCGTTCCGTCGATCGGACGTCGGAGGTGCTCTTCGAGGCCCAGGAGGCGTTGATGCTCGCCGCCCGGGCGAACCGGCGTCCCAAGCCTTCCAACGTCATCCCGCTCTTCCGCAGTCGCGCCGAGTAAGGCCAACGCGCGCGTCGCGCTACTCTTCGACCTCGGCGCCTTTCGATTTCTGGTAGGCGCTGATCACCGTCTGCGCCGCGTGCGCCGGCACTTCTTCGTAATGCGAGAAGGCCATCCGATAGCGGCCCCGCCCCTGGGTGATCGACCGGAGATCGATCGGAAACCGGTACATCGACGAGAGCGGCACCTGCGCCTTGACCGTCTCGAGGTGCTCGCCCGACGGCTCCATGCCGGCGATCTTGCCGCGCTTGCCGTTGAGGTCGCTGATCACCTCGCCCATGTTCCGCTCCGGCACCAGCACCTCGACGTCCATGATCGGCTCCAGCAGGCACGGCCGTGCGTCCATGACCGCCTGGCGCATGGCCATGGCCCCGGCCAGTTTGAAGGCGATGTCCTTGCCATCGACGGGATGGGTCGAACCGTCCAGCAGCCTGACCTTGATATCGACCAGCGGATTGCCGGTCAGCACCCCGTGTTCCATCGTGTCGCGAACCCCCTTCTCGACCGATGGTCGGAAGTTTTGCGGAATCGAGCCGCCAAAGATCTTGTCTTCCCAGACGAAGCCGGTCCCCCGGGGCACGGGTGAGATTTCGATGACGCAGTGCCCGTACATGCCGGCGCCGCCCGATTGCTTCTTATACTTTTTCTCCGCGCGTGCCGTAGCCGTGATCGTTTCCTGGTAGGGGACCCTGGGGACGTGCAGCACGCCCTCGACGCCGTACTTGCGCTTCATCTTCTCCAGGACCACGTCGAGATGGACGTCACCCATCCCATTGAGGATCGATTCCTTGGTGCTCGGCTCGTGGACCAGCGTCAGGGTTGGGTCTTCGTCGACCAGCTTCACGAGCGCGGCATTGACTTTTTCCTCGTCGGCCTTGTTCTTGGCGCCGACGGCCGCGCTGTAAGTCTGCGGAGGATACTCGATCGGACGGAGGCGGATCGGATGCTCACGCGTTGAGAGGGTCTCGCCGGTGGAGGTGAGATGCAACTTGCTGATCCCGGCAATGTCGCCCGCGACCACCTCGGTGGCCGGTTCCAGCACCCGCCCCTTGGGAAAGCCGAGGGCGCCAACCCGTTCCGGCTGGTCCTTGCTGGTGTTGGTCAGGGCGTGGTTCGTTGCGTTCAGGACGCCCGAGACCACCTTGACGTAGCTGATCCGCCCGACGAACGGGTCGGCCGTGGTCTTGAATACGAGCGCCGCGGGTGGCCCAGCAGGATCGCAGTTGAACGGCTCGGCCTGCTCAGTTCGGGGCTTGCCGGCGGCAGCGCGGGCCGCCTGCATGGGTGACGGCAGCAGGGTCACGATGGCGTCAAGCAAGGTGCCGATGCCGATCGACTTCGCGGAGGCAGCGCAAAGCACGGGGACCACCGTGCCGGCGGCTACCCCCTTGGCCAGCGCGCCGGTCATCTCGGCATCGCTGAGCTCCCCGGTCTCCAGGTACTTCTCCAGCAGCGCATCGTCCGTTTCCGCGGCCGCCTCGACCAACGGTGATCGCCGACCCTCGACCTCGGCCGCGAGCTCAGCCGGGATCGCAATTTCCTTCGCCCGGCCCTGGGCGTCGAACTCGTACGCCTTCCGCGCGAGCAGGTCGATGACGCCCTTGAATCCGGCATCTTCGCCGATCGGCGCCTGGATGGCGACCGGGCGGGGGGAGAACTCCTTCATGCTGTCGACGGCCTTCCAGTAGTCCGCGTTTTCCTTATCCATCTTGTTCACGACCACCAGCGTCGGCGTGCCGCGGACGCGCAATTGCTGCCAGGCGAGCTCGGTCCCCACGATAGCGCCGCTGCTCGCGCCGATCACCAGGAGGGCGCCCTCCGCGGCGCGCAGGGCGCCGTGCACGTCACCGACGAAATCCTGGAAGCCGGGCGTGTCGAGGAGATTGATCTTGTGGTCTTTCCACATCACGTGGGCGACCGCGGTTCCGATCGAGATCTTTCGCTTGATCTCCTCCGGCTCGAAGTCGAAGGTCGTGGTTCCGGCCTCCGGCCGTCCCAGGCGCTCGATGCCACCGCCGGCGTACAGCATCGCCTCCGCCAGGCTGGTCTTACCCTCGTGGCTATGGCCGAGCAAGGCGACATTACGGATCTTCTCTGGGTCGATCTTCCCCATCTCTTCCCGCCCCAATCCAAACAATAACCCAATTGGGGGGCGCTGTTAAGCGATCGGAACGAGGGGGATGACGTCGACGCCCTGGCCCGGCTCGACATCGCCCGCCATCGGCGCGACGACCACCAGGCAGTTGGCGTCGGCCATCGACCGGAGCACATGGGAGCCCTGGTCACCCGTGAGTCGAACGAGCAGCCGGCCTCCCTCGCGCCGTGCCACCCCGCGCAAGTACTGCTCGAGCGTCGGCAGGCCCCGCAGCCGGTCCTCTGTGATGGCTGATAGGCGCGGTCGCTCCAGGTCAGATCGGCCTTGCATCTTGCGCACGGCGGGCCGGACGAACAACTCGAAGCCCACCAGCGCCGAGACGGGGTTGCCGGGCAGCCCGATCAGGGGCACCCCATGCACCGTCCCGAAGATGAGCGGTTTGCCCGGCCGCAGCGCGACCTGCCAGAAGTCCACGGCGTCGCGCTCCTCCAGGAGGCTCCGGACCAGGTCGTAGGCCCCCATCGACACGCCCCCGGTCGTCACCACCAGGTCGGCCTCCCGGGTCGACTCGAGCCGGTGTACCAAATCGTCCCGATCGTCCCGGGCAACGCCGGCGTCGAGTACCGCCGCGCCGGCCTCCAGTAGCGCGGCGGAAAGGCTATAGCGATTGGTGTTGGTGATCTCGGCCGGCCCAAGGGCCTCGCCGGCGTCGCGCAACTCATCGCCGGTGGTCATGATGGCAACCCGCGGCTGGCGGACGCACCGAACCGTCGGCTTCCCGGCCGACGCCAGCACCCCGATCAGGCCCGGCGTGACGAGGCGACCGGCGGTGGCGACGACGTCATCCTTGCGGAGGTCGCTGCCGGCCGCCCGCACGCTCATGCCCTTCGGCACGGCGATCCGGACCTCGACCTGGCCATCACGCTCCTCGGTGTCTTCGACCCGGACGACCGCGTCAGAGCCCTCTGGGATGGTCGCCCCCGTCATGATCCGCAGTGCGGTCGATCGTTCCACAGGGGCGCGGGGCACTTCGCCGGCCCGGACTTCACCGACTACGCGAAGCCGCACAGGGCGCTCTGCCGAGGCGTCACGAACGTCCGCCGCCCGGACCGCATAGCCGTCCATGGCGGAGTTGGGGAAGGGGGGAACGTCGCGCAGCGCCCGGACCTCCTCGGCCAGGACGCGCTCGCGGCAGGCGAGAAGAGGGAGGTCTTCGGATTCCAAGACCCGAATCCGTGCCAGGATCCGCTCGCGAGCCTGCGCAACCGTGAGCACGGCCGGCGCGGCGTTACCTACCGATCGTTCCAGTGGCTGTTTTCGAATTCCGGCCCGCCGCCCTCACCGTCGGTGACCACGTTCTGGTGGAAACGGGCGGCGACCATCTGGTAGGCCATGGCGCGGGGAATGCCCAGCTTGGTCAGGCCCTTGACCTCGTCGGCCATGACCTTGTCACGGGCCGATTCGATGGCGGCGATGACGTCGTCGATGGCTGTCCGTGCCTTGGTGGCGGCGGCGCCGTTCTCGGCGACGGGCTCAGGGACCATCTCGTCCTTGGGCTCCCGCGCTGCCTTCGCCTTGCTGTCCTTCGTCTCTTTTGCCATGGATTTCCCACCTTATCAGAGGGCTGACGGCCCGCCGTGCGGGCGTGCCGAAAATGTCGCCTCTCAGTTCTACCCGCCTGCCGCCGATCGGAAACGTCGCTCGGCCACCTGGTCGATTGCGGAGGGCCGACGTCAGTGTTAGCGTCAAAACGTGAATCGGCCGGCCCGGTTGCGCCGCCTGCTCGTGATCCTCTCCGTCGCCACGGCCCGGCCGGGCGTCCGCGCCATCGACCTGGCCGAAACCCTCGACGTCAGCACCCGTACCGTCTTCCGCGACCTCGCCGAGCTCCAGCGTCTCGGATTCCCGGTGACGTTCGGCAATGGTTACCCGGCTCAGCAAGAGCTCTTTCGGCGGCGCAAGCGCCAGGCAATGTCGCAGGTGATGGCGGACCTGGTGGACCAGCAGTTGGAGGTCGTTCGGCGAACGCTGCCGGCCGACGACGCGGAGCGACTCCTCGCGGAGGCAGCCCAGTATCTGCCGCTGGAGGCGGCTGAGGCGGTCTTCCGCGCGCTGGCAAAAGCCGGCGCGTAAAATGGCCGCACCGGTCGGCTAGCTCAGCTGGTTAGAGCGCTTGGTTCACATCCAAGAGGTCGAGGGTTCGAGTCCCCCGCCGACCACCACTCCATACTGTGCACGTGACTGGCGTGGGTGCCGATTGGGAGAAGAGGATCGCCGAACTCTGGGCCAAGATGGACCGGGATGACGAGGACCAGTTCGTCGCCCGCGTCGAGGCGTTGGCGGCTGAACTTCCATCGGGAAATGCCATCGGGTTATTCGAGCGTGGGGCGGCGCTGGATTCCACCGGTCACCCGGATCGGGCGGTTCCCCTGTACAAAGCCGCGCTCGACGTTGGCCTCAGGGGCGAGCGTCGCCGCCGGGCGGTCATCCAGATGGCCAGCTCGCTCCGGAATCTCGGGAAGCCGCAGGACGCATACACGCTCCTCACGGCCGAGGCAGGCGCCACGTCCGATGCGCTGGATGGCGCCGTCGCGACCTTTTTGGCGCTGGCACTCGTCGACCTCGGGCGTGAGCGGGAGGCGGTGGCCGTCGCGCTGACGGCCCTGTCGAAGTACCTGCCTCGCTATAAGCGGTCCGTCGCTCGCTACGCGCAGGAGCTGACCGACAAACTCCCGTAGAGACCAGGTCCTCGAGCCGGCTAGCGCACGCGCACGCTGCCGATAACGACCGCGACCGGTTGGGCGAGCACGCGTGGGTCATCACGCGGATCGGTGGCGAAGGTGACGAGCGCGGACGGTGCTCGTGCCGCGTCGGTACCAAAGAATTGCACCGCGGCTGTCGTCGACGCCCGGAGCGCGGCGGTGGGATCGACGCCACACTCGATGAGCAGTGCGATTTCGCGTGGGATGGAGCCGACGACGTCGCTGCCCGTCAGGACCGGTACGCCGAGTCGGATCGCCAGCGGCAGCAGCGCGCGGTAGCGTTCGCGCCGCTCGGCCACCCGCCGCCGCCGCTCTTCCGGGGCGTCCGGCGAGGTCGACAACACCGCACAGAGCGTGGGCGTCCAGGCGGTGCCGCGCGTCGCCATCTCCGCGACGGTGTCCTCGTCCAGGGCCGGTCCGTGCTCCACCGAATCGATGCCGAGCCGCACCAGGTCGGCGACCAGCGCGGTCGTGACGTGCGCCGCAACCCGGGCCCCCGCGCGGTGGGTCGCCGTGACGAGGTCGCGTACCACGGCGAGCTCGTAGGCCGGCTCCGGCAGAGCCAGCGGCGAGATGGCCCGCGCATGGGCCGGTGGGAAATCCGCGACGAGCTTCACCCATTGTGCCCCGGCGGCAACGTCGGCGAGCGCGACGGCCACGACATTCGCGGGATCGACCGGGTCATGCACCGCCTCGAAGTACATGCCGGCCGGCGCCAGGTGCCGTCCGGCCGCCATCACGAATGGCCGCCCCGCCCGGCGCGGCAGGGATAGCACGACATCCGGCGCGCCTCCCGCGTCGCGGATCATTCCGACGCCGTCACGCGCATATCGCTCGAGATTTGCCTCCGCCTGTTCCCGGTCGAGGGGAATCGGACCATCGGGGCTGGCCGCAAAACTCACGTGGCTGTGACCGTCGACAAAGGCGGGCAACACGAACCGCCCGGGAAGGTCCTGCGCTCCGGCAACCGGCTCGCGCCCCCATTTCGAATCCGACAGCCACGAGTCCTCGACGTCGGTCCCGTCGGGTAGGCGCACCGCTCTCACGTGCCAGGAGCTCACCCGGTGCAGCGTGCCACACGAATACCAGCCGTGCTCCAGCCGGGCTCATGCTCAGCAGAACGTGTCATCGCTGAGGTTTCAATATCTGACAGCGCGGGTATAAGCTAGGAGACAGCAATTACGCGATTCCAGGAGGAAACAGCATGGCGCATGTTGAGAAATCGATTGAAGTCAGCAAGCCTGTCGAGCAGGTCTACGCCCAGTGGACCCAGTTCCAGGACTTTCCTGAATTCATGGAGAACGTCGAAGAAGTTCGGCAGCTTGACGACAAGCACCTCGAATGGAAGGCCAAGATCGCCGGCAGTGAGCGGCAGTGGAAGGCGGAGATCATCGAGCAGCGGCCCAATGAGGTGATTGCCTGGCGCTCGACGACCGGCGACAAGAATAACGGCAAAGTGCAGTTTCAGCCGAACGACGGTCAGACGAAAGTGACGCTCGCCCTCGATTACGATCCTCCGGGCGGCGTCGCCGGCGAGATGGGTGACAAGTTGATTCAGGCGGCCCCCGGTCGGGTCGAGAACGACCTCAAGCGCTTCAAGAAGTTCATCGAGGAGCGCAGCGCGCCGACTGGCAAGTGGTCCGGCGAGATTCAGTCGGGCCAGGTCAAGCACTAGACCCTTTCGGTTTCCCTCCCGAGCGGTCGCCAACGGGCGGCCGCTCATTCTTTTTATGGGACTCGCAGTCGCGTTTGTTACACTTACCCTCGCTTTCCTGCTCCGGTGCCGCCTCGGCAGGTCATATCCGGAGCAAGTCCATAGGAAAGGAGGTACGGTTGTCCGCTTACGAGCTCATGTACATCGTCAAGCCGGAGCTTGATGATGATGCGGTTCAGCAGGAGATCGAAAAGGTCAGCCAGCTGATCCAGACCAATGGGGGTCAGATCAAGAAGGTGACACCCTGGGGCAAGCGCCGGCTCGCCTACACGGTCAAGGAGCAGCGGGAAGGCCATTACGTTCTTGCCGAGTTCGACCTCGATCAACCGCGCGTCCACGAGGTGGATCGCCTCCTCAAGATCTCCGACACCGTTTTCCGGCATCTGTTGGTTCGACAGGATGAGGGCAAGCCATGAACCTGAACAAAGTGATGTTGATCGGTCGGCTGACGCGCGATCCCGAGATGCGCTACACGCCCAGTGGGGCGCCGGTGACCACCTTCTCGCTGGCGACCAACCGCTATGGCCAGGGGACCGATGGCGAGAAGAAGGAGTACACCGACTACCACAACGTGGTGGCCTGGAACATCGGCAAGCGCAATCTCGCCGAGATCTGCGGCCAGTACCTCCACAAAGGCAGCCTGGTCTACATCGAAGGGCGACTCCAGACCCGCTCCTGGGAAGGGCAGGACGGCCAGAAGCGCAAGACCACCGAGATCAACGCCACCGAGGTGCAGTTTCTCGAGACACGGCAGCAGTCGCAGTCGCACGCCAGCTCGTCCGAGCCGGCTGAGCCCGTGGCCGCGGCGGCGGCGACCGGACATACCGAAGAGCCATCGCGGGACGTCGATCCCGACGACATCCCGTTCTAGGAGACCATGGCGCCACCAACTGAGAAGCGCGATCGCAAGCCGCACAAGAAGGTCTGCAATTTCTGTGTCGAGAAGGTCGTCCTGATCGACTACAAGGAAGTCTCACGACTTCGCCGGTTCATCAGCGAGCGGGGCAAGATCCTGCCGCGTCGCGTCACCGGGACGTGCGCGCGTCACCAGCGTCGCCTCGCGGTGGCGCTGAAGCGGGCTCGCCACGTCGCGCTCCTGCCCTACACGGCCGACCAGCGCTAGCCATTCGCGGCCTGCCGGCATCGGTGCCAGGTGGACCTTTACGAGGTCGGGCTTTGCTTGCGAAGAGCGGTCCACCCGAGGACCCCGGTGACCCCTTCCAATCGATCCTTGATCGTGAGGCCATCTGCGTCGATCACGTATTCGTACACGCCCTTGTCGTGGTTGCTGGTTCGCATCTTGATGACGTTGAGCGCGCGCCGAAGTTCGGAACCGATTTCGAGGTAGCGGAGCAGGATCACGTTCTGGAACAGGAAGGACAACCCGCCGATCGGTTCCGTCATCGGTCCCAGGGTGGTCGTTTCACTGGTGATCACGACCGAGGCTCCGGCCGCCCGGATCCATCCCACCAGGCTGCGGGAATAGGCGGGGAACCGATCCGCCTCGCGGGCCGCAAACACCAGCTCCGCCAGGCTGTCGACCACCACCCGGCGAATCGAGCCTTTGGCAAGCTCCCGGCGCACGGCCGCCGCGATGGTGTCGAGGTCCAGCTCTCCAACCGGAACGAAATGGATGGCCAGCTGCCCGGACTTCTGGGCCTCCGCCAGGTCCCAACCGAAGCTGGCGGCCTTTTTCACGAGCAGGTCGTCCGTTTCCTGGAAGGAGACGTAGAGGCAGCGCTCGCCAGCTTCCAGGCCCTGCGCGGCGAAGCGGAGCCCGAGGATGGTCTTGCCGGCCCCGGAGGGTCCGAGGACGACGGTGGCCTGCCCGGCACTGATCCCGCCTCCCATCAACTCGTCGAGCCTGGGGATACCGCTGGCAAGCCGCCCATCGGCCGCGACGCCGAACCGTGGCGTCAGCGTCTCCAGCCGAGGAAAGACCTCGAAGCCCGCCTGGCCTATGCGAAAGGAGTGTTTGCCGACCAGGTGGTGGCCCCCGCGCAGCTTGACCACCCGCAACCAGCGGCGGTCGACGGGCTCGTGGGGCTCGTAGGCGAGCTGGATAATCCCGTCGGCCAGGGAGAACTCGACCCCACCCTCGATCTCCCGCGGAGTGTACTCACCCAGCATGAGGAGGAGTGCGTCGGTGTGCGCGACCCGACTCGCCAGGTCGTAAAGCGCGGTCCGAAGCTCTCGCTCGCTCACGAAGTCCCGAAGGGCTTTGGCACTGTCGATCACCACCACGGCCGGCCTGGTCTCAAAGCACCGCTGGACCACTTCGGTCACGAGGGGCTCGAGGCCGGCCGTGCCTGCTTCCGCCACCAGTTCGCCCAGGTGGATGAAGTCCACGCTCTTGCCGAGCGCCTCCGGCTTGAAGAAATTGAACGGCTCCAGGTGCCGGACGAGCTTGAAATGCGGCTCGGATAGGGTGGTGTAGTAGAGGGCCTTGTGCTCCGGCGTGGCGTTCGCGAAGCAGATCTGCTGGGCGAGAATGGTCTTGCCGGTGCCCGGGGCGCCGGCAAGGACGACGAGCGAACCCGGCTCGAGCCCGCCCCCGAGCACGAGATCGAGGTCGGGAATCCCCGTTTTCAACCGCCCCATGTCAGCCTCCATTTTCTCGGATGAGGTGGGCCGCCGCAATCAGGAGCTCCCGCGGCAGGAATGGTTTGCGCAAGACCGCATCGGCCGCGATGGCCAGTTCGGAGTTGGCACTAACGGCCAGGATCGGGATTTTCGCGGTGGTCGGATCGGAACGCAGCCACTCGATGAACTTCAGTCCGCCCATCACCGGCATCATGACATCGGTCGTCACGAGGTCTGGAGGCGTTCCTTTGACACACTTCATGCCGGTCACGCCATTGCCCGCCTCCATCACTTTGTGACCGGCCCCCTCGAAGATCAGCCGCATCATGAAGCGGATGTCCGGTTCGTCGTCCACGATCAGGATCCTTGCCACCGAATATAGTCCGCCCTCTTTTTAGAAGCCTAGGCTACCAGTGTTTCATCGAACGATTTCACGATACAACTTCGCCGAGGCCGCCTCGCGCCGAGTTGAGGTCGATCCAGATGTGGCTATACTCGGGTTACTTGCGACTCCCGCGCCTCCCGGTCGCCTTGGCGACCGGGGCCGTCTTGCTCACGTCCCTCTCACCGGCTCGGGCCTCGGCTTCAGAGCCCCTTCGTCCCGTGCCCGCGCCGTATGTCATTGCGCTCGATCCCGGGCACGGCGGCAGCATGACCAGCGACCCCAACCAGTTGTGGGATCCGGGGGTCGTTCGAGGCAGCATCATGGAGAAAGACATCACGCTCGACCTGGCCAGACGGCTGCGCACGCTGCTGCAACGCGAGCGCGTGCGCGTGGTGCTGACTCGCAGCCGCGACGAGTACGTCGAAATCTCCGAGCGGTGGAATCGCGTGCACGCGTCGGGCGCCCGGCTCTTCATCAGCCTGCACGTCAACGCGTTTGACGGCGATTCCAGCATCAACGGGCAGACCGTCTTGTATCCGAAGCCGAACAGCCTTGCGTTCGCCCAGGCGATCGACGCCGGGATAGCCCAGACGCTCGGCCGCTACCAGGTGGCGGACGACGGTGTCGCGCTGAAACCCGAACTCTGGGTGCATTCTGACATCCCCACGGCGACCATCGAGCCGGCGTATCTCACCAATGCTCGCGAGGCTGGCCTGTTGCAGGAGAGCGACTTTCGCGATGCCATCGCGATGGGGGTCTTCCAGGGACTGCTGGCGTTCGACCCGCAGATCGAAGCCACTCGACTGAAGATCGCCCACGCAGAGTCCGAAGCCGCCGCCGCCCGAGAGGCGCAGTCCGCGGCCCTGGCGAATGCTGTCCGGACCAGTTCCGCCGGCCGCTGGGCGCTCCTGATCGGCGGCATCTTCGCGCTCTGGATCCTGATGCGCCTGGCACTTCGCCGTCCGCAGCGAGCGACGCCGTACCGGCGGCGCACCTACCGGCGGCGGCGACAACCGTCGCGGCGCTTCTGATTCGGGTCGGTCCGATAGTCGACAGTTAAGCTAAGCGCCATGAATCCCCAGGCCCAGTTGCGTATCCCCGGCCCCACCCCGGTGCCCTCCCGAGTCCAGCGCGCGATGGACGCGCCGATGATCAACCACCGTGGTCCGGAGTTCCGCGACCTCCTGCCTGAGCTCGAGCAGGGACTGCAGTGGGCCTTTCAGACCGAGAACGACATGCTGATCTTTCCCGCCTCGGGGACGGGCGGCCTGGAGAGTGCGGTCGCCAATATCGTCTCCCCGGGCGAGCGCATCCTCGCGGTGACGATCGGGACCTTCGGCGACCGGTTTGCCGACCTCGCGACCGCCTTCGGCGCCGACGTGGTTCGTTATACCGTGCCCTGGGGTGAGGGGGCGGACCCGCAGGATCTCGACGATCTCCTCAGTCGCGAACCCGAGATCGCCACGGTGCTGGTAACCCACAATGAGACCTCCACCGGCGTCACGAATCCCATGCGCGCGCTGGCCGACGTCGTCAAGCGTCATGGCAAGTTGCTGGTCGTCGACGGCGTCAGTTCGATCGGCTCGATCGATCTGCCCGTCGACGCATGGAAGGTCGATGTCGCGATCACCGCCTCCCAGAAAGGGTGGATGCTGCCCCCGGGCGTCACCATGCTGTGCGTGAGCAAAGCGGCCTGGCAGCGCCAGGCTCAGTGCCGGTCACCGCGCTTTTACTTCGACTGGACGCGCGCCCACAAGATGCAGGTCAAGGGCATGACGTTCACCACGCCGGCGGTCGGCATCCTGTTTGGCCTCCGCGAGACGCTGCACATGATGCGCGAGGAGGGCCTGCCCCAGATCTTCGCCCGGCACCGGCGGGTCGCCGCGGCGTTCCGCAGCGCGGCGGCGGCCCTGGATCTCCGCCTGCTGGCGAATTCGGAGCTTGCCTCGCCCACGGTGACCGCCATCTACTTCCCGGACGCGCTGCAGGGTGAGAAGGCGGACGGTGTCTTGAAGACCTGGCGGGACCTCGGATTGGTGGTCGGCGAAGGCCAGGCGAAACTGGCCGGCAAGATCTTCCGCATCGGGCACCTGGGCTCGGTCTATGACGATGACGTCGTCACGACCGTCGAGGCGCTCGAGAAGGGTCTCGAGATGAACGGCCATCCGGTCAACCGGGGCGCCGCCCTCGCCGCGGCCCGGCGGACGCTCGAAAACCCGCAGCCAAGCCTCGTCGCCTGATCGCGTGCCGCGGGTCCTGGTAGCCGACCCAATCGCGGAAGCGGGACTCGAGCGGCTTCGCCGGCACGCGGAGGTGACGGTCGAACTGAAGCAGACCGCGGCGGATCTGCGCGGGCGCATCCCCGGCTATGACGCGTTGATCGTGCGCAGCGAGACTCGGGTCGGCGCGGACGTGATCGAGTGCGGCAAGCGCCTCAAGGTGATCGCTCGCGCCGGAGCGGGTGTCGACAACATCGACGTCGCCAGCGCCACCCGGGCCGGCATCCTGGTCGTCAACGCGCCGTCGGGCAACACGATCGCGGCCGCGGAGCACACGATGGCGATGATGCTGGCCCTGGCGAGGCATGTGCCGCAGGCGGACCAGGCCGTCAAGGCCGGACGCTGGGAGCGCTCGCGCTTTCTTGGTACCGAACTCCGAGACAAGGTGCTGGGCGTGGTCGGCCTCGGCAACATCGGCATCGAGGTCGCCCGTCGTGCGCAAGCCTTCGGCATGCGGGTGATCGCGACCGACCCGGTCCTCTCGCAGGAACGAGCCACCCAGTTGAGCGTCCGGCTGGTGTCCTTCGAGCAGCTCATGGCCGAGGCGGACTTCGTCACGCTCCATGTCCCGATGACCGCGGCGACCCGGCACCTGGTCGATGCCCGCGCCCTCGCGTCAGCGAAGCCGGGTGTTCGGCTCCTCAACGTCGCGCGTGGTGGCATCGTCGACGAGGCCGCCTTGAACGACGCGCTGGAGAGCGGCAAGGTCGCCGGCGCCGCCCTCGACGTCTTCGAGCGGGAGCCGCCCGGCGATAGTCCCTTGCTCAAGCTACCGCAGGTCATCACCACGCCGCACCTGGGCGCCTCGACCGAGGAAGCCCAGATCAGCGTCGCGATCGAGATCGCGGAGCAGGTGATCACCGTGCTCGAGGGTGGCCTGCCCCGCTTCGCGCTCAACGCGCCCGTCGTGCTCCCCGAGGAGATGGCCTTTTTGCGGCCGTTCCTCACGGTCGCGGAGGGGATCGGCCGGTTCTACGCGCAGGTAGCCCGGCATCCGGCGACCACGCTGCGAGTGGAGTACACCGGCGGCATCGCCAGTTACGACTGCTCGGTGCTCACCGCCACGGTGCTCACCGCGTTTCTCAGCCGCTTCAGCGCCGAGCGTGTCAACCCGATCAATGCGCGGACGGTGGCGGCGGCCCATGGGATTACCGTTACGGAGCAACGCAGCCCGGGGGCGAGCGAATTCGCCAACCTCATCACCCTTGAAGGCCTTGGCGACCAAGGCAAGACCCGCGTGGCGGGGACGCTCCTGTTGAACGAGCCGCATATCGTCTACTTCAATGACTTCCGCATCGACCTGGTGCCGAACGGCTCCTTCCTCATGAGCTGGCACACCGACCGCCCCGGTGTCATCGGCGCCATCGGCACCCTGCTTGGCGAGAACAACATCAATATCGCCAGCATGCAGGTGGGACGCGACCGGCCGCGGGGCGACGCCGTCATGATCCTGGCCGTCGACGAGCCGGTGCCCGACGCCATCCAGGCAAGGATCCGCGACGTGCCGGGGCTGACCGACGTCCAGTCGGTCACCCTCTAACGAGTTCGATGGCGAACGTCCGTCCCTTCCGGGGCATCCGCTACGATCCGGACCGCGTCGACCTGAGCCAGGTGGTCGCGCCGCCCTACGACATCATCACGCCAGACGACCAACAGCGCTACTACCGTCAGGATCCGAAAAACGTTGTGCGGTTGATCGCCGGCGAGGTCCGCGCGTCCGATCATCCGGGTGACAACAAGTACACGCGGGCCGCGGGTTTTTTTCAGGAATGGCGCAACACCGGCGTCCTCCATCAGGAGCCCGAGGCGGGCGGCTATGTCTACGGGCACATCTTTGTGGACCCGCTCACCGGCGAGCGACGTTCGCGTGTCGGCCTGCTCTGCGTGGTGGAGCTCGAGCCCTTTGGGAACGGCATCCTGGCGCACGAGCGGACTCACGCGCGGGCCAAGGCCGACCGGCTCTCGCTGACGCGCGCGGTCGGGGCCAACTTGAGCCCGGTCTTCGCCCTGTTCCAGGATGCGGAGTCGAGCGTCCGTCGACTCGTCGAGCCGGTGATGCGGCAATCGCCCCGGCTCTCGATCACATCAGATGGCGGTGAAGAACACCGGGTCTGGCCGCTGCCCGCCGACGATCGGTTCCGCGAGATCGCTCGCGTGCTGGCTGCCTCACGGCTGTACATGGCCGACGGCCATCATCGCTACGAGACCGCCCTGAACTTTCGAAACCGACAGCGCGTCGAACACCCGGAGGCGGGCCCGGATGCCGCGTTCAATTTCGTCTTGATGCTGCTGGTCGATGTCGGCGACCCGGGGCTCGTCATCCTGCCGACGCATCGATTGCTGCGCGATCTCGATGGCTTCGATGGGCCAGCTCTGCTGCAGCGGCTGGCCGCGTCGCAGCCGGTGGTGACGCGAGCCGATCGCGAAAGCCTGCTGGCGGCGATGCGGGGGCAGGAGGGCCGCCATCGCGTGGGCATCGCACTCCCCGGTCGCCGGCAGGCTACGGTTGATTTGCCCGAGCCCCCGGACGTGGGGGACCCGGTTGCCCGGCTGGACGTCTCGGTCCTCCACCGCGAGATCTTCGAGAAGCAGCTCGGGCTGGAGGAGCGAGTCCTGGACGAGGAGCGCTACCTGAGCTACTGGCGCAACACGGACTTCGTGTTGGACCAGGCGGCGTCGGGCCAGGCTCAGGCCGCGTTCCTCCTCCGGCCGCCCGCCGTGTCGGATGTGGTCGCGGTAGCCGAGGCCGGCAAGGTCATGCCGCAGAAGTCCACCTACTTCTACCCGAAGCCGCTTTCCGGCATCGTGTTCAACCCGCTCGACCCTAAAACCAGGGTCCCGGCCGCCTGACCTCAGGACCCCCCGTGCGGGATGCATTTGGTCTTTTGCTTTGTTTCATTTTCGTGAGCCGATCCGGCTTGCTCCCCCGTTTCAGCTTCGCTAGTATGCTGGGGCGATGGGCGGGAAGCGTGTGGTGATCTATATGCCGGAGGCACTCCTGGAGACCCTCAATCGGGTCACGGCGGCCTCCCCGGAGAGCCGCAGCGAGATCATCTGCGAGGCGCTCCAGCGGTTCTTCGGCCAGGTGCCGGCGTCGGCGCAGACGGCGACCCAGCCAGCCCCCGACGAAGCCTTCTTCGACCGGGTGGCGGAGATGATGCAGAGCGGCCTGCTGCAACCGGGCGACTTTAGCGAGCCGGCCTCGGAAGAATCCCCGCCGAAGGGAAAAGTCTGGATCAACTAGGCGGCGCGACCCCTCCGCGTTTCTCGAATCGTCGATTCCGGGTATAAGTAAGGTGTCATGCCGACCTACGGATATCGGTGCAGCCGCGGCCACCACTGGGAAGTCGTGCAGCGCATTACCGAAGCGCCCCTGACGCAGTGCGCCGAGTGCGGGTCGCCGGCGACTCGCGTGTTCTACCCGGTCGGCATCGTCTTCAAGGGACAGGGCTTTTACAAGACCGACTCGCGCGGTTCCGAAAGCAGCGCCGTCGGCAGTGGCAGCAGTCGTGGCGACGGCAAGGCCAGTGCCGACGGCAAAGCCAGCTCCGATGGCAAGGCCAGCGGTGATGGCAAGTCCAGCCCAGACGGCAAGTCCAGCGGCGACGGCAAGTCGAGCACTGACGGCGCCAAGGGGGACAGCAAGGCCAGCTCGGCGTCCGACAAAGGCAACAGAGATGCCTCGGCCGCGCCCCCGGCTAAGAGCGAAGAGAAGACGGGGACCTAAAATGAATCACACGTTTTCATCTGGAAGGGGTAATTAATGACAGCTAAGAGCGTGGTCCAGGTCACGGATCAAAACTTCGAGTCGACGGTCGGCGCCTCGCAGCAGCCGGTCCTCGTCGATTTCTGGGCCACCTGGTGCGCGCCCTGCAAGATGCTCAAGCCGGTGGTCGAGGAACTGGCCAGCGAGTACGAAGGCCGCGTCGTCATCGCGGAGCTTGATGTCGACGCCAATCCCAACACAGCATCCAGGTTCAGCGTGCTCAGCATCCCGACGCTGATTCTGTTCCGCGGCGGCAAGCCCGCCGAGCGGATCGTTGGCTACAAGCCGAAGGCCACCCTGCGCCAGAAGATCGACGCCGTTCTGTAAGCTCGTGCGGCACGGGGGTGCATGGGCTCAGGTGGGCTCCGCGGTCTTCAAAACCGACGTTCGGCATCCTTGGCGATGTCGAAGGACGGATCGTTCCCGTCGCGCCCCCGCCAAATATCGAGCGTAGTCGCAAGTCAAAGGG
>DATCOB010000039.1:0-14231 GCA_036564925.1 Candidatus Dormiibacterota bacterium | reverse complement strand
CGGCGGCGCCGTCACGGCGAAGTCCCCGAAGGCGGTCGGGGCGGCGCCCACGAAGGGCGCCCCGCCGGGCGCTCGCGTCGTCGACAGGGCATGCCAGGCGGTGCCGTCGTAGGACTGGATCTCCTTGACGCCACCCGGGGGGAACCGCAGCGTCAGGCGAAAGGTGCCGACCGCGCTCAGCGCCGCCCCACTGGGCTGTTCGACGCAGCCGATGCGATAGACGTTGCCCCGGATCTCGGCCCCCGAGGGAGGGGACGGCGGATTCTTCAGCGGCTCGATGGTGCACTTGATACTCTGGGCGCCGGCTGAGACCTTGACCAGGCCGACGCCGAAGGACATCACGACCTGGTTGTCGCCGGTCTGGATGCCGGTGCCCATCACCAGCCCATCACGGACCGGCAGGGTGACCTCGCCAGGCTCCGGCGCCTTGTTGCCAGAGGCGACGTTCGAAGGCGGTGAGACCCAACGGTACGGCTCCGGCGGGACGACGATCCCGTCGAACACGGGTGGCGACACCCCCGACGTGTGGAGGAGGGCCGCGGCGACGACGCCGACAGCCACGGCCAGCAGGCCGGCGCGTCCCGCTCGGCTCAGGCCCAAATCCACGCCCCCCAATCCGCCATGGTGTGGGCGATGGCGCCGGGCATCACGCGGCCCGTGATCGCGCGGAGCCCTCCCAGCGCAAGGCCGACGGCAAAGTCGAGCGGCATCGATGGCAGCCCATAGCGTGGAAGATGGATGGCGGCAAAGACGATGGCCCCGGCCACGATGGCGATCGCCGGCCCGGCCTCCTGCGTCCAGCGCTCTTGCAGCGTTCCGCGGATCGCCACTTCCTCGAGGGTCGCGACGACCGCCGCGATGGCGGCCCATCCCCAGAATGCCGCCAGGGGCCGACCGCTGAGCGGATCGGCGAGCACGGGCGCCAGCAACACCAGGCCCAGGGCCACGCCGGCAACGGACGAGGCCCCCCTTCCCCATCGGCCCATCACCTGGACACGGTCGCGCTCGGACCAGGCGATCGAGGCCAGGCAGCAGCCAAAGACCGTCGTGCTGACCCCATCCCCGAGGGGCCCGAGTGCGGCGCGCAAAAGTGACGCCATCAGGATCAGCGCCGTGGCCCGCGCCGCCCGCCCCCGCAGGGGCAGCGCGATCATCGAGGAAGCGGGATGAACCCGGGCGTCCCCGTGGCGAACACCGGTGGGTACACCGTCACGCTGTGCCGCACCCCCTGCCACTGCCAGATCACGCTGGCCGCTCGGACGTTCTGTCCCATCGCCTCACGGCTCTGCGCGAACCGCACACCGGCGCCATTGGCGAGCGTCCCATCGGCGAGGTCGAGCTGCCGGGCGGCGGCCGCCATGGCCGGCGCCGTCAGGCCATGGGACCCGGGCAAGACGTAGTGGAAGAGCGTCCACGCCGAGGAAAAGCCGGCCAGTGACTCCTCGGTCGGATCGGAGTCGAACCGCTGGCGATAGGCCGCCGCAAACCGGTCGTAGATGGCACGCCCGGTGGGGTTCAGAGCGGCCGGATTGAAGCCCCGTGTCGGGCGGTCCGAGGCGAACACGCCGATCGCGTCCGCGCCCAGCATCACCCCGAAATCGGGCACGCACTGCGCCATGGTGGTACCGATCAGGGCCTTCACCCGCAAACCGCTGGCCAGCATCGCCCGGCGGAAGCGCACCCCGTCGTCAATGTATGAGGAAAGAACCAGGATGTCAGGGTTGGCCGCCCGGACCGAGGCAAGCACGCTCGCCCAATCCGGAAAACGTGCATCGTACGCGACCTCGGCGATCGTGCGGATCCCCTCCTGGCGTGCCTGCGTCGCCGCCGCCGACGCCACCGAGATCGGGTAGCCGTCGAGGTTGTGCACGATCACCATCCGCAGGTCCGCGGGGCGCGCGTGCAAGCGCGGCGCCAGCACGGTGGCGGCGAAATGGCCGGACATGGCACCCAGGTTGCCGCCCGTGGCTCCCACGCGGAAGACGAGCGGGTAGCCGCGCCCGGTCAGCTGGTCCGCGACGGCGCCGGCCTCCCAGTAGAGGATGCCGCGGGCCTGCGCCGCCTGGCTGATCGGCATGGAGAGCGTGCTGGAATAGGCGCCGAGGATACTCTGGACACCACGCGCCTGCAGCTCGCTCACCCGCGCCGGCGCATCCGAGGCGGCGGTGATGTCTTTCGTCACAAGATCGATCCGTTTACCCTCAACGCCGCCGTCGGCATTGGCGAAGTCGCGGGCGATCTGGACCCCGGCATACTCCTGCGTGGCGAGGGGCGCCTGGGGACCGCTCAGCGGGAAGACCGCGCCCACCTTGATGACGTTGCCGCCGGCAGCCGGGGCGGTCCCGCAGGATGCCGTGGCCAGCAACGTGATGGCCAGCAGCGCTTTCAGCGCGCGCACCTGACGATTCTAGGGGCTAATACCCGCGCAACCCTGTCGGGAGTACGACGATCGGGACCGAGTATCGCCGCGCGAAGGTCGCCGCATCGAGGCCGATTCGCTTGTAGAAGCCGCCGGCGTCATATTTCTTGCCGTACGCGGCATTCTTGTCTGGCGGCAGGGCGTCGGATGCGACCCGTGCCTCCCCGCTGATGACCACGATGTCGCCGCCCTGGCCATCCCCATCGAAGTGGAGGGAGACGCGCGGATTCTGCGCGATGTTGCGCAGCTTGGGCGTGTTCGGCTCGCTGTAGATCAAGACCCCCGCCCCCTCCCACACGAACCAGACCGGGCTCGGCTGGGGCGTTCCGCGCGGGTCGACCGTGACCAGCCAGATCAGGTTCTCCTTGCGGAGCCGCTGTTCCACCCGCTTGCCAAAGTCCGAAGTTGCATCGGCCGGCCAACCCGCTGCCACGCAGTGAGGATAGCTGGCGATCTGTGCGACGCACAACGACGCTCCCCCGGCGCCACCCGGCGCCGACCAGCTAAGTCTGTTCTATTCCCTTCATGAGGATGGTGATGAAGGCACCGAGCGCGGTGATCCCGACCACCGCGTAGAGCCCGGGCGCGATCAGGGCGAAGGGTAGATGGAGAAAGGCGGACGCCGCCGCCACGAAGACGGTGACCGCGATGCCGGCGGACGATAGGCGTCCCCAGGTCGTGTGCCGCACCCGCAGCGTGCGACGGCGCACGAAGAGGAAGGCGATGCCGCCCACGATCGGAAAGGCGTAGCGAAAGGTGACCAGCGCGCCAAGCCACTGCGGGAGGACATCGATCACGGCCAGCGACACCGCCGCGACACTGAAGAAGATGCCGTCCATAAAGGGGTCGTAGAGCCGGCCCCACCGGGTCGAGGCGTGACCGCGTCGCGCCAACCAGCCATCGAGAAGGTCGGTCACCGCGGCGCCACCGAAGACGCACACGAGCGCCACGTATGACCCCTGGCTGGCCCAGTGGGCAGCCCAGGCGACCAGCACCGCCGCGAACCCGCGCAGGGCGGTCAGTCGGTTCGGCCAGCCGAGCGACCGCTGCATCTCGCCCGTTTCCAGGTTGACCATCAAGCCGAGATGAAGGCCCATGTCCGTCATCAGGACGCCCCACCACAGCAGGCCGGTCACAAGGAACCAGACCGCCTCCGAGGAGCGCGTCAAGCCGAGCACCGCGGCGGCCGCCAGCATGATGCCCGTCGCCCCGGCGACCGCGAACCGGACCCAGGACGCCCGCAGGTCTTCGTGGTCCTGCATGATCTGCAACGAGCGGATCCAGGAGGCGCGCCAGAAGGCGCCCCAGGCGCGACGGCTGTAGCCGCCGTTCTTCAGGTCGTGGAGCAGGCCGATGACAAAGATATTGGGAGGAAGCTCGGGTTCGTCGGCCTGCGGGGTCTTCTGGGACGGGTGCCTCACCACACGCTGAGTAAAGGCGCTTTGGCGCCACCCGTCAAGGGACGAATGGCGGGGCCACCACCGGCCGACCCGAGATCAGGGCTCGATCGTGGGAAGCGGGAGAACGGGCAGCGGCCCGATCGAGGGTGCCACGCCGGGAAGGCTGGGCGGTTCGGCCGGAACCGCGTTGGCGGGTACCCCGCCCGCACCCTGACCACCGCCAGGCGGTTGACCGCAACTGGTCGCCGGCGCCGATTGGGTCTTGATCACCAGCTCCGATAGGGCAAGCTCCGGCGCGATCTCCAGGGCTGGCTGGCCGGTCAGCTTGCAGACCGTGGTGGCCACCACCTCCGCCGGTCTTGGCCAGTCGACCGGCTTGTGGCCGGCGTAGTACGCCGTCATGAACTGGCGCCACGCGCTCGCCGGGCCCACCTCACCCCACAGGCCGTTCATCGACTCGTTCCGAGGTGTGGGCGCCATGACCGTGCGGCCCATCCAGCTGGCGATGGCGAGGTCCGACGAGTAGCCGATGTACCAGGCGTCCTTGAAGTCGGTCGTGGTCCCCGATTTCGCGGCGACCGGGAAGCCCAGCCCGGGGTGAACGGCCCCTTTCAAAATATCGGTGATCAGGTAAGACACCGACCTTCGGAGCACGCGCTCCCCGGAATCGGGACGGGGCGGGTTCGACTCGATGACCGCGCCCTGCCCGTCGCGGATCTCGAACACCGCCAGCGGGCGCACCC
Source organism: Candidatus Dormiibacterota bacterium (assembly GCA_036564925.1). Lineage (GTDB taxonomy): Bacteria > Chloroflexota > Dormibacteria > CF-121 > CF-121 > JALYYC01. The sequence continues at coordinate 9,669 of DATCOB010000039.1, read as the reverse complement.
GCAGGCCGCCATTGGCAAAGCTGCTATAGGCGGACAGGTGGTCGATCATCCGGACTTCACTCGCTCCCAGGGTCGTGGGAAGCGTGGGATCGAGCGGCGTGCCGATCCCGAGGCTTCTGGCCACCGCGAACACCTTCTCGATGCCGACATCCTTGAACAGGTGCACGGAGGAGATGTTGCGCGACTGCTGCAGCGACTGCCGCAGCGTGATGGTGCCGCGTTCTTTGCCGTCCCAGTCGTGGACCGGGTATCCGGGAAAGGCATGGGCGCCGTTGCTGTCGTCCAGCGGGGACGCGGGCGTCCAGCCGTTTTCGAGGGCGGTCACATACGTGTACGGCTTGAAGGACGACCCGGGCTGGCGCGGCGAGACCGTGTAGTTGACCTGTCCCCCGATCGCCGGGTTGAAGTAGTCGGCACTGCCGACCATGGCCAGGACCTCACCGGTGTGCGGATTCATGACCAGCATCGCGCCGTTGTTGACGCCGTTGCTCCTGGCGAAGCGCCCCACCCCGTTCTGCACAGCCTGCTCCGCCAGGATTTGGGTGTGCGGATCAAGCGTCGTGACCACGCGCAATCCACCGCGTAGCAGGTACGTCGGGTCGTACCGCTGCTCCAACTCGCTCCAGACGTAGTCCACGAAATGCGGTGCCAGTGCCGAGCGCCGGCCGCCGGCGACCTGCCGGGCAGCATGGAGTTTGGCCTGCAGGTCCTGCGCGTAGGCCCGGTCGGCGGTCGCCGCCGTGATGTCGCCGTCGCGCACCATGGCCTCGAGCACCTCACGTTGCCGGGCCCGCGCCTGGGTGAATCCCCGGGCGAGGAAGGGGTTGAAGTAGCTGGGACGCTGAGGAAGGCCCGCCAGGAAGCTCGACTCGGCAAGGTCGAGGTGGGCCGCGGAGGTGCCGAAGTAGGTTTGCGACGCCGCCTCGATGCCGAAGGCCTGGTTGCCGTAGAAGATGGTGTTGAGATACATCTCCAGGATCTGGTCCTTCGAGTACTCGCGTTCGAGCTCGACGGCGAGGACCAGTTCCCGCGCCTTGCGGTCGAGGCTCCGGCTCTGCGCGTCCGCGCCCAGCAGGTAGTTTTTGACCAGTTGCTGGGTGATGGTGCTGCCGCCCTGCGCGGCGTTGTGATGGAGCACGTCGTAGACACCGGCGGCCACCAGGCGGACGGGGTTGACGGCGCCATGGTTGTAGAAATCGCGGTCCTCGATGGCGACCGTCGCATGACGCAGGTCCCAGGCGATCGACGTCAGGGGCACCACCGTGCGCCGTTGTTCGTACCGCTCCTCGAGCAGCGTCGTTCCGTCCCGCGCGTAGATCCGCGTCGTCTGCGGCAGGCTCTGCGAGCTCAGGTGGTCGAGGCTGGGAAGATCGCCGGCATAGGTGTACAGAAGGGTGCCACTCCCGATCAGGGTGGCCAGCACCCCGGCTGATCCCAGCACCATCACGCGGCGCAGCCAGCGCCGGGGCGCCGCGCGCAACACCGGCGTCGGGGGAGCGGGCAGGCCACCCCGGCTGCGGCGCCGGCGTACGGCCCTTGCATTCATCGGTCGGCTGGTAAACGATGACACCGGGCCCAAGGTTACCCTCGGGCCACCGGCGAGGTCAGCTCAGAAGCTTGGGGGAAACGTGATACTCGATATCTTTTGGACGGTCAGTGCAAAAGCGCGCGCGCACCCGAGCTCGCGGCCGATGAGAGCGGCCCGAGAAAGAGTCCAAAAAACGTGACCGCCGCGGCAGAGACCCCCAACGCGACGCGGATCGCGCCATCCAGCGGCGGCGCCGCCACCTCGTAGACCGGCGAGTCGAAGAACGCGATCCGAAGGATCCGCAGGTAGGTCAACGCGGACAGCAGCACATTGACCACGCCGATCACCGCCAGCCAGGCAAACCCCCCATCTACGGCGGCCTGCAAGACGAAGAATTTGCCGAAAAACCCTGCCAGTGGCGGCAGCCCGATCAGCGAGGCGAGCGCCAGCGCCATGCCCAGCGCCAGCGCCGGGGTGGAACGCGCCATCCCGGCCAGATCGGACAGCACGTCGCTGTGCACGGCCCTGGCGTACGCGATCACGGCCGCGAACGCACACAGGTTGGTGAGCGCAAGCGCGGTCAGAAAGATGAGCACGGCGCTGACCCCGGTGTGCCGGAGGTCGACCAGGGCCGCCAGCGCATAGCCCCCCTGGGCGATGCTCGAATAAGCGAGTAATCGCCGCACGCTGGTCTGCGTCAGCGCCAGCAGATTCCCCCCCGTCATGGCGACGGCGGCGACCACCGCGATGACGCTCGCATACGCGATGGTCGAACCCGAGAACGTGGCGGACACCAGGCGGGTGAATGCCGCAAAGCCCGCCACGATGCCGGCCGAGGAGATGAAGGTCAGGACCCGCAGCGGGACGCCGCGATCGAAGGCTCGGGTCCACCAACGCACCGGGACCAGGCCCAGCTTCCCGGCGAACCCGGCGATGATCAGGGTCAGCGCCAGCAGCACCGCCGGCTGGTCGGGGCCAATGACGCGCAGCGCGCGCCCGGCCGCCGTAAGGCGGGTTTCACCGGTGAGCCCGTAGATCAGGGCGAGGCCGTAAAGGAGGAGGGCCGACCCCGCCATCCCGAGGACCAGGTAGCCAAGGCCGGCGTGGGCCGCGTCGCCCCCGCGCCGGGCGAGCGCTGCCAGTAAATAAAGGTTGACGGCGAGCAGCTCGAGCGCGAGGAAGAGCGCCACCATCTCCGCCGCCGACACGGCCAGCATCGCGCCCAGCGTGGCGAGGAGCAGGAAGGCGGCCAGCTCGCCACTGCGCGACTCGCCCGGGATGACGTCCGCCAGCGTGACCAAAAGGGTGATGGCCGCCGTCGCCAGGAGGAGCACGTCCAGGAAGAGCGCGAACCTGTCGAGAACGAACGCCCCGTCGAGGATCGTGATCGTGGGCCCGAATTGGGTCAGCAGGGCCAGGAACGCCACGGCCAGCGTCGCGAAGCCAACCGCGGTCGACGACACGCCGGGCCGCAAGCGCGCCAGGACGAAGACGATGATCGCGCCGCTGAGGAGCCACAATTCCGGAGAGAAGGCAAGCAGGTTGCCGAAGGTCGTCATCCGCCACCCCGGGAGAGCAGGGTCAGGACCGAGAAGTTGATGCTATCCATCAGGATGGCCGGCAGCACCCCGAGCAGGACCAGCAGGCAGAGCAGGCCGACGCCGGTCCCGAGCTCCAGCGTCGAGAGGTCGCGGACCCGCGCGTAGGTCTCCCCGATCGGGCCGAAGAAGATCCGCTGGACGGTCCAGAGCATGACCGCGGCGACGAGCATCCCGCCCACGATGACGAGGCTGGTCGCCAGCCGGTGGCTCGGGTACGTCCCAAGGACGATCATGAACTGCCCGACGAAGCCGGCCAGTCCGGGCAGGCCGAGCGCCGCCAGCGCGGCAAGCATCCAGAGCACCGCGCCCCGGGGCATGCGGGCCGCGAGCCCGCCCAGTACCCGGATGGACCGTGTATTGGCTCGCTCGGCCACGGCGGCCGCCATCAGGATGAGCATCGGGGCCGTCAGGCCATCGGCGACCAGCAGGAGGATGCCGCCGTTGAGCGCCACGGGCGCGGCCGACACCACCGCCAACAGCACCAGGCCCATGTGGCTGACCACCACGTAGCCGATCAGGCGCCGCAGGTCATCCTCCCTGAACGCCGCCACGGCGCTCCAGAGCACCGTGACCACGGCGAGCAGCGTGACTGCCCCGGCCGCCTTATGCAACGTGCCCTGGAACTGGCCAAGGTTCACCCGGTAAAGCCCATAGGCGCCGACCGCGACGACAATGCCGCTCAGGAGAATCGACACCGGGGTAGCCGACTCCTGCATCGCCTCGGTGAACCAGGTATGGAGCGGGAACACCGGCAGCCGGATGGCGAACGCGGCGAAGAACAGGCCGAACACCAGGCCGGCGACCGAGGCCGGGAGCTGGAGGTCGTGGAGGGTCGCGAGGTCAAAGGTCTGCGTCGGCGCTTTCACGTACGTGATGAGGATGGCGAGCAGCAGCAGCGCGCTGCCGACCATCTCGAAGGCCAGGAATTTCCAGGCGGCATGAAGCCGGCGCGCCGCACCCCATCGCCCGATCAACAAGAACATGGGGATGGCTTGCATCTGCCAGAACAGGAAGAACAGCAGGAAATCGAGTGCGGAGAAGACGCCGTTGACGCCTGACTGCAGAAGCAGGAGGAGGATGAAGTAGGTCTTGATGTCGTCGCGGATCCGGTTCGAAGCCAGCGCGGCGGTCAGGAACACGATGCCGGCCAGCAGCAGTAGCGGCATGCTGACGCCATCGACGCCGAGGTGATAGCTGGCGCCAAGGCCGGGCAGCCAGTGGCGGCTCTCTTCGTAGGCATAGGTCCCGCTCTGGTCGCGAAAGCCGTACCACATGACGACACCCAGCCCGACGCTGAGACTCGTCATCGCCAGGGCAAAGCTACGGATCCGCGCGCGCTGCACGTCCGTGCGCTGGGGAAAGAAGAGCAGGGCGATCGCGGCGATCGCGGGGATCCAGACGATGCCGCTCAGCAACAGGGTCGGTAACTCCGGCGAGGTAAGGGCCGCTCCGGATGGGGCGAGCAGTCGCACCATCAGCGGTGACCCCCAAGGGCAAACGACGCCGCGGCGAGCGCGAGCAGCCCGACGAGCAGTCCGAGTGCGTAATGCTGGGGGCGCACCCGGGGGAGTCGACGCTGGGATGCCGAGGCATACGCCACACTGTCGCCGGCGAGGTCGAGGGCGCCGTCGATGACGGCGCGGTCCACCCAACCGGCGGCCTGGCTTGCGGGAAGCACGCCCCGCCCCATCCCCAGGGCGTATCCCCGATCGAGGTAAAAGCCGTGGCGCAATGCCTGGCGCATGGGCTCGAGGGATGGGCCGAGCGCCCCAAGCCGGCGGCCGTAGATGAGCAGTGCCGCAGCGGCGCCGAGAACGCCGGCGACGAGGGTGATCCCGGCGGCCAGGAAATGCGAGTTGGAGAGTTGGAGGCCCGGGAACGTGACGAAGCGAAGGAAGTCGGTGCGGCCCGGGATGACCCGGATGCCGCTGACGACGGACGGGATCGCCAGCACCACCATCGCCATGGCCAGCCGCCCGCTCGCGTCCCGGATCCGCTCCGGCTCGAAGCGCCGTCGCCGGGCGGTCTGTCCCAGGAACACGAGCGCATAGATCCGGAACAGGTACAGGCCCGAAAGGAAGATCGTGGCGATGACGACGAGCACCCAGGCCGGGTTCCCGAGCGCCAGCGCGCGGGACAGGATCGCGTCCTTGCTCCAGAACGTGCTGAGCGGTGGGATGCCCGCGGCGGCCGCGGTCGCGATCAGCATCAGCACACCCGTGAACCGCATTCGGCCCCACAGGCCGCCCATCTCCGCCATCCGCTCCGTGCGCATCTCGCGGATGAGCACGCCGGCTCCAAGGAGGAGCAACGCCTTGGGCCACGCGTGGGTGAAGAGATCGAACACGCCGGCGCCGTAGGCGCCGATGCCCAGCGCGAGCATCATCAGGCCGAGCTCGCTCATGGTGCCGTAGGCGATCGCGCGCTTCAGGTTGTCCTGGAACAGCGACCAGGTCGCGCCCAGCAAGGCGGACAACGCGCCGACGATCGCCACGACGAGAAGCGCGCGGGGGCTGGCGTGAAACAGCGCGTAGCTTCGCGCCACCAGATACACGCCGCAGAGCGCGATCCCCGCGGAGTGGATCAAGGCCGCGGCCGGGGCGGGCGCCTGGGCGCTTCCCGGTAACCAGACATGCAGCGGAAACTGCGCCGACCTGGCGGCGGCCCCGACGAAGACCAGCAGCGCCATGAGGAAAAGGCCGTTGGCCCCGACCTTTCCGCCGGTGTACTGGGAGGCCAGCGTCTGGAAATTCAGCTCGTTAAATCGGAAAAAGATATACACGATGCCGATCAGCAGCCCGACGTCACCCACCGCGGAGACCCAGAAGGCCTTCGCGGCCGAGGCGACGGCCTCCTCGCGCTGCCACCAGTGGGCGATCAAGAGGTAGGACGAGACGCTGACCAGCGCCCAGAAGAAGAAGAGCTCGAAGTAGTTGGTCGAGAGGACGACCCCGAACATGGCGAAGGTCGAGAACAGCAAGACCGAGAAGAATCGGACGACGCCATCGTCGCGACGGATCGATCCAAGCGCGTAGACCTGCACCAGCAGGCTGATAACCGCGACGGTGATCAGCATGATGGCGGCCAGTGGGTCGGCCGTCACCCCCCACTCGAGCCTGAATTCCGCTGCGGCACCGGACTGCCCCGTGAAGAACTGCAAGAACGTGGCATTGCGTTCGAGGTGGAGCGGATGCACGCCCTCGATCGAGACCAACAGCAGGGCACTGACGGCGCTGGCCAGCGTGAAGAGGACGGAGACCGCCGCGCTGGCGCGCCGGGAATCGATGGTGAAGCTCAGGATCAGCAGCACCGCGATCAACGGGAGCAGGAGCGTTACGAGCGCCAGCACGGTGGGGCTCCAGGTGTCCAGCGGCCCTCTGGCAGCCGCCGCGAGGATAGCCAGGCTCACGTCACCCCCCTACCGACTCGTACTCGTCGGTCAGGAAGGTGCGGTGCTCCCGGTAGATCATCGCTGCCATCGCCAGCCCAACGGCCAGCTCACAGACGGCGATCACGGCGACGAACACCGCCAGCGCCGGCCCATTTTCCCGGTGTTGCGTGCCGAGCCCGAAGTTCGCAAACGCGACAAGGGCCAGGCCGCCGGCGGTGAGCATGAACTGCGTGCCCATGAGCATGACCACAACGCTCCGTTTGGCGATCAGGGCGAAGCACCCGATGGCGAAGAGCGCCGCCGACGCGACCAGTAGGACGTTCAGGCTGACGCTCATGCGTCCCTCCGTCCTTCAGGCCGCCGTTTGGAATGCTGACCGGTGACGGGCTGGGATACCGGGCGCCGCTCACCTCGCTGGCCGAGGAGCAGCCATACGCCGAGTGCCGATGACAAAAGCAGCACCAACAGCACGGCGAGCGAAACGACATACGCATCCGTGATGGTGCGACCCAGTCCGACAAAGAGGTCGGGGGCTATCCTGATCGGCCAGACGGCCATGCCAAGGACGACCACCAGCAACGCGAGCAGCGCCGCCGTGACCAGCGAGGCGGCGACGACCTCGCGACCGTAAGGCGCCGACGGGGGCCGCTCCAGGCCGGACGTTCGGCGCAGGAGGCCGAGCATCAGGAGGGCCGGCACGGCCGTCGCGGCGACCAATTGGACCCCGAACAGGAGCGCGCGGGCGGAGGAATACGGCTGAATGAAGAGGTAAAGGAGGGCCACGGACATCATGGTCCCGGCAAAGGCCGCGATCGCATACCGCAGGTTGCGAAGCAGGACGCTCGCCAGAGCTCCTCCGAGCATCAGGATCAGGACGACGTAGATCACCAGGACAAGGGGCGTCGAGGTGATGGGGCTGGGCAAGGTGCCGATCAGCAGCACGGCGTGAGATTCTAACAAGCGGGCACTAGTATTCGACCTCGCCATCGCCGGGCGCCCAGTACGTTTCTTCCTTGATCGCGGTGTTCTCGAACCCCCGCCGTCGGAGGATGTCACGGGCATTCGCGATCATGCCAGGGTTCCCGCAGAGATACACGGTCGTGTCCTCCGGCTCAAGGCCGAGCGTGTCCGCGTATTTGCGGACCAGGTCGTCCACCCTGCCCCGCTCTCCTGGCCAGTGGGGATCTTCCCACGGCCGGCTGATCGTCGGGACATAGGTCAGCCAGGAGAAATCGTCGGCGGCTCGTTGGAGCTCGCCGTCGTAGGCAAACTCGTCCGATCGCGCGGCGCCCTGGAGCACGACCAACCGATGCGGTTGCGCGAGCCGGCCCTCCTTGATGTCCCGCGCGAGCGTGCGCACCATGCTGACGTACGGGGCGATGCCCGTCACCGTCGACATCAAGAAATGCTTGGCATGTCCGGACCTGGTATCGAGATTGAAGATCCCTTTGGCCTTCTTGCGCATGAAGACCGTCTCGCCGGGTTGGAGCCGGTGCAATTGCGGGGACAGGGCCCCTTCTGGGACCTTCTCGATGAAGAATTCCAGTTCGGGCTCGAGGGGGCTCGAGACGATGGAGAAGGCCCGCTCCAGGACCTTGTCCTCGTTGACGACACCAAACGCCACGTACTGGCCGGCCTTGAAGGCCAGTGGTTCCGGTGGCCTGATCCAGACCGACCACAGCGTCGGCCCATACTCCTGACGGCGCACAATGGCCGCCGTCATGTACTTGTCGGAGACGTCCATCCCGCGTAATCCTATTTGGTCGGGCTGAATGGCGGCCCGAAGATCAGGTCGAGGGCCACGCCGAACACGGTGAGCGCGATCCCGGCGCCGACGGCGGTGAAGATGGCGCCGCTGGATAAGGTCCCCTTTCCCCAGAACGCGCCGAGCAGAAAGAGGAAGACACCGAGCACCGCCAGCCAGTAAGCCGGTCGACCTCCCCAGGCCACCCGAGCGGCAACGACGCCGCCACAGCAGGCCAGGTAGACCAGGGCGATCAGCGCCACGACCGGGAGCAGGGGATGCTGGGAGGCCAGGTCGAGTGGCGTCAAGCGTCCGCGGTCGCGATCGGACCGCCGCCGATGACGCGATCGCCGTCGTAGAAAACCGCGGCCTGGCCCGGCGCCAGGGCGCGCTGCGGCTCCTCGAACTCCACCCGGGCCCGATCGCCAAGGTGCGTGATCCGGGCGTTGGCGACCGGCGCGTGGGACCGGACCTTCACCGTCGCCGCAAACGGGCTGGACGGCGGCCGGCCCGCCACGTAGCGGACGTCCTCCACCTGGCAGTGGCGCCTGAGCAGCCGGTCGTCAGCGCCCACTGTGACCGTGTTCGTCGACGGGTCGATCGCGTTGACGTACTGCGGCGGACTGTCCGGACCATTGGACCGCAGCCGCAACCCGGAGCGCTGCCCGATCGTGTACATGGCGACGCCATCGTGTTCTCCGATCACCGCCCCGGCGTTGTCCAGGATCGGACCGGGGCGAACCTGGGCGGCGAAGCGCTCCTTGAGCAGCGTTCGGTAGCTGCCGTCCGCGATGAAGCAGATCTCCTGGCTCTCTGGTTTTGCGGCCGTGATCAGGTCCAGATCCGCGGCCCGGGCGCGGACCTGTGGCTTCGTCAGGCCGCCAACCGGGAACCGTAGGCACTGCAGCTCCTGCTGGCCGAGCTGATAGAGGACATAGGACTGGTCCTTCCGCTCGTCAACGCCCTTCCGCAGCGTGAGGCCGTCAACTGCCCTCTCGATCCGGGCGTAGTGGCCCGTGGCCAGGGCGTCTGCCCCCAGCGCCAGCGCCTTCTTGAGCAGGAGCCCGAACTTGATCGTCTCGTTGCAGCGGATGCACGGGTTCGGCGTCCGGCCGTCGAGGTACGCCTGCGTAAAGGGATCGATCACAGCGGACCGGAACTGGTCCTCGAAGTTGAGGACGTAATAGGGGATGTCCAGGCGGGTCGCGACCCGGCGGGCATCCTCCACCGCATCGAGCGAGCAGCAGCCGTGGTGCTTGTCGAAGTCGCGAGCCGCCATCTCTTTGGGCCAGAGCTGCAGCGTCACGCCGAAGACGTCATGGCCCTCGTCCCGCATCATCGCGGCGGCGACCGACGAGTCGACGCCGCCGCTCATCGCGACGGCGACCTTCACGCCGGCTCCAGC
>DATCOB010000038.1:0-2189 GCA_036564925.1 Candidatus Dormiibacterota bacterium | reverse complement strand
GCGGCCGTCTGGCGAATCCGCTGGAGCATCCGATCGATCGCCTCTCGGCGTCGCTCGCTCGCCTGGGCCCGGCCCCGGATTCCCTGCCCGTCTTGGTGAGGTCCTGCCACCACGGTATGACGATAACCGTGGGTGGCCGGGTGTATCGTCAGCGTGTGAGTGCTCGCTCGCAACCGTGCTCGACATGCTGAGCGAGGTAGAGCCGACATCGGCGGCTGGCATCCCTCTCCCGGAGGTCGCGGGTCCGGAGCACGTCGGTCGGGGCCTGAAGGAGCGACTCGGTGTGCCCGGGGCCTTCCCCTTCACACGCGGCGTGCGGGCCGGAATGTATCGCTCGCGAACCTGGGCGATCCGGCAGCTCGCCGGTTTCGCCACCGCCACTGACACCAACGCCCGCTACCGGCTACTGCTGGAGGGCGGCGCGACCGGCATCAACGGGGTTTTCGACTACCCGAGCCTGCGGGCCTTCGACTCGGATGATCCGAGGGCTCGGTCCGATGCCGGTCGGGGAGGCGTGGCGGTCGACGTGGCGAACGACTTCGAGGAGCTCTTTGCCGGGATTCCACTCGACCGGGTCAGCGTGTCGCTGGTTTCCTCGCAACCGATCGGCGCGGTCCCGCACCTGGCCATGTTCATGCGCGCGGCGCAGCGGATGGGTTACGACCGCCAGGTGCTCGCCGGGACCAGTCAGAACGATTTCCTGATGGAGACCGCCATCACGATCGCGCCCGAGGCGCTGCCGCCGGCCGGGTCCTTCCGACTCGAATGCGATCTCGCGCAGTGGTGCCTGGAGTTCATGCCGCGATGGAATCCGGTCAGCATCAGCGGCTACAACTACCGGGAGGCGGGAGCCGACGCGGTCCTCGAGATGGCGCTTGCCCTGGCCCACGGCCAGGCCGTTGCCAGAGAGCTCCTCAAGCGGGGGCTGCCGGCGGAGGTCCTGCTGCCGAGGATCACCTTTTTCTTCTGTGCCCACAACGACCTTCTGGAGGAGGTAGCGAAGTTCAGAGCCGCGCGTCGGATGTGGGCACGGTGGGTCCGGGACGAGTTGGGAGTCCAGGATCCGCGCTCCCAGCAGCTGCGATTTCATGTCCAGACGTCCGGCGTCTCGAACACCGCCCGGCACGCACAGGTGAACATCGCACGCAGTGCGCTCCAGGGCGCGGCCGCCGTGCTTGGCGGTGCCCAGTCCCTCCACATCAACGGCTACGACGAAGCGCTCAGCATCCCGAGCGAGTCAGCGGCCCGGGTGGCCCTGTGGACGCAGCATGTCCTCCTCCACGAAACCGGACTGACCGGCAGCGCCGATCCCCTGGGCGGTAGTTATCTCGTTGAGTACCTCACGGATCAACTCGAGGACCGTGCCCTGGCCTCGCTCGCCGAGATCGACGGGATGGGCGGTGTCGTCCGCGCCACCGAGGGCGGCTGGGTTCACGCTCAACTCGGCACCAAAGCCTATGAGCACCAGCTGGCCCTCGAGTCAGGGCAACAGCTGGTGGTCGGACTGAACCATCAGCTCGACGGTGCCGACATCGAGGTGGAACCGTTCGTGTTGCCGACCGGGACGCTCGAGCGGCAAGCGGCCAAGCTGGCCCAGACGCGTCGCGACCGCGATGCCGCCGCGGTGGCCGCGAGGCTCAGGGACGTCGGGTCCGCGTGCATGGAGGGCCATAACGTCATGCCATCGGTGATCGCGGCCGTCGACGCCGCGGCGACCCTGGGCGAGATCGGACTTGTATTCCGGGACAGTCTCGGCCGATGGGATTTCCCCCTGTGGTAGGGACGTTGCGCGGACGGCGCGCGATCGTGGCCAAGCTGGGTATGGATGCGCACTGGCGAGGCGCGATGGTGGTCGCCCGATCTCTGCGTGACGCGGGGATGGAAGTCATCTATCTCGGCCATGCAACCGCGGCGGAGATCGCCGCGATCGCCGTCCAGGAGGACGCCGACCTCGTGGGCCTGTCCAGCCTGTCCGGCAACCATCTCGGGGAGACGGCTTCGGTCCTGGGTGCGCTGAAAGCGGTTCAGGCCGGGGATATTCCGGTGGTCGTCGGCGGCTCCATATCCGATGGCGACGCCCGCAGGCTGCTGGAGGCGGGGGTCGCCGCTGTATTTCCCTCAGGTTCTTCTTTGGAAAGCATCCTGGCTGCGGTGACGGCGCTGCTGGCGGCGCCCGCCGGGGCCGGGAG
>DATCOB010000037.1:0-19619 GCA_036564925.1 Candidatus Dormiibacterota bacterium | reverse complement strand
GACGGGGGAAGCCGTCACCGCCGTCCGTTCTCTGTTACAGACCCTGGGTGATGGGGAGGATCAGCCAGTTACGGGATGGCCGGCCGGTGCAGGGGAGGCGCCGCGGGTGGCCGGCTGGCTCGGTCCTGCCAACCTCGCCCGGATTGGACGCGCGTTCCTCGACGAAGGCACGATAGGGGACCTGGAGATCGCGGAGGATCGGGCGCTGTGCGCCACCTTCCGCGACTTCGCCCGACGGGAGATCGCGCCGGTTGCCCAGGCCATCCACCGGCAGGACGCGGATATCCCTGATGACCTCATTCGCAAACTGGCCCATCTCGGCCTCTTCGGCCTCTCAATCCCTGTCGAGTACGGCGGCTCCCAGGACCGCCTGGCGGACTACCGATCCATGCTGATTGCGACAGAGGAGCTGTCGCGCGCCTCACTGACTGTGGGGGGGAGCCTGATGACCCGACCCGAGATCATCGTCCGGGCCATCCTGCGGGCGGGCACCGAGACGCAGAAGCGCAGATGGCTTCCGGCGATCGCATCGGGCGACAAACTTGTCGCCGTCGCCACCACCGAGCCCGATCACGGCTCGGACCTCGGCGGTATCCGGTGTCGGGCCTCAAGAGAGGGCGATGGAAGCTGGACGGTCAACGGCACCAAGCTCTGGTGCACCTTTGCCGGCCGGGCGCATCTGCTGATGCTGCTGGTTCGGACCGGGAAAGCGGGCCCGGGCGGCCTCAGCGTGTTCGTGGTGGAGAAGCCTTCCTTCCCGGGACAGGCCTTCGACCATCGCCAGGACGGCGGGGGTGTACTTTTAGGCCGGGCGATCCCAACCATCGGGTATCGCGGGATGCACACCTTCGAGCTGGTCTTCGATGACTTTCGACTCCCTGCAGAGGCGTTGCTGGGTGGGCTCGACTGGCTCAACCGCGGGTTTGGCCTGCAGCTGGAGGGCTTTGCGGTCGGCCGCCTGCAGACCGCCGGGCGTGCCGTCGGCCTCATGCAGGCGGCGCTGACCGACGCCCTCGCCTATGCCCGCCAGCGGAGCGTGTTCGGCAACCCGATCGGCGCCTACCAGCTGCCGCAGGTCATGCTCGGCTGGATGGCCGTGCGGACGAACGCTGCTCGCCAGATCTCCTACCAGGCGGCTCGAGCCCTGACTCAGGGCGGCGGGCAGGCCGATGCCGCGCTGGCCAAGCTGTATGCCGCGCGGATGGCGGAATTCGTTGCCCGGGACGCCATGCAACTCCACGGCGCGATGGGATACGGAGAGGAGACACCGGTCTCGCGATACTTCGTGGATGCCCGTGTGCTCACCATCTTCGAGGGAACCGAGGAGGTCCTGGCCCTGCGCGTCATCGCCAGGTCGATGCTGGATCCGAAGGGCGCCTCGGGAGAACATGCAGGCGTGAGCACGTCCCACCGAGCGAGATGACCAGGGAGGTAGGCATGGTGGAGATCAAGAAGGTGGCTGTCATCGGCGCCGGAACAATGGGGTCCCAGATCGGCCTGCAAACGGCGATCAGTGGCCGGTTCGACGTCACCCTCGCTGACGTGAGCGCCCTGCAGCTCGAGCGCGCGATGGCGCAGAACCTGAAGCTCGTCAGCAGGGGGGTGGAGAAGGGACGTCTCACGCAGGAAGCCGCACGAGCTGGCATGAGCCGGTTGCGTACCACCACTGCGCTAGAAAATGCGGTCGCTGATGCGGACCTCGTCATCGAGGCGGTGTTCGAGGACGAGGCAGCCAAACGGGCGGTCTTCCGAAAGCTTGGCGAACTGGCGCCGCAGCGCGCCATTCTCGCCAGCAACTCCAGCACGATCGTGATCTCACGGCTTGCCGAGCTAACAGGCCGACCTGAGCAGTGCTGCAACATGCACTTCTTCCATCCCGTCACGGTCATGAAACTCTGCGAAGTTGGGCGCGGCCCGAGGACCTCCGACGAAACGATCGAGGCGGCGATGGAGTTCGTCCGGCGCATCGACCGAATCCCCGTGCTCGTCAAGAAGGAAGTGCACGGCTTCCTCGTCAATCGCGTGCTCATCGCTGCCACCGAAGAGACCATCCGTCTCTTGGAAGGTGGCTACGCGTCGGCGGAAGACCTCGACCGGGCTGTCAAGTACGGCCTTAACTGGCCCATGGGGCTTTTCGAGCTCATGGACTTCGCGGGCATCGACATCATGTACGGTGCCCTCGTCGACCGCCACAGAGCGGGTGAGGGCGCCGAACCTCCGCAGGTCCTGAAGCAGAAGGTGGAAGCCGGCCACCTTGGCCGGAAGACAGGCAAGGGCTTCTACGAGTACCCGCGGCCCAACTGATCGCGCGGCGCTCGGGCGGGTACCTCTTTGGCATGGCTCCTCCCCGGGAATCGCCTGAGATATCCATATGCCGATTCCATGAAAGGCAGGGCACATCACCGGCCCTCCAGTTAGTCGCCAGCTGGTCGGACCTTTGGAGATCGAATTGCGGCCCACCGATTTCCGACCCCTTGATAACACGCCCAAAAGGGTGGATCTTTGAAATTGGTGGTACTTTTGCTGGTACGCCTGCCCACCCCGGCAGCCAGCGTCGGCTGTTTTTCTAGTCAAATCTGGAGCCGACGACAGGATTCGAACCCGCGACCCGCTGTTTACAAAACAGCTGCTCTACCAACTGAGCTACGTCGGCTTGGCCCCGATTATATGGCGGTCGGTGCGCCCGGCTTAGGTCGAGGCGACGGTCGTGTGGGCCGGCTCGAGGGGCTCGATCGTCACCTGGTTGACCGGGACGTTGTCGCTGAGGAACGTCGTGACGAAGGTGCTGCGCGTCGGATCCCACCAGGTGATCAGGTACTTCTCCCCGGGCGGCATGGAAACCGAGAATGTTCCATTGGCGTCCGTGGTCGCCTGGTAGATGGTGCCTCCCGAGTCGTCGTAAGTATGGGCCCGCACGATCCGCCACTTGGTGGAGATCCGGACCAGGCGGTGGGCCACCGGCGCTGAATTCTGGCTGCTGACGACCAGCGTACCGGTCAGCGTTTGCGGCGCACGAAGGGCGGCGTTCGCCTGGGTCGCCCAGGTCGTTGCCGCATAGGACTGGACGATCTGGTTCATCGCATCCCGGGCCTGCTGGTAATTGGCACTTTTTACGTAGGCAAGCGCGCCGTCGTACAACGTCTGCGGAATCTGTGAGGCCAGCGCCTGCTTCGCCTCGGGGCTCTCCGGGAAGTTCTTGACGAGGTCCTGGAACCAGGTCAGCGCGTTGGGGTAATCGGGCGGCGCCAGCTGGCGAAAGGACTCGGCGGTGCCGGCGTATGCCGTCGCCAGCCCGGCATTGGTTTTGGCCAGGAGGTTACCCGCGGGGTCGAAGCTCGCCACCTGGCGGTACCTGTCGATCCCATCCTGGAATCTGCTCTGACTGACCAGTGACTGGCCCCACAGCAAGAAGAGGTCGGCCAATCCATCGTTGGCCCGGGTCTGCCAGTCGGCCAGCCCACTCTTGACCGCGGCACGGAACTGCGTCTCGGCGGCCGCGAAGTTTGCCTGCTGTTTGAGCTGCGCCCCCCACACGAAATGCGTCTCCGCCGCTCCGGCCCGCGCCTTATCGGACAGATCGCCCAGGAGCACGCGGGAAACCGGGTTGCCGGCGACCGCGTCCACCGTCTGGTACTCGTCGAGTGCTCGGGCGTAGCTTCCTCCCGCCTCGGACGCCTGGGCCTGGCTGAGCTGACTCTGGGCGAACCCGAAGGCCCCACCCGGAATCGCGATCAGCAGGAGGGCGATGCCCAGGGGAACCATCAAGAGGCGGGCTCGCCGGGGCCGGGATGCGCGGGGCTGCGGGCCTGCCGGTACGTAGTTATAAGCCTGGCTCATGAAACTGGCCGAATAACGGGTGGTCCGCGGCCTTCCTGCGAGAGATGTCGTGGTGCTTCAGATGGCGACTTGACCCTTCGCCAGCGCCCCTCGTAGACTTGGGGCTCTCTTTGTTGAGTTTGTAAATCAGATTAGTCAACTTAAGGAGTGGGTCATGGCGACGAGCGCAACCGAGATCGGCCGGACTGACTACGCCCATCCGGAGGTGCTGGTGGACACCAAATGGGTGGCCGAGCATCTGAACGACCAGCGGGTCAAAGTCGTCGAGGTGGATGTCGATACCAATGCCTATCAGTCGGGGCACCTGAGCGGCGCCATCGGCCTCGATTGGCGCAAGGACCTTCAAGCGCGGCCGGTCCGCGATCTGCTGCCGAAGGCCGAGCTCGAGGCACTCCTTTCGCAGAAGGGCATCAGCCCGGAGGACACGATCATCGCCTACGGCGACAACAACAACTGGTTCGCGGCCTGGTTTGTCTGGAACCTGAAGTACGTCGGCCACGGCGACGCCCGGCTGATGAACGGGGGCCGGAAGAAGTGGGAAGCGGAAGGCCGCGAGCTGGTGAGCGATATCCCGACGCCAACGGCGACCACCTATCGAGCCGGCCAGCTGAACAAGTCCATCCGCGTGTTTCGGGACGAGGTCTTCGGCGAGCTGGGTAAGGCGGGCGTCGCGCTGGTCGACGTCCGATCGCCCAAGGAATTCAGTGGTGAGCTGCTCGCCCCCGAGAACCTTCCCCAGGAGGGAGCCCAGCGAGGCGGCCATATCCCCGGTGCGGTGAACGTCCCATGGGCGCAGGCGGTCCGCGAGGATGGCACCTTCAAGCCGGTCGAGGAGTTGCGCGACCTCTACCAGGCCAAGGGGGTCACGCCGGACAAGGCCGTGATCGCCTACTGCCGGATCGGCGAACGGTCCTCGCATACGTGGTTCGTGCTGCACTACCTGCTCGGCTATCCCAACGTCCGGAACTACGATGGCTCCTGGACGGAATGGGGCAGCCTGATCGGCGCCCCGATCGAGCGCTAGCGGCGGATCGAACGGACAGCCCCGCTCTTTTCGCGGGGCTGTCGCGCGTCTGACGGCGGCGTAACGGACGTCACGATTTCCCACTCGTCGATGACCTTCGGAATGCCGTAACGTTATGTAATTCGCGAGAGCAATCGGCGGGTGACCCAAGGAAGGATCACCGGCCAGGCGCTGCTAACTAAAAGAGGGGTGTCGTTGAGGTGAGGGGTCTTCGTCGGGCGGTCTTCATCCTGGTACTGGGGGCGCTGGTCGCGGCGGTCCCGGTTTCGGCGCTCGCCAGCGACAACCTGCTTCGTGGCGACGTCCGGCAGGCCGAAACCTCGTTCAATCAGTCCCTGACGGACGCGATCCGCGGCGGGCTCGATACGACCCGGGCGGACCAGTTGATGTGGCGGTACAGCCAGGTGGCGGCCACTCGCCCCTCGTCCTGGTGGCAGGCACCGGTCGTGGAGCACGGCCAGCTCGACAAGCTGGGCCAGTTACAGACCGATCTCTACAGCGAGTACCAGCAGCAGGTCTCAGACAGCCGCGACACGCTCCAGCGCGAGATGCACCGGTGGATCGCCATGATGGGCGAGGCCCAGAAGGCCGGTGTGTCCCCCAGCGGGCTCGACACCGAGCAGGCCCGCTTCGCCAATTACGCCGCCACCGCCACTACGCCGAACGAGTTGACGGCACTTGACAAGGTCCTCAGCGACCAGTACACGATCATCAACGGCCGCCTGGCGGCCTATCGCACGGCCCGCGCGCAGGCGGATGCCGCGGTGCAGAGCGACAAGACCCTGCTGGCCACGGCCAGCCAGTACCCGCAGCTCATCTTGACGGCGTATCAGACCCAGGTCGTGGCCGCCGAGGGGGCGCTGACCGGGGTTCACGACGCCGCCGACTTCAGCCCGATCGTCGGACAGTTGCAACAGACCGCCGTGAGCGTACAGGGCTTGCTCGACGCCCGGACGGCCGCCTACAACCAGCTGGCCGACACCCGATCGACGCTCGGCACGGCCCAATCGATCGGCGCCATCATCGGGAACGCGGTCTGGACCATCAACAACCTCGCCGCTCAACTCGGCGCCGCCTCGGACCAGGGAACCTTCCAGTCGATCAGCGGGCAGCTTTACCAGCAGAAGCAGAGCCTGGCGACCGCCATCTACGCCAAGCAACAGGCGCCGGTCACCTACAACGGCGGCGCCGGCAAGGTGATCGTTATCTCCCTGTCGCGTCAGGTCCTGACCGCTTACCAGGACGGCACCGCGGTGCTGACCACCTTCGTCGCCACCGGCCGGCCGGCACTGCCGACCCCGCCCGGCACCTACCACATCTTCGTCAAATATTCGCCGTACAAGTTCATCTCTCCCTGGCCGCTGGGCTCTCCCTACTGGTATCCGTCCTCCTGGACCACCTTCGCGATGGAATTCGCCGGCGGCGGATACTTCATCCACGACGCGCCCTGGCGTACCTGGTACGGCCCGGGGTCGAACATCTACAACGGCACGCACGGTTGCGTGAACGTACCTTACAGTCCAATGGCCTTCCTCTATAACTGGACTCCGATCGGCACGACCGTGATCGTCCAGTATTGAGTCACAACAGTAAGGTGGGCGAGGCTCCGGGGTGTTCCCGGGGCCTCGTTGCCTATCTGGCGATGACCATATTGACGAGCTTTCAGAAGTCTGGTATGATTTCACCTTGCCTAGCAGCCGCTAGGTCTTTTTTGTGTTTGGAGATAAATGCCTGCCCTCGGTTCGACCATCACCCTCCAGTGCCAGACCTGTAAGGAGCGCAACTACACCACGGTCAAGAACAAGAAGAACGATCCCGATCGACTCGAGATCAAGAAGTTCTGCCCGCGGTGCCGCCAGCACACCGCTCACCGGGAGACAAAGTAGGTTGGGTTCAACCTACTTATACTGTTCGCGCGGCCCGGCGCAGGGGTGTAGCTCAGTTGGTAGAGCAGCGGTCTCCAAAACCGCTGGTCGGGCGTTCGAGTCGCTCCACCCCTGCCAACTTCAGGTATAGAACATGGCGAAGGCAATTCCAACGGAACCACGGCCCGGTAAGCTCCAGCGCGCCGCGCCGGCGCCACGGCGCGGGCCCATCCGCGGCCTGGAAGACATCATCAACGAGCTACGCAAGGTCATCTGGCCGAGTTGGGGCGAGCTGCGCACGATGACCTTTGTCGTCATCGTCACGGTGGTCGTCGTGTCGCTGTTGCTCGGGTTGATCGACTATGTCCTGGCTCATTCCCTCGTCAGATTCGAGTTCCCACGCAGATAAGGATCGAGGTTCATGGCTAAAGCAGAAACCAACCGTAAGTCGCAGGACACGCCCGCCGCCCCCAAGGCGGCCCGCCGTCGTCCCGCCGCGCCACCCAAAGAGACCGCCGAGGCGGGCCGGGTCTGGAGCGGCGAGCGCGTTCGAGTGGGCGAGGGGCATCCCGCGCCCCCGGAGATGCCGACCCCCTCGGTCACGGTGGTCTCCGAGGACGGCGCCGGGTCGGCCGCCGCCCCTGAGGGTGAGGCCCATTGGTATGTCGTCCATGCCTACTCCGGTCACGAGGACAAGGTTCGCAACAACCTGATGAAGCGCGTCGACTCGATGGACATGCACGATCGAATTTTCGAGGTGCTGGTGCCGACCGAGGACGTCATCGAGATCAAGGACGGCCAGCGGCGCCACGTGGCCAAGCGCACCTTTCCCGGCTACATCCTGGTGAACATGGTCATGTCGGACGAGTCCTGGTACGTCGTGCGCAACACGCCCGGCGTGACCAGCTTCGTCGGCTCCGGCAACAAGCCGGTCCCGCTGCAAGAGAAAGAAATCAAGTCGATCCAGAAGCAGATCAAGGCCGAAGCGCCGAAGGTCCGGGTTGAATACCAGGTGGGCGAGAACGTGCGCGTCATCGACGGGCCTTTCTCGGACTTCCACGGCAAGGTCGACGAGATCAACGCCGACAAGGGCAAACTCAAGGTCCTGGTCAACATGTTCGGTCGGGAGACGCCGGTCGAGCTCGACCTTCTTCAAGTTGAGAGGCTGAAGTAATGGCAAAGAAGAAAGTCAAGGCGATCGTCAAGATCCAGATGGAGGCGGGCAAGGCCACGCCCGCGCCGCCGGTCGGCACGGCGCTCGGTCCGCACGGCGTCAACATTATGGAGTTCGTCAAGACCTACAACGACCGCACCGCCTCCATGGCGGGCCAGGTGATCCCGGTGGAGATCACCATCTTTGAAGACCGAACCTTCGTCTTCGTCACCAAGACCCCGCCGGCTGCCGCGCTCCTGAAGAAGGCTGCCGGTGTCGAAAAGGGCTCAGCCAAGCCGAATAAGGAGAAGGTCGGGAAAGTCACCCAGCAGCAGGTGCGCGAGATCGCCCAGCTCAAGCTCAAGGACCTGAACGCCTTCGACGTGGAGGCCGGGATGCGGATGGTCGAGGGCACGGCCCGCTCGCTGGGCATCGAGGTATCGAAGTAATGCCCGAGCAGCGCGGAAAGAAGTACAAAGCGGTCGCCAAGGCGATCGACCGCGGGACGGCGTACGACCCGGACGAGGCCGTCAAGCTGGTCAAGCAGGCCTCGACCTCGAAGTTCGACGGCGGCATCGAGGCCCACCTCCGGCTGGGAGTGGACCCCCGGCATGCCGACCAGATGGTGCGCGGCTCCGTGACGCTGCCGCACGGCACCGGCAAGAAGCGCCGGGTGCTCGTCTTCGCGACCGGCGAGAAGGCGCGCGAGGCCACCGCGGCCGGCGCCGATCACGTCGGTGGGGAAGACATGGTGAAAAAGATCCAGGAAGGCTGGCTGGACTTTGACGTGACCCTGGCGACGCCGGACATGATGGGGCAGGTCGGCCGCCTCGGAAAGATCCTGGGACCCCGCGGCTTGATGCCGAACCCCAGGGCGGGAACGGTGACGTTCGAGATCGCTAAGGCGGTCAGCGATATCCAGGGTGGTCGGATCGAGTACCGGGTCGACAAGGCCGGCATCATTCACACCACCATCGGCAAGGCCTCCTACACCGAGGCCCAGCTGAAGGAGAATTTCGCCGCCCTCATGGACGCGGTCGTCCGTGCCAAGCCGAGCTCAGCCAAAGGTCAGTACCTCAAGTCCGTCTTCCTCGCTCCGACGATGGGCCCGAGCGTCCCGGTCGACCCGGCGGCGGCTGCGCGGCTGAGCTAAACCGAGAGCGCGCGTCGTGGCTAACAAAGCGGGCGATCCGGCGGTCGACATCTTCCTGCGGGCCTATTCGCCTGAGGTTCGCGCCATTGCCCTGAAGACGCGCGAGGTGATCCGGGCCGTGCTGCCCTCGGTGACCGAGAAGGTGTATCCCGGCTGGAAGGTGATCCAGTACGGCGTCGGGGCCAACCGCGAAGACGTCTTCGCGGTGATTTCGCCCCAAAAAGAGCGGGTGAACCTCGGCCTGGCGAACGGCGCGAACCTGCCGGATCCTGACGGGCTGCTGGAAGGCACGGGCGTGGGTATCCGGCACATCAAGATCACGTCGGCCGACGCCGCTGGGGCGCCGGCCGTTCGCGAGCTTGTGCGGGGAGCGCTGGCAGCAACGACAATTGGGACTTGATATACTTCGCAGCCGCGACAACTGCATAGCCAAAGACTGTAGGCGCCGGTACGTCCGGCTTAATCTCCTGCATAGGCGAGACGGTCAGCATTCAGGGCCTTCTTGTCTATCGGGACGAGGAGGTTTTTTCATTGGCGACATCGACAAAGAAAGCCGCGAAGGTCGACAAGAAGGCTGAAAAGGCCGCGACCGTCGAGACGATTACGACCCGCCTCAAGTCGTCCTCCACGGCTGTCCTGGCAGACTACCGCGGGATGACCGTCGCCCAGATGTCGGACCTGCGGCGCAAGCTGCGGGATGGCGGCATCGACATGATGGTGGTGAAGAACACGCTGGCCCGGCGCGCCGCGAAGGCCGCGGGGTACGAGGCGCTCAACACTGAGCTGATGGGCCCGATCGCGATGATCTTCGCCGACGAGGACGTGTCGGCGCCCGCTCGCATCCTCAACGAGTACATCCGCGCCAACCGCAAGATGGTGATCAAGGGTGGGTTGCTCGAGGGCCAGGTCATCAAGGCCGAGGCCGTCGTGGAACTGGCCGACCTGCCATCCCGTGAGATCCTGTTGAGCCGCTTGCTGGGCGCCATGCAGGCACCGCTCGCCAACCTGGCCAGCGTACTGCAGGCGCCGCTTTCTCAACTCGCCCGCACCCTCGATGCGCTTCGCACGCAGAAAGAAACCCAATCACCGGCGGCAGCGCCGGCGGCAAGCTAGGAGGAAACCATGGCAAAGGTCAGCGTCGACGATTTCGTATCCGCGTTGAAGGAATGGACGGTGGTGGACGTCATGAACGCCATCAAGGCCATCGAGACCGAGTTTGGCGTGACGGCGGCCGCGCCGGCTGCCGCCGCGGCGGCCCCATCGGGCGGCGGCGGGGCGGCACCCGCGGCCGAGGCCGAGCAGACCGAGTTCTCCGTGGTGCTCACCGGCGCCGGTGACGCCAAGATCGGCGTCATCAAGGTCGTCCGCGAGATCACCGGGCTCGGGCTCAAGGAAGCCAAGGACCTGGTCGACCAGGCGCCCAAGCCGGTCAAGAGCGGTGTCAACCGCGAAGAGGCCGAGGGCGTGCTGAAGAAGCTGAAGGACGCCGGCGCCGCCGCCGAGATCAAGTAAAAAAGCGGGGCTTTCGCCCCGCTAATTCCATTGGCTTTAGGCGTACTCCGCCGGAACCGTGCCTAACTTTCCGGCTCGGTAGTCCTCGACGGCCTGTGCGAGCTCGGCCTGGGTGTTCATGACGAACGGCCCGTACCACGCGACGGTCTCCCGGATGGGCCGGCCGCCGATGATGAGGACGTCCAGGTTGGGGCTCCGGCTCTCCTGGTGCTGCTCGGCCGTCACCGTGATCACGTCGCCCTGGCCGTAGACGGCGAGCTGGCCCATGCCGATCGGCCGGCGCTCGATCCCCACCGTGCCCTTTCCGTTGAGCACATAGAGGAGCGCGTTGAAGTCAGGGTTCCAGGGCAGCGACAACGTGGCGCCCGGCCGCAGCGTGGCGTGGGCCATGGCCATCGGGGTGTGGGTCACGCCGGGCCCGGGGTGACCGCCCACCTCGCCCGCGATCACCCGGATCAGCGCGCCGCCGTCGGGCGAGGAGAGGAGGGCGACCTTGCCGGCCCGGATGTCCTGGTACCGGGGCGGCGTCCACTTCATCGTCGATGGCAGGTTCACCCAGAGCTGGAAGCCGTGGAAGAGGCCGCCGCTGACGACGAGCTCCTCCGGTGGCGTCTCGATGTGGAGAATGCCGGCGCCGGCCGTCATCCACTGCGTGTCGCCGTTGGTGATCAGCCCCCCGCCGCCGTTCGAGTCATGGTGCTGGAAGGCCCCGTCGATGATGTAGGTGACGGTCTCGAAGCCGCGATGGGGATGCCAGGGCGTGCCCTTCGGCTCGCCCGGAGCGTACTCCACCTCGCCCATCTGGTCCAGGTGGACGAAGGGGTCCAACAGGCGGAGGTCGACGCCGGCGAACGCCCGGCGAACCGGGAAACCGTCTCCCTCGAAGCCGCTCGGCGCCGTGGTGACGGAGATGATGGGTCGCTCCGGGGCGTCGGTCGGCGTGGAAATCCGGGGCAGGGTCAGCGTGTCGTCGGCGGTGATGGCCGGCATGTTGTCCTCCTTGATCCTCGCGTGCGCGTACTCATATCACAATCTCGGATTGCCCCGCGCTCTTCCCTTCGCGCCGTCCTGGTGCTAGACTGGCGGGCGATTAGGCTGAAAAAGCTCAACCGCCTGTTCTGACCCGATTCCCTACCCACGGAACCGGCCGTGGGGATCGTTCGCGAAGGAGGGACTTCGCGACGAGCTACGGTGTGCGTTTGACACCGGAGCCACAGGCGTGCTAGGATTGCCGTTCGGTGCTCAAAGGCGTGTTTTTCCGCGTCCCCAGCGGTGCCGGCCTGCCCATCCTTTATCCCTTCTTCATCTAAAGGAGAGTCCATGATCCAGCCTGCCTCAAACGGCTCTCGCGTCAGCTACGGCAAAATTCCGGAGATGTTGCCGGTCGCCGACCTGATCGAGACCCAGATCCGATCCTTCAACTGGTTCAAGCGCGAAGGCTTGCGCGAGTTGTTCGAAGAGATCAACCCCATCACCGACTACACGGGCAAGAACTACGAGCTGAAGTTCCTGGATTACGAGTTCGGCCAGCCCAAGTTCGACAAGGAAGAGTGCCGCAACCGGGACATGACGTTCGCCGCCCCCCTGCGCATCAATACCCGGCTCACCATTCGGACCGGTGAGAACGCCGGCGAGATCAAGGAGTCGGAAGTCTTCATGGGCGACTTCCCGATCATGACCGAGGAGGGCACCTTCATCGTCAACGGCACCGAGCGGGTGGTCGTCTCCCAGCTGGTCCGCTCCCCGGGCATCTACTTCACCAGCAGCGAGGATCGCGCCTCCGGCCGGATGCTGTACGCGGCCAAGCTCATCCCCAACCGCGGCGCGTGGCTGGAGATCGAGACCTCCGGTAAGGACATCCTGACGGTCAAGATCGACCGCAAGCGGAAGATCCCGGTCACAACGCTGGTCCGTGCCCTCGGCTACGGGAGCAACAACGAGATCAAGGCGCTGTTCGCGGACGTCGATAACAACGCCGAGCACAAGTTCGTCCAGGCGACCCTGGATAAGGACTCCTCGACGGACGTCAACGACGCCCTGGTCGAGATGTACAAGAAGATCCGGCCCGGCGATCCGCCGACCGTCGACAACGCGCGGGCCCTGATGACCGCGCTGTTCTTCAATCCACGCCGGTTCGACCTCTCGCGGGTCGGCCGGTTCAAGCTGAACCGCCGGCTGGGGCTCGGTACGGACATGACCGTCCGGACGCTCTCCAACGACGACTTCATCGCCATCATCCGCAAGCTGATCGAGCTCAACAACGGCACCGGCGAGCCGGACGACATCGACCACCTCGGCAACCGCCGGGTACGTGCTGTCGGCGAGCTCCTGCAGAACCAGTTTCGGATGGGCCTGATCCGCATGGAGCGGATCATCAAAGAGCGCATGACCATCTGTGATGCGGCGACGGTCACGGCGGCCAGCCTGATCAACGCCCGCCCGGTGGTGGCGGCGATCAAGGAATTCTTCGGGTCGAGCCAGCTGTCGCAGTTCATGGACCAGACCAACCCGCTGGCTGAGCTGACCCACAAGCGCCGTCTGTCGGCCCTGGGCCCCGGCGGCCTCTCCCGTGAGCGGGCCGGCTTCGATGTCCGCGACGTGCACCACTCCCACTACGGGCGCATCTGCCCGATCGAGACGCCGGAAGGGCCGAACATCGGCCTGATCGGCTCGCTGGCCACCTTCGCCCGCGTCAACGAATACGGATTCATCGAGACCCCCTTCCGCCGGGTCTTTGCGACCATGCCCGCGGACAAGGCGCACCGCGACAAATTGGTCGGCCGCACGCTGCGGGAAGACGTGGTCGAGCCCTCGAACAAGCGCAGTAAGCTCGCCCAGGCCGGCACGCTGCTGGACCGCGAGGCGGTGGATGCGCTGATCAAGGCGAAGGCCGGCGACGTGCCGATCAAGCCCTGGGTAAGTGATGAGGTCCACTTCCTGTCGGCGGACGAAGAGGACCACTACATCGTGGCCCAGGCGAACGCGCCGCTGGACGCGGACAGTCATTTCACCGAAGAGCGGACCACCGCCCGCACCAAGAACCTGTTCCTGGTGGCGGACGTCAACCGGATTGAATACATGGACGTCTCGCCCAAGCAGACCGTCAGCGTGGCCACGGCGCTGATCCCGTTCCTCGAGCACGACGACGCGAACCGGGCCCTGATGGGCTCCAACATGCAGCGGCAGGCCGTGCCGCTGGTCATCACCGAGTCGCCGATCGTCGGCACCGGGATGGAAGGGGCGGCCGCCAGGGACTCCGGTGAGTTGATCATGGCCAGGAAGGCCGGCACGGTGATCTCCTGCGCCGCGCCACCGCCCGTCGATTCCCCCGAGTCGAAGCTCGACAGCTTCAAGCGCGAGATGGGCATCCTGCTGAAGCCGGATGACGGATCCGGGGACCAGTGGTATCCGATCCACAAGTTCCAACGTTCCAACCAGGGAACCTGCCTCTCCCAGCGCGTTATCGTCCCTGCCGGCACACACGTCGAGGCGGGTACGCCGCTGGCCGATGGGCCGGCGACCTCGGAAGGCGAGCTGGCCCTGGGCCGCAATATCCTGGTGGCGTTCATGCCCTGGGAGGGCTACAACTACGAAGACGCGATCCTGATCTCCGAGTCGGTCGTCCGAGAGGACAAGTACACCTCTATCCATATCGAGGAATACGAGATCGAGGCCCGCGACACCAAGCTGGGGCCCGAAGAGATCACCCGCGATATCCCGAACGTCAGCGATGAGACGCTGAAGAACCTGGACGAGCGCGGCATCGTCTACATCGGCGCCGAGGTCCATCCAGGCGACATCCTGGTCGGCAAGATCACGCCGAAGGGCGAGTCGGAGCTCTCCGCCGAGGAGCGGCTCCTTCGGGCCATCTTTGGCGAGAAGGCCCGCGAGGTCCGTGACTCCTCGCTGCGCGTGCCGCATGGCGAGCGCGGCATTGTCGTGGACGTGAAGATCTTCAGCCGGGAGACCAAGGACGAGCTGGCGCCGGGTGTCAACCAACTGGTCCGGGTCTACGTCGCGCAGAAGCGCAAGATCGCGCAGGGCGACAAGATGGCCGGTCGTCACGGCAACAAGGGCGTTATCGCCCGGATCCTGCCGAGCGAAGACATGCCCTACCTTCCGGACGGCACCCCGGTCGAGCTGGTGCTGAACCCGCTCGGCGTCCCGAGCCGCATGAACCTCGGCCAGGTGCTCGAGACGCATCTGGGTTGGGCGGCGCATGCGCTCGGGCTCAAGGTCGCCACCCCGGTGTTCGACGGCGCCTCGGAAGAGACGATCGAGGACGAGTTGGTCCGCGCCGGCCTGCCGAAGGGGGGCAAGATCACGCTTCGCGATGGCCGGACGGGCGATCCATTCGATCACGACGTCACGGTCGGCTACATCTATATGTTGAAGCTGGCCCACCTGGTCGAGGACAAGATCCATGCCCGCTCGACGGGCCCCTACTCGCTGGTCACGCAGCAGCCGCTCGGCGGCAAGGCGCAGTTCGGCGGCCAGCGGTTCGGCGAAATGGAAGTCTGGGCGCTGGAGGCGTACGGTGCCTCGCACATCCTCCAGGAGATCCTGACCGTCAAGTCGGACGACATCGTCGGCCGCGTCAAGGCCTACGAAGCGATCGTCAAGGGCGAGAACACCCTGGAAGCCGGTATCCCGGAGTCGTTCCGGGTGCTGGTCAAGGAGCTCGAAGGCCTGGCGTTGGGTGTCGAGATCCAGTCCGACGGCGAGAAGCAAGTGATCCTGTCCGAAGACGACGGCTCCGAGATGCCGCTCGACCTTGGCATCAACCTGGAGCGCGATGAGATCGACGAGTCCGACCAGTGGGCGACGGGTGCCCCCCGCGCCGCGCAGAATCCCCTGGATTCCTTGAGGTAATCAATGACACTAAAACTGGAAAACTTCGACGCGCTGAAACTGTCCCTTGCATCCCCGGAGACCATCCTGTCGTGGTCGCATGGCGAGGTCACCAAGCCGGAGACGATCAACTACCGCACCCTCAAGCCGGAGCGCGACGGGCTCTTCTGCGAGCGGATCTTTGGCCCGCAGCGCGACTGGGAGTGCCACTGCGGCAAGTACAAGCGGTACCGCTACAAGGGCATCATCTGCGACAAATGCGGCGTGGAGGTTACGCGCTCCAAGGTCCGCCGCGAGCGGATGGGGCACATCAAGCTGGCCTCACCGGTCAGTCACGTCTGGTACTTCAAGGGCATCCCGTCCCGGATGGGGCTGCTGCTCGACATGTCGCCGCGCAACCTGGAGAAGGTCCTCTACTTTGCCAACTACATCGTCACCCACATCGACGAGGACGGTCGTAAGGACTACCTGTCCAAGTCGTCGCCCCAGCACAATGACCGTGTCGTCAAAATCCAGGAGGAGCGGGACGCGGCCATCAAGGAATTGAAGGACGACCTGGACCACCGGGTCAAGGCCAAGCAGGAAGATACCAAGGCCAAGATCAAGGCGGTCGAGGAGACCCTCGACGAGACGGTCGATGCGATGACCTCCCGTGCCAAGGAACTGGTCGACAAGATCAAGGCGCAGAAGGGCAAGAAGGCGGCCGCCAATTTCACCATTGGTGAGGGTGAGGACGAGGACGTCATCATCGAGAAGGGCACCCTGTTCGAGGACAAGCTTGCCCGCGAGCTCCCCAAGCAGGTGGAGAAGAAGATCGACCAGGTCCAGGCTTCGGTCAAGAAGCGCCAGCACGAGCTGAAGAGCAAGTCGGACGAAGAGATCGCCAAATGGCGTGAGGAGTTCGAGCAGAAAGCCGGGGCTCTCAACGATCGCTTCAAGAAGGACACGGAGGGCCTGTCGGGTGATATCGAGACCTCGAAGTCAACACTCGAGTCGCTCACGGTCAAGCAGTTGCTGTCCGACCAGGAATATCGCGACTTCACCGAGAAGTTCGGCAAGGTCTTCAAGGCGGGCATCGGTGCCCAGGCCATCCATGACCTGCTTGCGCGGATCGATCTGACGCAGGAATCCGGCATCCTCCGCGAGGAGTCCAAGTCGACCTCCGGCCAGAAACGGCAGAAGGCAATCAAGCGGCTCAAGGTCGTGGAAGCGTTCCGCAAGTCCGGAGCCTCTGCCACCTGGATGATCCTGAACAACCTGCCGGTTATCCCGCCGGAGCTGCGGCCCATGGTCCAGCTCGATGGCGGCCGGTTCGCCACCTCTGACCTCAACGATCTGTACCGGCGCGTGATCAACCGCAACAACCGGCTGAAGCGGCTGCTGGAGCTCGGCGCTCCCGAGATCATCGTGCGCAACGAGAAGCGGATGCTGCAGGAAGCGGTCGATGCGTTGATCGACAACGGCCGTCGTGGCCGCGCGATCACCGGGACCGGCAACCGAAAGCTGAAGTCGCTGTCCGACATGCTGAAAGGCAAGCAGGGGCGCTTCCGCCAGAACCTGCTCGGCAAGCGTGTCGACTACTCAGGCCGGTCGGTCATCGTGGTCGGGCCTGAGCTCAAGCTGCACGAGTGCGGCCTGCCCAAGAAGATGGCGCTCGAGCTGTTCAAGCCATTCGTCATGCGTGAGCTCGTCAGCAAGGGCTACACCCAGAACATCAAGTCGGCGAAGCGGATGGTCGAACGGGTGCGCCCCGAGGTCTGGGACGTGCTCGACGAAGTGATCAAGGAGCATCCGGTGCTCCTCAACCGCGCCCCCACGCTCCACCGCCTCGGCATCCAGGCGTTCATGCCGGTGCTGGTCGAGGGTTCGGCGATCCAGATCCACCCGCTCGTCTGTTCCGCCTTCAACGCGGACTTCGACGGCGACCAGATGGCCGTCCACGTGCCGCTCTTTTCCGGGGCCATCGCGGAAGCCAAAAATTTGATGATGTCGTCCAACAACATCCTGTCCGCGTCCGATGGGCATCCGGTGATCAGCCCAACGCAGGACATCGTGCTCGGCACCTACTACCTGACGATGGTCCGGCCGCGGCCGACCGTCAAGGATCAGGATTTGCCGCGCTACGGCACGGCCGAGGAAGCCCTGCTGGCGCTCGACAACCGGCGCGTCCATGTCCAGGAAGAGGTCATGGTTCGGATCGACGGCAAGATGGTCCGGACATCCACCGGCCGCGTGCTGCTGAACCAGGTGCTCCCGATCGGCGTCCAGCCGGCCGATGGCCATGGGGAAGCGATGACCTACCAGAACCGGCTGTTCGACAAGAAGGCGCTGCGCGGCATCGTGGCGGAGTGTTTCCGCCTGCACGGCAATGAGCTGACCGCCCGCACGGCCAACGACATCAAGCGCCTTGGCTTCGCCTATGCGACCAAGGCGGGCATCACCATCTCCGCGATGGATATCAAGACGCCCGCCGGCAAGGCCGCCATCATCAAGGCCGCGGAGAAGAAGCTCGGCGATATCGATGGGCAGTTCCGCCGCGGTCTCATCACCGACGATGAGCGCTACACGCAGACGGTCGACCTGTGGACCGAGGCGACCGAAGAAGTGACGGCCGCGACCATGAAGAGTTTCGACTCGCTCCACCCGGTCTTCATGATGGCCAACTCCGGGGCTCGAGGAAACATCCAGCAGATCCGCCAGCTGGCCGGGATGCGTGGCCTGATGGCCGACCCGACCGGCCGGATCATCGACCTCCCGATCAAGGCGAACTTCTCCGAAGGGCTGACCGTGCTCGAGTACTTCATCTCGACCCACGGCGCTCGCAAGGGTCTGGCGGACACGGCGCTCCGCACCGCGGACTCCGGTTACCTGACGCGCCGGCTGGTGGACGTCGCCCAGGACGTGATCGTGCGGTCCGAGGACTGCGGCACGACCGCCGGCGTCTGGGTGACCGATATCTCGGAGGAGCGCGCGCTCACCGAGCCGCTGTTCGAACGGATCGCCGGACGGGTGGCCGCCGCCGACGTGCTCGACCCCAAGACCCAGGCCGTCCTGGTGAAGGAGGGGGCCGAGATCAACGACGTGCAGGCGCGCAACCTGATCCAGGCGGGTGTGACCCAGGTCAAGGTGCGGTCGGTGCTGACGTGCCAGGCACGCGAGGGTGTCTGCCGGCTTTGTTACGGCCGCAACCTGGCGACCGGGAAGATCGTCGAAATTGGCGAGGCCGTTGGGGTCATCGCCGCGCAGTCCATCGGTGAGCCGGGTACCCAGCTCACGATGCGGACGTTCCACACCGGTGGCGTCGCCGGCATGGACATCACGCAGGGCCTGCCGCGCGTCGAGGAACTCTTCGAAGCGCGAATCCCGAAGGGCAAGTCGATCATCTCCGAGATCGACGGCGAGGTCGAGCTGGTTCGGACCGATACCGCCCGCAAGGTGAAGGTCACCTCGCGCGACGTCTACGACGTCCCCTACGTGCTGACGCCCAAGATGCAGCCCATGATCGAGTCCGGCGCCGCGGTGCAGGAAGGTCAGGACATCGCCAAGGGCCCAGGCGAGGATGGTGCCGATCAGGTGATTCGTTCGCGAGCCTCGGGCGTGGCCCGGGTGGAGCGGAACCAGATCGTCATTCGGAGCACGGACGAGGAATGGCGCGAGTATCCGATCCCGCACGGGGCCCGGATCAGCGTTACGAGCGGGCAGCGAATCAAGGCCGGCGAGCAGATCACCGAAGGCTCGATCAGCCCCCAGGAGTTGCTGCACATTCTCGGCCGTGAGGCCGTCCAGACCTATCTGGTCGAGGAAGTCCAGAAGGTCTATCGGTCGCAGGGTGTCGACATCAACGACAAGCACATCGAGGTGATCATCCGGCAGATGATGCGGAAGGTCCGCATCGACTCCGCCGGGGACACCGACCTCCTGCCGGGCGAGATCGTCTCGCAGTGGGAGTACGAGGAAGCCAACGCGAAGGTGCTGGCGGAGGGCGGCGACCCGGCCGTGGCGCAGACCGTCCTGCTGGGTCTGATCAAGGCCGCGCTGAACACCGCCAGCTGGCTGTCGGCGGCCTCCTTCCAGGAGACCACTCGGGTCCTCACGGAAGCGGCCATCTCCGGCAAGGTCGACCGCCTGCGCGGTCTCAAGGAGAACGTGATCATCGGCAAGCTGATCCCCGCCGGGACCGGCCTCGACTACTACCAGAAGCTGCGCGAGGAGTCGTTCAAGATG
>DATCOB010000036.1:0-17219 GCA_036564925.1 Candidatus Dormiibacterota bacterium | reverse complement strand
GTGCTGCCTGTCTGAGATGAGACGAAGTCTAAATGACCGCCATGCGCCCGGGCGACGCCTTGCGCGATGAACAGCCCCACGCCGACGCCCGGCCGCTCGAACCCGAGTTCCCGATCGATGCGGGCAAACGGTTCGAGGATGAATCCCTCCGGGAACCCCTGGCCCTGGTCGATCACCTCGATGACAACGGACCCGGCCTCGGCACGCAGGGCCACGCGGATGATCGAGCCCCGGGCCGAGAACTTCTGGGCATTGTCGACGAGGTTGAAGACCGCCGTGGCGAGCAGGAAGACATCGCCCTCCCCGCGGACCGGCGCCGGTGGCAACTCGAGCTGGAGGCCGTGCCCCGTCGACGCCACGATCATCGAGATGTCGTGCGCCACCGCACGGAGCCAATTGGTGAAATCGACCGGTTTTAAGCTGGTGACCAGCGCGTTGTCGTGGATCCGGACCGCGAGGATCATCTGGTTGATCAGATTGTTGAGCTGGAGCACGCTGCCGTAGCAGGTGCGTAGGGCGGGCATGAGAGCCGCGGGCACCTCGACCGGATTGCCCTCCAGCCACATGCTCAGGTGGCCCCGAAGCAGCGTTGTCGGGCCGCGAAGCTCGTGCGAGATGAGCTTGACGAAGTTCAGGTCGTCGGCCGACCGCCCGGCTGCTGCCACCTCAGGCACTGGTTTGATGACCTTTGCCAAACCCCGCCAGTCTAATCTTCTCCAAATGGAGCGGGGCCGGCTGGAGGCGTTCAGCGACGGCGTGATGGCCGTCGCCATCACCTTGCTGGCGCTCAACCTGGCCGTCGCCGGGCCGGGTCACGGCCCCCTGCTCCAGCAGATCGGCGATCACTGGCCGACGTTCATTGCCTACCTGATCAGCTTCTTCACGATCGGGATCATCTGGGTCAACCACCACGCCCTGATCGGGAACGTCGCCATCGTCGATCGGACTCTACTGTTTCTCAACCTCCTGCTCCTCCTCTTCGTGGTGCTCATCCCGTTCGCCACCGCGACGATGGCCGAATACCTGACGAGCAATGACCAGGACGCCCACGTCGCCATGGCGCTGTACGGCGGCGTCTTCGAAGGCATGGCGCTCAGCTTCGGCGCCATCTTCGCCTGGAGTCTTCAAGAGGGCCGCTCCGTCCGAGTCCTGCCCAGGTCGGCCCGGCCCGCAGCCTGGTGGGGCTTCAGCATCGGCATTTTCGAGCGCACCCCCGGACCACCCAAGGGACCCGATCCGTCGTAGGCTCGCCGTCCCGACCGTGCTCCTCGGGGCGCTTGCGCTTCGAGTGTGGGGCATCAACTTCGGCTTCCCCGCCATTTACCGGCCGGACGAAGACGTCGTGGTCGGCCGAGCCATGGGCATGTTGCATGGCGTGCTCGATCCGCACTTTGTCAACTGGCCACACCTCTACCTGTATGTCTCCGCCGGCTGGCTGGCGCTCCTGAAGCCGGCGTTTCCGCTGCTCGGCCCACCTGCCCCGTACTTCGGTGTGCGGTTGCTCGATGCCGTGATCGGGACCGTCACCGTGCTGGCCGTCTACCGCCTGGGTCGACGCGCCTACGGGGAGGCGACCGGGCTACTCGCGGCCGTCATGCTGGCCGTCGCCTTCCTCGCGGTTCGGGACAGCCACTTCGCGACGCTCGACACGCCGCTGACCTTCGCCTGCCTGCTCGGCGTGAGTGCGGCGTCTCGGCTGGCGGAGACCGGAAACCGACGCTGGGGCGCGGGCGCCGGAGTCCTCTTTGGTCTCGCCGCCAGCATCAAGTACAACGGCGCCCTCGTGCTCGCCAGCGTCGCGGTGGCGCAGGGGCTCCGCGCTCGCAATGCCCGGCGATCGATTCTCGGCCTCGTGGTCATCACCGCCATGGGCGCCGTGGCCTTCGTGGTCACGTCACCGTTCCTTGTCCTGGATCTTGGCTCCTTTGCAGGAGGGATCAGTTACATCGTTCACCATTTGCGGACAGCCCACCAGCCAGAAATCGGGTACCTTCACATCCCGCGGCTGGCGCTGTGGTACGGCCTGGATCCCCCCTTGTTCCTCCTCAGCCTGGTTGGCGTCCTCGTTGCCGCCATCCGGCGCACCAGGACCGACCTGATCGTCCTCGCCTTCGTGTTGACCTACTACGCCGTGATCGGCGCCGGCTACTCAGTCTTCGTGCGCTACGCCGACCCGCTCGTTCCGCCGCTGGCCCTGCTGGCGGCACGCGCCCTGATCGTGGCCTGCGCGCGGCTCCAACCGCGTGTGGTCGCCACCACGGTTGCGGCGGCGATCGTGGTGGTGCCGGCAGTCGCCCATGACCTCGCCTTCGACCACCTGATCCAGCAGACGGACACCCGCACCCAGGCTTTCGACTGGCTCGAGCGGAACGTTCCCTCGGGCGCCCGGGTCGCAACCCTGTATTTCGCGGGACCAGCCCACGACCAGGCGATGATCGATCGCCGCGACCAGAGCCATGGGGCGACCGATCCATACGTCGCGTCGTTCCTCCAGAACCGCCTCGAGGTCCGCTACACCGTTCACGGTCTCGCCGAGTCGGATCTCAACCACAACGACGTCGCGGTTCTGCGGGCTGACGGGGTCGACTACGTCGTCGAGTCACCGGTGGCGCCGGCGGGTGGCTGCGGGCCGGCCCTACCCCTGGAGACGGCGCTGAAGGCTCAAACCCGGCTGCGCGCCACCTTCTCCCCGACACACGGGCGGTGCACCAACGCGGTTTTTGATCCCCTCGACGGCTACTACGTGCCGCTCAGCGATTACGAGGGGTGGGCGTATCCCGGCCCCACGATCCGGGTATTTGAACTCGCGCCCGTCCCCTAACGGATTGATCTAACAGCGCATCGATTTCGTTACAGAGACGACGACTGAACTTTTGCAAGGGCCCTTGCGGAGTTCGGTAGGGCAAGCCCGCCGTCCGTCTACATGCGTCCAAAAATCTCAATTGAAAGGAACACCATGCGCAAACAGGCTTTAATCGCCGTCATGGGGACGGCCGCGGCGGCCTTCACGCTCTCGCCCATCGGGGCCAGTGCGTCGAGCCACCGCGAAGCGCCGCTCATCTCCCAGGACCCCGTCGCCGACAACACCGATGTCTATGCCTTCACCGACCCGGTCGACAGCACCAAAGTCGACCTGATCGCCAACTGGATCCCGGTCGAGGTCCCCTCGGGCGGCCCGAACTTCTACGCCTTTGGCGATGACGTCCTGTACCAGATCCATATCGACAACGTGGGCGACGCCAAGGACCACATCGTCTACTCCTTCCAGTTCACGACCAAGACGGTTGATCCCACCACGTTCCTCTACACGGCCGGCCCGGTCAGCTACGACGACAGCACCAAGACCTACAAGAACTGGAACCGTCCGCAGACCTACAGCATGGCGCTCTGGCGCAACGGCGACAACCGCCAGATCGCAACCGGCCTCCTCACCCCGCCCGATGCGGTCGGGAAGAATTCCACCGGCGATGCCGCGAATTACCATACGCTCGCAATGGCGGCGATCAACGATGTCGGCAACGGCGTCAAGGTCTTCGCCGGGCAGCGTGACGACCCGTTCTTTGTCAACCTGGGCGGGATCTTCAGCCCGCTGAACGTGACCGGCGCGGCGACCGGCGCTGTCGACACGCTGAATGGTGTCAACGTCCACAGCATCGCGATCCAGGTCCCCAAGGCCACCGTCAAAGGGCCCAACGACTCCGTGATCGGCGTCTGGGCGACCTCGAAGCGGGCGACCACGACCGTGCTCAACGCCAACGGAAGCAAGGCACCGGGAAGTGGCGGCAAGGGCCATTTCTGGACGCAGGTCTCTCGCCTGGGCAACCCGCTCGTGAACGAAGTCGTCGTGCCGCTCGGCGGCAAGGACCTCTTCAACGCGACGACACCCGCGGATGACAAGCAGTTCCTCACCGGGGTCACCTCTCCCCTCCTGGCGAAGTACCTGAACGCGTTCTTCAAGGTCAATGCGCCGGAGACCAATCGCACCGACCTGGTGGCGGTCTTCCTGACCGGCATCAAGGGCGTGAACATGCCGACGAACCCGAACCAGGTTCCCGGCGACGAGCTCCGCCTCAACATGGACACTCCGGTGACCCATGCGAACCCCAACGACGTCAACCGGCTGGGTGCGCTCGCCAAGGAGGCCGACGGCTTCCCGAACGGCCGGCGCCTCGGTGACGACGTGACCGACATCGAATTGCAGGCGGTCGACGGCGCGACCTGCGCCTTCGGCACACCCGCCTGCACGCCCGGCGCCATGGCGACGACCCTTGGTGACGGCGTCGCGAAGGATGCCGACGCGATCCTTCAGACGCAGTTCCCCTACGTCGCCGACCCGCACTCGCCCGCGTCGTAACGACCGACTGGACGGGGCTCCCCACGGAGCCCCGTCACTTCATCCGGAGGCATCATGCGCATCACGCCGCTCGTTCTCACGCTGATGATTGGCTCGGCCCTGACCGCGTGCGGCAACCAGGCCCTGGCCAATACCACGGGCGCCGCCGCGACCGGTGCACCTCCCGGCCAGGCACTCAACGTGAGCAGCGACCAGGTCATCGCCCGCGACCAGGCCCGCCTGCGGCAGAACCCTTCCGACTGGAAATCGGTCGATGAGCTTGCCGGTGCCTACCTCCAGAAGGTTCGCGAGGTCGGTGATCCCTCTTATTACCCGAAGGTCGACGCGTTACTCGGATCCGCCCTCCGGCACGATCCCGCCGACACCGAGGCCGCCACCCTGATGGGCACGCTGACGCTGGCTCGGCACCAGTTCATGGATGCGTTGTCGTGGGGTAATAAAGCGCACGCGCTCAACCCCTACGCCTCGCGTCCGCTCGGCGTCATCAGCGACGCGCAGACACAGCTCGGTCGATACGACGAAGCGGTCGCCTCCCTGCAGCAGATGGTGAATCTTCGGCCAGACCTGAGCTCCTACTCTCGCGTTTCCTATCTACGGGAGCTCTACGGCGACGTGCCAGGCGCCATCGAGGCCATGAAGATGGCGATCGCGGCCGGGGGGCCGGTCCCGGAGAATCTCGCTTACACCGAGGTGCTCCTCGGCACCGTCCACTTCAACAATGGCCACCTGAAAATGGCGGAGGCCGAGTACCAGCAGGCCCTTCATGACTTCCCGGGATATGTCCAGGCTACGGCCGGCGTGGCATCGGTCCGTGCGGCGCAGCGCCGCTATCCGGAAGCGATCAGACTCTACCAACGGGCCATTGACATTTATCCGATCCCCCAATACGTGATCGCGCTCGGCGACGTCTACGCGGTGTCCGGAAATCGAAAGACGGCCGGCGAAACGTATGATCTGGCGGCCGCCGAGCAGAGCCTGTACACGGCAAACGGGGTCGATCTTGACCAGGAGCTTGCCCTGTTCAACGCCGATCACCACCGCAATCTGGATGAGGCCCTCGCGGCCGTTCGTCGGGCGATGCGCGACCGGCCCAATGTCATTACCGCCGACTCGCTCGCCTGGACGCTGTACGAGACCGGTGACTATACGGGCGCGCTTGAGGCCTCGCAACAGGCCCATCGTCTCGGCACCCTCGACGCGCTCTTCTTCTTCCATACCGGAATGATCGAGATGAAACTCGGGATGAACGTGGAGGCCAAAGCGGACATCACCAAAGCACTGGCGATCAACCCCTACTTTTCTGTCCTCTACGAACGCCAGGCTCGGCAGACCCTCGCCTCGCTGGGGAACCACGCGTGAGATCACCGCGCGCCGGCTGATCCCAGTCGCCCGTGCCGCGCTCGGCTGGGACTTCGAGTTCGGTCGTTATCTCGCCAGTCTTCGGCGGGTATCCTGTCCCGGTGATCTCAAACCGGGCCATCCACGCTGAGGGACTGGTGAAGTCGTTCGGCACGTTGAAGGCCCTCGATGGCGTTGATCTCCACGTCGACGACGGCACCATCCTGGCCCTGCTCGGGCCGAACGGCGCCGGCAAGACCACCGCGGTGCGCATCCTGACCACGCTCCTCAAGCCGGACGCGGGTCATGCCTGGGTGGCGGGCTTCGACGTCGTGAAGGACGCGGATCGCCTCAAGTCAAGCATCGGCCTGGCGGGGCAGTCGGTCGCGATCGACGAGTACCTGACCGGCCGCGAGAACCTCGTCATGATCGGCCAGCTGTATCACCTCCGCGCCGGCGACGGGAAGCGACGTGCCGCCGAGCTCCTCGACCAATTCGACCTTGTCGATGCGGCGGACCGGATCGCGAAGACCTACTCCGGCGGGATGCGGCGCCGGCTGGACCTCGCGGCCTCGCTCGTCGTGCTGCCACCGGTCCTCTTCCTCGACGAACCGACCACCGGACTCGACCCACGCAGCCGCCGGCAGATGTGGGAGGTGATCACTTCCCTGCGCGCGGAGGGCTCGACCATCCTGCTGACCACGCAGTACCTGGAAGAGGCGGACGAGCTCGCCAACCGGATCGCCGTGGTCGATGCCGGTCACGTGATCGCCGAGGGCACCTCGGACGAGCTGAAGGACCGGGTCGGTGGCGACCGGATCGAGGTTTCCGTCGGCGCCGACGCCGACCTCCCGCGCGCCGAAGCCGTGGCGCGACGCCATCTCTCCGGTGAGGTGGTCGTGGATGCCGCGCAGCGACGGATCTCCGGCCCATCGCGGCAGGGCCCGAGTCAGCTCGCGGCGCTCGTCAGGGATTTCGACACCGCGGCCATTCGAATCGCCGACCTGCAACTCCGACGGCCCAGTCTTGACGACGTCTTTTTGACCCTGACCGGGCATCAGGCCGAAGGTGCCGAGGCCGCCGAGCCCGCGCGGCGCGGCCGGAGCCGGCGCTGATGCTGGCGCCGACCGCGACCGAGAGCGCCGCCGGGACCCGGTACCGGCCGATCGCCGGTCGCGGGCCCCTTGTTTGGGCCGTCCTGGATGCCGTGGTCCTGGCCCGGCGAAGCCTGCTGCAGACCTTCCGAGTTCCCGAGCTGATGGTCTTCGTCACGATCCAGCCGGTGATGTTCGTCCTGCTGTTCCGGTACGTCTTTGGTGGCGCCATCCATGTCCCGGGCGGCCAGTACGTCAACTACCTGATGCCGGGCATCTTCGTGCAGACGGTCGCCTTCGGCGGGGTCACGACCGGCATCGGGCTGGCCGAGGACATGCACCGCGGCTTGATCGACCGGTTTCGTTCTTTGCCGATGTCCTCCTCGGCGGTGCTGACCGGCCGGACCATCGCCGACCTTGGCCGGAACCTCTTCACCGTGGCGATCATGCTGGCCGTCGGTTTCGCCGTTGGGTTCAGACCCGGCGGCACCATCTTCGAATTCCTGCTCGGGATCGCTGTGCTGATGGGCTTCAGCTTCGCCTTCTCCTGGGTTTCGGCGCTGATCGGGCTGACCGTGCGGAGCGTCGAGGCGGCACAGTCGGCCGGGTTCATCTGGCTCTTCCCCCTGACCTTCGCCTCCAGCGCTTTTGTTCCGGTCGCCACCATGCCGAGCTGGCTCCGGGGGTTCGCCACCCACAACCCGGTGTCGGTGGTCGCCGATGCGCTGCGTGGACTCTTCCATGTCAACCCGGCGCTGACCGCCGGCGACACGCGCTGGGCGCTGATCCAGTCGACCGCCTGGATTCTCGCGATCCTGCTGGTCTTCGTGCCGGTCTCGGTGATCCGCTACCGCCATACCACCGCGCGCTGAGCGCGGGGAAAAAGGCGACGACCGCAGTGGAGGCTTACGTCTGCCGGACCTGCGGGGTTCAGCACGCGAGAAGCGACACACCGCCGTGTCGGTGCGCGATTTGTGAGGACGAACGCCAGTATGTGCCGCCGGAGGGTCAGCGGTGGGCCACGCTTGCTGAGCTCCAGGCCGGTGGACATCGGATCGAGGTCCGCGACCTCGAGCCCGGTCTCACCGGGCTCGGCGCCGAGCCACGAGTGGGGATCGGACAGCGGGCCCTGCTCATCCAAACGCCGGACGGCAACTTCCTGTGGGATTGCCTCGGGCTGATCGACGAGCAGGGCGTCGCGGCGGTGCGCGCTCGTGGGGGTGTGCACGGGATTGCGATGTCCCATCCTCATTTTTACGGGGTCTGCGTGGAGTGGAGCCAGGCATTTGCGAGCGCTCCCATCTACATCCCGGAGGCCGATCGGGAGTGGGTGATGCGCCCGGATCCCGCCATCCGATATTGGCGGGACACGGTCGAGCCCGTGCCAGGCCTGACGTTGATCCAGTGTGGCGGCCACTTTGCCGGGAGCGCGGTGCTGCACTGGGCAGCCGGCGCCGATCGACACGGCGCCATCTTGACCGGCGACACCATCGCGGTCGCGGCCGACCGGCGCTTCGTCAGCTTCATGCGCAGTTACCCGAATGACATTCCCCTGTCGACAACCCATGTCCGGCGGATCGCTGCGGCGGTGAGGCCCTATCGGTTCGACCGCATTTACGGCGGCTGGTGGGACCGGGTCATCGAACGTGATGGCGCGGCCGCACTCGACCAGTCGGTCGACCGCTACGTCAACTGGATCGAGGGCCGCGCTGAGGCGTGATCTCCAGGCGCGGCTCGGTCATGCCCCGCGCGACGCGTGCGCCAGGGCCCTGCCGATGATCGCCTCGACAACGGCGGGTCCGGGCCCTTGAAGAGGCGATGCTCGTGCCACTTCGGTTCCCGGATGCGCAGGACATGGCCGCCCACCTCGAGCGCCGGCACGTAGGCGGCCTCGTCGGCCGAGTTGTTCATGACGCGCGGCCAGGTCGGATCGTACTCAGCCAGATGGATCCGAGCGGTGAGCGGCTTCAGGTCGCCGATCGTGACCGCACGACGTTGCTTCTCGCGCTCCGCCGATGGATCGACCGGTTCTCCTGCCAGGAGTCGACTTTACCTTGATCGGGCAGGCTGACCCGGTCAGGTCAGCCGTTTTGCGAGGAGGGCCCGTTCCGCTGGATTTTCGGTCAGGGTCAGGGCTCGGGCGACCGCCTCGTTGGCCTCGGACTCGCGCCCCATGGCCCGCAGCAACTCGGCACGGGTCGCGTGCAGCAGATGATAGTTGTCGAGCGCGAAGGCCAGGGCATCGATCTCCTTCAAAGCCGCTTCCAGGCCCGCCGTGTGACGGAGGGCGATGGCGCGGTTGAGGCGAACGACCGGCGATCCGGTGAAGACGAGCAGCGCATCGTACAGTGCCACGATGTCCTCCCAATCCGTCTGCTCCCAGGACCGCGCCTCGGCGTGGCACGCGGCGATGGCCGCCTGGATCTGGTACGGACCCGACCGGCGGAGCTCGGCTGCCCGATGCAGGAGTGATGTCGCGGCAGCGATCCGATCCCGATCCCAACGCCCGCGGTCCTGGTCTTGCAGCAATACCAGGTTCCCGGTGGAGTCGAAGCGTGCGTCGCTGCGCGCCAGGTGCAACCGCATCAACGCCAGCAGGCCAAGGGCCTCCGGCTCCTTCGGCATCAGCCGCACCAACAATCCGGCCAGCCAGGCCGCATCCTCCGCCAGGTCGCGGCGCGACGCCGTCTCTCCGGCCGTCGCCAGGTAGCCCTCATTGAACATCAGATAGAGGACGGTCAGGACCTCCTCGACCCGATCCGCCAGCGCGGCATCGGTCGGAATGCGGTAAGGAATCCCGGCATCAACGATCTTCCGCTTTGCCCGCACGATCCGCTGCGCGATCGTCGCCTCTGAAGTGATGAAGGCCCGGGCGATCTCGACGGTCGTGAGTCCGGCCACGGCGCGGAGGGTCAGCGCCAGTTGCCCCTCCCGCGGAAGCGCCGGGTGGCAGCAGGTGAAGATCAAGCGGAGTCGGTCGTCGCCTTCAGCCGTATCGACACCCATCAGCGCTCCCTCCAGCAGCGCGAGCTTGGCCCGATGGCGGGCATCCCGTCGCACGTGGTCGATCGCTTTTCGCCGAGCGGTCGTAAGCAGCCAGGCGCCCGGTTTGTCCGGGACGCCCATTTTCGGCCAGTGTTCGATCGCCTCGACCAGCGCATCCTGGACCAATTCCTCAGCGAGGTCGAAGTTCCCCAGCGCCCGGACCAACGCCGCGGTCAGCCGGCCGGCCTCCTCGCGGAAGACCTCGGCAATCGCGGCGTCGGTCGCGGACTGGATTGGTCTAGCCCTGGGGCGGACCCGGCCGCTCCACCACGGGGCGGACTTCAACGGGGCCACCGGTCGGCCAGCCTTTCGCCATCTCGATCGCCTCATCGAGGTCGGCGACGCTGACCTCCGCATAGCCACCGATCGACTCCTTGCCCTCGATGAAGGGGCCGTCCATCACCACCGGTTTGCCATTGTCGAACTTGACGGTGGTCGCGGTGCGCTCCGGCTGGAGCTCCTGTCCGCCGGTGATCTTGCCGGTGTATTTGTCGAACCACTGGTTGATCTGGCCATAGGCTGCCTGCCTCTGGGTCTCCGGCATCGATTCCCATTGCTTCGCCCGATCCTTGGTATCACCGAACAGCAGTACGTATTTCATCGTCTGTGCTCCTCCTTGAGGTTCGCGGCACTCGCCGCTTTGTACAGTACGACGAACGAGCCCCGGGTTAGATCGACACCAGGGCCCAGCGAGCGGGAGTCGCTTGGTACGCTTATCGCTGTGGCTGAGCCCGCCGCCCACTACGGCGACCGGGTGGCCGTCCCCGAACCGTATTCAATCGAGCACATCCCGTTCGCCGAGCGGCACGGGCATAGCCGCCAACTCCTCTGGCTGTGGCTCGCTGCCAACCTGACGATCGCCGACTACGCGATCGGCTTCGTACCGGTGGCCATCGGACTTCCCTTGCTCCCCGCGCTGCTCGCGCTGGCCCTGGGCAACATGCTGGGCGGGGTGGTCCTGGCGTGGTCTGCCGCCATGGGCCCTGCCGCCGGCTTTCCGCAGATGTTCATCGGGCGGCGTGCCTTCGGCCGGATCGGCGGCTACATTCCTGCCGGTTTGAACTGGCTCAGCACCGCCGGTTGGTTCACGGTGAATACCATCCTGGGCGCCTTTGCGGTGCAGCTGCTGTTGCCGGCGATCCCCTTTGTTGGCGCCGCCATCGCGCTCGTCGGCGCGCAGACGCTGCTGGTCATCTACGGCCATAACGTGATCCAGGTCTTCGAGCGGTACATGGCTGGCATCCTCGGGCTCCTCTTCGCGATCGCCCTGATCGTGGCCCTGACCCATGGCTCGACGATTTCGCAGTGGCATCCGACCCGGGGCGCCAACACGCTGGCCCTCTTCGCCATCGTGCTGGCGATCTCCTTCTCCTACATCATGAGCTGGTCGCCGTACGCCTCGGACTACTCCCGCTACCTTCCCGAGATCACCTCACGCTCGTACCTCGCCGTGTACGTCTTCGTCGGTGCGGCCGTGGCCTCCTTCTTGACTGAGGTGGTCGGGGTCCTGGTGGCCATCCTGGCACCCGGCGCCGCCAGCTCGGTCGCTGCGCTCAAGGTCGCCATGGGGGGATTCGGCTCGATCGCCGTGGTG
This sequence comes from Candidatus Dormiibacterota bacterium, assembly GCA_036564925.1. Lineage (GTDB taxonomy): Bacteria > Chloroflexota > Dormibacteria > CF-121 > CF-121 > JALYYC01. The sequence goes on along the minus strand of DATCOB010000036.1, from coordinate 5,794 downwards.
GCGGTCATCCTGGGAGCCATGACGGCCAATGTCCTGAACCTCTACTCGAATACCATGTCGGCCCGCGTCCTGGACGTCAGGCTGCCGCGCTGGCAGCTCGCCATCGTCGGCGGTATCCTGGGCTTCCTCCTGGCCCTGATCGGGTACCAGCGGTTTACGCAGAATTATGCGAACTTCCTGGTCGCGCTCGACTACTGGATCATGCCATGGCTCGCCGTGGTGCTCCTCGATTACTACCGGCTCGGGCACCGCCGCGCCATCGAGTTCAGCCAGACGCCCGCATGGAACGCGAGTGGCCTTATCGCGTTTGCCGTCGGTCTCGCGGTATCCCTCCCGTTCATGGCCGAGATGTTCTTCACCGGTCCCCTCGCCTCATGGTTCGGCGGCGCCGACTTCGGCTACTTCATTGGTTTTATCGTCGCGGGTTGTGTTTATCTATTGCTGAATCGGCGCTCCGCAGGGCGCCACGTCACCGTCGGGGAGATAAGCCATGGCGATTGAAGAGCGGTCCGTTGAGACCAAGGCCAGCCCGCAAGCCGTCTGGAAAATCTGGTCGGACACGTCGACCTGGCCACAGTGGAACCCGGGTGTGATGTCGATGTCACTGAACGGCCCGTTCGCGTCGGGCACGACGGGTACCATGACGAACAGGCAGGGCAGCCACGCGATTCAGCTGGAGGACGTGGTCCCGGGGCGCTCCTTCCGCCTGGAGACGACGGTGATCCCGCTGACTCGATTCTCGTTCGAGTGCGCCGTGGTGCCGGGTGCCGCCGGCAAGACACCGCTCAGCCAGGGTATCCGGGTGAAGGGCCCGCTGGGCTCGATCGTCGGCGGGATGATGAGCAAGCAGATCGCGAACTCCTTTCCGACGCTGCTTCAGGGCCTCGCCGGCACGGCGGAGTCGTCAGAGGTTCGGAGCTAGAGGCTCCTCGGCCGGCGCGATGCCCCGGATCGCGTCACGCAGGCGGCGGACCGGGCCGGCCTTGATCACCAGCGCATCCGCACCAGCCTTCAGCGCCTCTTGTTCCGTGGTGGCGCCGGCCGTGTAGATGATGATCCGGACCTGGTCCCCGAACAGCCCTTCATCGCGCACTCGACGTGTGAGTTGCAGACCATTCAGCCGCGGCATCTGCATGTCGACCACGACAACCTGGGGGAGGTCGTCAAGAATCATCCGCAGCCCGCTCTCACCGTCCACCGCCTCGAGAACCTGCCACCCGTCCTGGGCCAGGACGAGGCCCACCATCGCCCGAATCGACTCGTCGTCGTCGACGACCGCCGCGGTCGATGCGCCAATCTTGATGGCCACCGCGACACCTCTCTTCCGGATCCGGGTTCTGCGAAGAACCCCTTGAGCAGGCTCACACCATACTCTCTTGCGGAGATTTTTGCGCGGTCGGTGCGCGATGCGCAGTCATCCGATCAGGTCGTCGAGGCCCGGCCCGCGAGGTTTCCGGGCAGGAACTCCATCGGATCGACCGGCGTACCGTCGAGGCGAACCTCGAAGTGCGTATGCGGGCCTGTCGAATTCCCGCTCGACCCGACCAGGCCGATCAACTGCCCACGCGTCACCACATCACCTGGTTTGACCAGCATGGCCAGCAGGTGACCGTAGAGGGAATTCATGCCGGCAGCGTGCTGCAACAGAACGAAATTGCCATACCCGACGGGATTGCCGTCCGCGTCCGTCATGGCGCGGGCCTCGACGACCAGTCCATCCGCGGTGGCGAACAGCGGCGTCCCCATTGGGTCTGCGAGATCGATGCCCGTATGAAAGTGGGCGAAACCGGCGTAGGGTGGTTCAAAGTCATAAGCGGACGGGCCAAACCCCTGCGTGATGGTGGCGTGCGGGATGGGCCACAGCAGGTGGCCCGGATCCTCGATCGATGCGTCCTGCGGGGTTAGCGCAGCGAGCTGGGCCACGTTGGCCTGGGTAAAGACCGCCTGTTCGACCCGGTGGACGACGGCGTTCGCCTTGAGCTGGACGAGCCGGGCGCGCTCGTTTGCGGCCGCCGCCGTATCACCCGGGACCTGGACAAGCGCCTGAAGCGCGTCATCAATGGACGCCTGGAGGTCCTGCTGGAGGCGCTGCTCCAGGGCGGCCTGCGCGGTCAGCCCGGCCTCGGCTTGCTGCAACCGCTCGACCGCGACGTGCTGCGCCAGGCGATCACGTGCGATCGACGACTGCCAGTGCGTCAACGCGACCTCATCGCCCTGCACCGATTGGAGCAGGTCGCGCTCATGCTGGACGACAGCGTCGCTGTACCCGATCACGCGCAGCAGTCCACCGAAACCACCGGCGTCCAGCACCGCGAGAAAGTAGTTCGATTGGTGCTTGTACATGCGCCGGACCATCAGCGCGAGGGCCTGCCGGCTCGCGGTTACCCGGCCGGAGACCCGTTCCCGATCAGCCTGAATGCGGTGAAGCCGATCGTCGAGGCGGCGCAACGCGCGTTGCGCGTCGAGGAGTTGTCGCCCCAGCGCGACCGTGGTGAGTTGCGACTGATCGAGCGCCGCCTGCAGCAGCATGGCGTGGGACTCGGCCGCGGCCAGCTCGCCGACCAGCAGGGTTTCGGCGTCCTTGTTGGCGAGCCCGGGGGGCGTCGGATGCGTCGTCGGGGTGGCTGAGGGGCTCACCTTTAAGCTCGGGGCCGGTGACCCAGATGGCGTCGCCCTGGAGGTGGGGGTTCCGGACGCGCCTGGCGTGGTCGTGGGAGATCCCGTCGGGCTGGGCGATGGCGAAGGCAGGGCCGAAGGGGCCGGACTCGGGATCGGACTGGCTGATGGAGTCGGGGCGGCCGCGGCCCAGGCGCTCATAGGCGCAAGGACAAGGATCAGCGCAACCGCCAATCCGCGCAGGGCCTGCATGCGCGCGTCCTCCTTTTGGGGTCCACCCCCTCTGCTCGTTAGGCGGTCCGCCGCGCCGAAAGGTTCCCGCGCAGTTACGAGATGGGCACCGAGACCCCCGCGTCGATCGGTCCCCCCGCCAGCGCACGGAGGCGGGCACGCGCCACCGCGACACTGGAGACCACGGCATCAGGCGCCAGTCCCGTCAGGCGCGCGATCTCCTCCTCGCTCAGGCCGGTCTCGAAGCGCAGGAAGGCGATGGTACAGGCTTCTGGCTCGAGGTTGGCTCGCCTCAGCGCCCGGATCAACGCATCACTTCTGTCCCGTGGTGCCACCACCTCTACATACGCAGGAGCGAGGGTATGAGATCAATGGCGGGGCGACCTCAGCCGGTACGAATTTGCGCTTTCTCGTGCCTCTCAGCAGAATGAGCCAAACCGAGTTCGTCAAGGAAGGTTCGTGGAGGGAAGGCTTGGGGAAGCCAACGACCGCCGCGTTCATGTCGGCGCAGCGTGCCGGAATTGTCCGGCGATTTCAGCAGGGCGAGGCCAACGCGTTCCAGGCACTCTATTTCGCCTACCGACCATCTGCGCTCCGGTCCGCCGCGCGCGTGACCCGGGACCCCGGTTTGGCGGAGGACGCCGTCCAGGAAGCGTTCATTCGCGGGCTTCGCGACATCGGCGACCTGCGCCGGCCGGAGGCATTTGGCGGCTGGTTGAACCGGCTGATCCAGCACAGCGCCGCCGACCAGGTTCGCGGTCGGCGCAGCGAGTTGTCGCTGACCCTCGCCAGCGAGTGTGCGGAGGATTGGAACCGCAACCGGGCCTTCCAGGATCCCGTCGAGGACGCCCTCGCGAGCGAGCGTGACGCCGCCATCGTCGCCGCGCTGACGAGGCTTGACCCCCGAAGCCGGGCGATCGTCGTGCTGCGCTTCTACGCCGGCCTCACCGATCGTGAGATCGCGCTGCTCACCGACCTGCCTCTGGGGACGATCAAGTCCCGTCTCTCCCGCTCGCTCTCCAAGCTCGCCGCCGCGCTCCATCGGGAAGCCTGGGCAGACCAGCAACCGGCACCTCGATGGAACCAAACGGCCAGTTGAAACGCCTCAATAGATAGGAAAGGAGTTTCCAGCCGTTCGACGGCCTTCTTCGGCTCGATCACGTCAATGTGGGACATAAGGAGTCTGGCTATGCACAAACGACCGGTCGTCGGATTGATGGCGGTACTGGCTGCCGCCGGGTTGACACTTACGCCGTTGACGGCCAGCGCCTCCAGCCATCGCGAGGCGCCGCTGATCGCCCAGGATCCCCTGGCTGACAACACCGACGTCTACGCATTTCAAGCGCCCGACGACTTCAGCCGGACCGTGCTGGTCGCTGACTGGGTCCCATTCCAGCCAGCCGCGAACGGTCCCAACTTTTCCAAATTTGGCGACGACGTTCTTTACCAGGTTCACGTTGACAACGTCGGCGACGCGAAGTCCCATATCACGTTCTCGTTCCGCTTCCACAGCTGCATCGTCGACCCCAGCACCTTTCTCTATAGCTCGAACGCTCCCAACCCCATCACGAGCAATGGGACCAGCTCGTGCAACGCGCCAGACGGAACCGCGGTATCGGTACCGTACGCGAACTGGAACCAGCCGCAAAGCTACGACCTGACGGTCTCGAGCGACAATTCGGGCGACAACATGCAGGGGACGTCCGCGACGAACCTGCCCAGTCCGCCCGACGTGGTCGGGGGCCGCGACACACCCAACTACCATAACCTCGCCAAGAAAGCCGTCAACAACATTGGCGACGGCATCAAAGTCTTTGCCGGCCTGCGCGATGACCCCTTCTTCATCAACGTGGGCGGCATCTTCGATCTGCTGAACATCAATGGCCAGCGCACCGGCGGGGTCGACAACCTGGCCGGCCTCAACGTGCGGACGATCGCGATCTCGATCCCGAGCACCAAGCTCGAGGGCCCGAACAAGGATCACATCATCGGCGTCTGGGCAACCTCGAGCCGGAACGCGACCACCGTACGGACGGACGCGAAAACCCTCGGGCCGATCGCCCAGGGGGCGGCCACTCCGCAGTTCAGGACACCGAGCAACTCGCAAAACGCCAACGTCCAGGTCTCGCGCCTCGGAATGCCGCTGGTCAACGAGGTCGTGGTCGACCTCGGGCGTAAGGATCTGTTCAACGCCACCACCCCGGCTCAGGATGCGCAGTTCCTCAGCCGGGTGACCGACCCGCTCCTGGCCAAGCTGATCAACGTGGTCTTCCCCGGTGCCGCGGCGCCGGAACACGACCGCACCGACCTGGTGGCGGTCTTCCTGACCGGGCTCAAGGGGATCAACCAGCCTGCCTCCGCCTCACAGACGCCCAGCGGCCAGACGCCGGGTGACGAGCTTCGTCTCAACATGAGCCTCACCAACGGCTTGCATTCTGATCCCAATGCCGACAGCAGTGAGGGCTTCTTCGGTGACGGGAACGGATTCCCCAACGGGCGCCGCCTCGCCGATGACGTGACCGACATCGAGCTGCAGGCCCTCGACGGGGCGACCTGCCCGCTGGTCGCCGGCTCCTGCAACGGCCAGGGCCCCGGCCCAGTCGCCAAGACGATCGGCGATGGCGTTCCGAAAAACGACGTTCCGTTCATGTGCGTGTTCCCGTACGTCGCCGACCCCCACTCCCCGACCGCCGGACCCAACATGTCGGCGACGGATTGCCCGAATGCCGTCGCCCAGGCGACCCCGGCACCGCAGCAGAGCCAGGCTGCCCAACAGGTCGCGACCCTGGCCCAGACCGGCGCCGCTTCGCCGTCACTCCCGTTGATCCCATTGGCCGCCGGCATCGTATTCATCGGCGGGGCGCTTCTGTCGATCCGCTTCGCCGCCCGGCGGTTCGTTCGCTAGATCTCTTCCGACGCACCGGCTGGACGGGACTCAAGCGAGTCC
>DATCOB010000035.1:0-7631 GCA_036564925.1 Candidatus Dormiibacterota bacterium | reverse complement strand
CGATCGCCGCGAGCAGGCCGATATAGCCGACCTGCACGATGTCCTCGAGCGGCTCCCCGCGGTTGCTGAATTTCCTGGCGAGGAACACCACCAGGTTGTTGAACAGCTCAACGAGCTGTTGGCGGACCTGTGGATCCTTCGTCTTCTGGTACTTGAGGAAGAGCCGGCGCACGAGTTCGCGGTTTGGTCGGACGGTTGACTTCGCGGGCGCGGGTCGATCTACTCGATCAGGTATTTGACCATCCTCATCCGCATGCTGCCTGTCTGGTTGTCTACGTGATAGCGCAACTCATCGACGAACAGCCGGATCATGTTCAGTCCAATGGTTTCATAGTCCAGCTCGGCCTCCAGCGGGGCGCGGCGCACGGCCTGCACCTCGACGGCTCGCGGCGGAACGCTGCGCACCTCGACCTCCAGCCGGCGTGACTGACTCTTGAACGTCAGCTTCAACTGGCCGTTGCCCTTCCCCCATTGCTGGGTGGCCGCCGCGCAGGCATTCTGGCAGGCCTGGGTGACGGCAATATTAAGGTCGTCGATCTCATGCAGGGAAAACCCAACCACGACCCCCAGAGAAGCCGCGGCGCGCTTCGCGACCACGATGTACTCGGGCACTGCGGGAAGCTTGAGCTCCGTAATGTAAGAACCCGCGGCGGCGGCGGCGGCGGCGGCGTGGGCGTGGGTGCCGTGACTGCCAGTTCGGCTCTCTTTCATGAGGGGGTTCCCTCACTCGGCGGTGGACCGCCGCCCCGACGACCGATCCCCTCGAATCGGTGACGGACTCGGTCCCGCCAGCCGGTGATGGCGGCGCCCGTGGCACTCATCGCCCGGTCGGCCGCCGTGAACTTGCCATTGACCCCGGTCACCATCTCGTCCAGCTGCTGGAGGCTGTGCCGGAGTTCCGGGAGGGCAAGCTTCGCTTCGTCCAGGGTCACAGCGAGGATGGCCTCAATGGTCCGCAGGCTGCGGGTCATGTTGATCAGGATGAAGCTCGCGAACAGGCTCAGCAGCAGAAAGCCGATCCCGACCAGCAGGACACCAACTTGCCACACCATCCTATGCAGTCCTCCCGACCACCCTGCTCGCAGGGAGTCGTCGTAGTTCTACCGTAATCCGGCTGCCCCTAAACGGCCTGTTCACGGCTGGCCCACCACCCGGCCCCCAACTGGGCGATCGTCAGCAGGACCAGATCGGTCACTGGATGGAGTTGACCCACCGCCAGCCCCTCGCCGAGGCCCGCCGCTCCGAGAAGTTCGCCAACGAGCACGGCCAGCGCGCTCAGGCCAAGCCGAACGAGATAGTGCGGGGCCCTCGGGGCGGCGACATAGGCCAGTTGGGTGCCCAGCAGAATGAGGAGAACAGCGAGCACCAATACCGGCGGGAACGCGGCAAGCACCGCCGCGAGTCTACCGTATGGCGCGGACGGCACCCAGATAACGAAAGAGGGCCGGCCGAAGGCGCAGTGAAAAACCGCGGTTACGGTTTGGCCGAACCTTTCTGACCGTCGTGCGCCGGGAGCCGCCTGAGCTCGAGGCCGAGTTCGCGAAGCTGCTTCTCGTCGGCCGGCGCGGGCGCGTCGGACATCACCTCTTCGGCCTGCTGATTCTTGGGAAAGGCCACCACTTCCCGGATGGTCTCTTCGTTGGCGGCGATCATGACCACGCGATCGAGGCCGAAGGCAAACCCCCCATGGGGTGGCGCGCCATAGCCGAACGCCTCCAACAGGAACCCGAATCGACGTACGGCATCCTCCCGGGTCATGCCGAGCCCGCTGAAGACCTGCTGCTGCATCTCAGGGTCGTGGATGCGGATGCTGCCCGAGCCGAGCTCGGTGCCGTTGAGAACGAGATCGTAGGCTCGAGCCCGGACCTTGAGCGGGTCGGTCGTCATCAGGTCGAGATCTTCCGGCCGCGGCGAGGTGAAGGGATGATGGGCCGCCGTCGTCTCCCCCGTTTCCTGGCTCTTCTCGAAGAGGGGGAATTCCGTGATCCAGACGAACTCGAACGTGCCGGCGGGGATCAGACCTCGACGACGGGCGACCGCCTTCCGAACGGCTCCCAGAGCGGCGGCGACCACCTCAACGCGGTCGGCGACCGCCACGACGAGATCGCCCGGCTGCGCACCGGTCGCCTCCCGCAATCCATCGAGCTCCGCGCCGCTAAAGAATTTGGCGATCGGTGACTCCCAGCCGTCCGCCCGCAGATGCCAGTAGGCCAGCCCGCGTGCTTTCTCGCCCTTCGCCACCTCGGTCCAGGCCTCGATCTCCTTCGCGCCCTCGCCGGCCGCGCCGGGGATCCTGATCGCGCGGATCGCGCCGCCTGCCTCCACCACCTGCCGAAAGATCTTGAACTCGGTTGCCCGGAACACGGCGGTGAGCTCGCCAATCTCCAGTCCGTAGCGAAGGTCCGGCTTATCGACGCCGTATCGCAACATCGACTCGGCGTGCGTGATCCGACGGATGGGCATCGCGATCTCGCGGTCCAGCACCTGCCGCCAGGTGTAGGCGAAGGCGCGCTCGATCACATCGATCACGTCCTCCTCGGTGACGAATGACATCTCCAGGTCGAGCTGCGTGAACTCAGGCTGTCGATCCGCCCGAAGATCCTCGTCACGGTAGCAGCGCACGATCTGGAAATAGCGGTCGATCCCGCCGACCATGAGGAGCTGCTTGTAGAGCTGGGGCGATTGCGCCAGTGCGTAGACGTGGCCCGGTCGCAGCCGGCTGGGCACCAGGTAATCGCGGGCCCCTTCCGGGGTGCTGCGGATGAGCACGGGGGTTTCGATCTCGAGAAAACCCTCCTGGTCCAGAAAGTCGCGGATCGCCTTGGTCATCCGGTGGCGCAGCCAGAGGTTCGCCGTCATCCGCGGTCGGCGAAGGTCGAGGTAGCGGTAACGGAGTCGGAGCTGCTCTTCGACGGTGCCCCCATCGTTGATGGCGAAGGGCGGAGTTTTGGAACGATTCAGGATCACGAGGCTCTCGGCGTCGATCTCCACCTCTCCGGTCGCCAGCTCCTTGTTCTCGGTCCCTGACGGCCGTCGCTGGATGGTCCCGCTGATATGCACCACCGTTTCCAGGCGAAGCTCAGCCGCCTGCGTGTACGCGGACGGGTGCGCCGGGTCGAATTTGACCTGCACGATGCCGCTGCGGTCCCGGAGATCGATAAAGATCAGCCCACCCAGATCCCGACGGCGGTGGACCCAGCCGTAGAGCTCGATCTGCGTCGCCACCTCGGTCGCGCGCGCGGCGCCGCAGGCCGTCCGGTTCGTCCGGCTCACGCGGAGCCCAGGCTCTGCGTCACGGCGGAGATGATCTCCCGCTCGGGAACGCTCCGTTGGGTCTTTAAGCGCATGTCCCGAATCACCGCTTCGCCGCGGGCCCGCTCATCAGGACCGATGATGAGGGCGACACGGGCCCCTTTCCTGGCCGCCTTTCGGAGCCGAGCGTCGAGCCGGGCATCTCCCGGATCGAGCACCACCCGAAGGCCCCGTGCGCGAAGCATGGCGGCCAGGTGGAAGACGTACTCCTGATGCTCCGCGTCAAGGCCCACCGCGTAAACGTCGACACCGTCGGGCGTCACCGCTGGTCGCTGCTTGAGGATCAGCACCGTCCGGTCCATCCCGATCGCGAAGCCGATCCCGGGCGTCGATCGGTAGCCAAGCTCCGCCGCCAGCCCATCGTACCGGCCGCCGCCGCCGAGCGCATTCTGGGCGCCCCCCAGGCTCTCGTGCTGATACTCGAAGACCGTCCGCGTGTAGTAATCGAGCCCCCGAACGAGGCTGGCATCGAGCACGAAGGGGATTTGGGCCGCCGTGAGTCCCTGTTTCACCGTGCTGAAAGCCGCGCCGCAGGGCCCGCACAGGTGGTCGACGATACGGGGCGCGTGCGCCTTGAGTGGCTGGCATTGCGCGACCTTACAGTCGAACAACCGCATCGGGTTTCGCTCGAAGCGGATTCGATCCTCGTCGCAAACCTCCTGGAGGTGCGGACGGTAATAGTCGCGTAGCCGCTCCCGATAAGAGGGCCGGCACACCTCGTCACCAATGCTATTCAGCAGCAGGCTGGTCCCCGTGATGCCCAGGCTGCTGAACCACTCCCAGCCGAGCTGGACCACCTCCACGTCGAGCATCGCGTGATCCTCGCCAATGGCCTCGACCCCGAATTGATGCAGTTCACGGTATCGGCCGGCTTGCGGCCGGTCGTACCGGAAAAATGGGCCAACGTAGTACAGGCGCACCGGTTGGGGCTCTTGATCCAAACCTCCGTCGAAGTAGGCCCGGACGATGGGGGCCGTCCCCTCCGGCCTGAGCGACAACGACCGGCCGCCCCGGTCGGTGAACGTATACATCTCCTTGGACACGACGTCACTCCCCTCGCCGGCGCTCCGAACAAAGATCTCGGTCGCCTCGAAGATCGGTGTCTCGATCCTCTGATAGCCCCAGCCGGCCGCCAGGGACTCGGCGGCACGCTCCATCGCCTTCCAATGCGGTTGATCCGCCGGCAGAATGTCCTGCGTCCCACGGGCACGCTGCGCCACCGGAGCCATAGTCTGGACAGCTTAGCGAACGCTGGCGGACGCCTGGGCCGGCTAAGCGGTCAGCTGGGCGTCGCCGGCCAGGGCGTCGCTACGCACCACCCGGTTGCGTCCCGTCCGCTTGGCAACGTAGAGGGCCTGGTCCGCCGCCTGGACCAGCGACTCCCGGGTCTCGCCGTCTCGTGGGAACACGGCGATTCCCAGGCTCAAGGAGAGGTTCGAGATAGCCTTGCCATCGTGAATGACGGCCTGGCCCGCCACCGCTTTGCGGATCCGCTCGGCGACGATGATGGCGGCGCGGCCGTCCGCGCCCCGGAGCACGAGGACGAACTCGTCGCCACCGTAGCGGGCGACCAGGTCTTTCGGCCGAACCGCCGGGACGAGGATCTGCCTGGTGAGGTGCCGCAGCACGGCATCGCCGGCCGGATGCCCCAGGGAGTCGTTGATCTCCTTGAAGTGGTCGAGGTCACAGATGACCAGGGCGAGCGGTTCCTTCAGCTTGCGCGCCCGGGTAAGCTCCCGGTCGAGGTGGGCCTCGAGTTCGCGATGGTTCGCGACCCCGGTCACCGAGTCAGTGGTGGCGAGCTGCCGGGTCTGTTCGTAGGCCGCGGCGTTCTCGATCGCGATGACGGCCTGGTTAGCGAGCGTCTGCAAGACGCGAACCTCGCTGCGCTCCAGGCTGCGAGGCGTCCGCATGTGGATGGCGAGCACGCCGACGACCTCGCCGGCGAGGCACATCGGGACGCCGATGACGCGCTGCAAGCCGATGCGGCGGGCGGCGGCCATCGAGGATCCCTGGCTGTCGTCCAGGTCGAGCTCGAGCACCTGCTCCGGACGGTCCACACGTTGGGTCACCAGTTCGCCCGTCAACCGGACCGCGGCGAGCTCACGGCGGGTCGTGCAGCGCACGATGACGTCCGTAAACTCCTCGCGCCAGGATGACTTGCGAAGGTGGATCGAGGCATACGGCACGTCGAGGATTTCAGCGGTGGCATGCGCGACGGCGCGAAGGAGGTTGTCGGTTCCAACCGTGACCGCCGTCAGCGCCTGGGAGATCTTCTCGAGCGCGGTGATGGCCTGGTCCAGCCGGTGGGCCTGAAGCTCGCTCTTCTTCCGGAGATCGGCATTCTCGAGCATCATGGCCATCTCGGTGGCGATGGTTTTGAGGAGCTCGATATCCTGCTGCGGAAGCTCGTAGTCGCTTGCGACGCCGGCCACGAGGTATCCCGCGTTTCGGTCTCCGCGGACCAGGGGCACCACCAGCGCCTGCTGGACGTTACCGATCTCGCTGAACAGGCGAAGGCTGCGCCGCGCATCCTGGGCGAGGCCGGTGACCGTCTCGATGGCCGCGGTGGATTCGCTGGCGAAGCCTTCGGCCAGCGAAGCGCCACTGAGCCGGAGGAGCTGACCCGAGTATTCGGCCGGGAGTCCGACGGCGGCACGCACCTCGAGACCGCGGCCGTCTGTGGTCCGCGACAGCAAGAGGGCTTTCTCCATTCCCAGTGCCTTGAGGCTGACTCCCAGGATGACCTCCGCCATGGCACCCGGCTCGCTATCCCGGCCGAGGCCCTGACTTGTCTGGTAGAGGGCGGCCAGCCTGCTCATCTGCTCATTCAAGGCGCGTGTGCGGTCCTGTAAGTCCTGCGTCATCACGTTGAAGGCGCCCGCGAGCGCACCCAACTCGTCCTGGCGGCGGACGTTAAGACGCTTGGTGAGATCCCCGCGCGCCACGGCCTGGGTGCCGATCACCAGGTCCTCGATGGGTTTGGTCAGACGCAGCGCCAGCACATAACCGATGAGGAGGAGCAGCAGAACCACGGCCGCAAAGAGCGCGGTCATCTGCAGGGCGGAGTGGAGCCCGGCCTGGATCACGGTCTGGCGCGAGACCGCCACGCCCAGATATCCGGCGGGACTTTGGCGCAGGTAGAAGAGGGTGAATTGAATTTCATATTCCTGACCGTGGACCGTCACGCTGCGGCGCGAGGCCCGCCCGGGCGAGGCCAGATCGAGGTAGGAGCGCGTGTGGTCATCGACCGCCTCGCCCACCATGCCGGCCAGCGTGCTGCCGATCGCGTGACCCTTGGAATCGACCAGCACGATGTCGGACTGCGACTTGCTCTGCATTTCCGCGATGACCGCGCGCAATGGTGCCTCGAGCAGGACACCGCCCACGACGTGGTCGCCAGCGACCACGGGGCCGGCCGCGCCCAGCGCCGACGGTGGGGAGCCGATGTAGCCGAGATACTTGTCGCCCAGCGAATCGTATGCTCCGCGCAGCACGGGCGCCACGACCGGACTGGACGACAGGTTCGCACCGTACTTGAACACCAGGCCACCCGGGTTCGACGCGTCCGGCTGATCGATTTCCAGGATGACGTACCCGCTTGCGTTGAAGATCATCACGGTACCGAGCCGGTTGTTGACCTCGATCGGCACGATCAGCCGCTTGAGCGCCGCCGCATCACCGGCCCGGACCGCGTCGTCCACCCCTTCGGTGTTGGCGATCAGCCGAAGCGCCGCCACCTGCCGCCCCTGGAGCTTGACGGCGGCGTCAAGAGCCGCGTCTTGCGACCGCACGAGCTGGTCCGCGATCCTGTTTTCCAACGAACTGGCCACCAGGCTCGTCGTCAGGTAGGTGCCAACGACCCCCACGATGAGGATGAGCAACAGGAATGGAATGATGATCTGGTTGCGGATCTTGAGCGCAGGGATGCGGATCCGCCTTCCCATCCACCGGGGACCGCTAGCCACTGCAACTCCAGCCCTGGGCCGGGACCACGAAGCTGCCGGCCATGAGAAACACGAGTTGCTCCGTGCCGGAAGAAGGCGGGGTCCAGCTATCCGTGACCACGAAATGTAGTGATTTATCGCCGGGCGCCACGACGATGGCCGGCTCGGGAACAGGGATCGTCCCGTTGACGTCCTTTCTCAGCCATTCGTATTGCACTATTCCGCCAACGCCGTTGGTGACGAACGAACCGACGGCCGTGACCGTCTCCGTTTTGCACCGGTTCCTTGCGGCTGGACGCGCCTCCGTGACCAGCTCCCCAGCCCATGTAACCCGGAACGAGGTCGGGCTCGGCGAGGGGGTCGGGGTGGGCG
>DATCOB010000034.1:0-5184 GCA_036564925.1 Candidatus Dormiibacterota bacterium | reverse complement strand
GGTGTAGACGACACTCCCAACCGGCCTGTCGATCAGGTTGCCCGCGACACGTTCAAGCAGCGGGAGCGCTCCTGGACCGTCCAGCTCGATCTTCCCGAACGAGGTCATGTCGATGATCCCCGCGCGTTCGCGGAACGCGCGATGCTCCTCGCCCTGCAATTCGAACCAGGGCGGTCGGGTCCAGCCGAAGCGGCGCTGGTCTGCGCCCGCCCGGCGCCAGGGCCGCCCCGGCTCGAAGTGCTCGGGCCGTTCCCAGCCATGTTTCGCTCCGAAGACCGCGCCGCGATCCTGTATCCGGTGGTGCAGGGCGCTCGTCCGGCGAGGCCGGCCCCACTCGTCGGCGTCGAACGGATAGCGGAGGAAGTAGTAGTAGCGGTACGCCTCCCTGGCCAGCCCCGCCACGTAGCGATGGTCGCGGTGGACCGGTCCGAAGCGCCAGGGCCGGTAGGCATAGAGGTCCAGCTCGCTCTCTCCGGTCGTGATCAGCTCCGTCAGCGATTTCCCGATCCCGCCGGCGGCGCCGAACCCGTTCAATGACAGCCCGGCCGCCATGAACAGCCCTCGCACGCCTGGTACCGGTCCCAGCAGGGGATTGGCGTCGGGGGTCATGGCGTCCGGATGGCAGACGAGCTTGATGATCCCCGCCTCACTGATGAACGGAAACCGCCGCGCCGCCCCCTTCAGCAGCGGCTCGAAGCGACGCTGGTCGGGGGTGACGGAGGTCCCGGCGTGCTCCCAGGGAACGCCGTCGATCCATCGTGCCCGGGGGTCCAGCTCGTAGCCGCCCAGCACCACGCCGCCCGCCTCGGCCTTCCCATAGATGAGGTTGTCGGGGTCGCGGAAGCAGGGCATGTTTCGCGGGAGCTCGGCGCTCTCGAGCGCCTGCAGCGCGGCGTGCTGGTGATCGACCGGCGTGGACACGACAAACGCTCCGGCCATCGCGGCCACCTGCGGGGCCCAGATGCCACACGCGATCACGACCACCTCAGCCTCGATCCGCCCGGTTTCGGTCTGGACCGCCTGCACCGCTCCTCGCGCGGAGAGCTCCAACCCGGTCACCCGCGTACCCGTCAGCACCGTCACCCCCAGCTCGCGCGCGGCCTTGGCCAGCGCGAAGGTGGCCGTATGGGGATCGAGCGCCCCGTCCCCCGGCACCCAGACCGCGCCAAACAACGAATCCGTGCTGATCGCGGGCATCAGCTGCGCGGCGTGCTCGGCCGATACCAGCTCGACGTCGAGCCCGATCGCCCGGGCGCGACTCACGCCCCGCTGCTGCTCGAGGAGCTGCTCGCGGCTGGATGCGAAGCGCAGGCTGCCCACCGTCTCAAAAATGCCCAGCTGCCGGTACAACTCGATGCTGTACCGGCGGAACCGCATCATGGTGGGAGAGGGATTGAACTGGGTGACCAGTCCCGCCGCGTGACAGGTCGAGCCGCTGGTCAAGTCGGCTTTCTCCACCAGCACCGTGTCGCGCCATCCAGCCTGCGCCAGGTGATAGGCAACGCTGGTGCCGGTGATCCCGCCCCCAATCACGACGGCACGCGCACGGCTCGGTAATTGAGTCATGCGCGCGCCGCTCCGGTCAGAACGAACGACTACTCAACCGGGATCTCCCGATGGATACGCGCAAGGTCGATGCCCTGTCGTTTGCGCACCACGCGGGCGACCACGTAGATGGCGATGGCCACCAGGTAGGTGACCAGGAAGTAGATCGGCGACGAGGCGTTGAGGGAGAAGGAGGTCCCGTAGACGGCGTTGAAGGACCACTCCGCGAGCATGAACAGGAGGAAGATCGCGCTCACCGCGCCGGTGATCGTGATCACCGGGATGCCGGCGACCTTGAAGCGGGCAATCGGCGAGTTCTCGAAGATATCCTTCCGGCGCCAGGGCATGATGGCGGCGGCGATGACGGTCCCCAGGAAGGTGATCGCGATCACACCCGTCGCCCACAGGAAGATGCCCTGGAAGCTCGGGTGGTAGGCCCAGATCGCGCTGACGATGAGCGAGGGAATGATCATCAGGATCAGCGATCCGTAGGGGACGCGCCGCTTGGCCGAGATGTTGGCGGCCCACTCCGGCAGCACCCGGTCGAAGGCGGCCGCGAAGATGACCCGGGTCGACGAGAGGAAGAGGGTTCCGGCCCAGCCGAAGAACCACAGCCCCATGACCGCGATCAACAGGGCCTGGAAGAGGTGGTTGCCGACCAGCCAGCCCGCGAGCATGACCGGGTAGGGCCAGATGCCCACCGGCGGCGCCGGCGAGCCCGCCACGAAGATGCTGTTCCAGTACGACGCGTTGGCTGCGTAGTAGAAGTCCCATCCGATCGTCTTGACGATCAGTAGGATGATCACCGCCACCAGCGCGACTGTGACCCACAGCCCCCAGAACATCGCGGAGAAGACCTTCCGGTACTCCTTGGCGCCGCGCACCTCGCCGTAGAGCGTCGCTCCCCAGACCGGCCAGAGCAGGTAGAACGCGAGGAAGGGGAGCAGCAGCGCGGTCGAGGTGATGCCAAAGGTTCCGAACCCGACGCCGCTCGTGCCGCCTTTGGCGGCCGCCGCGATGGTGGCCTGGTAGGCGTTCCCGGTGGCGCCGAACAGTTGGCCGGCCTCGCGATTGAACGCGTCGATGAAGGCCTGGTGGGTCGAGAAGAGCAGGAGCCCGAGCATGACGACCAGGCCGGCCATCCCCAGCCAGAAGCAGAACCGCTGGATCTTGGCGTAGCCCTCCATTCCCAGGGTGATGACCCAACTGACGAAGGCGAGCACGATCAGGCAGCTGATAAAGACACCGGTCTGGCTGCTGAAGAAGGTCGCCACGCCTGTCCAGCCCAGCGTGTAGGCCAGCGGCGCGAAGAACTGGACAACCAGGATGTTGGCGTAGATCGGGGTCCAGAGCCAGAGCGTGAACCACCATCCGGTTATCGCGAGCACGAAGCCCACGCCGCCGCCCAGGATGCGGCTCTGCCAGGCATAATCGCCGCCCGCGCGCGGCATCGCGCTCACCAGCTGCGCGTATGTCATGACCAGGAAGGTCACGAGCACCCCGGTGAGCAGGACCGCTCCCAGGAGTTGACCGTCCGGGATGACGTAGACGAACGACATGCCGTAGAGCCCGAGCGTGACGAGATTGACCGACCAGAATGCATAGAGGAAGGCATCGAACGTCGACCAGGCTTTGACGAGCCCAGTGGCGTTACGCAAGAACAGCGTCGGACGGGGTGTATCCGTCGTCGTAGTCGCCATTATTTCCTCCTTCGAAATTTGATCAGGCGAGGCGCCATTGACGGGTGTCTTGTTCTAGCGCTTCACCTCCTAGCCGTTGACCAGCTGGTAGTTCTTGACGCCCTTCTTCTGGTCGAGCTCGATGATCGACGCGAGCAGCATCCCTTCTTCGTAGGCGCTGCCGGGGTTGATCGCGAGCGTCTTCCCGATCCGGGTGATGCCCTTGCCTTCGTGGATATGGCCGTGCAAGGAGAGCATCGGCTGGTGCTTGTCGATCGCCTCGCGCACCGCCGTCGAGCCGACGTGCCGGAGCGCCCGGCCGCCGTGCAACGGCTTCAAATTTTCGTCCAGGGCGGGCGCCTCGTCGAGCGAGGTGCCGTAGGGCGGCGGATGGAAATTGAAGATGGCACGGCTCATGTCCTTGATATCGCGCAGCATTGGCTCCATGCGCTTCGCGAGCTCCTCTTCGGGCGCCTCGCGATAGGTGTGCCACGGCGTGGGGTTGGCCCAGCCGGACGAGATCATTTCGTAGCCGCCGATGTCGATCACCCGACCTTCGGCCAGCTCGACCCGCGGGGCGTTGGCGATCACCTCGTCGATCTCCATCTCGTCGTCGTTGCCCGGCGCGACGAAGACGCGGATCCTGGGGTCCTTGAGCTTGTCCGCGGCCATCTGCATCCAGCGTTCGACGGTCTTGCACATCTGCTCGGTGAAGAGTGTCTGCACTTTCTGTGGGTCCTTCTCCAGCTCGGCGACCTGGGCGGAGGTCATGCGCACCGGGTAATAGCCCTTGCGTTGCACCTGGCTCTCGACCTCGGCAAGCTGGTCGCGGCCGACCCGCTGCGAGATGCCAGAGAGGGTCAGCTCGTAGCTGTCGCCGTTTTCGACGATCGGGATCATCGCCTTGCCCGTCATGTCGCCGCCGCAGATCAGGACGTCGGCGTCGTAGAACTTGGCCGCGTTGAGGAATTTACGCCAGCAGACCTCCGAGCCGTGCAGATCAGTCGCGTAGAAAACTCTCACGTCGTCCTCCTATAGAACCTTGCGAATGGCCTGATCGAAACCGGCAACATGCTCTTGCATCACGGACCGTGCCAGGGTTGGGTCCCGCGACACGATGGCATCGAGCAGCCGGCGGTGCTCCTCGACCGCTGCCTTGAGCCGAACGCCGCGCTCCAATCCCAGGAACCAGATCCGGAGACTGAGGTTGAAGGTCTCTTCCAGCGTCGCCTGCAGAAAAGGGTTGCGCGTCGACTGGTAGACCTGTCGATGGATCCGCTGGTCGAGCCGCATTAGCGCATGCACGTCAGTCCCGTCAGTTCGATCGAGCTCGCTCATCAGCGCCGCCATTGCCGCGCGGTCCGCGTCGCTGGCGCGCTCGGCCGCCAACGCGGCCGCATAGCCTTCCATTTCAACCCGGATCTCCGTCAGGCGGCGGAGGTCGGTCAGGTTGATGTCGGTGACGAACGTCCCCCGATGGGGGATGAAGCTGACCAGGTTCTCGTGCGCCAGGCGCTGCAGGGCCTCGCGGATCGGCGTCCGACCCAGGTCCAGCTCGGCGCGAAGCCGCGTTTCCTCGATGACGGATCCGGGGGCCAGCTTCAGCGTCACGATCTGGTCGCGGATCAGGAGATAGGCTCGCTCGCCCTGGGAACGCGCCGATGCGCTCTGCAGGACTACCGTGCGCAGCTCCGGCCCGCGGTCCTCCCGGTGCTGGAGCTGACGTGTGGCAACTGACTCGCCCGCCAACTTCCCCTCCCGTATATCGGCCGTACACGAACGATATATCGGCCCCCCAGCGAACGCTAGCACGGCCCTTTCGGGTCGTCAATCAGGTAATTTTGCGCGATTTTCCCGTCCCGGCCCGCCGCATTGGTGCCGCCGGCTTCTTCACGCCTGGCTTGCCGGCGGCCGACTTTTTGGTCGGCATCTGCCGGGTCCACTCGAGCGCCTGCAAGAT
>DATCOB010000033.1:0-28501 GCA_036564925.1 Candidatus Dormiibacterota bacterium | reverse complement strand
AGCTGGACGGGCGCCAACCAGATGGGAAAGGCGCCGGCATAGTGCTCGATCAGGTAGGACATGAATCGTTCCATCGATCCGATCGGGGCGCGGTGAATCATCACCGGTCGCGCCATCGCCTGGTCGGAGGTCACGTATTCCAGCCCGAAGCGCTCCGGCAGCAGGAAATCGATCTGGTTGGTCGAGAGGGTGAACTCCCGCCCGATGGCGTCCTTGATCTGGACGTCCAGCTTGGGGCCGTAGAAGGCGGCCTCGCCGGGCGCCTCGGTGAACGGATGACCGGCCGCCTGCAGGGCGTGGCGCGCGGCGTCCTGGGCCTTG
Source organism: Candidatus Dormiibacterota bacterium (assembly GCA_036564925.1). Lineage (GTDB taxonomy): Bacteria > Chloroflexota > Dormibacteria > CF-121 > CF-121 > JALYYC01. The sequence continues at coordinate 28,180 of DATCOB010000033.1, read as the reverse complement.
TGCCAGATCACGGGGTCACCCATCCATTTGCTGCTGGTCTCGTCCCGCAGGGATAGCCGGAAATGGAAATCCGTGATGCCGAACGCCCGGTACACCTGCATGATCAGCTGCACCACCCGTTCGAATTCCTCGTCCAGCTGGTCGGGGCGGCAGAAGATGTGGGCGTCGTTGATGGTGAAGGAACGGACCCGGATCAGGCCGGAGACCTCGCCCGACTTCTCGTAGCGATAGACGGTGCCCAGCTCGGCGAGCCGGACCGGCAGCTCTCGGAAACTGTGCGCCGCTCGTTGGAAGAGCCGGATATGGTGGGGGCAGTTCATCGGCCGCAGCTGCCACTGCTCGTCCTCCATCTCGGACGGCGCATACATGGCATCGCGGTAGCGCTCCAGGTGGCCGCTGACCTTGAAGAGCTCCAGCCGCGCGATGTCAGGCGTCTTGACGTGCTCGTACCCCTGCCGGCGTTCGAGGCGAAGGATGAACTCCTCCATCAGGCGCCGAATCGTCGCGCCCTTCGGCGTCAGCAAGGGCAGCCCGCGTCCCACCATTTCGTCGATGACAAACAGGTCGAGCTCTTTGCCGACCTTGCGATGGTCACGCTTGGCGGCCTCTTCGAGCGCGTGCAGGTGCTGGTCTAACTCGGCCTGGGTCGGAAACGCCGTCCCGTAGATGCGGGTCAGCATCCGGTTCTTCTCGCTCCCCTTCCAATAGGCGCCCGCGATCGAGAGGAGTTTGAAGGCGCCCAGTTTCCCGGCATCGGCCACGTGCGGCCCGAGACACAGGTCGACGAAGTCCCCGGTGCGGTACAGGCGGGCGGTGGGCTCGGTCACCTTGTCGGCGATCACCTCGAGCTTGAGTGGCTGCTCGAGGTCGGCGAAGAGCTTCACCGCCTGGTCGCGGGGCATCTCTTCCTTGAGGAACGGGGGAGCGGCCTTGACGAGCTCCCGCATCCGCGCCTCGATCTTCGGCAGGTGCTCCGGCAGAAGCCGGTCCTGGAACGCGAAGTCATAGTAAAAACCCTCATCGGTCGCTGGGCCGATGCCGAGGATCGTCCCCGGGAAGAGGTCCAGAACGGCGGCCGCCATGACATGGGCGGTCGAGTGGCGGAGTGTTTCGAGGTCTTCGCTCATGATTGACCCGTTTTGGGTCAGCCGATTATACGAAGCGAGGTCTTACGAGCCGGCTCAGACCGCGCGCAGCCGCTGCAGGCCGGCGGGAACGTCCTCCCGGCTCATGGTCCGGTCGTCGAGCGATGCCTCGATGCCGGGATGGACCTGGAAGATGATCGAGAGTTGATGCGCCAGGGGGACGATGGGAGCTCGGCGGGCCTGTCGCCGGAGGCGTTCCTGGCGATGGGGGTCCGCGGCACAACAGCCGATGCTGCAGTACTTCGCGGTCGCTTTCTTCACCAACGCCTGGCAGCCCGGACGAGCACAACACTTGAGCGGAGCGGTTTGTTTCAAACCGTGAGCGACCTCCATGTCCCTTTCCTTGATGCGGTCTCTGCCGAGACCGGCTCCCCCCGGCGCGTTACTGATTATCCTCCACCCCCCAAGCGTGTCAAGCTTCGCGGTCGCTTATCCACATTGGCGAAAACCGAAGAGGATTTCTTGGGGAAAACCTCCGGCGGAAATATTCGGCGAGACTAGAGCGGGGTCGACGGAATGCGGGGCTTGAGCTTTCCGTCTTTGCGCTGCTGGACCAGATCGGTGGCGAGCTGCGGCAGCGCGACCGCATCATCGACGCCGCGGATCCATACCCCGTCCGCACCGAAGCGCCTGGCGCGTCGCACCTGGTGCGGCAGGGTGCAGAGCGCGATGATCACCGGTCGTTCGAACCCTTGCTCGCCGTTCAAGACGCCGTAGACGTAGGCGGTGTCCGCTTCCCAGATGGCCATGTCGAACAGCACGACTCCTGGTTGAAGACGCTCACAGAGCTTCTGCACGTCGCCGGATGGCAAGGCCGTCTCCACGGCGTAGCCGCCGCCGACAAAGAGCTCACGATAGGCAACCGCCTGACGGGGATCGTTCTCGAAGACGAGGACGCTGTCGCTGCGCTCGTGGGCAGGCGCCGCTGTCATGGTCGACCGAATTATGGCACGGCGAGCCAGCGAGCGAACTGCTTGGGCTCCACGTTCCCCCCGGTCAGAATCGCCACCGCCGGCCGGTCCATGGCCAGTGTCCGTAAGCCGGCGAGGCCGGCCGCGCCGGCTGGTTCGACCACCAGCTTGGCCCGCTCACCGATGAGGCGCAAGGCGTCGATGATGGCCGCGTCGGCAACACAATGCATCGCGTCGACGTAGCGCTCGATGAGGGCGAGGTTCATGGGCCGGGTGTACGGCGGGGCCAGTCCTTCGGCGATGGTGTCGATGGCCAGCGGTGTCACGAGTCGCCCGGCGGCGACGCTCTGGCTGACCGCGCTGGCCCCGATCGGTTCGATCCCAATTACGCGCACCTCGGGGCGCTGGGTCTTGACGGCCGTCGCGACGCCGGCGAGCAGCCCGCCGCCACCGACCGGAACGACGACCGTGCGGACCTCAGGTAACGCATCCAGGATTTCGAGGCCGACCGTCCCCTGGCCGTTGACGACGGCGGGGTCGTCGAAGGGATGGACGAGGTGCAGGCCTCGCTGATCTTGCTCGGCCTCCAAACGCGCCTGCCAGCCGGCCACCGGTGTCAGCACCGTCTCAGCCCCATAGCGACGGATGGCCTCCAGCTTGGTCGGCGGCGCATCGTCGCGGATCACGACGACGCAGGGGATCCCGAAGGTTTGGGCCGCGTACGCGAGGGCCTGCCCGTGGTTGCCTGCGGAGAGCGTGATCACCCCCCGCCGTCGCTCCGCGGCGGTCAGCTGGATCACGGCGTTGAAAGCGCCCCGTATCTTGAACGACCCGGTGCGCTGCAAGCTCTCGGCCTTCAGCCACAGCCCGCGCTCATCCAGGCAGTCACCCGACAGCAGGGGCGTGGGCAGGATGTAGGGACCAATGCGGACGGCGGCGGCCCGGATCTCGGTCAGCGACACCCCTGCTGCCTGTACCGCCACGCCTACAGGCTAGTGGTTGCTTTGACTAATTCCAGAAGCCGTGCAGCAGGACGTGATCGAGCAGCTGAGCGAGCCAGCGCCGGACGCGGGTTGCCATGCCGGTACAACGGGAGGGCGGGTCGATGTTTGCCGCGGCGTAGATGGTGGGCGCAACAGGAGTCGAACCTGTGACCTCTTCCTTGTCATGGAAGCGCTCGTACCAACTGAGCTATGCGCCCAAGCCCCGCCAGTATAACCGCGGTTCCCGAGCCGGCTAAGCGCAGAGACTTCCACGCGTCTGGCGGCTAGCCGGCGGTGCCGGACGGGTCGTGAGGAACCAGGGGCACCCTGGGAGAGGTGAGGGCGGAAATGACGCCGCTCAGCAGCAACAGGACGCCCATCCCGAAGATCACCTTGGTGACGCCAAAGAGGTCCGCGAGGCCGCCGGCGAGAAGGATGGGCAGCGCAACGGCGGCGTTCACGATGGTGAACATCGCTCCGAAGATGCGGCCTCGCATCTCGGCTTCCGTTTTTTCCTGGAGGACGGTAAAAGCAGGGATGAACAGCATCCCGAACTCGATCCCCCCGATGAATCCGAAGACCACGGGAAAGATCCCGAGCAGGTTGGGCGCAAACCGTTGAAGCAGGGACGGCAGCCCGCCGATCAGCATCAGCGTGATGCCGGCCGACAGCAGTCCGCCGATCAGGAGCCGGCTTCGACGGTAATGGCGCCCGTACTGCCCCAGGTAAAAGGCGGCGCCCAGCATTCCGATGACGGCCGGGGCCAGGAAGAGGTAGACGTCGGTGACCTGTAGGTGAAGGACCGTGCTCATGTAGCTGGGCGCCAGCACGAAGACCGAGAAGATCACGGTAATCGTCAGACTGAGCTGGCCGACCGCAAACCGGACCAGGGGACGAGCCGCGATATAAGCCAGCCCTTCCCGCAGTTCATAGAGGATGTCCGGTGCGGCGGCGCCGGCTTGACGAGCCCTGGCGTGGAGGTCCGCCCGAACGAAATAGATCAAGGCGGCGGCCACCACGAAGAGCGAGGTGGCAATCCAATACGGAGAATCGGTACCAAGGAATCGGATCGCCAGGGTGGAAAGGGGAACGGCGATCAGCAGCGTGACGATCACGGTGCTCGTGAACACGGAGGTGGCCGTCATCAACTCTTCGGATCCGACGATGAACGGGATGGACGCCGCTTCCGCCGGCGCAAAAATCTGTCCAACCGCGGCGAAGAGGAACGTGATCACGAGCAGGTGCCAGGTGACGTGCTCGAAATACGGCACGAACCGGCTGATCGGGATAAGCAGGATGAGGATCCCGCGAATGGCATTCGTCGCGAACATCAGGCGTCGCTTGTCATGACGGTCGGCGTAGACACCGGCGAGCGGGCTGAGCACGACGGAGGGAAACGTATAGGCGAGAAACAAGGCCGCCCCGTGGGTGTTGGCCCGGCTGATGCTGTAGGTCAGAACGAGAAGCGCGAACATCAGGAACTTGTCGCCGAGCTGCGAGGCGACCTGGGCGAACCAGATCAGGCGAAAGTCGTGATTCGCCAGCACGGTCGCAAAGCCGGGCGGCCTGGGAAGAATGATCTCCCGCGGGTCTTTCAACGCGCCTGTATCGTACGGAATTGCCAGTTGCCACGCTCCGTACCGAAGAGGTGCTTCCACTCCTCGAGCGACAACGTCTCGGCACGCCGCTCCGGGTCGATGCCGATCGCGGCCAGGCGGGCGCGCGCCTCGGCGTTTGAGACGGCGAGGCCGCGGGCCATGACGAAAGGCAGTTGCTTGCGGCGCGCCTGGAAGAAGGGGGTGGCAAAGGCGAAGAAGGCCGGGAGTTGCTCGCGAGGCAACGCCGGCTCTGGATCCGGCACGATCCGAAGGAGCGCCGATGCGACGCGGGGTGGCGGAAAAAAGGCTTCTTTCGGCAAGGTGAGGACCAATTCGGGACGGCCGAAGACGCGGACGCCCAGGGTCGCAAGACTCCATGCGCCAGAGGGGGCCGCCAGCCGCTCGGCGACCTCCCGCTGCACCACCAGGTCGATCCGGCGGGCCGTCCGCCCCTGTTCGAGCAGGTGCACCATCAGCGCGCCGGTCAGGTTGTACGGAATGTTGCCCACCACCCGGTAGGGCGCGCCGATGAGGTCGCCCACGGGCACACGGAGGACGTCCCCTTCGACGATGCGCACGTTGGAGCACATGGCCACGGTCAAGCGGAGCGCGCGCACGCAGGCCGGGTCGATTTCGATCCCGACCACCTCGGCGGCGCGAGACGCAAGCTCTGCGGTCAAAACCCCGAGGCCCGGACCCACCTCGACGATGTTGTCCATCCTGTCGATTTCGAGCCCAGTGACCAGCCGTTGGAGCTGGCCAGGATCGGCCAGAAAGTTCTGGCCCCAGCGGCGCTGAAAGCGGACCTGGAAGCGCCGGGCGACTCCCCGAATCACGCTCGGGTCGGTTAGGTCCAGCGACCGCTTCTCAGGCGACGTGGGCGAGCTGGAAGAGCCGGCGGGCATTCTGCGCAGTGACATCCCCGACCGTCTCGCGGGTCAGCCCGCGCAGATCCGCAATGCGGTCGACCGTCTCGACCAGGTACTGCGGGGCATTGGCCTTACCGCGACGACTCTGGGGTGGCAGGAACGGCGCATCGGTTTCCACCAGCATACGGTCGAGCGGGACGATGCTGGCGGCCCCGATGACGCCGTGCGCGGTCGGGTAGGTGACCGTCGCGCTGAAGGACAGGTAGAAGCCCCGCGCGAGTGCCTCGGCGGCGATCGCCGCGTTGCCACTGAAGCAGTGGAACACCCCCCGAGTCCCCGGAAACTCATCGAGTATGGCGAGGAGGTCGGCGAAGGCATCACGGGTGTGCAGCACGACAGGCTTGTCCACCTCGAGCGCCAGCCCGAGCATCTGTCGCAACGCGTTACCCTGGGTACCCTTTGGCACGCGGTGGTCGTCGGTGTAGTGATAGTCGAGCCCGATCTCACCAATCGCGACGACGTGAGGATGGCCGGCCAGCTCGCGCAACTCCCGCCGCCGCCCCGCGGTGATGGGCTCCGCCGCGAAGTGCGGATGCCAGCCCACCGTCGTGCGGAGGCCCGGAACGCGCTCGGTCAAGTCGAGGCCCGGGCGGTTGTCGCGGGCATCGTCCCCGATATTGACCACCCCCGCGACGCCCGCCGACCGCGCGTCCTCGATCGCCTGTGCGGGATCAAGTCCGTCGCGCAGGTGCAAGAGGTGGGCGTGGGAATCGATCAGGCCACCGGCTCCGTTTTTTCGATTCGCGGAAACAGCACGCCGCCGAGGCTGGTCTGCGTTTTCGGGGCCAGCCTCCCCCACTCGCGCGCCTCGCTCCAGGGCGCCTTCAGGTCGACCTTCACCTGGCCGGCGATCTTGGCCGCCGTTTCGGGAAGGAACGGAGAAATCAGGTAGGCCGTCAGTCGAATCGCCTCCACCAGGTTGTACATCACGGTTTGGAGCCGCTTGCGCTGGTCCGATTGCTTCGCCAGCACCCAGGGCGCCGATTCCTCGATGTATTTGTTCCCGCGGTTGATCGCCTCCCAGGTCAGCGCCAGCGCCCCACTGAAGTCAACCGCCTTAAGGTGTTTCTCCAGACCCCGGGTGGCTTTTTCGAAGGCGGTCCGAAGCTGCTTGTCGAGCGGGCCTCCCTCCCCGTCCGGAGCGGGGACCTTGCCGTCGAAGTAGCGCTGTAGCATCGACAGCGTTCGGTACACAAAGTTGCCGAGGTCGTTGGCCAGGTCAGCGTTGAAACGGTCCACCATGGTTTCCCAGCTGATGTCCCCATCGCGGTCGAAGGGAAGTTCGCGCAGCAGCAGGTAGCGAACGGCGTCGGCCCCGAAGCGATCGGCCGCTTCGAGCGGATCGATGTAGTTCCCGGCACTCTTGCTCATTCGTTCGCCTCGGACCGTGAGGAAGCCATGCGCATAAACACGCCTGGGGACGGCAACCCCAGCCGACATGAGCATCGCCGGCCAATAGAGGCAGTGGAAGCGGGTGATGTCCTTGCCGATCACATGGAGATCGGCCGGCCACCACTTCTTGAGGAGCGCCTCGTCCGTGCCATAACCGACGCCGGTAATGTAGTTGACGAGGGCATCGCCCCAGACATAGACGACATGCTTTTCGTCGCCCGGAAATGGGATGCCCCATTTGATCGTCGAACGGGAAATGCTGAAGTCCTGGAGGCCGGACCGCAGCCAGCCTAAAACTTCATTTCGCCGGCTCTCGGGTTCTACGAACTCCGGATGCTTCTCGATGTGCTGCTGGAGGCGGTCCTGGTAATTCGAGAGCTTGAAGAAATAGTTCTCTTCCTTCAACCACTGGGCCTTTAGGGCCGGGTGAATCAAACAGTAGCCATTTTTGAGGTCGGCGTCCTGCTTGAAGGCCTCGCATGAGACGCAGTACCACCCCTCGTAGGCCCCCTTATAGATGTCGCCGCGCGCTTGTAGCTTCGAGATGAACGCCTGCACCCCGCGAACATGGTCGTCATCTTCGGTGCGGATGAACCGGTCGTAGGCGATGCCGAAGCGCGCCTCGACGTCGCGATACAACTGGGCCATCCGCGCGGTGAAATCGGCCGCCGAGACGCCCTCCTCCTCCGCCCTGCGTCGGACGTTCTGCGAGTGCTCGTCGGTCCCGGTCAGGAAGAAGGTGTCGTCGCCCACCAGGCGGTGAAAGCGGGCGAGCGCGTCGGTCGCCGCCAATTCATAGATGAAGCCCAAATGCGGCGCGGCATTCGGGTAGACGATGGCGGTCGTCACGTAGAACTTACTCATGCGGAGCTCTCCAATCGCTGCCGGCTACCACGACCGTCAGCTCGCCGCGCGGTGGCGTCGTTTGGAAGTGCTCCAGGAGTGTCGCCGGCGTCCCACGCAGGAATTCTTCGTGGACCTTGGTGATCTCCCGTGCCACCACCAGCGAGCGGGGGCCGAGGGTGGACGCCATTATATCCAAGGTCTTAGAGATTCGATGCGGAGATTCGAAGAAGACGAAGGTCCGCCTCGCCTCTCCCGCGTCCCGCAGGACCCGCTCCAGCTCCCCCCGTTTGCGGGGCATGAAGCCCAGGAAGGTGAACTGGTTGGTGGGCAGGCCCGAACTCACGAGTGCAGCAAGCACCGCTGACGGGCCGGGTATCGGGACGACCGGGTAGCCGCGTAAGACGGCCGCGCTCACGAGCCGCACGCCCGGGTCCGACAGGGCCGGGGTGCCGGCATCGGACACCAGGGCCACGTCATGGTCCTGGAGGCGGCCGAGAATGGTTTCCAGCTGCCGGTGCTCATTCCTGGCATGCAGGCTCATGAGCGGACGCCGCAGCCCGAAGTGGGTGAGCAATTTGAGCGTGTGCCGGGTGTCCTCGGCTGCGATCAATGGCGCACTTTCCAGGACGTGGAGCGCCCGCAGCGTGATGTCATCAAGGTTCCCGATGGGCGTGGACACGACGAACAGGGTCGACACTCAAACTCCATTGACCGCGCATGACACCGTCAGTGACCCCAATCGCGCGGGTACCGGAATTCCTGGTCGATCGTACGGGACGAGAGCTTCGCGATCAGGGGCGGCCGTCGCTTGTACTGATTCTCGCGGACGCGACGGACGATGTCATGGATGAAGCGCTCCTCAAACCCCACCCCTCTCACCTCCTCGATCGAGTAACGGCGGTCGACCAGGTAATAGAGCAGCTGATCGATGAGCCGGTACTGAAAGCCCAACTCGGTTTCGTCGGTCTGACCCGCCCAGAGGTCGGCGGAGGGCGCCTTCTTCACGATCGCCGTCGGGACCCCGACCGTCTCCGCGAGCTGCCAGATCTGGGTCTTGTAGAGATCCCCGATCGGGTTGATGGCGCTGGCGATGTCCCCGTAGATCGTCCCGTAACCGAGAAGCAGCTCGGTCTTGTTGCTGGTCCCGATGACCAGCGCCCGCCATGCCCAGGAGTGGTCGTACGCGATCGTCATCCGCTCGCGGGCCATCTTGTTCCCCCGTCGCTTCTGATCGGCATCCGGGAAACTCGCGTAATAGGCATCGATCTGGGGGCTGATGTCGACCTCCAGGGCATCGATCCCCAGGTGTCGCACCAGATCGAAGGCGTCGGTGCGGCTCCGCGGGTCGCTGGTCCGGTACGGCAGGATCAGCGCCTTCACGTTCGCTGGGCCGAGCGCCTCCGCCGCCAGGGTCGCGACCAGGCTGGAGTCCACGCCGCCGCTCAGCGCGAGCACGACGCGCTCGAAGCCGACCTTGCGGACCTCGTTCCGGATGAAGCCGACAAGGATGCGGCGCACCAGGGCACCGTTGATGGCCAGCGGCGGAAAGAGCGACTCAGAAGGGCTTGCGGGTTCGCTCATGCCAGACCTGCCGGAGCTCGTTGATGGTCAGCTCGAGATGCTCGTCGCGCAGCAGCGGATTGGCCAGTCGCTCTCGTCGCACGTCACCAAGATCCAGGGTGGCCACGACCAGGGCTTCGTCCGCGTCCTCCTGCTGGGCAATCATGTCGCCGTTAGGCCCGATCACCATCGAGCCGCCCCAGAAATTGGCGCCATCCTCATAGCCCACCCGGTTGCAATAGAGGAAGAAGGTTGTCAGGAACTGCGCGTAGGTGCGTCCCAGAAGACCGTACGACTCGGCGGTCCCAAGGCGTTCGTCGGTCGTGATCCCGCGCCCCGGGCTGGCCGAGGGGCAGATGATCATGTCGACGCCCTGCAGGCCCAGGATATAGGCGCTGGACAGGTGCCAGACGTCCTCACAGACGAGCAGGCCGGCGCGGCCGTAGCTCGTCTTGAAGCTGCGGAACCGGTCCCCCGACGCGAGATAGCGCTGTTCGTCGAACATCCCATAGGTCGGGAGGTACACCTTGCGATGCAGATGAACCAGCTCGCCGCCGCTCAGGTAGAGGCTGGCGTTGAAGTACCGGTGGTCCGGCTCTTCGATGACGGCGCCGAGCACGACATCGGTCCGCGTGGAAAGCGCGCGCAGCTCCTTCATCACGGGACCGTCGACGGTGATGGCGCTTTCGGCGACCAGGTCCTTGAGGAAGTAGCCGGTCAGACTCAACTCAGGAAAGATGAGGAGCTCGACGCCGGCGTCCTGGGCCCGTTCCACCCACTCGCGGTGGCGGGCGAGGTTCCGATCTCGGTCGCCCAGGGTCGAGTCGCTCTGAGCCAGGCCAACGGTCAGCCGCCCGATCGTTCTCATACTCCGGCCGGCCGCGGGAGCCGAATCCATTCCGCGATCGCCGGCGCCATCTCCCCGGCCGTACCGAGGTGAACCGCCGCCCGCGGCAGCGCGTCCAGAAAGGCGCGGCCGTACGTCCGGTTGCCGACCCGATGGTCGAGCAGCACGACGGCCCCCCGGTCGCTTCGCCGGCGAATCAGCCGGCCAAACCCCTGCTTCAGGCGAAGGACGGCCTCCGGCAGGGCGAGCTCGCCAAAGGGGTCCGCGCGTGACGCGCTCCGGGCGAGTTGGACCGGATCGCTGGGGACTTTGAAAGGGAGTCGAACGATGACCACGCACGAGAGGGCATCCCCCGGCACATCGATGCCCTCCCAGAAACTGTTCGTCCCAAGGAGAACGCTCCGGTGGTTCTGCTGGAACTGGGCGAGGAGTTGTCGCCTCGTCCCGTCGACGTTCTGCGCCATGACCTGCAGGTTACGTTGGGCCGCTCGCGGGCGAAGCAGCTCGGCCACCTCCCGCAACTGCTGATGCGAGGTGAACAGCACGAGGGTCCGTCCGTCGATCGCCTCCGCGATCTCCGATACGATGCCCGCGACCTGCTCGACGAACAGAGGGTCGGTGAGCTCGCGCAGGTCAGTTGGCAAGCAGAGCAGCGCCTGCGAGAGGTAATCGAAGGGCGACGCCAACACCATCTCGTAGGTACTCGTGTCGTCGAGGCCGACACCCCGCTTGAAGTAATCGAAGGATTCCGCCACGGCCAGGCTGGCCGATGTGAACACTACCGTCTCCTTACCGGCGAACGCCCGGGCTTGCAGTAACCGGCCGGCGGCGGTGGGCGCCGCCTGGACCAGCGCCCGACCCGTTCGGCGCTCGATGCCGATCCAGTACAGGCGGTCCGCTCGCGGCTGCAGCAACGCCTGCTCGATGAGGGTCAGGCGGCCCCTCAACTGCGTCGTGAACAGGTCGAACTCCCGCTCCGCGTGGGAATCAGACTCGAGCGGTAATTGCGCCGCCGCCGTCTCGAGGCCATGCCGCAGCGATTCCGCGCGATTGACCAGCTCTGCGGCGCCGCGGGCAAGGTCGATCACCTCGCTACGCGCCCGCCCGGCCTGATTCAGGATCAGCGGCTCTTCCCGCGACGGGCGCAAGGGCGCCACCGGCTGAGCCTGTTTGACCACGCTGCGCGCGTCCCGGAAGAAATCCGCGGTGGACTGCCGCGCCGCGGCCGCCGCGGCCCGCAGCGCCTCGTTCGGCGGCCCGCAGGCGGCGCGAAACCAGATCATGATGCCGTCGATACTCTCGAGCATCTCCGGTTCCCCGACCAGCACCGTGAGGGCTTCCACCGCGGTTTGCTCCAGTTGATGCGCTTCGTCGACGATGACGTGCTCGTGCGCCGGTAGGATCGACCCTCCGGCCAGCGCGTCGGCCAGCAATAGCGCGTGGTTCGTGACGATCACGTCGGCATCGTGGGCCGCCCGACGGCTGTTCCAGTAGAAGCAGCGCTTGTTCTGGTAGTTCTCGCAGTGCCCGGCAAGGCAGTCGTCGGCCGTCGACGCGGCGCGCAACCAGAAGAGTTCTTCCAATCCATTGAGCCTGATCTCGGAGCGATCGCCATGGTCGGTCTGGGCTAGCCAGACCAGCATCCGAAGCTTGAACCTGACCTCGTCGGCGAACCAACTCCCGTCGGCACGGCGGCTCGGGGTGTTGAGGTAACGGTTCCACCGCCGCAGGCTGACGTAATTGCTCCGGCCCTTGAGCAACGAGGCGGTGAAGTCGAAGGGTAGCCAGCTCCTCAGGAACGGGATGTCCTTTGAGAAGAGCTGCTCCTGCAGCGTGATCGTGTTGGTGGCGATCACCACGCGTTGTTTGCTGGCCACGGCGTGGTGAACGGCCGGGACCAGGTAGGCGAGCGACTTGCCGGTACCGGGACCGGCCTCGACCAACAGCCGACCGCCGCGCGAAAAGAGTTGCGCCACGGCGAGTGTCATCTGCAGTTGCGACTCCCGCAACTCGTAATCGGGCAGCTGCCCGGCCATCGGTCCATCCGGTCCCAGGAGCGCGCGGATCTGATCCGGGTCCGTTGACGGGCGGGCGCCCCGCGCGTCGGGGGCGGCGACCGGTGCCGCCCGGTTGAGCGTCTGTTCGCCGCTTGGCCCCGCCGAAACGGCGGCGACCACGAAGTCGTGAAGGGGATGCGGCCAGTCACGGGTCACGTCGAGCATGCCGTCGAGAAGCTCACGCGGAAAGCCACGCACGAAGTGCCAGAGGTAGTTGAAGAGCTGCCGAGCCGCGTCCGCATCGGATAGGGCGCGGTGCGGCTGCTTGTGGTGCAGCCCGAGGCTCCGCGACAGATGCGGCAGGCTATGACTCGGCGCTCTCGGGAGCACGATGCGGGCAAGGTCGAGGGTGTCGAACAGCTGATACGGGGACTCGCCGTCCTCACCGTTGCCCAGGTAGGAGAGGTCGAAGTGGCCGCTGTGCGCCACGACCGGGCTGTCGGACACAAAGTTGACGAGCTCGGTGAGAACCTGTTCGGGATGGGGTGCGGCCGCCACGTCGGCATCCCGGATCCCGGTCAGCTCCTGGACGGCAGCCGGGATCGGGACCTCGGGCCGGACGAAGGATTGATAGGTGGCCAGAACCTTCTCGCCGCGGAAGCGAACCGCGCCCACCTCGATGATGCGATCCAACCGCGGGCTCAGCCCCGTGGTCTCGAGATCGAGCGCGACCAGCGTTCTATCCAACGGCCTTAAGGTAACTTACAGGAGCTTCGCGGCTAACTCCGCCAACTCCGACCGCTGGCCCTTGTTGAGGGTGACATGCCCAGCGAGCGGGTTGTCTTTGAATTTTTCGATGGCGTAGCAGAGCCCGTTGCTCCGGAAATCGAGGTAGGGGTGGTCGATCTGGTTCGGGTCACCCGTGAGCACGATCTTGGTGCCCTGGCCGGCCCGGGAGACGATGGTCTTGACCTCATGTGGGGTCAGGTTCTGGGCCTCGTCGACGATGATGAATTGCTGGGGGATGCTCCGGCCGCGGATATAGGTGAGTGCCTCGGCCTCGAAGATGCCCTTATCCTGGATGTGCCGGATCATGTCGGCGGCCATTTGCTCTTTGTAGATACAGCCCATCAGGTACTCGAGGTTGTCGTAGATCGGCTGCATCCAGGGGCGCAGCTTCTCGTCCTTGTCGCCCGGCAGGTACCCGACGTCCTTCCCCATCGGAATGACGGGCCGCGTCACGAGCAGGCGGCGGAAACGATGCTGGTCGAGCACCTTGCTCAACCCGGCGGCCAGGGCGAGCAGCGTCTTGCCGGTGCCGGCCTGGCCCGTCATCGTGACGAAGGGGACACGGTCATCGAGCAGGATGTCGAAGGCGAACCGCTGACCGAGGTTCTTGGGCTGAATTCCCCAGATCTCTTTCTTCATGGGTGCCAGTCCGACGACCTGCTGGGACTCGGCATCGAAACGGCCAAGCGCGCTGGACTTGCTGCCGTTCAGCGATTTGAAGTGGACGAACTGATTGCAGTAGAGCCGCCCGTTGGACGGCTGGAACGTATTGGTCTTGGTGAATGTCTCGATATCTTCGGCGGCAACCTCCAGGGTGGCCATGCCGTCGTAGAGGTCCTCTTCCTTGAGCACCATCTTGTCCGTCTCATAGTCCTGCGCCTGGAGGTTCAGGGCGTCGGCCTTGACCCGCACGTTGATATCCTTGCTGACCAAAATCACGGGGGTGTCAGTGTTGTCCGCGCGGAGCTGCAGCGTCAGCGCGATCACCTGGTTGTCCGGCTTGCGTGGGTCCAGGTCCTCAGGAAGGTGGTGCGTGTTCTCCCGCTTCAGCTCGATCCGGAGGGTGCCGCCATGCCGGAGCGCCACACCCTCCGACAGCTTCCCTTTCAGCCGAAGCTCGTCGAGGTGATGCGCGACCAGCCGGGCGTGGCGGCCGACCTCGTCCTGCCGGCGCTTCTGGCCGTCCACCTCCTCGATGACGATCAAGGGGATCACGATTTCGTTGTCATCGAAGGAGAAGATCGCGTTGGGATCGTGCAGCAGGACGTTCGTATCCAGGACGTAGATCTTTTTCATGATGCGTTCGCGCTGCGTGGTAAAGATGGGGCCGCTGCGTAGGCGCCCTGATATTCCAACGGTAGGAGTTGGGCAACCTTCGTCATCAGGTAGTCGGCCGTTTGCTGATGGTCCATGGCGCTCCCATCGGGGTTCCGCTCGGGAAGCGCGAATGGCTCCCCGAACGTCATGTCGACCGGAGCCGCTCGCAGGAGGACCTGGTGCCGGCCGAGCACCTGTTGCGTTCCCATGATCGCGATCGGCACCAATGGGGCGCCAGATCGGCGTGCGATGAACCCGGCTCCCGGTTCGGCGCGAAGCAACCGCGCGTCGTCCGACCGGTGGCCCTCCGGGAAGAGCACCACCACGTTGCCCTGCTTGAGCAGGTCGAACGCGCGCCGGAGTGCGGCTCGATCGGGTGAGTGCCGAGTGACCGGGAAGGCGTGGTAGGCCCGCATCAGCCAGGCGAACTTCCCCTGGAAGAGCTCGGCTTTGGCCATGAACCACACGGGGCGCGGTGTCCACCCTCCGATGATGGCGGGATCGACGGCCCCCACGTGATTGGAGACCATCAGGAGGGGCCCCTTCATGGGCACGTTCTCCGTGCCTCGAAGATGAAACTTCGAGCCGAGCAGCGCACGAGTGAGGAGCCGTGCAAGACGCGTGAGGAGGGAATAGCTCAAAGCGATCAATGCTTTGGCAGTCGGCTCATCACCTCGTCGAAGACCTGGCGAACCGACTTGCCTTCAGTGGCGACGATTATAGCATCGGATGCCGCCCGCAGCGGTGCCGTTTCGCGACCTTCATCCGCACGGTCGCGGGCCTCGATCTCCTGCTGCAGCACCGCTTCCGGCGTCGCGCTTCCGCGAACTCTGTCAAGTTCCCGCTTTCGCCGGGCAACTCGCTCCGCGGTGGGGGCGGTGAAGAAGAACTTGATCTCCGCTCCGGGAAAGATCACGGTGCCGATGTCACGGCCGAGCACGACCGCCGGCGCCCGGCCTGTGCGGCGCTGCGGCTCAACGAGGAGCCGGCGCACGTCCGGAAGTTGTGCGATCTGCGCCAGATCCGTGGCAATCGCCGGATCGGCGACCTCCTTCGTGATGTCACGACCATCGACCGTGACCTGAGGCTGGCCGGCCGGGGGGTGTGGGGCCGTGCTGACGTCGATGCGCAGCTGGCCGACCATCGCCGTCAGGGCCGGGACGTCGCCGGTGCCGATCTGGCGTCGGCGAGCCTCGACGGTGACCGCCCGGTAAAAGAGCCCGGTGTCCACCAGGGCGAAGCCCAGTGCCCGGGCGACCATCCGGCCAATGGTCGTCTTGCCCGAACCGGCTGGGCCGTCGATCGCGATGATCACAAAAGGCCTGCGGCGGCGCGGAGCCCATCGACTTCTTCGGGCTTTAGTGGCCTGGTGCGGCCCTCATCCAGGTCACCAAGCTGGAGCCCATCGATGCGGACGCGCTGCAGGTCGAGCACCCGATGGCCCAGGGCTTGCCAGAGCCGTCGAATCTCGCGCTTTCGGCCCTCCGTGAGCACCATGGCGAGCCGTGACTCATGCGGCCCAGCCTCGAGTTGCCCGACGCGGGCCGGCGAAAAATGCTCCCCCTTCACGATCATCCCTTCCCGCAACCGGGACAGCGCCGCGGCGTCCGGGTGGCCGGCGACGAGGACCCGGTACTCCTTTTCGACATGGTAGCGCGGGTGCATGAGGCGGGCCGCCAACTCGCCATCGTCGGTCAGGAGAATCAAGCCCCGGCTGTCCAGGTCCAGCCGCCCGACCGGGAAGAGGCGGCCCATGCCGGCGGGGACCCGATCGATGACGGTCTCCCGGCCACGGTCATCGCCGACGCTGGTCAGGACGCCGGCCGGCTTGTTCAGCATCAAGTAGGTCCATTTCGCGACCGGCCGCACGAGCGCCCCTCCGACCGTCACCTGGTCGAGGGCGGGCTCGACCTGCTGGCCGGGTTGGGCCGGGAGGCCATTGACCGCGACCTGGCCGGACGCGATCAGCTGATCCGCTTTGCGCCGCGCGGCGATGCCGGCGCGCGCTAGGAACTGGTTGAGCCGGATTGGGGTAAGGGAGGCAGCTCGTCCAGGCTGCTGACACCGAGGATCTGCAGGAACTTCATCGTGGTCCCGAAGAGGCGGGGAGTCCCGGGTGTGTCCAGGCGGCCCGTCTCCGCGATCAGCCCCTTCTCCTCGAGGCTCTCAAGCACCGCCTCGCAGTTGACCCCCCGGATCTCTTCGATTCGCGCCCGCGTAAGCGGCTGCCGGTAGGCAATGATCGCCAGGGTTTCGTAGGCCGCGGGTGATAGACGGGATGGATACTCCGGCCTGAGCACTCGCCGGACGACGTCCGCCTGGGCGGGGTCCGTCACGAGTTGCAGCTGATCCTGATGTCGCTGGAGCAAGAGTCCGCGCCCGTGCAGACCCTCTCGCAAGGTCGCCGCCGCGGTCTCGACCGCGGGCAGGGGCGACTGGAGGATGTCCTGTAATTCCAGCAGCGTGACCGGTCGGTTAAGAGTGAACAGCACCGCCTCGAGGGCGCAGGCCAGGTCGATCGTTTCGCCGATTGCCGTCATGCCTTCAGTCATCGGGCTCATCCGTCGGCTTTCCTCCCCTGTGCACGGACCTGGATCTCGGTGAACGCGGACGACTGGGCGACGCTGACTTCCCCGATTCTAATCAGCTCCAGCAGGGCGAGGAACGTGACGACCGCCTCCAGGCGGGTCCGGCAGCGGCTGAAGACGGCGCTGAAGTTCATCTCCGGATGTTGGCCGAGCATGCCGCGCAGGTCCTCGAGCTTTTCGCCGAGCGAGACATGCTCCATCTCGAACGTCAGCGGTCCCGGCGGCGGCAGGCGATCGAGGACGTGCTGGAACGCGGTCGCCAGGGCATCCAGGCTGACCTGAAGGCGCGCCTGTGGGATCACCTCGGGTTCCAGCAAGCCGGCGAAGGTGAAGCGACCGGTGGCGTGGCGGTGCATCAATGACTCGGCCAGCTCCTTGAAGCGTTTGTACTCGTCGAGCCGGCCTTTGATCGCCTCTTCCCAGGCCTCGAGGTCCTCCTCCGCAGAGGGCTGGGCCTGCGGCATCAGGGCGGCCGCCTTCAACTGGACCAGCCGAGCGCCGATCACGAGGAAGGCGGCGAGATTGTCGAGCGGTGGGCGGCGGCGGTCCACCTCCCGCAGGTAGTCATCGGTGAGGCTGGCCAGCTCGATGGCTTTGAGGTCGACCTCCGACCGCTGCGCCAGCGTCAGCAGAAGTTCGATCGGCCCCTCGAACGCCGGGCTTCGAACGAGGTAGACCGGATCGCGCTCGAGCTCGGACACCACGCGATCCATCAGTTGAGGCCGTCCGCCCGCTGCAAACGGCGGGTCAGCTCAACGCTCGGCTGGGCAGCGTGGTGCTCGGCAACCAACGCCGCCAGCTCCGCCGCGCCAGCCCGCCGGAGGGTTTCGGCGCCAATTCGGGCGTGGTCCTTGTAGGCCGCGTACCGGCGTGCGAAGGCGGGACGGCCTGAAAGGAGCGCCCGGAGCAGGCCCGGAGACACCGCGGATAGGAACACAGTGAGGCTGCGCTCGATGACGGAGAAATGCGCCCCCGCCTTCCCCATATCGTGGAGGAGCGCGGCTTGTTGGAGGACCCGCGGGGCGGCGTCCTCGTCGCGTGTGACCGTGGCGAGCACGTCGAGCCCATGGCGCTGATCGTTGACTGGAAGTTGAAGGAACAAGAGGGATAGGTCCGTTCCAAGGATCTCGCGCACCATCCGAACGTCGTCGGCCGAAACGCGGGCGGCGGCGTGGCGCCAGAACTGGCTAAGCCGATGGATGGCAGGGAGGATCATCGCCGGGCCAGCAACTCCCGCGCGCTGGCGCGGGCGGCGGGGGTCAGCCGCTCACCGGCGATCAGGCGCGCGACCTCATCCACCCGCTCGGCCGGATCCAGCACCCGGATGTTCGTGACGTGACGTCGATCCTGTAGCGACTTGGCGACCGAGAGGTGATGATCGGCGCGGGCGGCGATCGCGGCCAGGTGGGTCACGCAGATCACCTGCTTGACGCGGCTGAGTTCGTGCATTTTCTCGGCAAGCCGGTTCGCGGTCTCTCCGCCGATGCCGATATCGATCTCGTCGAGGATCAAGGTCGGGGTGTCGTCGGCATCGGCCAGGATGGCTTTCAGCGCCAGCATGACCCGAGACAGCTCACCGCCCGACGCGGCGCGGTCCAGCGGGAGGAGGGGTTCCCCGGGATTGGCGGCCAGCAGGAACGTCACCTGGTCGACACCGCTTGAGGCGCAGCGCAGCGAGCGCCCACCGATCGATGGACCATCGGCCTCCGTCTGCTGGGTGACCCCGACTCGGAAACGCACGCGGGGCATATTGAGCGTGGCGAGCTCGCGCTCGACGATGCGCTCGAGCCGGGCTGCGGTCGCGCCCCGCTGACGGCTGAGCTCGCCGGCCACCCGGGCCAGCTCCTTCCCCGCCTGCTCCTGCTCGGCGCGAAGCGCGCCGATGCGGTCCTCGCGGTGCGCCACCGTGTCGAGCCGCTGGCGGAGTCGCTCCGCCCCCTCCAGCACAGTCGCGATCGAGCCCCCGTACTTCGACTTGAGCCGGTCGAGCTGGTGGAGCCGGACTTCGATGGCCTCGACTCGGGCCGGCTCGAACTGCAAGCGGTCGCCATAGGTGCGCGCCGCCGCGCTGATCTCGCGTAGCTGGAGGAGCAGCGCATCCAGGGCCGCCACCATCTGGTCGAGTTCCGGATCGATCCCATCCAATCCCCGAAAACGATCCGCGGCCAGCGACACCGCGTGAACCGCCGATGCCTCATCGGCGTCCAGGGCGTGCACCGCGTCGACGGCCCCTGCAAGTCGGGCCGCATGTTGGACACGCCGCCGTTCCGTCATCAACGACTCTTCTTCGGCGACGTCGGGCTTGATCGCGTCGATCTCGTCGAGCTGGAACCTCCAGAAGTCGAGCTCCCGCTGATCCGCCTGCACGGCCTCCTCGGTCTCTCGCAAGACCGCCCTCGACCGTGCCCACCATTCATGGGCAGCACCAACCTGGTCGCGCAAGGCGTGCGCGCCAGCGCCCCCAAAGGCATCGAGCACGTCCAGTTGCCGCGCGGGCATCAGGATCGATTGGTGCTCGTGCTGGCCGTGCATTTCGACCAGGCGATCGGAGATTCCCTTGAGCTGGGCTACGGTCGCGAGCCGGCCATTGACCCGGCAAAGGCTACGACCATTGCGGTTCACTTCGCGGGTCAGGACGAGCATCCCCTCGGGACAATGGGTCCCCTCGGCCTGCAGCGCGCTGAGAAGGGCGGGGCGGTCGCTGAGATCGAAGGCGGCCTCGACGAAAGCCTGTGCCGTGCCCTCTCGAATGGCGTCGGTACTCGCCCGCTCGCCCAGGACCAGGTTCATGCCATCGATGATGATCGACTTCCCGGATCCCGTCTCGCCCGTCAGCAGGTTGAGGCCATCTCGGAAGGGCACCCGGAGTTCGTCGATGAGCGCGAGGTTGCGGATCGTCAACTCGAGGATCATGACGGCGGGTCCGTCAGCGGCAAGCCCCACCGAATCTTCTGCCGCAGCAGGTCGAAGAAATTCTGGCCGCCCTGGAACCGGACCAGGTCGACGCCCGCCGGCGAGGCGATCTGGACCTCGGAGCCGGGCCCGAGCGTGGCCTGCCGTTGGCCGTCGCAGGTCAGCAATCCGGAGGCGTCGGGCAGGCGCACACTGATCCGCGAACCCTCCGGCAACACGATCGCCCGGTTGAACAGACTGTGCGGATTTAGCGGAAGATAGGTGATGGCCCGGACGTCCGGGTGCAGGATCGGGCCGCCGAGTGAGAGCGCGTAGCCGGTCGACCCGGTGGCCGTGGAGAAGATCGCGCCATCGGCATCGAAACGACCGGCCGGTTCCCCATCGATGCCCACCTCGATGCGGATGAGGTTGAACTCGATGCCCTTGTGTACGACGATATCGTTGAGCGCGACGAAGATGCGCTGTTCGATCCGCGCCTCCAGCATGGCCCGCCGCTGGAGGGTGAAGTCACCGGCCGCCCAGCGATCGAGCGCAGGCCCGGCGTCGGCCAGTCGCACTTCGGTCAGAAATCCGAGCCGCCCGGCGTTGATTCCGAGGACCGGGATCCCGGCCGTCGCCGCCTGCTCCGCAGTCCACAGCAGCGTCCCGTCCCCGCCGATGCTCACGATCAGTTGGGTGCCTTGCAGGTTGGCGGTCAGGGCGCCCGGCCGCTCTTGCGCCGAAGCGCAATAGGTCCACACCTGGTAGCCATGCTGTTCGAGGCGGGCCTGGGCATCCACCACCGCCGTCTGGGCGATATCGATGCGCGGGTGACAGACGATGCCGACCGCCTCAGTCATCGGGTCCCTTGACGCGAAGGTGCAGGAAGAACTCCCGATTCCCCTTGGCACCGAGGATCGGCGAGGCCGTCTCGTTGAGCACAGCATAGCCGGCGTCGCCGGCAAAACGGCGCAGCTCGTCCAACACGGCACGGTGCTGGCCGGCGTCGCGCACCACTCCACCCTTCCCTACCGCCCCTTTGCCAACCTCGAATTGTGGCTTGACGAGGGCGAGGACGTCGCCGGGGACATTCACGAGCGTCCGTACCCGCGGCAGGACGAGGCGGAGCGAGATGAACGACACGTCGATGACGGCGAGATCGGCGGGAATGGGCAAGCGATCCAGGTACCGGATGTTGACCCGTTCCAGAACGATGACGCGCGGATCCTGACGTAACGACCAGGCCAATTGTCCATATCCGACATCGATGGCGATCACCGAGGCAGCTCCGCGCCGGAGCAGGACGTCCGTGAAGCCACCGGTGGACGCGCCGACATCCACGCAGGAGCGGCCCGTGACGTCCAGGCCAAAGTCGTTCAGGGCGCCCGCCAGCTTCTCGCCGCCGCGGCTGACGTAGCCGTTCGAGCCGCGCAGCGCGAGCGCCACGGCGGGGTCGACGAGCCGGTCGGGCTGGTCAACCGCCTGGCCGTCGATGCTGACGAGTCCCGCGCGAACCATCGCCTGGGCCCTTTCACGCGATGTCACCAGCCCCTGCGCGACAAGCACCTGGTCGAGGCGCATGCGGGCCTGGACCATCAGCGGCCCAACCCAAGCCCGATGACGACACCGAGGACCGCTCCCGCGATGACCTCGATGGGGGTGTGCCCGAGCAGCTCGCGGAGACGCTCCTGGTGGATGCCCTGGTGCGCGATGAAGAGATCGTCGATCAGGCGGTTCAGGATCATGGCTTGCTGGCCGGCGGCGCGGCGTACGCCGGTCGCGTCGTACATGACGACCGCCGAGAAGATGAGCGCGATGGCAAAGAGTGCCGTATGGACCCCCTGCAGCCGACCGATGATCGTCGTAAGCGAAACGACCAGCGCGCTGTGCGAACTTGGCATACCCCCCGCCGTCGCCAATCGCCGAACGCTAAACCGGTGCATCACGACCGAGTCCCAGATCACCTTACTCGCCTGCGCGATTGCCCAGGCGATGAGAGGCACAACGAAGTACGGATTGTTGAACAAGGTCACGGCGCTGGGACTCGCTGCGGTGGGGCCGCTCCATCCAGCAGTCGGCGTTCCGCGTCATCGAGCAAGCGGCTGCACCGCTTGGCGAGGGCCAGTCCTCGTTCGTAGATGCGCACCGATTCAGCCAGGTCGTCCTGATCCTTTCCCAGCTGCTGCACGGTGCGCTCGAGTTCAGCGACCGCCGTTTCATAGTCCATCTCGCTCACGTTCAGAGGGCTCACGGCGGCGCGTCCCTTGCGGCCGCCTCACCCGCGGCTCCTCGTTGGGTTGGGGTCTCAGCGGCAATCCGGCCGAGAATGCCGTTGACAAACTTTCCCGAATCAGGTCCACCAAAGGTCTTGGCGAGCTCGATCGATTCGTTGATGGCGGCCTTCAGGGGAACGCTTGGCAGGAACTCGATCTCGAACGCGGCAATCCGAAGTAGGGTGCGGTCGACCTTCGCCATCTGATCCAGTCCCCAGTTTCTCGAGGCTTCGATCAGTCGCGCATCGATCTCAGCCTTGTGCTCGATCACGCCACTCGCCAGGGTGCGCGCAAAAGCCGCGACATCGGGGTCGGCCCGCGACTCAGCCACGTGATATTGCAGCGAGCGGTCGAGGTCGCTGCCATCGGTTTCGAGCTCGAACAGCACCTTGAGGGCGAGTTCCCTGGCCAGGTGGCGCCGTCCCATCCTCAGAAGACTACGCGACTACGCGTCTCCCGGAAACCGCACGTCCCCCACGAAGACGTTGACCTGCCGGACCTCGAGACCGAGCATCTTGTCGATCGCGGTGACGACCTGGCGCTGGACCTCGGCCGCGACCGTGGGGACGTGGGCCGCATGGTCGACCACCAGGAAGAGCTCCAGTTGCAGCGCATCTTCGCCCATATCGACCCGAACCCCCTTGTAGGAGCTGCTGACGGGCAGCAGGCGATGACCGTCTCGGGCCTTTGCCGGATACATGCCGACGATTCCCTGCACCTGGGTGGCCGTCAGGGAGGCAATGTGGGCGATCACCTCGTTCGCGACCTTGACCGAACCGAGCGGCCGGTCCGCAGGCATCTAGACGCGCTCCACGTAGGCGCCGGTCCGGGTGTCGACCCGGACGATGTCACCCTCGTTGACAAAGAACGGCACGTTCAGCGTCAGGCCCGTCTCCACGATGGCCGGCTTGCCGCCACCGGATGCCGTATCGCCCTTGAAACCCGGCGGGGTCTGCGTGACCTTGAGATCAACCGTCGTCGGCAGTTCAACCCCGAGGGGGTTGCCCTCGTACATCAGGACCGAGACGGCGGTGTTCTCCTTCATATATTTCAACGTGTCGCCAAGCTGATCATCGCTGATGGGGAGCTGATCGTAGCTAGCCATATCCATGAAGAAATGGCGATCACCATCGCTGTAAAGGTACTGCATGGAAACTTTCTCGATCCGGGCCCTGGCGAAGCGGTCCTTGTCACGGAATTTCTGGTCGATGATCGCGCCGGTTCGCACATTTCGAAGCTTGGTGCGGAAAAACGTATCGCCGCGGGCATTCTGGCCCTGCTGGAATTCGATGACGATCCAGAGCCCTCCCTCCCATTCGATCGTCATCCCATTGCGGAAGTCGCTTGGATTCACCATGTCCGGCAACGGATTTTACTGGTTCCCGGCCAGCGCAGAGTCAGGTGACCTGGCGGCGAGCCTGCATCTGGGCAAAAATCGCGTTGCGTAGCTGCTGGGGACGAGGCACCGTATGCAGCCACTCGCCCCCCTCCCGGCCCGCCGATTCCAGCTCGATGTCCCCAAATCCCCAGGCCCGGCCCCAGAGTCCCTGGTAGGTCGTCAGATCCTGGATCCGGTCGACCGCGATCGAACGCGAGAACTTGGTGAGCATGCCCTCGTTCAAGATCACGCGCTGGTCCGTCAGGACATATTCGTGTGAGCGCCAACCCCAGTAATAGAGGTTGAGGACCGCCAGCCCGATCAGCAGCCCCCCGAGCGACAGGAAGAGGTGAAGCTCCGAATTGAGCTGCACGAACGCCAGGACGACCAGCGCCACGATGATCACCAGGATGGTCGTCGCGAAGGGCCGGAGCAGGACCACCCAGTGACGGGAGGAGCTGGCCAGGACACGTTCGCCGGGCAGCAGGTCGCGGGCGTTCATGGCGGCTGGGTGAACAGGACGAGGATGGTGCCCAGGACCAAAAAGGGTCCATAGGGGACCGCCTGCTTCATCGATCGAATTCTGGTGATGAGCAGAATTATCGCCACAAACCCGCCAAGAAACACACCATCGATAAGGGCGTGGGCGACGCGGAGGTTCGAAAGGCCGGTTGCCATGCCGATGAAAACGGCCAGCTTCACGTCGCCGAAACCGAAGGCCTCCGCCCCGAACACCAGCTGGCCGCCCAGGTAGAGGATTAGGAATGCGGCGCCGCCCAGCAGCGCCGCGACGGGCGCGGTACGCCAATCCGGCCAGGGCCAGGTCAGGTAGGGCGTCCAGGGGGTGACAAAGGCGAGGGCAAACGCGATCGCCCAGCTGGGGAACATCACAAAATCGAGGATGTATCGGGTCTTGAGGTCGAAGGCCAGGACCTGGACCAGGATCGCAATGTAGGCCGAATTGATCAGAAGCAACGGCTGCCAGCCGAGTTTCAGCGCAAAGACCAAAAACAGCATCGCAGTAAGGGACGGCATCAGCAGGGTTTCGAAGAGGTTCTGCTGGAACTCGATCTCTTCGATTCGAGCGAGCCAGCGGGACAGGTAATTCAAGCCGACGCCCACGGCGGCGCCGAGCGCCGCCCATCCGATGGGTAGCAGGATGACGTTCACGGCACGACCCGACCAACTACGGCGCGCTCGAGGGCGGCACGCATAGCCGGCTCGGGCGCGGGCTGCCCGGTCCAGATCTCGAAGGCGGCGAGGCCCTGGTTCAGCAGCATCCGGAGCCCATTGACGGCCCGAGCGCCACGCTCCCGAGCACCCCGGACCAGTGGCGTCAGGGGCGGGTGGTAGACAAGGTCGAAGACGAACTGCGTCGGCGCGATCCATTCGATGGGGAATGGACGCGCGACGCCGTCCGTACCGACGGGCGTGGCGTTGACGATCAGATCGACCTTCCGGACCACCATGGCGAGCGATCCTAACGGGGCGGGGCCGCCACTGCGGATGTCGAGGTCGTGGCAGAGCGCCCGTGCGTCGTCCAACTCACGGCTCGCCACCCAGATTGTGGACGCCACCGTCCGAAGCCCGTCGGCCACCGCGCGGGCTGCCCCGCCGGCACCGAGCACGAGCGCCGCTTTGCCTTTTGGCTGGTACCCGGCATCGTCGAGGGCGAGTAAGAACGCGGCCCGGTCGGTGTTCCACCCGATCAATGCCCCACCCCGGTTGCTCACGGTGTTGACGGCCTTGACCGCCTGGGCTTCAGGGCCGAGGCCGTCCAGCAGTCGGCTCACCGCGATGGTGAGGGGCATCATGACGGCAACGCCCATCACGGTGGGGTCCGTCCGAATGCGGGCGATCTCGGCCCCGAGCTGACCAATGTCCAGTTCCCGGCTCTCACAGGCGGTGTCGATGCCCGCGGCCGCGAATCCAGCCCGGTAGAGGGTTTCGGGTAGTGGATCGGGCCCGGATCCCCGTATGAGCAGGAGTCGTGAGCTCCCCTTACTGGAGGCCGTATTGCTTGAGGAGTTGGTTGAATTCGTCATTCGTTTTGGCGTAGTGATTGTGACCCTGCGGATCCGACAGGTAGAAGAAGTAGCCGGTCTGGGCCGGTTGGAGCGCGGCGTCGATGGCCTTGATGCCCGGGTTGGCAATCGGTCCGGGCGGCAGGCCGGTGTGGAGGTAGGTGTTGTACGGGGAAACAACCTTGCGATCGTCCGTCGTCACCGTCGCCTGCCAGACGCCCTTGGCGTAGAGCACGGTGGCATCGATCTGCAGCGGCCATCCCTGCGCCAGGCGGTTGTAGATGACGCTCGCCACGAGCGGCCGGTCCTGGTCGAACCTTGCTTCGCGCTCGATCAGGGAGGCGATGATCACGATTTGAGCCGCGTTCAGTTTGCGCTGGACGGCCTCGGCCTTTCGCTCATCGGTCCACTTTCGGTTGAAGGCATCCAGCTGCAGCGCGACCAGTTGCCTGGCGGTCCCGTTGCGCGGAATGAGGTAGGTGTCCGGGAAGAGAAAGCCTTCGAGGGACGATCCATCGCTGCGGCCCTTGAGAAAGTCGTAGTCGAACGGTCCGTTGTTGGCAATCGCGACGTAGTCGCTGCCTTTGATCACACCGCCTTTGTCGAGCGCGGTGGCGGTCTTGGCGATGGTGTATCCCTCCGGGATCGTTACGTAGATCTCCTCCGGGATCGCCGTCTGCAAGGCCTTCAAGATCTGGACCATGTCGAAGTTTCGGCTGAGTTCATAGGCGCCCGCCTGGACGTTGCGATCGAGGTGGCGGTACCGCGCATAGAGATCGAAGACGGTCACGGAATCGATGAGCCCGGCGCGGTGTAGCGTATCCGCCACCTCGTGAAAGCTCGCCCCGGGTGTTACCACGAATCGGACCTTTCCGCCACCCGGGTTCTGGGGCGTGTGAAGCTGGTGTTCCACCCAGTTGTAGGCCAGCACGCCCGGGATGCCGATCAGCGCGGGCAGCAAGAACAGGATGACCACCACCCAGGGGAGGCATCCGCGCCCGCGCTTGGCTTGCCGCTCCGAGCGGGCGCTCAATACGACGCCGTGACGATCAGCTGCGCTCGTCCCCCGGAATCAATGATCGACCTCACCATTCGCGTCAGCTTCCTCGTCGGCCTCGATGTCCTCGAGTTGCTCGACGACTCGATCGTGCTCGTCCTCATCGAGCGTCACCAGCGATTCGCCCTCGCGGCGGAGGATCAGCACACGATCAGCGTCCGCCTCTGCCTGCAGGACGTAATAGGTCTCACCCTCGATCTCCACCACATCGTGGACGACGTAAGTTTCTTCCTCTCCAGTCTTCTCGTTGACGAGTTCGATCGTCTGGATCTCACCGTCAGCGTCCGGCATTTCTGGCATCTCAGCCTCCTGTTCCCCGGCTACCCCGGTAGTCGAGGTACCCCTGCAACAATAACGTGGCCGCCATTCGGTCGACGTCGTCCCGGCGCCGGGCTCGGCGCTTTCCCTGGGCAATGAGGTAACGTTCGGCGGCCACCGTGGTCAGCCGTTCGTCCCAGTATTCCACCGGCCGGCCGGTGGCCCGGCCCACGTCGGCGCCGAACGCCTGGGCGTCCCTGGCGGCGCTGTCGATCCGCCCATCCATCATCCGGGGCAACCCGACCAGCACCAGCTCCACGTCGTGCTCGGCCATGATCTTGTTCAGCTCTTTCAGGTCCTCCGGCCCGGACCGGCGCCGCAGCACGCTCAGCGGGAGCGCCACGGTCCCCGACGGATCGCTCAACGCGAGGCCCAGGCGAACCGTTCCTGGGTCGATCGCGAGGACCCTCACGGGCTCGGGCCGCCCGTAACCTCCTGCACCCGAAGTGAGATTCGCGACGTGAAGAGCGGCAACCACGGCAGCCCGAACGGGGACTCCGTGATCCGGGCGTCGACCACGTTGGGAAGGGATTGCAGGAACGCCCGCGCGTTCGAGGGGGTCTTGCCCTTCAGATGCGCGCGGATCGCCGTCTCCAGAAAGACCGGTGTGTAGGAGCCGGCGGCATGGCCGTTGATCGTGATATTGCCGTCCGCCGTCGCGCCGGTGGGGTCGTAGGTGGTCTTCGGATTGTCGGTGAGCTGCGACCCCGACGGCACCTTGCGCTGGAGGGCGTCGCGCAGCATAGCCTTGACCTTCTTGTCGTCGAAGGCCACGGCATCCCCCGCCACCGTGACGGTCACGTTGAACGAGCCGACTTCATCGCCGACCTTATGATCAGCCGCCACGCTGGGTTGGACACCGGTGCCGACGGGAGCCAGATGCATCCCCGGCGCCTTACTGCTGAGCTCGTCCGTGACCTTCGGGACTTCGTCTTTGGCGTAGGCGGCGACGATGCTGTCGATGTCGGTCTGCTGGATGACGGTCGCCGTCCGCGCGTCCGCCCCGCCTGTCGTCGGCTGCGGATTATCAACGCTCAGGAAATCGTCCTGGTTGTTCTTGATCTGCGTAATCGTGTGCGCGTCGGTATTACCGTCGGGCCCCGGCTGGGCGGCAGATATGGGCGCCGATGCTGATCCACGCGGTGACGGGACGCTGACCGCCTTCGTGGTCGTGTAGTGCTTGCCGTCGGTCGTGTAGACATCCGTTCCCTTCGGAATCGCGATGGAACCATTTGCGCAGAAGAGGAAGCAGTTTTCGGAAAACGTCGCACTACCGGTCGAGGGCGCGGCCGCGATCTGCTTTTGCCCCGTGGCCGTACCCGGGACGGTCTGCGAC
>DATCOB010000032.1:0-13381 GCA_036564925.1 Candidatus Dormiibacterota bacterium | reverse complement strand
GCGCCACGGAGGTCCGTGCGCTCCGCCGGCTGAACCTCCTTCTTGTCAGCCTGCCGCCGGCGCCGCCGGTGGCCTTCGCGCCCTTCTGGCTCAAGCTTCAGGCGGCGCTGCCGAAAGGACCCGTCATCGCGGGCGTTCGGGCACCACGCTATCGCAAGCTCGGATTCGCGTTCGCCGCCGCGGCCATGGCGGTGGTGGCCGCCGCCGGCAGCGCGTTCGCCGCGCCAGCTGCGCTCCCCGACAACCCGCTCTATGCGCTGAAGCAGGCCGAGGAGTCGGTACAGCTGGCGCTCGCGCCCGCGCCGGATCGACTCGCCCTCGACGTCCACCTCGCCTCCGAGCGCCTGCGTGAAGCGCAGGCGATGGCGGCGGTCGGAAAGCCGACGCTGGCGATCAAAAGCCTCCGATCCTTTCGCCTGGTGATGCGGCCGGTGTCCTTAAGCTTCGCCACCTCGCTTGACCCGCGGGGCGCCGCCGATACACGGCGGAGGCTCGAAGGCGAGCTGATGGCGGTACAGGAGGCCAATGCCACGTTGGGGGACGATGATGCCGAGGTCAAGCAGTTGGTCCGGTCTTCGCTTGCCGAGCTGGAATCTCAGGACTCGACGCCGACCACGACGGTGACGCCGGCCGTGGCCGCGACACCGGCGGCCGCGTCACCACAGGCCACGCCAAGCGCGACCGCAAGCCCGACCGCGCGCCCGGAACCAAGTCCGTCGGACGACTGAACCGGCCGGCTGCGCGGTCCGGCGGGCCGGTACACTCAGCGGGATGGCGGCGCGTGAGGATGTGCTCGTGGTCCCGCGGTCCGCGCTTTTTGCGGGCGAGGTGTGGGTCGGTTTTCGAGACACTGGCATGGGCCCCCTCCTGGAGCGCGCCCGGACGCACTACCGTTTTCGGCCTCGCCAGGAGGTTGAGGAGGATGCCGACGAGCCCCAGATTATTCCCTACGTCGTCTTCCGGCATGCGGATCGGTACTTTCTGACTCACCGACTCCGCCGGTCGAGCGAGCGGCGGTTGCGCCACCTGTACTCGCTCGGGGTCGGCGGGCACATCAATCCCGAGGATGTGGCCGGGGCGGCCGACCCGATCGATGCCGGGCTGCGTCGGGAGTGGCAGGAGGAGGTCGTTTATTCCGGCAACTTCCAGTACCGGCTCATCGGGGCCATCAACGACCAGACGACGCCGGTCGGACGGGTGCACGTGGGATTGATCTTCCTGGTTGAGGGCGACCGCCCCGAGATTTCGATCCGGGAAGTGGACAAGCTGGCCGGAACCCTGTTACCGCTCGACGCCATGCGCTCCTATTACCTGGACATGGAGTCCTGGTCGCAGCTGATCTTCGATTACTTAGTGCGCGTGCCGGTGGCCTGACCCCCTCCCCAACCCTCCCCACAAGGGGGAGGGAGGAGACGTAGGGATTAGGCGGTCAGGTCCCTGGCCAGCTCCTCGAAGTTCTTCACGTAGCGCAGCACGTCGTCTTCCGAGTGCTGGACCGAGAGGGTCCAGTTCTCCTCGGCGCCGGGGGCCATCAGCACGCCGCGATTGCACTGGTACAGCCAGGACAGGTAGGCGTACTTCTTGTCGATCGTGAGGTAATCGCGATAGTTGCGGACCGGTTCCTTTCGGTAGGTCACGCAGCCACGGGCCGCCAGCGTGATCGGGTGGAATGGCAGCTGGTAATCGCTGATCACCTTGCGCAACCCACCGTCCAGCGCCTCGGCGAGGGCGTCGAAATGTGCATAGGCGCTCGGGGTGAGGATCGACAGGAGCGTGGCCTTGGAGGCCGCGATGGTGAGCGGGTTCCCGTTGAAGGTGCCGAGCTGCGCCACCCGATGCTGGTCGATGGTGGCCATGATGTCCGCGCGGCCGCCCACGGCGCCGCATGGCAGGCCGCCGCCGATGGCCTTGGCCAGGGCGACCAGGTCCGGGGTCACGCCGAAGCGCTCGGTGGCGCCGCCCGGGGCGATCGTCACACCCGTCTTCACCTCGTCGAAGATGAGAAGCGCGCCGTGCTTGTGCGCCAGGTCGAGCACGCCCTGAAGGTACCCGTCCTCCGGCAGGACGATCCCGATGTTCATCATCACCGGCTCGACGATGATGGCGGCCACCTCGTCGCGATGCCGTTCCAAGGTCCGCTCGAGCACCGCCAGGTTGTTGAAGGGGACGACCGTGGTGAGATCGATCACGGCCTTCGGAATGCCGCCCGAATAGGGGACGGAGTTCGGCGCGTCGGGGCTGCCCATCAGGTCCGGGGATGGCTCCACGGAAACGTAGACGGCGTCGTGATGCCCGTGATACGAGGACTCGATCTTGATGATGCGCTCCCGACCGGTGAAACCGCGGGCCAGGTGGATCGTCTCCAGCGTCGACTCGGTGCCGCTATTGGTGAAGCGCCACTGCGGTTGCTTGAAGCGGCGCGCCAGCTCCGCGGCCACAACCGCCACATCGGCGATGGGCTGGGCGAAATGGGTGCCCTTCGTGGCGCGCTCGGTGATCGCCTTGACGATCAAGGGATGGGCGTGGCCCACGGCCATGACGCCGAAGCCATTATGAAAATCGACGTACTCATTGCCATCGACGTCCCAGACGTGGCTGCCCTGCCCGCGATCGACGAAGACCGGCTGCGGCGCCGCGTCCTGGAATGACGACGGGACACCCCGTGGTACGAATTGCTTGGCTTCCTTCCAGAGCTCGTCCGAGCGATGGCGCTTGGCCCGGAATCGCTCTTCCTCTCGGCCGGTCAGCTCGGTGACCCGGCCGGTCGCGATGTTTTCAACAATTGTGCTCACGGTTTCCCTCCTCGTGATCGTTTGGCCGCGATGGCCGAGATCGTCTCTAGTATGCAGCGATTCGCGTTCTGGGCGGTGATCTCCGCGTGGTCGTAGGGAGGGGAGACCTCGACAACGTCCATGGCGACCACGTTCGTCTGCAGCACGACTTTTCGTATTGCGCGCAACAGGTCAGCCGGTTGCATGCCGCCCGGCTCGGGGGTGCCCGTCCCGGGCGCGAAGCCCGGGTCGAGGACGTCGATGTCGACCGAGAGGTAGATGAACTCGGGACCGTCGAGTGCCTCCGCGATCGCCTGGTCGACGACGGGTTGGACGCCGCGATCCAGCAACTCGCCCATCAGGTGCCAGCGCATCCTCTGGGCCCGCATCCACTCGAACGTTTCCCGCTCCGGCCAGTAGCCTCGAAGGCCGAGCTGGACGAAGTTCCGGCCGGGGATGGCGCCGGACTCGATCAGCCGGCGCATCGGGGTCGCGTGGGAGGCGAGGTTCCCCCAGCTTTCCCGCCCGGTGTCGGCGTGGGCATCGAAATGCACCAGTCCAACCTTGTCGCGGCCGTAGGCGTCGGCGACGGCGGTGGCCGATGGGTAGGTGATCGAGTGGTCGCCGCCGATGACGATCGGGACGATCTTCCGGGAGGCGATCTCGTGAACCCGCGCCTGGATCGCCTCGTGGGCCTGGTCCGCCAGGCCGGGGTAGCAGACGGCGTCGCCGTAATCGACGACCTTCAGGACATCGAAGGGCGCGACCTCGAGATCGAGGTGCCAGCTTGCCGGCTGGTAGGTGGCGACGCGCACCGCTCGCGGCCCGAAGCGTGCGCCCGGCCGGTAGGTGACCGAGTCGTCCCACGGCGCGCCCAGAATGGCAATGTCGGGGTGGACGTCGTCCAATTCGTGGGCCTCGGTCAGCCCCTGGGATTTCAAGAAGGTTGCCGGGCCCAGATACTGGGGGCCGTCGAGCTGGGCATCGAGGTTGGGGGTCTTCGTCATCGCCTACAATTCTCGCAGCGCCGCGATCACGGCGTGTCAAGCAGGAAGGGGAGGAGAAGCATGAAGCGGTTTTCACTGGTCCTGGCCACGGCGGCCATTTCGCTGGCGGCCTGCGGCGGCGGCACGTCGACGGCCCCCGGGGCGTCGAGCGCAGGCGGTCCGAGCAAGGTGGCCAGCATCGCCGGCGAGGTGCCGGACGCGGTCAAGTCGCAGTCGCCGCTGCAGATCGCGACCGACGCCACCTATGCGCCCAACGAGTTCATCAACCCGGACAACGGAACCATCCAGGGATGGGACATCGACTTCGGCAACGCGCTCTGCAAGGTGATGGGCCTCGTCTGCACCTTCAACAATGTCACCTTCGACGACATCATCGCCCAGCTCAAAGCCAGCACACCGGCCGAGCAGGCCGCGGGCGACAAGCCCCGCTACCAGTTCAGTATCTCCAGCTGGTCCCCCACCCAGAAGCGCGAGGACAGCGGTATCGACTTCATCAGCTACTACAAGGCAGGTGAGGCGTGGCTGGTCAAGGCCTCGGGAGGGGCGACGATCAACACGGCGGCGGACATGTGCGGGAAAAGCGTTGCGGTCGAGACTGGAACGGTCGAAGAGAGTGATGCCTGGGGCTACATGGGCCAGCAGGTGGGCGGTACGGCGATCGCCGGCGACAAGAACAACTGTCCGGCGGGCAAGGACATCAAGGTCAGCAGCTTTGCCACCCAGACCGAGGCGAACTCCGCGCTGCTCTCGGGCCGGGCCGATATCGGCTGGCTCGACCAGCCGGTTGCCAACTACCAGGTCACGCAGACCGGGCAGAAGTTGAAGGTCGGTGGCCAGCCCTGTAGCGTGGCTCCCTACGGCATCGCCATCGTGAAGGGCAGCGCCCTGGAGAAGCCGCTCACGGACGCGGTCAAGTACCTGATCGACAACGGGTACTACAAGGCGATTCTCCAGAAATGGAATGTCGCCGACGGAGCCATCGCGAGCTCGGACGTCGCCCTCAACAACAACAACTCGATCGGCGCCACCTGCGTGCCGTCCTACTGAGCAAGAACGCTGAGGATCTGAAAGCCGCGAACATCAACCTGTGAGCGAGATCACCTCCGGCCCGCAGTTCGGCGCTACGCCCGGACCGCGGCCGGAGGCGATCAAAGCCATCCCCGTTCGGCACCCCTGGCGATGGGTCTCGGCAGCGGCGGTCTTGCTCATCGTCGCCCAGATCGTCTACACGATCCTGGTCGACGCCGGACTGCAATGGAACGTCATCGGCCACTTTCTCTTTCAGCGGCTGATTCTCGGTGGAATCGTTGTCACGCTGGAACTGACTGTCCTGGCGATGATCATGGGCGTCGCCCTCGGAATCATCCTGGCGGTGATGCGTCTATCGGCGAACCCGGTGGTCTCCTGGGTGAGCTGGTTTTACATCTGGTTCTTTCGCGGCACGCCGGTCCTCGTCCAGATCTTCTTCTGGTTCAACCTCAACCTGGTGCTACCCCATATCACCGTGGGCATCGCCGGCACGCCGATTTTCTGGCGGGGGCCGGGCACCAATACCCTGATCACCGGGTTTATGGCCGCGCTCCTCGGACTCGGTTTGAACGAGGCCGCCTACATGGCGGAGATCGTCCGTGCCGGCATCATCTCCGTCGAGCACGGTCAGACCGAAGCCGCGCAGGCACTCGGGATGACACGACCCCTCGTGATGCGTCGAATCGTCCTCCCTCAAGCAATGCGGGTGATCATTCCGCCGACTGGCAACGAGACGATCTCGATGCTGAAGACGTCATCCCTGGCCTTCGTTGCGACGGTGCCCGAGCTCTTCACCAGGGGCCAGCAGATCGCCAGTGCCAACTTTGATGTCGTGGAGCTCATCTTCGTCATCAGCATCTGGTACCTGTTGATGACGTCGATCCTGACCGTCGGACAGTTTTATCTCGAGCGGTATTTTGCCCGGGGCTCGCAGCGCGCGCTGCCGCTGACGCCGCTGCAACGGTTTCGGCGAATGCTGTTAACCGGCCACGCGCCGCTGGCGACGCCGGCGGAACTCGTGGCGCCCGGACCCACTCTTCCCAGTAGCGAGCACCGCTGAGATGAGCGCCGGTCCCATGGTCAAGGCCGAGGCGGTCCACAAGAATTTCGGGCGCCTCGAGGTCCTGCGGGGCATCGACCTGGAGGTCTATCCGAAGCAGGTGATGTGCCTGATCGGTCCGTCCGGATCCGGTAAGAGCACCTTCCTTCGTTGCATCAATCATCTCGAGAAGATCGACGCCGGCCGGCTGTCGGTGGACGGCGAGCTCGTCGGCTACCGACAGCGTGGCGATCGGCTATACGAGCTGCCCGATCCGGACGTATGCAAGAAACGCTCGGAGATCGGGATGGTCTTCCAACGCTTCAACCTGTTCCCTCACATGACGGCGCTCCAGAACGTCATCGAGGCGCCAATGCGTGTCAAGAAGGAGTCTCGCGCGGTGGCTGTTGAACGAGCCCGTGGCCTGCTCGATCGTGTCGGCCTCGCCGAGAAGGTCAACGTCTATCCGAACCAGCTTTCCGGTGGCCAGCAGCAGCGCGTCGCCATTGCGCGGGCGCTGGCAATGGAACCGAAGCTGATGCTGTTCGATGAGCCGACCTCGGCGCTGGATCCGGAGCTCGTCGGCGAGGTCCTCGACGCCATGCGTCGCCTGGCCGAGGACGGAATGACGATGATCGTGGTGACCCATGAGATGGGATTCGCCCGCGAGGTGGGCGATACCCTCGTTTTCATGGACGGCGGGGTCATCGTCGAAGCGGGCACCCCGCGTGAGGTGCTGGCCAACCCGCAGCACGAGCGCACGCGCTCGTTCCTGTCTAAAGTCCTGTAGTAGCGAAGCGTACCAGCGAGCCCGCAGGGCTCGCGCGCCAGAGCCCTTCGAGTTCAGAGACTTGACGCGCAGCCCCGGCGCGAGGGAGCGACGCGCAGCCCCGGCGCGGTCCGGCGTTGCTAGCGGTTTTGGGGGCGCTTGCCTCGTTTCAGGTCGCGCAGGATTTCGCGGGAGGCGTTGCGGCCGTTGATGCCGCTGATGCCGCCGCCCGGATGCGTGCTGGATCCACACATGTACAGATTCTTGATTGGCGTCCGGTAATCGGCGTAGCCCGCCACCGGGCGCCAGGAGAAGAGCTGATCGAGGGTCAGGTCACCGTGCATGATGTTGCCGCCCACGAGCCCGTATTCGACCTCCATGTCGTGCGGACCGAGGACCTGCCGGTGTTCGATCGCACCGGGAAGGTTTGGCGCAAAGCGGGCATAGCCGTCGATCATGCGGTCGGCATAGGCCTCCAGCTCCTCGCGGTGGGGTGCGGCTGACCACGCGGCCGGCACGTACTGGGTGAAGCAACTCATGATGTGTTTGCCGGCCGGCGCGAGCGAGTCGTCCACCATGGTCGGGAGGACGCCGTCGGAGTACGGATGCGCAGACGGCCGGCCGTATTTGGCGTCGTCGAAGGCCTGCTCCAGGTACTCCATGGAATCGCAGAGCTGGATGAAGGAGCGAGCCGCGGTGGCGGAATCCCGTTCGGAAAGCCCGGTAAAGCGCGGCGGCTCGGCCAGCGCGAGATTCACCTTGACCGTGCCCGACCGCGTCTTGTAGTGGTCGATGGCCCGGATAAAGGCGGTGGGTAACTCCTTGGACTCAACCAGCTCGCAGAAGGTGATCTTTGGATGGGCGTTCGAGATCACGGCGCGAGCCCGAAGCTCCGTGCCGTCGCCAAGCGCCACGCCGATGGCGCGTCCACCCTCGACCAGGATCCGCGTGACGCTCGCGCCGCTGCGGATCTCCGCGCCGTGCTCCCGTGCGTCGGCGGCGATCGCATCAGAGACGGCTCCGGTGCCGCCTTTGACGAAGGCCCACTCCGCCATCTGGCCGTCGATCTCGCCGATGTAGTGATGCAGCAGCACGTAGGCGGTGCCGGGTGTGTAGGGGCCCCCGTAGGTTCCGATGGCGCCGGAAACGCAGCGGGCCGCCTTCACCTGGGGCGACTCGAACCACTCCTCGAGGAGCTCGGCGACCGAAAGCGTCATCACCTTGACGAAGTCCGCGGTCCCCTGCACGTCGAGGCCCTTCAACTTCCAGGCGAACCGGGCGAGCTCCAGCAAATCTGCCGGCGATTTGGCGCCGACGGCGGGCGGCGTCATCAGGAGCAGCGGCCTGACCAATTCCGCGATTTTCGCGAGGTAGGCGCTGAAAACCGACCACGCCTGGGCGTCCTTGTTCGAGAATTTGGCGATTTCCTCGTGAGCCTGTCCCGGGTCCTTGGTCAGGAGAAGGTGCGAGCCGTCGGGGAAGGGGACGTAGTAGTCGGCCGCCAGCGGGTAGAGCGTAAGGCCGTGCCGGTGTAGCTCGAGCTCGCGGATCACCTCCGGGGGCATCAGCGAAAGCACGTAGGAGAGCGTCGACACGGTGTATCCGGGCCACGGATGCTCGCTGACGGCAGCGCCCCCGAGCACCGGTCGCCGCTCCAGAACGAGGGTCTTCAAGCCGGCGCGGCCCAGGTAGGCCGCCGTCGCCAGGCCGTTGTGCCCCCCGCCAACGATGATCGCGTCGTATTTGGCCGGCACGTCGGGGAGTATACCGAGGCCTCTCTTGGTCAACTGGTCCTTGACAACCCATCGGCGACACGTTGAAATTCCCTTCAGGCTCCACTCCGGGGGCCACCCACATCAAGGAGGGAACCTTTGGCAACAACCGTCGTTCGTCCCGAGGCGGCCGTCGCGTCCGACGTCCTCGCCGAGAAACGCAAGCTCAAGAAGTCGCTCTTTCGTTGGGACCTCGCCTTATTCAGCATCTGCGCGGTCGTCGGCATCGACACCCTCGGCCAGGCGGCAAGCTTCGGCACGCAAACGCTTTTCTGGCTGGTCTTCCTTTCGGTCTTTTTCCTGATTCCGTACGGCTTGATCACGGCGGAGCTTGGCACCCGCTTCCCGGTCGAAGGGGCGGTATTTGAGTGGGTCCGACTGGCTTACGGACACATGGCTGGCGGCATCACGGCGGTCGTCTACTGGATCGCGAATCCGGTCTGGTTGGGCGGCACCCTGGCAGCCACGGCCGTCGCGGCCATGGACGCGCTGTGGGGGACCAAGATCAACGGCAATACCGGTCTCTCGATCCTCGTTGGACTCGCGTTCGTGTGGATCGCGATCACGATGAACATCCTCTCCCTGCGTCACATGAAGTGGGTGCCGGCGCTTGGCACCATCGTCCGACTCGTACTCCTGGCGTTGTTCGGCCTGCTGGTCGTCGGCTCGATCGCCGGCGGTCATCACGCAGGCAGCATCAATGGTGGCGACCTGGCACCCACCGCGGCCGTCTTCGTGGGTGTCCTGGGCGTCCTGATCTTCAACTATGTCGGCTTCGAGTTGCAGTCGAATGCGAGTGAAGAGATGGGCGATCCCCGGCGGGACGTCCCCCGGGCGATCGGCGTGACCTGGCTGGTCGGCACCCTCGCCTACCTTATCCCGGTCGCCGGCATCCTGCTCGTGCTCTCGAGCAAGGACATCACAAACGTCGGCGGTTTCGTCGCCGGCTACCAGGCGGTGGTCACCAACGTCGTGGGCAGCGGCGCCGCCAACATCCTGAACGGGATCGTCGGGCTGGCGGTCGTCTTCTCCCTCATGGCGGGCGGCGTCGTCTGGCTGATGGGCGCGGACCGCGCCATGGCGATCGGCGCGCTGGCCGGCTCCGGTCCAAGACCGTTGGGCCGCTTTTCGAAGCGCTTTGGGACCCCCGTTACGGTGAACGTTCTCTCCGGGGTCCTGGCCACCATCTTCATGGTCGGGACATTCCTCTTCACCAGCGGGAACCTGCAGTCGTTCTTCAAGGTCGTTCTGGGAATCGTGATCTCCACCACGACGTTCTCGTACATCCTGGTGTTCCCGGCGATCATCACCCTGCGGCGTAAGTTCGGCTCGACTGGGCGTGGCTACACCATCCCTGGCGGAGCCGCCGTCGTCTGGCTTTGCGCCATCCTGTGCGAGTTCTTCATCATCGCGGCGACCGTCTTCTCGCTATGGCCTGGCATCTGCACGGCCAATGGGTGCTTCAGCGGCGATGCGACGGCTGCGCAGGGCAGCATGTCGCGGCTGACGTACGAAGTCGTCGTCCTCGGCACGATGGCCCTGATCGTCGCGGTCGGCGTGGTTTTCTGGGCGATGGGCCGCAACCGGCAGACCAGCGATATGCCGGTGCTGGAGGAAAGCGTCTCCTGACACGGCTCCGTGAGCGAAAGGAGAGCGCCTGGGGATCGTCCCAGGCGCTCTCTCCGTTTGCGTCAGAATTTAGTCAATGAAGACAATTCCCGCCTCCGGCGAGGACCTTGCGCGCGCCTTCACCCTTCCGGCCAGCGCCTACATCGACCCCCAGATCTTCGACGCCGAGAAGCGCCACCTCTTCGGCCGGACCTGGCAACTGGTCGCCCACGCCGATGAGCTCGCTCGCGTGGGTGACTTGAAACCCGCCACCATCCTCAAGGAGCCGATCCTGATCACGCACGGGCTGGATGGGACGCTGCGCGGTTTCTATAACGTCTGCCGGCACCGGGCCGCCCAGGTCGTTCTGGCCAAGGGCAACCGGCGCAGCCTCCAGTGCCCGTATCACGGCTGGACCTACGGGCTCGACGGCCGCCTGCAGGTGGCGCGTGAGATGGACGGGACGGAGAACTTCGACAAGGCCGACTTCGGGTTGATGCCCATTCGTGTCGAGCAGTGGGGCCCCTTCGTCTTCGCCAACCTCGACGACGAGGCGCCCCCGCTGCGGGACGTCCTCGGCGCTATCCCGGCTGAGGTGGCGGCGGCGGGTTACGACGTCGGGAAGATGAAGTTGGTCGAGCGGCGCGATTACGTCATCGATTGCAACTGGAAGGTCTACGTCGACAACTACCTGGAGGGCTACCACCTCCCGATCGCCCATCCGGGTCTCTTCAAGGAGCTCGATTACGACGCCTACCGGGTCGAGACGTTCCGCTATTACTCGAAGCAGCACGCTCCCATCCGGGAGCTGAAACCAGGCGAGGAGCTCGGGCGCGATCGCCGTTATCTGCGTCAACCGGGGGCGGAAGACAGCGCCCTCTACTACTGGGTCTTCCCGAACACCATGTTCAACATCTACCAGGACAACATGAGCTCGAATGTCATCCTCCCGCTGGGGGTCGACAAGACGCTGACCATATTCGAGTGGTTTTTTGCCCAGCCGGGCACTGGGCCGGGGTGGGAATCAATGCAGCAGACGATCGCCTTCTCCGACGAGATCCAGCAGGAGGACATCGCGATCTGCCAGCACGTCCAGCGCGGGCTGCACTCGCGGGCCTACGACCGGGGACGCTTCAACGCCCGGCGGGAGAACGGCGTGTACCACTTCCAATCGCTCGTCTCCGAGTTCCTCCCCTAGTTCCGCCCCGCGTTTAGGTCATTGACGAAGTCGGCAGTGCCTGCTACGTTTGGCTGACTCAGGAGGAGGAGGGAAACGTCTATGCCTGAAAGCGGCGTTGTCACGCCCGGAACCACGGCTGTCGATCACGGCACCCAGGAAGCGGCCGATGCCCGCGACCTGGCGGGATTCGGGTATAAACAGGAACTCAAGCGCATCCTCGGTGTCTACTCGAGCTTCGCGGTCGCCTTCTCGTACATCTCGCCCAGCACCGGCATCTTTACCCTTTTTGCGCCCATCGGGCTGGCGATCGCCGGCCCGTTCTTCATCTGGAGTTGGCCGCTGGTCGCGCTGGGCCAGTTGCTCGTCGCGCTGAACTTCGCCGAGGTCAGCTCACATTTCCCGGTCGCCGGCTCCGTGTACCAGTGGACGAAGTATCTGTCCAACCGGACGTATTCGTGGTTCACCGGTTGGATCTATTTGTTTGCCGGCGTTCTGACGGTCACCGCGGTCGTCGCCACCATTCCGGGACTCGTCCTGATCCCG
Organism: Candidatus Dormiibacterota bacterium; assembly: GCA_036564925.1. Taxonomy (GTDB): domain Bacteria; phylum Chloroflexota; class Dormibacteria; order CF-121; family CF-121; genus JALYYC01. Next base: position 1,663 of record DATCOB010000032.1, on the reverse strand, counting down.
CTGCTGAACAACCTCGGCATCGGGCTGGCGAATAACGCCCAGACTCAGGTCGCCATTGCGCTGGTGATCCTGGCCAGCACCACGCTGCTCAATATCTTCGGGGTGCGGCTGGTGGCGCTCATCAACAACACGGGCGTGGTGTTCGAAATCCTTGGCATGGTGGTCTTCGCCCTCGTCCTGCTGATCTTCTACCACCATCAATCCGGCGCGGTCATCTTCGACACCAGCTATCTCGGCTCCGGATTCAGCGCGCAGGCGGGCGCCTTCATGGCCGCGATGTTCATGTCGCTGTTCGTCATCTATGGGTTTGACACGGCGAGCACGCTGGCCGAGGAAACCAAGAACCCCCGGGTCCAGGCACCGAAGGCGGTCCTGGCGTCGGTGGTCGGCGCCTTCATCATCGGCGCGATCTTCCTCTTTGCCCTGATCGTGGCGATACCCGACATGAAGAAGTTCGTCGCCGGCGCCGGCGCGACCCCGCCCACGATCACGTCACCGGCTGACGTCCTGAACGCCGTGCTTCCGAACTGGCTCGCCAACATCTATCTGGTCGTGGTGCTGGCCGCCATCTACGTCTGCTGCCTGGCGATCCAGACGGCCACCATCCGGCTCACCTTCGGCATGGCCCGGGATGGCAAGCTGCCGCTGGCCCGCCTCTATAACAAAGTCAGTCCCAGCCTCCACACGCCCGTGGCGGCCTGCCTCGTGGTCGGCGTGCTGGCGGCGATCCCCTTCCTCTACTACGCCGGCGCCGGCCTGATCGCCATCGCGGCGACCGGGATGATCTATCTCTCCTACCTGCTCGGCAACGTTGCCATCCTGCTGGCCCGGATCAAGGGCTGGCCGACGGAGGGAGCCCCCTTCAAGCTCGGTGGCTGGGGCGTGATCGTCAACATCCTGGCCCTGGCGTGGGGCGGCGCGATGTTGGTCAACTTCCTCTGGCCTCGTCCGGCCAGCAACCCGAGCCTGAGCGCGCTGCCCAACATCCCAGGCCTTGGCGCGGTCGGCAACATCCCGATCTTCGAAGCCACCGTGGCGGTGATCGTGATCGTCGGCGCGATCTACTATGCCATCGGCCAGCGAGGGAAACCCCAAACGATTTAGGACCGGCTGATGACAGGCGGCGGTCAAGCCCGCCGCCTGTACTTATAATGCTGAGACCATGGCGGTCAAGATCCGCGTCCCCGGCGCGCTACGGCAGTTGACCCGTGGCGCCCCGGTGGTCGAGGTGAACGCCAGCGACGTCTCACAGGCCCTCGACGAGCTGAACCGGCAATATCCAGGGTTCCGCGAGCGGTTGTACGACGACAAGGGTCAGCTTCGCCAGTTCATCAACATCTACCGCAACGACGAGGACATCCGCTTCGGGTCCGGTCTCAAGACGGCTCTGAGCGACAGCGATGACCTGTCGATCGTCCCCGCGGTCGCCGGAGGCTCCAGCTAGCCCGATGGCGCGGACGTCGGTCCGTCTGACGTTCCAGCGCGAGACCCTGAACGTCCCCGTCATCTACCAGATCGGCAAGGACTACAAAGTGGTGACCAACATCCGCAGTGCCCAGGTGGGTGACGACACCGGTTGGGCCGACGTGGATCTGGACGGGGACCAGCCCGAGATCGACAAGGCCCTCGACTACTGTCGCAGCCGGGGCGTCGGGGTTCAACG
>DATCOB010000031.1:0-25597 GCA_036564925.1 Candidatus Dormiibacterota bacterium | reverse complement strand
GCGTCCGCTCGGTCACCGAGACCAGCATGATGTTCATGATCCCGATGCCGCCGACCACCAGGGAGATGCCGGCGATGGCCCCCAGCATCAGCGTCAAAACGCCCGTCGACTGCGACGCGCTGTTCAGCACATCCTGCTGACTCAGGATCTGGAAGTCCGCCTGCGCCGGGTCCGAGATGTGATGCCGGTCGAGCAAGACCTGCGTTACCTCCGCCGTCGCGGCATCGGTCGAGCCGGCGCTGCCCGCCTGGACGTAGATCTGCTGCACATTTCGGCCCCGACCCCCGAGCAAGAAGTCCCAGGCGGCGGTGATCGGCGTCACGACCAGGTCATCCTGGTTGGCCAGGCCCGAGGCGCCCTTCGGTGCCAGCACGCCGACCACACGGAAACTCTGCCGGTTGATCTTGATCACCTGCCCGATCGGATCGGTGCCACTGAAGAGGTTGTCGACGACGGTCTGCCCGAGCACCGCTACCTTGCTGGCCGCGTCAACGTCGGCACCTGTGAAGAACTGGCCGCTGGCGACCTGGTAATTCCGAACCGACGGGAAATCCTGGGTCGTCCCGGTCAGCCCGGTGTTCCAGTTCTGGTTGCCGAAGGTCAGCTGCGCCCGTCCTCCCGCGTTGGGGATGGCGGCCACCACGTCCGGCGCCGTCTGCGAGTTTTCGATTGCCTTGACGTCGTCCATCGTCAGGGTCGAGGCGGTGCCAAAGCCTTGCTGGACGCCGCCGGCCCTCGCGTTGGAAGGGAAGACACTCAGCAGGTTCGAGCCAAGCGACTGGATCTGCTGCTGGACCGCGACCGTGGCGCCGTTCCCGACCCCCACCAGGAGGATGACGGCGGAGACCCCGATCAGGATGCCCAGCATGGTCAGGCCTGAGCGCAGTCGGTTCGCCGTCAACCCGTTCAGGGCCAGCCGCAGGCCCTCGAGCACGCTCACGTGACCATCTCCGTGGCCGCGATGGCTCGCCGCTCGTCGCTCAGGATGACCCCATCGCGCAACCGGACCACCCGCTGCGCGAATGCCGCGATGTCCGGCTCGTGGGTGATCAGGACGATGGTGCGGCCCTGCCCATTCAGTTCCCGGAGCAATCCCATGATTTCGAGACTCGATTCGCTGTCGAGATTGCCAGTCGGCTCGTCGGCGAGCAGGATGGCCGGGTCAGTGACCAGGGCGCGCGCCACCGCGACGCGCTGCTGCTGTCCCCCGGAAAGCTCGTTGGGCAGGTGATGCGCGCGGTTTTGAAGGCCCACCGACGTCAGGGCGGCCATCGCCCGCTCGCGGCGTTGCTGATGCGCGCCGGCATAGATCAGTGGCATCTCCACGTTGTGGAGCGCGGTCACCCGTGGGATGAGATTGAACGACTGAAACACGAACCCGATCTTCCGGTTTCGGATCCAGGCCAACTGGTCCTCGCTGAGGTTGGAGACGTCATAGCCGTCAAGGATGTACGAGCCCCCGCTTGGTTGGTCAAGGCACCCGATCAGGTTCATCAACGTGCTCTTGCCGGACCCGGACGGGCCCATGATGGCCACGAACTCGCCCTCGGGGATGTGGAGCGAGATACCGCGAAGCGCGAAGACCTCGAGCTCACCGGCGCGGTAGACCTTGGTCACGCCCTCGAGAGTGATCACCCGCCGCCGCCGCGGAACCCTCCGCCACCCACCCCGCCGCCCCGCAGAAGATTGCCCGACCCCGTTTGGGTGCCGGTCGTCCTGCGCAACGCGGGCAGGACCACCTTGTCGCCCTCGTTGAGTCCTGCCTTGATTTCTGTCATGGTGTCGCCCACCACGCCGGTGACGACCTCGGTGGGGATCTGTTGCCCGTTGGAATCGACGGTGACCGTGGTGGCGCCGTTGACGGTGCGCACCGCCGCATTGGGGACCCGGACGGCATTATCGGCTTGCGCGACCACCACCGCCGCGTTCGCGGTCATGCCCGCCCGCAACCGGGGATCCGTGCGATTCAGGATGAACGTCGCGTAGTAGTTCACGACGTTGGACACCACGCTCGCGCTTGGCCCCACCGCTGCCACGTGGCCGGAGATCGTCAGGCCGGGTACCGCGTCAAAGGTCAGCGACGCGGTCTGGTTCGCCTGGATCTTTGCGGCGTCGGTTTCCGCGAAGGGCATCACCGCCAGGAAACTGCTGGTGTCGTCGATCACCATGAAGACGGAGGAACCTGCGCTGGTGGCGCTCCCGGCAGCCGGCTGGGGGGCGAGCGAGCCGGGGGCCTGTGACGTCGTGCCGCCTCCGGCGCCCACCATTTCGCCGCTCACCCCGTTAATGCTCGTCACCACTCCGGATGTCGGCGAGCTCAACGTGGCTTCGTTCAGCCCGAGTTGCGCCGCCTGGACCTGTGCCTGCGCCGACGCCACCTGCGCCTGCGCGGCGGCGATGGCGTTCGGCTTGACCTGGGTCTGGACGTTCAGGTTGTCGCGTGCCGACGTGACCTGCTGGGCTGCCTGGTTGATGCGGGCCTGGCCGCTCACCGCGTCGAGATGCTGGCGGCTCTGATCGGCGGAAAGCTGGGACCGGTCCTGGTTGCACTGCTGCTGCTGGGCCGGCGTGAGCACGCCCGCACAGTCGGTGTTGACGCGCGACTGGTCATTGCTGACCGTCGAGGCGTCAGCATTGTTCTGGGCATTGACGGATGCAACCGTGTCGTTGTAGTTTTGCTGGGCGGCGGAGAGCTGGTGCTGCAACTGGGCGACCTGGGCAGCCGTCACCGGCGCCTGGGCGGCCTGCAGGTTGGCTGTCGCCGAGGCGAGCGATGCCTGCGCCTGGCTCAGGGTGGCTTGCTGCGCGGCGGGATCGATCCGGGCCAGGACCTGGCCGGTCGTGACTTTGTCCCCGACCTTGACGTCGACCTCGCTCAGCTGACCGGCCACCCGGAAGTTGACATTCATCCGGCCGGCGGGCGTGAGGGAGCCGGTCCCGCTGACGGCCGCCGTGACGGTTCCCCGATCGACCGTGGCCAGTCGGACCTGGGCGGCAACCGGCTTGGCGAGCACCGTGTCTTTAGCGATCAGACCGGTCAGGATGAGGGCGATCACGCCCAGCCCGACGACCCAGGCGCCGCTGCCCTGAAGGAGCGGCAGGCGGCTGGGTGGCGGAAGCGGCTTCAGCATCGGGGCCTGGCGCATCGTGGCCTATCTTCCAGCCCCTGCGTAAAGGCAGCATGAGACGGTCGTAAGGGTTACCTAAGAAAAATCGCTGCGGCTAGGGCGTGGAAGCCGGCTGCGCGGTGAAGTTCCCGAGCGTGACGTCCACCGAGATGTGCTGGCCGCCTCGGGTGATGGAGAGCTTCACGTGATCGGAGACTTTCTTTAGGTCGAGGTATTGGGTCAGGGCATCGATCGTCGTGATCGTGTGCCCGTCGATCGCCGTGATGATGTCGTCATTCACCGTCGGCGTCCCGTCGGCCTTCAGGCCCGCCTTCTCGGCGGGGCCACCGGCGACCACTGCCACGACGAGGACGCCGGACTTCTCGCTGAGCCCGAGCTGGTCCGCGGTGCCGTTGGTGACCGTTTGTCCGCTGATGCCAAGCCACGCATGCTGGATGGCGGCACCGGTCTCGAGTGAGGGAAGGAGGCGCTGGGCGCGATTGATCGGGATGGCGAAGCCGACCCCGACGTTCCCCTCGACCGGGCTCTGGATGGAATCGTTGATGCCGATCAGACGGCCACGTCCGTCCAGCAGCGCGCCGCCCGAGTTACCGGGGTTGATGGGGGCGTCGGTCTGGATCATCCCCGTCAGGGCGCGATTATTCGGTGCCGTCGTGCTCCGGTTCAGGCCCGAGATGATGCCGGCGGTGAAGGAGCCGGAGAGGCCGAACGGCGTGCCGATCGCGAGCGCCGTCTCACCGACCTGGAGCGTGTCGGAGTTGCCAACCGTCAGGGGATGCAGTTCCGCGGCGGAGACGGAGACCTTGACCACGGCCAGGTCGTCGCTCTGACTGACCCCTTTGACCTGGCCGACCACTGTCGTGCCATCGTGGAAGGTGACCTGGATCTGGGTGGCGTTGGCCACCACGTGGGCATTGGTCAGAATGTCGCCGTTGGTGTCGACCACGAGGCCCGAGCCTTCTGCCTGGGCGAAGGAATTGGCCCGGGTGCGTCCGATCTCGGTCGAGATGGTGACCACCCCGGGGACCGTCTGTTGATAGATCGCGGCATACGAACCGGCGGACGGGGCCGGGGCGGCCGAGCCGGTGGCCGCGGCAAAGATGGTGGGGACCCCCGTGGTGCCGGACACGTGCCGGGTGGCCAGGGTCGCCCCGATGGCGCCGCCCCCCACGCTGCCGATGACCAGCCCGGCGGCGAGCATGGCGGTGGCCATGCTGCGCGCCGGACGGTGGGGAAAGGAGGGAGCGGTGGAGGCGCTCGAGGTGGCCGTCGGCTGGCCGGCCGTAGGGTCCTGTTGCGGTGTGGAGTCAGAGATCATGTGACTGTCATCCTGGGGCATGCCGATGAGCCTCCTATGAAAAACGACTAAGACTTTACTAAGATGTTTTGCGCGGGGAGTTGTACGGTAAAGATCGCGCCACCGCCTGGATTGTTGCCGGCGATGACCCGGCCGCCGTGTTCTTGCGCGATCCAGCGGGCGATCGCCAGCCCTAGCCCGGTCCCCTCGCCCGATCGAGCCTGGTCAGCCTGGTAGAAGCGCTCGAAGATCCGCTCGAGGTCGTCGTCAGGGATCCCGGGACCGTCATCGGCGACGGCCAGTCGGGCCGTGCCGTCCGCGGTATCGAGCATCACGCGGATCTTGCCACCGTCAGGCGTGTGCTTCATGGCGTTGTCCACAAGAATCCAGAGCAACTGCTTGAGGGCATCGGCATTGCCATCGATCACCGCCGGCATGCCATCCTGGAGTTCCACCCGGCGCGACGGTTGCAGCGTCTGCGCCTGGCGGGACACTTCCTGGGCGATTGGCTCCAGGTCGACCGGTACTTTCTCCAGGTGATAGCCGGCATCGGCACGCGCCAGCGTCAGCAGGTCCTGCACCATGCGGCTCATCCGCTCGCTCTCGCTGGCGATGTCGTTTAACGCCGACAGCCGATCGTCCCGGGTGATGTCATCGCGCTTCAATAACAGCCCGACATTGCCGCGGATCGTCGTGAGCGGGCTGCGAAGCTCGTGCGAGGCATCGGCAACAAACCGTCGCTGCGCGACCAGGGCCGATTGCAGCCGGTGATAGGCGTCTTCCAGCTGCCGGAGCATCTGATTGAAGCTCCGTTGAAGGCGGCCGACCTCGTCGTCGACGCCTCCTTCGGGCAACCGCCGGCTGAGATCCTGGGTTCGCCCGATGTCCTCCGCGGTGGTGGCCATGGCGTCCAGCGGCCGAAGTGCGCGTCCCGCGACCAGCCAGCTCACGATGGCGGCGCCGACCAGGCTCATTAGCGCACCACCGATCAAGAACAGCCGCAACCGGCGAAGTTCGCCATCGATCCCAGAAAGGGGTTGCCCGACGAGCACGTACCCATTGCTCCCGACGGCGCGGAGGTAGACCCGGGTCAGCGGACCGCCGCTGGGCTTGATCGTGGCGAGCCTTCCGCGATCGGTCGACGTGGACGCCAGGACCGCGGGCGGGATGACCGGGTCTCTGCCGTTGATCCTCCCGGTCGATCCGAGGGACTCACCACCGGGTCCGAGCAGCTGGACGAAGGACTCGGAGCTGGACGTCAGCTCGACCGGAGGAAAGAAGAAGCGTCCCCCCGAGACGCGGCCGGTCGTGGCCACGGCGCGCCACACGGTGTCGCCGCGGCTCGTCAGGGTGTCGTCCTGCTGGGATACCAGGCCTTGCTCGACAGAGAAATACACGAGTAGGCCGAAGATGACGACGGTCAAGGCCACGACGGCGGCCCCGAACACGGCGATGCGCTCGCGGATGGGGACGCGGTGGCGAAAGGCCAGGTACCGCTCGAGGTCGAGTCGCCCCTTGAACGGGAGCCTGTTCATTCCTCTTTGAGGATGTACCCGACGCCACGGACCGTCTGCAAGAGTCGTGGGCGTCCCCCCTGTTCGAGCTTCTGGCGAAGGTAGCCCACGTAGACGTCGACGACGTTGCTGCTGGCCCCGAAATCGAAGCCCCAGACAGCGTCGAGCAGTTGCTCGCGGCGCAGGACCTGGCCCGGGTTCCGCAGAAAATGCTGGAGGAGGTCGAACTCCTTGGCCGTGGTGGGGATCAGCTGGTCGGCGCGGCGGACCTCACGCGTCCCCATGTCCATGAGAACGTCCGCATAGCGCAGGGTGCGGCGGGCGCGGGGGGCCCGCCGGCGCAGCAGTGCGCGCACCCGTGCCAGCAACTCTTCGTAGGCAAAGGGTTTGACGAGGTAATCGTCGGCGCCGCTGTCAAGGCCGCGAACGCGGTCGGCGGTCCCATCTTTGGCCGTCAACATCAGGATGGGGAGGTCTCCTTCGGCGCGGAGCCGGCGCGTCACCTCGAGTCCGTCGAGCCCGGGCATCATCACGTCGAGGATGGCCAGGTCGGGCATCCGTTCCCTCGCCCGTGCGAGGGCGATCAGTCCGTCAGGGGCGACCTCGACGTGATATCCCTCATAGATCAGGGCGCGGCGGAGCGCCGCCGCGATCTTGGCGTCGTCATCGACCACGAGGACGTGCGGCTGCTCGGCCATCGATCCAATCTAAGCACGCCTGAATGAGATTTGTCTAAGAGAATCAGGTCTTGATGAACATCGTCACGAACATGCCGATGGCGGCCAGTGCCATGAAGGCGGTCGCCAGGCCGGTCAGGCCCAGGCTCAGCGTTCCGCTGACGTAGCGCTTCATGACCGAGGCGTCTGCTCCGAGGAGAACGATCAGGAGCAGCACAGGCGACGCCACCACGCCGTTGATCACTGCCGAGATGAAGAGCGCCCGGATGGGGTCCAGGTGAATGAAGTTCAAGACCACGCCGACGATGGTAGCCAGCGCGAGCATGCCGTAGAACGTGGGCCGGTACTTCGGCTTGCTGGCGAGGTTGCCGCGCAGCCCGAGGAACTCCTTCGCTGCGTAGGCGGCTGAGCCGGACAGGATCGGGATGGCCAGCAGGCCCGCCCCAATCATGCCCACCGCGAACACCACGAACGCGAACGGGCCGGCCAGCGGCGCCAGCGCCGCGGCGGCCTGATCGGCGGTCTGAATATCGGTTTTGCCATGGGCGTGGAGGACCGCAGCTGACGTAAGGATGATGAAGTACATGACCAGGTTCGAGAAGGCCATGCCGATCAGGATGTCGACCCGCGCGGCGTGCAGTTCCGACCGCTTGAGGCCCCGTCGCCCAGCGTCGGTGGTGGCGCCGGCCGCGGTCAATTCGTCGACTTCCGAGGAAGCCTGCCAGAAGAAGAGATATGGCGAGATGGTCGTGCCCAATACCGCCACCAACGCCATCAGGAAGTCCTTCGTGAACTCGATATGTGGAATGAAGGTCCCCTTGACCACGTCCAGCAGCGCCGGGTGGGCGAAGAACGCCGTGATCACATAGGCAAAAAGGGCGAGGGTCAGCCATTTGAAGATCTTGAAGATCGTGGCGTAGGACACGAACAGCTGCATGCCGATGATGAGCAGCGCGACCGGGATGACGAGCCAGAGAGCATGCACGGCCCCGCGAGAAAGGAGCTGGCCGCCGGCCGCCACGGCGCCGAGGTCCGCGCCCACGTTGAACGTGTTGGCCGCCAGAAGTCCAAGAATCGCCAGGCCAACCAGCCAGGTGGGGAACTTGCGACGCAGGCTGACGCCCAGGCCCACGCCCGTCTGCAGCGCGATGCGCGCGCACAGCTCCTGGACCGCCGACATCAAGGGGAAGGTGAAGAGGGAGGTCCAGAGCAGGCCGTAGCCAAACTGGCTGCCGACCTGGGAGTAGGTGCCGATCCCGCTGGGATCGTCGTCGCTGGCGCCGGTGATCAGTCCCGGCCCGAGGAGTTGGAGGAACCCGAACGGACCCCGTTGCTTCGCCTCGTCGAGGGTGGTACGTCCGGCGGCGGGCGCGCCGCTGGCCGCCACATCGGTCTTCGTCTTGTCGTCCTTGACCAGTTCGTCGACGGCCGGCTCTCGCTCGGGTCTGACGACGGCCAGGATCGGGTCCTGGATCTGCTGGTCGGATTTACGTTTTGCCAAAGGGCGCCTCCTGGGAGGAACGTCGCCGCGTTTACTGAGTCAGCTAGTGTGACAATAGCACTATCACTAGGTTCTAGCAAGGTCGACTCGAACGGCATACTGGAGCGCGGGATAACTTCTGGACCTCGCTGCCGTTGTAACAACTGGCTGCAGGGTCTGGTCAGTTGATAGCGTCATTGGTAGGATGAGACCGAAATGTCACAAGGAGTGATCAAGGTGGCGCTGGCGATGGCCGTGGCGGCCGTCCTGCCATCGTGCTTTGGGGCGCAGGTCACGACCGGCCGTCCGGGGGGTCCGGTTGCGCTGGCGTTCGACTTCACGCGGGCCGGGGCCGAGGCGCCCGAGGGGCGGCTCCCGCACACGCCCATGCCGACGCCCGCCCCCATCGTCGATCGCGGGGGGGTCGTCGTTCGGGGCTTTCACGAGCCGGGCGACTACGCACACCGCAACTACTGTGGGGCCGGCGCCACCCAGGTCCTCCTGTCGGCCTGGATGTCGGGCGTGCCGGACATCGAGACGGTGGCGCGCCGGTCGAACCTCAATCCGAACCGCGGTGAATTCGGGGCGGATGCGCTCCAGGCGATCAACGCCTTTCTCACCCCGGTCGTCGGCCCGGTCCTGGGCCATCCCCGGTACAGGGCGGAACACGTCACCACGCTGGATGGGGTCACCTCGCGGATTCAACAGGACATCACAGACCGGGGGGCGATCGCGGCGTTCGGCCACGGGGTCCCGGTCATCGTGCAGACGATGACGCGAACCATGCCGGGCTGGAACCGGTGGAACGCGACCCATATGATCACGATCTTCGCCTTCGACTTCAGCCACCACGATCCCGCGTTCGACACCGTGACGTATGCGGAAACGCCCTCGCCGCTGGCCGGGTACCGGGGCCCCGATTTCCAGACCGTCTCGGTGAGCGCCCTGTGGGTGGCCATGCAGGCATACAACCGCGAGTTCCCCGCGGACCCGATGAACGTCCTCAGCTGACCCGGCTCGCATAATGAGGTGATGGCGCGAGCTGCGTCGAAAGCCGGCGATGCGATCACGATGGAATCTCTGGTCCACGATCAACTGCGGTTGCTGGGCGAAGACCCCACGCGGGAAGGCCTCCGGGATACGCCGGAACGGGTCAAGGACAGCCTCGCGTTCCTCACCCGCGGATACAAGATGACCATTGACGACGTCTTCGGCGATGCCACGTTCACCGAGACCTACAAGGACATGATCGTCGTCAAGGACATCGAGATGTACTCCCTGTGCGAGCACCACATCCTTCCGTTTTTCGGGCGGGTCCATATCGGCTACATCCCGCGGGGCAAGCTGATCGGGCTCAGCAAGATGCCCCGCCTGGTCGAGCTCTACAGTCGCCGGCTGCAGGTCCAGGAACGGCTGACCCGACAGATCGCCGAGGGCTTGCAGAAGCACCTCGAGCCACTGGGGGTCGGTGTCGTGATCGAGGCCGCCCATCTCTGCATGCAGATGCGGGGCGTCGAAAAGCAGAACAGCCGCGCCATCACCAGCTCCGTGCTGGGTATCTTCCAGAGCGATCCCCGTACCCGGGCGGAGTTCATGAACCTGGTCAAGGGCCTCCCGGCTCTATAGCGGCCCTTTACGTCGGCACGTCCGGCTTTTCCTACCGGACCTGGCGCGGCGTCTTCTATCCGCGATCGCTCCGTTCCAGCGAATGGCTCACCTACTACGCCACGCACCTTGGGACCGTCGAGGTGAATACGACGTTCTATCGCACGCCGGCCGACGAAACGATTGACCGCTGGGTCAGCGCCGTGCCCCCCGAGTTCCGCTTCGCCGTCAAGGCTCACCGTCGGATCACGCACAACCGGCGGATGCCCAACCTGGAGGACGCCATCGCCACCATGGCCGCGCTCGCGTCGGCCTACGCGCAACGCCTGCTGGCCAGGGTCCAAACATCTTTTCGTGCCGCGAGTTCAGCGGCGCTATAATCCGGGCAACTCCCAAGGAAGGAGGCCTTCAACATGGCCCGGTCGATGTGGCGTGGCGCGATCAGTTTCGGGATGGTGGCGATCCCGGTCCGCATGTATCTCGCCACCGAGGCGCATAGCGCCGTCGCCTTCCGCCAGCTGTGTCCGCACTGCCAGCAGCCGATCAAGCAGCTCCGGCACTGTCCGCAGGACGATCACGTGGTGCCATTCAACGAAACGCTCAAGGGCTACGAGGTGGCAAAGAACCAGTTCGTCCTGATCGACGAATCCGACCTCGACAAGCTTCCCCTCAAGACGACCAAGACCATCGACATCGTCGAGTTCGTCGATCGGACCGAGGTGCCGCTCGGCCTTTACGTCAAATCGGCCTACTACCTGGAGCCCGAAGACGTTGGGGTCAAACCGTTTGCGTTGCTGAGCCGTGCCCTGGCCGACACCAACAAGGTCGCCGTCGCCAAGGTGGCCCTTCGAGACCGGGAACATCTCTGCCTGATCCAGGTCGAGGGCAATGCCCTGCTCTGCAACACCCTCAACTGGCCGGACGAGATTCGTTCAACGGAGGAGCTCAACCTGCCGGCGAACGTCAAGATCAGCGACAAGGAGGTCCAGATGGCGACCTCGCTGATCGAAAACCTGAGCGACACCTTTAAGCCGGAGCGCTACACCGACGACTACAAGGCGGCCTTCCAGCAGATCGTCGACCAGAAGATGAAGGGCCAGAAGGTCACCGTCTCAGCCGCCGCGCAGGAGGCGCCGGTGATGGACCTGATGGCGGCGCTCAGGGCATCGGTCGAGGCGACACGGCAAGGAAAGAAGAAGGTCGTCGCCGCCAAGCCCGCCGCGCGGGCCAGGGTGAAAGTGGCCGCCAAGACGTCGGCCGCCCGCCCGGCGGCCCGGCGCCGCACCGCGTAGTCTCCCGTAGTACCCTTCGCCTGATGCGCTCGCGAAGCCAGACGGTTGAGCTCGACCTGCCCCTGGGTGGCGCGCTGCCCGGCCGGCTCCGGCCCATGCTGGCCATGCCTGCTGCGGCGCCCTTCGACTCCCGCGAATACGCCTTCGAGGTGGCATGGAGTGGCGTTCGGGCGCTGGCCTCGTTCGACGGGGCGGCGACGACGCTGTGGGGTCGCGGCCTTGCCGAGCTGACCGGCCAGTATCCCGAGGTGCAAGCCTTGCGGGAGATGACGCCCCCGGACTCCGTCGTTGACGGCGAACTGATCGTGACCGACCCGGAGGGGCGTCCGGACCCGGCCGGCCTCCAGGAGCGGGAACAGGCCCTCACCCCTGCCGCGATCGCCCGCGCGGTCGCCGATCACCCGGTGACCTACGTCGTCTACGACCTTCTGTATGTTCGCGGACGCTCGCTGATGCTGGAGCCGCTGCAGCGCCGTCAGGCGAAGCTTCGAGAGAGCGTTCGTTCCGCCAGGCGCATCTATGTCGCCGACCCGGTCGTCGGAGAAGGGATCGCCTTTTTTGACGCCGCCCGGGAGAAGGGACTCGAGGGCGTGGTTGCCAAACGCCTGGACAGCCCGTATCGTCCCGGCCAGTGCCATCCCGACTGGCTGATCGTCCAGGCCGCCCGCCAGCAGGACCTGGTGGTGCTCGGGTTCATTCCGGGAACCGGCGCCCACCTCCTCGAGGCGCTGATCGTGGGTTACTACGACGGGGCCGAGTATCACCCGGTTGGGACGGTGGTGGGCGGATTCGATCCGCTGGCTTTGGCGCGGCTGCGAAAGGCGCTGGACCCGGTGCCCAACATGGGCGCCCCCGGGGATTCGCGCTGGGCCGACCCGCGGATCTGCTGGGTTGAGCCGCGCCTCGTGGTCGGCGTCAAGTTCAGTGAATGGACGAGCGCCGGCCAATTGCGGTTTCCGATCTTCAGCGGGCTACGAGCAGACGTCGCCGCCGTCGAGTGCGTGCGCGCCACCATCATCGAGCCGCCGGCCGCCCCGCGACCTCAGATGGTGACCAAGGTCCAGCTCCCGCGCCTCCCGATCTGACGCCTAGAGTTACGGGGATGGCCACGATGGACAAGGTGCCGGTGCGCCTGCGCGTCAATGGCGAGGAGGCGGCCGTGATGGTGGCGCCCTACAAGACCCTGCTCGAGGTCCTGCGCGAGGATCTGGGCCTGACCGGGACCAAGCACGGTTGCGAGCTCGGGGAGTGCTCGACCTGCGCGGTGCTCGTCGACGGCAAGCCGTATCTGTCCTGCCTCGCCATGCCGCTCGACCTCGAGAGCCGCGAGATCACCACCGTGGAAGGGCTGGCGAGGGGCAGTCAGCCGCATCCCCTGCAGGTCGCCTTCGCCGAGCTGGGCGCCGCCCAGTGCGGGTACTGCACGCCCGCCATGCTGTTGACGGCCAGGGCCCTCCTCGACCATGAGCCCGAGCCGTCGCGGGACGCGATCAAGCAGGCCCTGTCGGGCGTGCTCTGTCGCTGCACCGGCTACGCGAAGATCTTCGAGGCGGTCGAGCTGGCCGCCTCTCGCACGGAGCACCCGGTTGTCTGAGGAGCTGTCCGTCGTCGGCCAATCGCTGGTCAAGCCCGACGCCTACCAAAAAGTCAGTGGCCAGACCAGGTTCGCCGACGACCTGGCGTTGCCGCGCATGTTGTTTGGCCGGATCCTGCGGAGCTCGCATCCACATGCCCGCATCCTGAGCGTCGATACCGGGCGAGCGCGAGCGCTCCCCGGCGTACTCGCCGTCCTGACCGGTGAGGACCTGCCGATCAAGTTCGGGATCCTGCCCGTCAGCCAGGATGAAGAGGCCCTTGCCAGCGAAACGGTCCGCTACGTCGGTGACCCCATTGCCGCGGTGGCGGCGATGGACGAATGGATCGCGGATGAAGCCCTCGCGCTGATCGAGGTCCAGTACAAGGCGCTGCCTCAGTACATGGGCATCGAGGAGGCGATCGCCGGCGAGGGCGAGCCCATTCACGGCCAGAGCAACGTGCACAAAGCGGTCGCCCTCGAGTTCGGCGATACGGAGGAGGCGGTGCAGCGGGCCGACCACGTCCGGGAGGACGTCGTCTTCTTTGAGGGCAACACTCACCTGCCGATGGAGCAACACGCCGCGCTCGCCCAGTTCGCGCAGGACGGCAAGCTCACCCTGTGGACCTCCAGTCAGACACCACACTATGTGCATCGCGCTCTGGGCAAGGTGCTCGAGTTGCCCATGAGCCGCATTCGCGTCATTGCCACGCCCAATGGCGGCGGCTTCGGTGGCAAGAGCGACATCTTCGCCCACGAATTAGTAGCAGCCAAGCTTGCCATGGCGACCGGCCGTCCTGTGAAGATCACGCTCACACGGGAAGAGGTCTTCTACGCGCACCGCGGACGACACCCGGTACTGATGAAGGTGAAGACCGGCTTCACCCGCGAGGGCGTCATCACCGCCATGCAGTTCCAGAGTTTCCTGGATGGGGGCGGCTATGGCAGCTACGGCGTCGCCTCGACGTATTACACGGGCGCGCTGCAGGCACTGACCTATGCGATCCCTCGATACCGCTTCGAAGGGGTGCGGCTCTTTACCAACAAGCCGCCCTGCGGGCCGAAGCGCGGGCATGGCACGCCGCAGCCACGCTTCGCCCTGGAGACGCATTTCGACAAGGTGGCGGAGGAGCTCGGGCTCGACCCGGTCGCGCTGCGGCTTCGCAATCTCCCGTCAGCCAACAGCCGGACCGTCAACTGGTTGCGCATCACCAGTTGCGGGCTGCGGGAATGCATCGAGAGAGTTGCCGCCGAATCACGCTTCCTGGAGCGGCGGAAGGCGATGCCACCGGGCCGCGGTCTCGGATTCGCGGTCAGCTCGTACCTGACCGGCGCCGGCACAGCCATCTACTGGAACGACATGCCGCACTCGGAGGTGCAACTGAAGGTCGACCGCAACGGCGGCGTGGCGCTGCTCTGCGGGGCGATCGACATCGGCCAGGGCTCGGACCACATCCTGGCCGCGATCGCGGCCGAGGTGCTCGGCATCCGTCTCGACGATATCCAGCTGACGACGGCCGACACCGACCTCACGCCGATCGACCTTGGCAGCTACTCGTCGCGCGTGACGTTCATGGCCGGCAACGCCGCCAAGGCGGCGGCCGAGAAGGTCCGCGCACGGCTTTTCGAGGTGGCCGCGAGGACGCTGCAATGCGACGCTGAGGAACTCGTCGCCCGCGACCGGCAGATCTTTCGCCGCGGCCGGCCCCGCGACACGATGCCCTTTTCGGAGGCGGTCCGCCTCGCCGAAGCTGAGGGCGGGGTCGTGAGCGGCAGCGGCAGCTACACGCCGCCCAAGCTCGCCGGACCATACAAGGGCGCGGGCGTGGGGCCGAGTCCCGCCTATTCCTTCTCAGCGGCGGTGGTCGAAGTCGATGTCGATGTCAAGACGGGTGAGGTGCGGGTCCCGGAGGTGTGGGTCGCGCACGACATCGGCCGTGCCATCAACCCGGTGCTGGTGGTGGGGCAGGTGGAAGGGAGCGTCTACATGGCGCTGGGCGAGGCCTTGATGGAAGAACAGACCTTTCGCCTCGGGCTGCACCGCTCGCCGTCGTTGCTGGACTACAAGAGCCCGACCGCGCTGGAGACGCCGATCATGCATACGTACCTGGTCGAGACGATCGATCCCGAGGGACCCTTTGGAGCCAAGGAAGCCGGGCAGGGCCCCTTGCTTCCGGTGATTCCCGCGGTGGCCAATGCGGTGTACAACGCCGTTGGCGTGCGGATCGACGAGGTGCCCATCACGCCGGAGAAAGTCCTCAAGGCGATGAGCGACAAGAGCCGGCGGGTGGGTCCCAAGGGCGTCCCAGCCTTCACCTTCCCCGAGCTGGTCAAGGCCGACGTTCCCGATGAGTGGAAAGGCCGGTAGGATGCTGCGGCTGCCCCGTCTCGAGTATCTGCGTCCGAAGACGGTGGAGGAGGCGGCCAACCTGATGGCCAAAAGCGGCGGCCGGGCGATGTACGTCGCCGGGGGGACGGACCTGGTGCCGAATCTCAAGCGGCGGCAGTTCGATGTCTCGACATTGATCAGCCTGAACGCGTTGCCGGACGGCCGCCAGATCGAGGGCGATGCCCGGGCGGGCATGACGATCGGCGCCGGTGCGACACTCGAGGCGATCGCGAGCCATCGGATGGTGCTCGCCGGGTATCGTGCGCTGACCCAGGCGGCGGGCGCGGTGTCGACGCCACAGATCCGGTACATGGGGACGCTTGGTGGGAACCTGCTGGTCGACCCGCGCTGCAACTACTACAACCAGACACAGGCCTGGCGCAAGGCAGTTGGCTTCTGCCTGAAGAAGGACGGCGATATCTGTTTGGTGGCACGCAGCTCACCGCGCTGCTGGGCGGTGTCGTCGTCAGACAGCGCGCCCGTGGCGCTGGCGCTCAATGCGGAGGTGACCCTGCAGGGCGCGGCCGGCGTGCGCCGCATCCCGGCGGCCGATCTGTATCGGGACGATGGCATTCAGTACCTGACCAAAGGTGGCGACGAGATCATCACCGCGATTCACCTTCCACCGACGACGTTGAAGATGACGAGCGCCTACTGGAAGCTTCGGCGTCGTCCGGCCTTTGACTTTCCGATCCTGGGCGTGGCGGTGGCGCTCAATTGGGAGGATGGCCTGGTGACGGAGGCCCGGGGCGCCCTCGGCGCGGTCGGCTCCCGTCCGGTCGATGTCAGCGAATCGCTGAAGCCGCTCGTTGGTCAGAATCCGGATGAGGCCCTGATCGCGGAGGTCGCCGAAGCCTCGGACAAACGGTCACGCCCCCTGGACAATACGGATCTGAGCCACTACTGGCGCAAGCGGATGACGAAGGTGTACATCGAGCGCGCGCTTCGCGACGCCTGCGGCCTCGAACCACTCAGCGGGCGACTCTCCGCACAACTCAAGATCGCGGGCACGTGACGCTCCGTCCAAAGCGTCAAGGAATGGACCCGGCTGCGTTATAAGGGTGTCATGAAGTATCTTCCCGTCCTCCTGATCGCGACGGCCCTTGCGGTGACCGCCTGCACTGGGACGGCCACCGTCTCGGGGTCGAGCGTCGGCTCAGTCACGAAGGCGATCCAGCCGAAGGCGGCGCCGAACGCGGACCAGGACATTTCGGACCTCGGCAACCGGCCGAATCCGCCGATTCACAAAAGCGCCGGTACGGCGCCCGTCGCTCCGGCGCCGGCCAGGCCGGCGATCGCCACCCAGCCCGCCCTCCCGCCGAGCACAGTGCGTGACCGCTGCAGCAATGAGACCGGACGCCCGGGCAAGCCGCAGCCCATGTGCCTGCCCGCCTAACTTCATAAAAAAAGAGGGCGCCTTTCGGCGCCCTCTTCCTGTCTATTTACGGGTTAACGCTGACCTATCTGGCCAGCCTCACCCTCCCGCTCATGTCCGTTGGGCAACCCGACATTTTGCGTGAAAACGTCCTCATCGTGGACAACGCCGTTCTCCGGGTACGGATTCGCGTTTCTGGTGTCTGACCAGATCGGATGGGCATCGGTGCCGTTATTGATGGTCAAACCGCTGTAGTCGCCATTGAACCCGATCTGCGCGCCATCGGGTGGTGCGAACGTCGGTGAAAGGACCTTGAAGTCGTACGGAGCCTGGTCGTCGGTTCCGCCCGCCAGCACGTAATCAGAGTTCCCGCGCTGGACCCCCGGCTCTCCTGGAGCGAAACCGGCGGCTGGCGTGGTGTTCTCGCCAGGGACCCGTTCCGTCCGGTAATAGCTGTCGCCGACCCGGTCACTTTGGCCATCGGCCGTCAGGGCCTTTTCGGTCGCTGGGAAGTAATGGTCAAGTCCGCGGTCGGGGTTCACGGTCCCGGCCTCATGCCATGTCAAACCGCCGTCAAGCGACTGAGACAGTTGGATGTCGTACTCGCCGTTGCGATAGTCCTGCCAGGTCGCGTAGAGGTGGTTGTTCTGCGTGTTGATGCTGATGCGCGGGAAGTCGTTGGTCCGAATGTAGGCGCCGGGGATGCACTCCTCCGGCCCCCGGCCGAAGTTGCACTGTGGCTCGCCGACGATAACGTCATTCCCTACCTTGGAGGGTTCGACGCAGTTCAGATGCGCAGAGCCGGCAGCGGAGTTGCCGGTCGGATGGCAGTGCACACCCAGTTGCTGCCCGTTCGGGTTGGTGGCCGCCGTGTTGCCATTGTTGAAGATCACCTCGAGGTCTCCATTCGGCAGGGTGGTCGGATTGGAGCCCTGGTCGAAGTTGCAAGCGTGTGGGCTCCGGGTCGGATCGAAGAAATCGCCGAAGAAGCACAGGGTATCGGACGTGCCGCTGATCTCTTCGGGCGTCGACCAGTGACGGGCATGGTCCGTCGACATTGAGCCAAATATCGGAGATGAGCAATAGCGCTCCTCAACGGTGGGGTTCGGTTGCGGCCCACAGCTTGGGCTGAACTTGAAGACGGTCCATGTCACGTAGACGTTGTCCCGGTTCGGGCTGTTGGGATTGCGGTCGGCTGCGATCCAGTTCTTGTCATGGAAGATCTCGGCCGAGTTGTCCTCTGCCACCACATAGCGACGGCTGAAAGAAGACAGATTGAAGAAGAAAGAGCCGTTTGCGCCAGCCGGTGACGCGGTGACGTAGAGGAGGCTGGCGTTTGAAGCGAGGTCGAACCCGACGCAACTGAAGAACGCGCGGCCCTGTGAATCGAATGCGAGGGCCGGGTCACTTCCGGCGTCGTAGGTGTGGATGGTCCCGGGCCCGCCCTGGATTGTGTGACGGTTTGGATCGGCGGCTGTCGGCTCCTCACCCGCAGGATTGTTGAGCTTCTGACGGAATGGGGGTAGCAGGTCGCCCCAGTGCTTGCCGTTGTCGGTCGACCAGTCGATGCCGCACTGGTTGAACCCGACCCGGCTGTCGTTCTGGCCGGCCAGGAGGTTGTTGGGGTCGGCGGGATTGTAGGTGATGTTCTCCTCCGCCTGGCGCCGGAAGGTACAGTCCTGGTTCACGCGAACGTTGCCGTGCTCGTTCTTGCCGTCCCGCTGGGCGCAACCGAGGCTTCCGGGGCCGCTGCCGAGCGATGCGCTCGCTCCGATATCGGTGGTCGAGGTGTTATCGGCGGCAATGTCCTTCTCGTCCTGGACGCTGGTGGAGCCTAGAACTGACTGAGCGGCATTGATCGTCCCGGACGAGATGAACGGCATGGTCTTCGTGACCGTAGCGGTCTGGCCGTTCTGTCGAACCTGCACGCTGAGTTTGGCCGGCCTGAGATCGCCCTTTGCCGCCTGCTTGGCGATTCCATCGCCGGCGGCTGCCGGCAGGGCCGCGCTTGAAATGGCGCCGGCGGCCACAGCAGCCAGACCGAGAAGTGTGATGGTTCTACGTATCCGCAAGTGTCCCTCCTGGTGATCGAGCGGGGCGGCCTCGGCCGCCCCGCTTTTCTGTCAGTAGTCTGATCGGTTATTTCGACGGTACGGGCAGCGCCGCCGTGAAGATGTCCTGGTCGTTGGCCACGGGGGCCCCATTACTGCCGGAACCCGTGCAAAGTCCGGGCGCAGTCGTCCGAGTGGCAGTTCCTGGGCAGAGGAACAGTTCCGGGTCACGCGTGTCCATCCACAGGGGGTAAGCATTGTCAACTGCGGTCAGACCCGTGTAGTCGCCGAAGAACGTGCCACCGAACTGAGTGGGTGGCGGCATCGACGACGAGGTAACGCGCAGCACGGCAAAGTTGGCGAGGTCACCACTGCCCGACAGACTGACATCGGAGAACCCGGTCGCCTCGTCAGTCCCGTACTGGCGGTCGTAGTAAGAAGTGGCAAGCTTACCGCCCTTGGTGAAGGCAATGAACTGCCACCACTGGTCGGTCGTCGCCTGGCCCGGGTCCTGCGTCGCGGTTGTCAGGACTCGCGGGTCCGTCGTCGTGCCGGTAAAGGTCAGCCCTGCATCGTTCGAGACGCTCTCGAGGATGTCGTTGTTGCAGGCGCCCGGCGTCTTGACCCCTGAATAGGTGTTGTTGCCATCCGCAAAGAATCCGGTCGGAACACATCCGTTGGACTCGTTCGAGTGGACGTTGATGTACGACCCGAAGGTGACGACCACCTGGGCCGCGTTGGTGGGATTGACGGCGCCCGTCGGGTAGTTGGTCGCCCGGAAGAAGGAGTTTGCGGTTGCACCTTTCTCGGGTACGCACGCCCGACCAAAGTCCTTCCCCTGCTGGTAGGCAGCGCAGGCGGGCAACTCGTAGTAGTCGGAGACCTTGACGGGAGGTGAGAACGTAGTCCCGCCGTCGGTCGACTTCACCAGCAGCATCTGGTTGCGATTATCGGCACCCTTGACGCCGTTGTTGAAGTTCTGGAAGACGATATACAACGCGCCATCGGAACCAGTGAAGGGATCGGCGAACTGATTCTCGTTGCAGGAGGTCTCGCTCGTTGGCACACCAAAGTCCACGGTGCAAAGCGGACTTGTGGCACTAACGAGATGCCGGGGCCCAAAGTGCTCCCCGTAGTCATTGGAGTTCGACTCCCAGATGATCGCGCTGCCATCCGACGCGAACTCCGTGTAGGCAACGTAGATGCGATCCTGGAACGGACTCCCGACGTGATTGTCGACCGTCATGTACGGCTTGTCTTCAAACGCGGGGATCCCGCTGCCGGTGAGATCCGCACTTTCGATAACAGGTCTCCCCGGGAAGTTCCACGAGGCACCGAAGTTCTGCGTTGATCGATAAACGAAAACACCGCTGGATTGATCCGGGCTGGAAGTCGGGGGTTTTCCGCGTCCAAAGACCTGGCAGCTGAAATAGGCGTTTCCCTTCGTATCCCACGCAACCGACGGGTCGCCGCCGGATCCCCAGTATTGGCGGGCAGCGCCGAAGTTCTTCGCGCCACGTGTGAACTGCATGGGGATCTGAGAGTCCGCCCAGTTCCGGCCCTTGTCCACGCTGTAGCTGGCGATGCAGTTGCCATCGCCACGCAGATAGTTGTTGCTCGTCCCCACCATGTGATTGGGATCAAGGGGATCCTGGGCGATCGCCGTCTCGTTGTTCGCCTGAGCGCGGCCCTGCAAGTCTGGATCCGTGAGATTGAGGCAGCCCTGGTTGACCTTGATGTTGGAGCTCAAGTTCACCGGGCAGCCGGCCGAGTTCGGCCGCGGGAAATAGCTGTCGGGCGGGCGGGTATCGGCCTGGCCATCAGGGTTCAATTCCAATGAGGCGAACCCAGACAAAATCCGCTTCTGGATCTGGTTCATGTGCGCGTAGTCGAGCGCGTGCGCCGTGACCGTCGGGACGCTGGGCTGGAAGGTCACGAGCAGGCCGGCGATGGGTAGGGCGGTGAAGACACGAATCAGGCGCTGTTTCATCCTTCCTCCTGGTGGTGGCCGAAAAGGCGGCAATAAGGATCGCCGTGCCGAGGCGCTGGGCTTTTCCCCTCCCTAAAGGAAAAACGACAATCAGTTAACCCCTGTAAACGCGAACTGCTCAATAGTGAACTTCGGACACACCGGGTGTCAAGGCCTCGACCCCACGAATTTCGGCGCCCGGGATCTTTAGGGTTGGAGTTTCCAGTCCTTGAGGGTGTCGATGGCCGCGTAGTCGGTCAGGTCGTAGCGGATCGGGGTGATGGAGACGTACCCGTTGCTGACCACCGCCGCGTCCGCCTGGTCGTCCAGTTCCTGGAGCTTGAAGGTCCCGTCGAGCCAGTAGTAGGTCTGGTTGCGCGGGTCGGTCCGCTTCTCGAACCGCTCCTCGACCCGGGAATCACCCTGCCGCGTGATCGCCACGCCCTTGATCTTGTCCTCCGGAATGTTCGGCACGTTGACGTTGAGCAGCGTCTTGTCGGGCAGCCCCTTCGCCAGGACCACCGCTGCCAGCTTGCGCGTGAATCGGGCGGCGTAGGTGAAGTCGGGGTGCGTGAAGGTGGAGAGGGACATCGCAATCGAGGGGATCCCGAGGATCCGCGCCTCGGTGGCGGCGCTGACGGTTCCGGAGTAGATGACGTTGGTCCCGGTGTTGGAGCCGAGGTTGATGCCGGAGACAACCAGGTCGGGGGGCCGAGGCAGGATGGCCCGGACGGCGATCTTGACGCAGTCGGCGGGCATGCCATTCACGGCATAGCCGAAACGGACGTTGCGGCGCACCACCTCTTTGGTCCGGAGCGGCAGCAGCAGCGTGATGGCGTGGCCGACCGCGCTGCGCTCGGCATCGGGGGCGACGACCTCCACGTCGGCGATCTTCCGCAACTCCTGCCAGGCGGCCAGGATGCCCTGGGCGTAGATGCCGTCGTCGTTGGTCAGCAGGATCAGGGGTCGGGCCATGCCTCAATCATGCGCCGAGGCGGGCCTATACTTGGAAGCAAGACGTCCGGCGGCCCGCCGTGCGGAGGACACTGAACGTGGACGATCCGATCCTCGACTTTCTCCGGTCACAGGCCAAAAATTATCGGTGTCGGGTGTGCGGCAGCAACCACAAAGGTTCACAGCTGCGCAAGATCGGCAACCACAACAACAAGTTGATCGTGCAGGTCACCTGCGCCCGTTGCCGGGATTCCTTCTTCCTGCATGTCGAGTTCGCCGGCAACATCGTCAATGCGGTGGAAGAGGTGACCCGGGTCGCTGCCCCCTCTGCCCGCGACACCGACGAACTCGACGGTGATCCCGTCAGCCATGACGAGGTCCTCGACGTCCACCAGCAACTGGCGGCCTTCAAGGGGAAGCTGACGGAGCTGCTCGAGCCGTAGGCCACTAGCCCTTCAGCCGCCGGTAGCCGCCTCGGTAGAAGATCAGCGGTTCGTCTTCCGAGAAGACCTCGAGCGCCACCACCTCACCGACGACGATGGTGTGGTCGCCGGCCTCATGGGTCGAGTGGGTACGGGCCTCCAGGTACGCCGTGGCCTCCGTAAGGAGCGGCGAGCCGGTGACCCCGAGCCGGTAGCTGCCCTCCCGGAACTCTGGCGCCGCAAGGCGGGCGTCGTCGGCAAAGAAGCGCGAGGTGGCCTCCCCCCGCGCGCCGAGCACGTTGATCGCAAAGGCGCGGCTCTCCAGCACCAGGCGATGCATGAGGGTGGACTGCTCGACACAGACGAGGATCAGGAGGGGGTCGAGCGACACCGAGGCAAAGGCGCTCACCGTCATCCCGTGGAGCCGGCCGGCCGCGCTGGTCGTCATCACCGTGACGCCGCTCGCGAAGTGCCCCATCGCGTAGCGGAACGACGCCTTATCGAAAGATGGCGGCACCCGGACAGATTACGAGACATGGCACGGTCTGGCGATGGGCCGCGTTATACTGGGGAAGTCCGACCAAGTCGGTCGGAGATTGATGAGATTCTCCACTCGTTCCGAATACGGGATCCGGGTCATGGTCCGGCTCGGCCGGTCCTATGGGACCGGCCCGGTCCCCCTCGCCGACCTGGCGCGCCAGGAAGACCTGCCCCTTGCCTACCTCGAGCAGATCGCGGGCCAGCTCCGCCGGACCGGGCTGATCGCCAGCCGGATGGGGGTGAAGGGCGGCTACACGCTCGCCAGGGCGCCCGAGTCCGTCTCGATGGCGGACATCGTCCGGAGCCTTGAAGGGACGCTGGCCCCGGTCAGCTGCCTCGCCCAGGGGGGCGGCCCGGGGGAGTGCACCCACGCGGATACGCCCTGCTCCGCCCATTCTTTCTGGGAGCAGCTCCAGGGCACCATCACGGCGACCCTCGAATCCGTGTCCGTGGCCGACCTGATGAAGGAGGCCCAGCCGGCATGATCGAGACGCGCGTCCTCGATATCGACGCCGTTCGCGCCGACTTTCCCATCCTTCAGCGGCGGATCAATGGTAAGCCGCTCATCTACCTCGACAGTGCAGCCACCTCGCAGAAGCCGTGCGCGGTGATCGACGCCATGGATGACTACTACCGCCGGTACAACGCGAATCCCCACCGCGGCGTGTACGTACTGAGCGAGGAGGCGACGGCGGCCTACGAGGGCGCGCGCGGGCGATTGGCCGCCTTTATTAACGCGGCCAGCATGAAAGAGGTCATCTTCACGCGCAACACAACCGAGGCCATCAACCTGGTCCGCTATAGCTGGGGTCGCGCCAATATCCGGCAGGGTGACCGGATCCTGCTCACCGAGATGGAGCACCACAGCAATCTCGTTCCGTGGCAACTGCTCGCCAAAGAAGTGGGCGCAACGCTCGAATTCCTTCGGATCGACGACAAGGGCTTGCTCCAGTTGGACGAGCTGGAGAGCAAGCTGGCGGGCGTTCGCCTGCTCGGCATCACCCATCAATCGAACACGCTCGGCACCATCAATCCGATCAAGGCGATCGCCGAGGCCGCCCATCGCGCGGGCGCGCTCGTCCTCGTCGATGGCGCGCAGGCGGTTCCCCACATGCCGGTCGATGTCCAGGATCTTGGGGTCGACTTCTATGCCTTTTCGGGTCACAAGATGTGCGGGCCCAGCGGGATCGGGGTGCTCTGGGCGCGCCGCGCGTTGCTGGAGGCCATGCCACCCTTCCTGGGTGGTGGCGACATGATCCGGCGCGTGAAGCTGACTGAAGCCACCTGGAACGACCTGCCCTGGAAGTTCGAGGCGGGCACGCCCAGCGTGGCCGAGGGCATCGGGCTCGGCGCCGCGGTCGATTATCTCGGGCAGTTCGGAATGGACCGGGTTCGCGCGCATGAGCGCACGCTGGTCGATTACGCCCTGGAGAAGTTCCAGGACATCCCGGGCATCACCATTTACGGCCCCGGGGACTCCGAGATCCATGGCGGCGCGGTGTCCTTTACGTTGCCGAACGTCCATCCGCACGACCTGGCCACCCTGGTCGACCGGGAGGGTATCGCGGTCCGGGCCGGCCACCACTGCACGCAGCCGCTGATGGACCGCCTCGGCGTGGCGGCCACCACCCGGGCGAGCTTCTACATCTACAACCGGCCTGACGAGGTCGATCACCTGGTCGATGCAATACAGAAAGCGCAGAAGGTGTTCAGCTAAGAGTGATGGACGACCTGTACCGCGAGCAAATCCTCGAGCACTACAAGAACCCGCATCACTTCGGGGAGTTGGTCGACGCCGACATCACGCAAGAGGGCGACAACCCGCTCTGTGGCGATGTCATCACGCTGTATCTCAAGCTCGACGATGGCAAGGTCGGGGATGTGCGATTCCGCGGTCGGGGCTGCGCGATCAGCCAGGCGTCCGCGTCGATGCTGACCGACATGATCGTGGGCAAACCGGTGCACGACCTCAAGGCCTTCCCAACGAAGGACCTGCTGGAAGAGCTGGGCATTCAGATCAGCCCGGCACGGATGAAATGCGCGACCCTCTCCGTCAACACGCTGCGGGTCGCCCTGGACGGGGAGACCACCGACGATGACTGAATTCGATTCGAATTCGAAGGGCACGGGTAAAATGGAGAACAGGATGGCAGATTTCGAGATCAAGGATCTTCGCGTCAGCGTGGAAGGGCGCGAGATCCTGAAAGGCGTCTCGCTCTCCGTGAACAAGGGCGAGGTTCACGCGGTGATGGGCCCCAACGGGTCCGGGAAGAGCACGCTCTCCTACACCCTGATGGGCCATCCCAGCTACAAGGTCACCGGCGGCGAAGTGCTGTTCAAGGGACAGAACATCCTGAGCCTCCTGCCCGAGGAGCGGGCCAAGCTGGGCATGTTCCTGGCGCTGCAATACCCGATCGTGGTCCCTGGGATCACGATGTCGAACTTCCTGCGGACGGCGATCAACGCCAAACGGGGCTACGACGGCAAGGACAAGTCGAAGGCGATCAACGTCAAGGAGTTCCGGGCCATGCTCAAGAACGAGATGAGCGTGCTCCGGATGGATGACTCCTTCCTCGGCCGATATGTCAACGAGGGTTTCTCGGGTGGCGAGAAGAAACGTGCCGAGATCCTCCAGATGGCGGTGCTGAAGCCGGAGATCGCGATTCTCGATGAGACCGACTCCGGGCTCGACATCGACTCCATCAAATTCGTCAGCGACGCGGTCAACCGGATGCGGGGCCCTGAGCTCGGGGTCATGATCATCACCCACTACACGCGCATCTTGAAGTTCGTCAAGCCCGACTACGTGCACGTGCTCGTGCACGGCGAATTCGTACGATCGGGCGGTCCCGAACTCGCCGACTGGCTGGAGGCAAAAGGTTATTCGGAATGGGTCAAGGAACCGGCAAAGGAACCCGCGACCCTGGAGGCAAAGTAAATGGCAACCGTCATCCCCAAGATTGACGTCGGCGATAACTACAAAGAAAAGTACGGGTTCTTCGATAAGGAGAACTACGTCTTCAAGGCGAAGCGTGGCCTGAGCGCCGATGTCGTCAAGGAGATCTCCTGGATGAAGAGCGAGCCGGAGTGGATGACGAAATTCCGCCTGCGTGCGCTCCAGATCTGGGAGAAGAAGGAGATGCCGACCTGGGGTGCCGATCTTTCGACGATCGACTTCCAGAACATCTATTACTACCTCAAGTCGACGGAGAAGCAGGGCAAGACCTGGGACGATGTGCCGGCCGACATCAAGAACACCTTTGACCGACTTGGCGTCCCACAGGCGGAGCGCAAGTTCCTGGCCGGCGTGGCGGCCCAGTATGAATCAGAG
>DATCOB010000030.1:0-17035 GCA_036564925.1 Candidatus Dormiibacterota bacterium | reverse complement strand
TGACCGCGTCCACCCGCGCCGGCAGGCGGATCCCGGATGATTGGCTGAGGAATCCCGCCATCACGTCGGATCGCCAGCCCACCACCGGCACTCCCAGTGTCTCGAGCTGCTCCAGCGTCGCTTCGCGATCCAGCGTCGACTTGGGGCCCGCGCAGACGACGCAGACCGGTTTCTTGCTGAGCTCGGCGAGATCGGCCGAGACATCCTGGCGGCCTCCCGGGTGGACGCCGCCGATCCCACCCGTGCTCAGCACCCGGATCCCGGTAAGCGTGGCGGCCGTCACGGTGGCGGCCACCGTCGTGCCGCCGAATCCCGGCGATCGCACGCTCGACGCCAGGTTCCAGGGCGAGACCTTCGCGGCATCCCGGCGATCGGCCAGCCCGGCGCATTCGGCGAGCGTCAGGCCAACGACAAGATGTCCCTGGTAGACGGCCACCACCGCGGGCACGGCGCCGGCCGTCTGGCACGCGGCCCATTGCCGCGCCACGGCATCCAGTGCCGCGTCCCGTGGGAGCCCGTGCGTGATCACCGCCGATTCCAGGGCGACCACGGCTCCTCCATGTTTGAGGGCGACGTCAACGGTGGGGGCGATGATCAGTGGCATAAGACTGGTTCGCTTGCGGGCGAAGGGACTCGAACCCTTATGGCTTGCGCCACACGGTCCTAAGCCGTGCGCCTGTACCAATTCGGCTACGCCCGCGCGCGTCACAGAATATATCGGCTTCGACCGAACTGGTAACTTTGAGGGCCGTGGCAGCGGTAAAAGTCGAGACGGAACGCAAGCCGGGATCGCAGGTCGTGCTGTCGGTGGAGGTGCCAGTCGAGCAGGTATCGAAGTCGATCGACCAGGCCTATTCCCGGCTCGCGCCGCGCGTCCGGATTGCCGGCTTTCGACCCGGCAAGGCGCCGCGCCCGATGATCGAGAAGGAACTGGGCTGGCCGGCGCTGCGCCAGGAGGCGCTCGACATCCTTCTGCCAACGGCATATAGCTCGGCGGTCGATGAGGCCGGGGTCGATCCCATCGACACGCCGCGGGTCGAGATCGAGCAGTTCGAACGTGGCCAGCCAATGCGGTTTTTGGCGACGGTGAGCGTCAAGCCGGAGATCACCCTGAAGGACTACACCGACATCCGCGTTCCGCGGCCGCGCACGGAGATCGGCGATCCCGACGTCGACCAGGCTATCGAGGGCCTTCGTGGTCGTTTTGCCGAGTTGCATGCCGTGGAGCGGCCGGTGAAGACCGGGGACTTCCTGACCGTCGATGTTCACGTGGTGAAGTCGGGCGCCGTCCTCGTGGGCGAGAGCCAGACCGACGCGCAACTCGAGGTCGACAAGGATCGCCTCCTGCCGGGGCTGGCCCAGGGTCTGGAAGGACAGGGGATAGGCGACACGCGCGATATCGCCTTGACGTTGCCGGCCGAATATCCCAAGAAGGATCTCGCTTCATCCAATGTCGTGTTTCGCGTGACGGTGAAGTCCATCAAAGAACGGCAACTGCCGGCGGTCGACGACGAGCTGGCCCGCCAGGTGGGTCGCGGCCAGACGCTGGCGGAGCTTCGCCAGGCGGTGCATGACGACTTGCAGCAGGCCGCCACCAGCGGGGACGAGCAGCGTTTCGAAAACGACGTCCTCAAGGCGCTCGACGAGCGGATGGAAGCCGAGATTCCCGAGGCCCTGGTCGACCAGGAGGTCAATCGCCGCCTACGGGAACTCGAGCTCCGCCTGCAGGAGCAGGGCGTGAAGATCGAGCGGTACCTCGAATACACGAAAACCTCGCTCACGGCACTTCGGGACGAGCAGCGTCCCCAGGCCGTCCAGAAGGTCCGCCTCGAACTCGCGCTCGAGGCGGTCGCCGAGCAGGAGGGCGTCGCCGTCTCCGATGCGGAGGTCGACGAGGCGCTCAACGCGGCGCTTTCGGAAGACGAGCAGGCCGGTCGTCGGGCCCAGAACCTGCGGACCGCCGACCCCGTCCGCGCGTACTTCCGGCATCAACTGCTGATGCGCAAGACCATTGACCATCTCGCCCGCATGGCGGCGCCCGAACCGTCGGATACAATGGGTGCGCCTTCCGGGGTGGGAGAGCCTGGTCAGGCGGCGGAACCGGCGTCGAAGGGGCAACGGCGCTCGGCGGGAAAGAAAGAACACTGACCTATCGGCGTATTCAAAAGTGAGTACGCGGAAGACTGGATTGTAAGAATTGGACCCTATAATGGCGGAACAGGAGAGCCACCCATGAATTTCGAACGGCTCAGCCGTCGACCCGAAGCCCTCATTCCCATGGTCATCGAGACGACCAACCGGGGCGAGCGCGCCTTCGACATCTACTCCCGACTGCTCAAGGACCGGATCATCTTTATCGGGACGCCGATCGATGACCAGGTCGCCAACGTAGTCATGGCCCAGTTGCTCTTCCTGGCCTCAGAAGACCCGGACAAGGACATCAACATCTACATCAACAGCCCGGGCGGCGTCGTGACGGCCGGCCTTGCGATCTACGACACCATGCGATACGTGAGCCCGCGGGTATCGACGGTTTGCATGGGCCTCGCCGCCAGCATGGCCACGGTCCTGCTGGCCGGCGGCACCAAGGGGATGCGGTTCGCTCTGCCGAACACCCGGATTCTCATCCATCAACCATCTGGTGGGTTCCAGGGACAGGCGACCGATATCCAGATCCACGCCCAGGAGATCCTGCGAATCCGCAAGACCCTGAATGACATCCTCTCCGGCCATACCGGTCAGCCCATTGAGAAGATCGAGCGCGACACGGAGCGTGACTTCTTCATGAGCGCCGAGGAGGCGAAACAGTACGGCATCATCGACGACATCATCGTCAGCACCGGGCGTGATGCGGACGGCTCGGTGCAGAAGGATGGCCGCCTGGAATTGAGTTCCGCCGGCGTCGGGATGCGGCCCGAGCCCAAGGCGGATGCCGAGCGGGAAGGGCCCAAGACGTCCCGATGAACGAACGCGAGGATCGCCGCCGCCACACCCGCTGTTCCTTCTGTGGAAAAGACCAGTCCCAGGTCCGCAAATTGGTGGCGGGCCCTGGCGTCTATATCTGCGATCAGTGCATCGACCTCTGTCAAGAGGTGCTCGAGGAAGACACCAAGACCACCACCCAGAAGCGGACAAAGGGCGGGCTGATCCCCAATCCCAAGACCATCTGCTCCGCGCTCGACCAGTACGTGGTCGGCCAGGATCACGCCAAGCGGGTCCTCTCGGTCGCCGTCTATAACCATTACAAGCGCATCGCCCACAGCAAGATGGCCGGCGATGTCGAACTGCAGAAATCCAACGTGCTCCTGGTCGGGCCCACGGGATGTGGGAAGACCCTCCTGGCCCAGACGCTCGCGAAGATCATCGACGTCCCGTTCTCGATCGCCGACGCAACATCGCTGACAGAGGCGGGATACGTCGGCGAGGATGTCGAGAACATCCTCTTGCGCTTGATCCAGGCCGCGGACTTCGACATTGCACGCGCGGAGCGCGGCATCATTTACATCGACGAGATCGATAAGATCGCGCGCAAATCGGACAACCCATCCATCACTCGCGACGTGTCCGGTGAAGGCGTCCAACAGGCCCTGCTGAAGATCCTCGAGGGAACCATCGCCAACGTGCCTCCCCAGGGTGGCCGTAAGCACCCCCACCAGGACTTCATCCAGATCAACACCACCAACATCCTGTTCATTTGTGGCGGCGCGTTCGACGGACTGGAACGGTTGATCGAGCATCGCATCGGCCACAAGCAGATCGGGTTTGGCTCTGAGGTCCATGCGAACCGGACCAAGGAGACCACCCGGATGTTGAAGCAACTGCAACCCATGGATCTGCTCAAGTACGGCTTGATTCCCGAGTTCGTGGGGCGGCTGCCGATCACCGTCACGCTCGATTACCTGGACGAGGCGGACATCATTCGGATCCTCACCGAGCCGAAGAATGCTTTCGTCAAGCAGTACCAGAAGTTCTTTGCCCTCGACGATGTGCAGCTGGTCTTCGAGCCTGCCGCGCTCACGGCGATCGCCCGCAAGGCGCTCCAACGTGGGACCGGCGCCCGCGGGCTGAAGAGCATCATCGAGGACATCCTGCTGAACTCCATGTTCGAAGTTCCGTCACGCCCGGAGGTCAAGCGATGTGTCATAACGGAAAAGTCGGTCAACTTCAGCACGGAGCCCGAGATCTACTCGGAAGAAGAGCTCGAGGAGATCGCGCCCGAGCAAACCGCCTGACGCCCCGGGGAATCGGGTCGGCTCGCCTGTGACCGACCGCCCGGCCACCCTGCAGCTTCCGCTCCTCCCGCTCAAGAACGTCGTCCTCTTCCCGCACATGATCGTGCCGCTCTACGTCGGGCGAGAGCGCTCCATCGATGCGCTCGAGGACGCGATGGCGAACGGCAAGCAGATCTTTCTGTGCACCCAACGCCGGGCGGATTGCGAAGACCCTCGCGAGGAGGACATCTACCGCGTCGGCGTCCTCGGCGAGGTCGTCCAGATGCTCCGGTTGCCCGACAACACGATCAAGGTCCTGATCGAAGGATCATCGCGCGCCGTCATCGAACGCTTCATCGAGACGGAGCCCCACCTGCGGGTGGAGGTTGCTCGCCTGGATGAAGATTTCCAGCAATCCGCTGAGCTCGGGGCTCTGATGCGCGGTGTCGTGGATCTGTTCGACCGCTACGTCGAGCTGGAGAAGAAGGTGCCGCCGGAGGTGAACCTGACCGTGCGGGGTGTCGAGGACGCCGGGCGGCTGGCGGACATCGTGGCCGCCAACCTCACCATCGGGGTGACCGACAAGCAGGACGTGCTGGAGACCTTCCAGATGAACGCGCGCCTCGAAAAGCTGGCGAGCGTGCTGCAACGCGAGATCGAGATTCTGGACATGGACCGGAGCATTCGCTCGCGCGTCCGCCAGCAGATCGACCGGCGTCAGAAAGAGTTCTACCTCAAAGAGCAGATGCGGGTGATCCAGGAAGAGCTGGGCGGGGAGGAGACGCATCTCAGCGAGGTTGACGAATTGCGCGAAAAGATCCGGGCGCTCGAACTCGACGAAGCGGTCCAGGATCGTCTGCTCAAGGACATCGACCGGCTGGAGCGGATGCCCCCGGGCTCGCCCGAGATCTCGGTCTTGCACAACTACCTTGACCTCGTGGTGTCATTGCCATGGCACGAGTCCAGCGAGGACGTCACCGACCTGCGGGCGGCCGAGAAGGTACTGGACGAGGATCATCACGGCCTGCGCAAGATCAAGGAGCGGGTTCTGGAGTTCCTCGCGGTGCGGCAGCTGACCAAGTCGCCGAAGGGGCCGATCCTCTGCTTCATCGGACCGCCCGGGGTGGGTAAGACGAGTCTCGGGAAGTCGATAGCCCGGGCCCTGGGCCGCAAGTTCGTGCGGGTGTCGCTGGGCGGGGTGTCCGACGAAGCGGAGATCCGCGGCCACCGCCGAACCTACGTCGGATCGATGCCGGGCCGGATCATCAAGTCGCTCCGGGAGGCGGGGACGCGCAACCCGGTCTTCCTACTCGACGAGATCGACAAGATGTCGTCGGACTTCCGGGGCGATCCGTCGTCCGCCATGCTCGAGGTGCTCGATCCGGAGCAGAACAAGCACTTCTCCGATCACTACCTCGAAATCCCGTTCGACCTGTCGGACGTCCTGTTCATCACCACCGCGAACCTCTTCTACACCATTCCCCGGCCCTTGCTGGACCGTATGGAAGTGATCAATCTTTCCGGATATACCGCCGAGGAAAAGATGGTCATCGCCCGGGAATTCTTGATCCCACGCCAGCTGGAGGACCACGGCCTGACCGACAAGCACATCGAATTCACCCGGCCGGCGATCGCCAAGATCATCAGCCGCTATACGAGCGAAGCCGGCGTACGGAACCTCGAACGGTCGGTCGCCACGATCTGCCGCAAGGTGGCACGCGAGGTCGTCAAGGGGAAGACCCGGCGCATGTCGGTTGGCCCGAACCGTCTCGAGGACCTGCTCGGGCCGCCGCGCTACAAGCCGGACGAGGGCCACAAGGAGCCGCTGGTGGGGGTGGCGAACGGCCTCGCCTGGACCGAGGTAGGTGGGGTGCTGCTGACGATCGAGGTCATCACCATGCCGGGAAAAGGCAATCTCAACCTGACTGGCCAGATGGGCGACGTGATGCAGGAGTCAGCACGGGCCGCCCTTTCGTACGCGAGGTCGAACGCCGAGGCGCTAGGCATCCCCGCCGACTTCCGTGAAAAGCTTGACCTGCACATCCACATTCCCAAGGGTGCCATCCCCAAGGACGGACCATCGGCGGGGATCTCGATGGCCCTGGCCATCATTTCCGCCCTGTGTCAGCGGCCGATCCGGTCGGACGTCGCGCTGACCGGCGAGATCACGTTGCGGGGCCGCGTGCTGCCGATCGGGGGATTGAAGGAGAAGGTGCTGGCCGCGCACCGGCTCGGGATCCGCACCATCCTGTTGCCCGAGGACAATCGGCCGGACATCGTCGACATCCCCGTTGAGGTGCGCAAGCGGCTGACCTTCAAGTTCGTCAAGACCATGGACGAGGTCATCGCCGAGGCATTGCTGCCCCGGTCCGCCGTCATCGTGAGCGCCAACGAAGCAGAGCCTGCCGGCGTCGAGGAAGCGGCAGCGGCCAACGCCGACACGCAGCCGGCCCAGGAGTAACCAGGGGCCGCGGGCCAGCCGCGTTGGCACGGGTCAGTCCGTAAACTGATCCCGCGATGGAGACCCGCTACGACCCTAAGACGGTCGAACAACGCTGGTACGCAACGTGGGAGAAGGCGGCGTACTTCGAGCCGCGTGCCAGCCTGACCGGCAAGACCTTCACGATCTCGATGCCGCCGCCGAACATCACTGGGGACCTGCACATGGGTCACGCCATGTACACGCTGCAGGACGTGCTGGTCCGCTGGCATCGCATGCTCGGCGATGCGGTGCTCTGGGTGCCCGGGACCGACCACGCGGCGATCGCGACCCAGAACGTGCTGGAGAAGCAGCTGTCAAAGAAGGGCTCATCGAAAGAGACGATCGGCCGCGAGGCCTGGGATCGCATGGTGCAGCAGTGGTATGACACAACCGGCCAGACCATCCTCACGCAGATGCGCCGCCTCGGTTTTTCCGCCGACTGGTCGCGAAATCGCTTCACCATGGATACCGACTATGTCGCCGCCGTCAATGCCGCCTTTGTTCGCTTCTGGAAAGCGGGCCTGATCTATCGCGGTCCCCGGATCGTGAACTGGTGCCCCCGCGATCGGAGCGCCATCTCCGATCTGGAAGTGGTCTTTGTCGAAACCGACGACCAGCTTTACTACCTCGACTACCCGGTCGAGGGCGGGGGCGTGATCTCGGTCGCTACTGCCCGCCCGGAGACCATGGTGGGAGACACCGGTGTCGCCGTGAACTCAAAGGACGCTCGGTACCGTGACCTCGTCGGCAAAATGGTCATGCTGCCGATCGTCCATCGCCCGGTTCCGATCGTGGCCGATGACGCGGTCGAGATCGGGTTCGGCACCGGCGCGGTCAAGGTCACACCCGGCCACGACACCACCGACTATGAGATCGGTGAGCGGCAGAAGCTCGAGGTCCGCAACATCCTCCACCTGGACGGGCGGATGAATATCCCGGAGGTTGCAGATCTCGATGGGTTAAAGGTCCCGCAGGCCCGCACCCGGATCGTCGAGATGTTGCGCGCCGAAGGTGCGCTGCAGAAGATCGAACCCTATCGCCACTCGGTCGGCCACTGTGACCGCTGCAACGCCGTGATTGAGCCGCTCGTCTCATCCCAGTGGTGGGTGCGGATGAAGCCGCTGGCGGAGCCGGCGATCCGGGTGGCGGAAGACGACATGTTGCGTTTCCACCCTGAACGCTGGAGGGAGCAGTACTTGCGATGGATGCGAAACATCCGTGACTGGTGTATCTCCCGCCAGTTGTGGCTCGGCCATCGCATCCCGGTGTGGACGTGCACCAACGGCCATGCGGTCGCCTACCTCACTCAGCCGACGGACTGCGACCAGTGCGGGGACTCGACCTTGACCCAGGATCCTGACGTGCTCGACACCTGGTTTTCGTCCTCACTATGGCCCTTTGCCACGCTGGGCTGGCCCGACAGCACCGAGGACTTGCGCCGCTTTTATCCGACCCAGGTCCTCGACACCGCGCGCGACATCCTCTATCTATGGGTCGCGCGCATGGTCTTCATGAGCCTGCACTTTTTCAATGACATCCCCTTTTCCGACGTGATCATCCATGGGACGGTGATGGCCCCCGATGGGCGCCGGATGAGCAAGTCGCTGGGGACCGGCGTGGATCCGCTGGTCATGGTCGATCGGTACGGCGCGGACGCGACCCGCGCCTGGTGTGCCTACTTCGGTACCAGCGGCCAGGACATCCGATTCTCCGAGGAGAAGATCAAGTCGTACCAACTGTTTGCCAACAAGCTCTGGAATGCGACCCGGCTGGTGATCGCACGGCTCCCGGAGGGGTCGCTCCCCATCCCGATCGATGCGGCAACGCTGGAGCCGGCGGACCGCTGGATGCTTGGTCGGCTCGGCGCGGTCACCCGGCTGGTGAGCGAGGCCTTTGCGCGGTTCGAGTTCGGTCCGGCCATCGATGCGCTGTACGAGTTCGCCTGGCACGAGTTCGCCGATGATTACCTGGAGCTGATCAAGCCCCGCCTTCAGGCCGGCAGCGGGCCGGCCGAGACGGCGCAATCCGTGGCGCTGCACGTCCTCGAGGCGACGCTCAGGTTGCTGCATCCGATCATGCCCTTCGTCACGGAGGAGCTGTGGCAGCGGATCCCGCACGACGGCGAATCCATCATGTTCGCGCCCTGGCCGCTACCCGACGCCCGACTGGAAGACCCGGTGCTCCTGGCCGAGATGGATCACCTGCTGGAGGTCGTGAGGGCCGTTCGCAACGTTCGTCACGCCGTCGACCCGAAGGTCCGCCGCCAGCCAGCGGACCTGCAGTCCCCGAGGGCCCTGCTCGCGGATCGCGTCGGGCGGGAGTACCTGGCCACCCTGGCGCAGCTCGACCTCAGCACAGGGCTGCCGGCCGGGGCCACGACCCGGGTCGTCGTGATCGGGCAGACCACGGTCACGCTTGGTCTCCCGTCCGAGGGGGGAGCCGAAACGCAACGGCTCGGTGCCGAACTGCGAAAGAAATTGGAGGACATCGAGTTGATCCAGATGAAGCTCAACAACCCTGACTTCACCGGCAAGGCGCCGGCGGCGATTGTGGAGCGGGAACGGCGTCGCCTCGATGAGGCCCGACAGGCGGCGGAACGGCTTCAAACGCTCGTGGACCCGCGGTCCGGATAGGGTAAGGTATCGGAGTCAATTCTCAAACTCAGGAGGCGTTTTGCCTGACTTAAAACCGCTGCGACCGCTCCTGCTCATCGTCATCTTTTACCTGATCGCTTTCTGGCTCAGCCTGTCCTATTGGGCGTTTCGCGACGCACGTGAACGGTCCAACAGCGTCGCGTTTCACGTCTTCGCCACGGGCCTGTCCCTCTTGCTCCCGATCTTCGGACTCTTCATCTACATGATCATCCGCCCTCCACTGACCATGGCGGAGCGCCGGGCGCTCGAGTTGGAGACCCAGGCCCTCTCGGAGCCGGGCGGTCCCGTGCGCGAGTTGCGGCCCTGCCCGAGCTGTGGGGAGCCCATCGACTCGCAGTATGTCCTGTGCCCGCATTGCAAGACGCAGTTCAGTAAACTCTGCCCACGGTGCAACAAGCAGCTCAAGCTGGGATGGAGCGTGTGCCCGTACTGCGCCGAAGAGGTGCCCCTGCAGGGCTCGGTTGCCGCGCCCCGCATCGCCAACTAGCGCGAGTCCCTAAGATCCGGCTCTCGCGGGGATAGTCGTGCCGCTGGGCGTGCAGGCGCTGCTGCCCTTCATCGTCCTGCTGGCCGCCGCCGCACTGACCGGGCTTCGGCCTCGGCGGCCCGAAAATGGCTGGATCGCGATCGCCGGCGCCGCCGGAGGGGCCGCGATCACTTTCCTCGAACTGATCCGCCTCGCCCCGGGTGAGCGCGTCGACGTCCCCTTCCTGACCACCTTTCCCTATGCGGATCTCGCCATCCGCCTCGATGCCCTGTCGCTGGCCTTTGGCTGCGTGACGCTGGGCACGGCGGCCCTGCTGATGCTGGCCCGCACCCGGATGTCGGGCGACCGCCGCGATCCCTGGGCGTCCTGGCTGCTGACCAGTCTGGCCACCCTGTCCGTGATCATGGCTCACAACCTGTTGCTGGTCTACATCGCGCTGCAGGTGCTCACCCTCGCCTGGACGGGCGCGCTGGATGGGACCGCCCGCCGGCGTCGCACGCTTCGCCTCGCCATCCAGGTCGCCGACATCGGCCTGCTCCTGGCGGCGGCCAGTGCCATCCAATCGGTGGGCACGAGCGCGTTTTCGGGCGTGCCCTCGGACACCTTCGGGCCGGCCGCGTTTGGTCTCGCGGTGCTCCCCGTGCTCGTCCGGGTGGCGGCGCTGACATGGTCGGTGCAGGGGGCGCTGGCGCCGGTCGCGTTCGAACCCGCGATCGCCTGGGCGGCCCCTGCCGGGTATCTGCTGCTCCGCCTGCTCGCCTTGCTGGGGGGGCACCTGCCCGGGCGGCCAGTCGAGGGCGTCCTCTTCGGGGGGGCCCTCGCCATCGGTGCGGCGGCCGCGTTGCTTGCCCTCTGGCAGCGGCCTGGCCTGCGACTCGCCGCACTGCTGCTCGTCACGCAGGCGGCGGTCGGCCTTGCGTTGGTCGCGGGCAGCGCCCCGCTGATGATCGTCGGCAGCACCTGGTTGTGGCTGCAATTGATCCCGCTCGCCGCCCTCGCGTCGGTGCGGGTGCCGGCGCACTCGGCCGCCGGAGCCGCCACGCTGGTGTCACTTGGCATGGTCCCCGGCAGCGCCGCGTTCGTCGCTGCCTTCGTGGGGGCGCTCGGGCTGCGCGACAACGGCGTGCCGTTGGCCGTCGTGCCCCTCGCCGCAGTGGTAAGCCTGGCCGCCGTGGCCGCCCTCACCCGGGTCGCGGCCCCCGACCGGCTTGTCGCCGATGTGTCCACCGGATGGGGGTTGAGCCTCCTCATCCCTGCGGCCTTCCCCATCCTCGTCCTCCAACCGCTGGTCCTTCCTGCCGCCGGCACCGTCCGTACGGTCGTGGCGGGCACGCTCGACCCAGGCTTCGCCGGGTTCACCGCCGACCAGCGCTTCTGGCCCTCCCTGCTGCTATCCGTCCTCGCCGCGGGACTCCTCCTCATCGCCAGCCGCCGCCTGCGCGGCCGCCTCCCGCTCGGGAGCCCGGGGGCTCAGCCACGGATTCCGAGGCGCCATCTACCAACGCCGGCTGTGTCGCTCTCGGCGCGCTGGGTGTCACGCGGCCTGTGGACGGCCTTCATTGTCGTCGCCCTCCTCGCGGTGCTCCGACCGTGATCACCGCCTGGCCATTCCTGCTGTTCGTTGCGGCACTGACGGGTGTCTACCTTCGCGACGGATGGATCCGGGTGCTTGGCACGATCGGACTCCTGATCGCCACCGCGTGGTCGCTTGGGTTCCTGACGGATGCCGCCACGGGCGCGGCGTGGGGAGCCGGGCCGGCCGTGGCCACGCTCCTCGTCTCGCGCGGGGTCGGCGCCGGCCGCTTGACCTTCGAGGCGCTGACTCGGCGCGCCGTGACCCTCGCCGCGACGCTGACGGCGGCCATTTTTGCCGCCGCGAAATTTCCG
This sequence comes from Candidatus Dormiibacterota bacterium, assembly GCA_036564925.1. Lineage (GTDB taxonomy): Bacteria > Chloroflexota > Dormibacteria > CF-121 > CF-121 > JALYYC01. Next base: position 5,314 of record DATCOB010000030.1, on the reverse strand, counting down.
GTCGGTGAAAACCCTACGCTGCTGAGCGCCGTTCCGTGGATTCTTGCCGCGGTGGGCGCGGCCTTCATGATCAGCCCGCTCGATCGGCGCGAACACACCCAGGGGCTAATCCTCCTGGTGGGCGCCGGTGGGGCGCTGCTGCTGGCCGCGGCGCCCGTCGGTCCCCTGACGGCCGTGGCCTGTGGGCTGATGGCGATCGCCCCGGTGGTGGCGGCCCGTTGGTCGTTGACCGGCCGCGTGCAAACGGTGGCGGCGGGAATCCTGGTCGCGGCGTCCGCCGCCCTGGTCGCGATTGCGCTGACCAACGGCCCGCTGGGGCGTCCTTCGTTGGAGGACCTCGGCATCTCGCTGCAGGGCCTCGTGCTCCCCGCCGTCGCCCTGCTGCTCGCGGCGGGGGCGGTGATCGCGCCGCGCGGCCGCCCGTGGGCCGCCTTGCTTGGCGTCGTCGGCCTGATCGCCGTCGCCCCGAGCCTCCGCTGGGCCGCCCTTGCCGCCCTGGTGGCGGTCTCCATCGATGGGGAGGGTCGAGAGGAGCGCGTTGCCTGGCTGGCGCTCCTGTTGTTGGGCGTTGCCGCACTCTTCGCTGGATTGGGGGGACAGCCATGGAGTGCCCGAGCCCAGTCCGTCGGTCTCGCGGCAGCCCTGATCGTGATGGCGATGGCTTCGCAGCGGCGCATGCTGCGCTCCCTGGTGTTGCCGGCGACCGCGGTGGCCATCATGCAGAACGTCGCCACGCTCACCGCCCCATCGCTGGCGCGCTTCCAGTGGGTGGCGGCGGCCGGGGCCGTCCTGCTCGTCGGGCGGGCCCTGCTGGCGCGTCCGGGACAGCCGGCGACGGCCGAGTGGATGGCGGATCACCTGGCGCTGGGGCTCCTGTTCCTGGCGGTCAGCGCGCGTGATCCGCTGGGCCTTGGCCTCCTCGCCGCGGTTCTACTCCTGGTCGATCTGGCCATCGTGCGCAGCGCCCCGGCCCCGGCTGTCCTTACGACGCCCGACCCGCGCGGCGGTTTGCTGGCCCTCGCACGCTCGGCCTGGCCGCCGTCCGTCCGGTTCGCCGCCATGACCCTGACCGTCGCCGCGGCGCTCCAGGCCACGGTTGGGATGGGTCTCCTCGCCGCGGCCCTTGTCGTCGGCGTCCAACTCGCCCCCCTCCTGGACCGCGCGCCGCTCGCCACCGAAGCCCCGTTGCCACGAACCCTGCGGACCTGGCTGGCGCCCGCGCTTTCGCTCGCCTGCGGCATCGCTCCGGCGCTCATCCTCCGAATGCTGCGTGTCTGACCTGGGGCGTAAAACGACCCTCATCCTCGCCTCGACCTCACCGCGCCGAATTCAGCTCCTGACTGAGGCGGGGGTGGCGTTCCAATCGGTCGACCCGAAGGTGGATGAGCGCCCGCCATCACCGCGGCCGCCCCTTCAGACGGCGCAGTGGTCGGCCGGGCAGAAGGCGGCCGCTGTCGCCGCCCGCTACCCCGGTCGCGTGGTGATCGGTGCCGACACGCTGGTGGTCCTCGACGGCCGGGCTTACGGCAAGCCATCGAACCGCAAGGAGGCTCGGGCGGTTCTCCGCGCGCTGTCCGGTCGCACGCATCTCGTGTACACCGCGATCACGGTCATCGATGGGCGCACAGGACATCACCGGCGGGGATTTTCCCGGACCTTTGTCACAATGCGTGAACTTTCTTCGTCGATGATCCTCGCCTACGTTCGGACGGGCGAGGCGCAGGATAAGGCGGGTGCCTACGCTATACAAGGCGAAGGTCAACGCCTGGTGCGCTCGATCAACGGGCCCTTCGACAATGTCGTGGGCATGCCCATGAAGCGGCTCGCGCGCCTCCTACAGGAATGCGGCATCAGGCTCACGGCCAACCTTCCGAATGGAGCACAGCACGAAATTCACGAAGCGAGTCGCAGGGCCGCGGCGCGTCCTTACCGCCGGGCTTAGCGCCCTGCTGCTGAGCACGCTGGCCTTATCCGGCTGCGGGCCGGCCGCCGCGGCGCGCCTCACCGTCACCCAGGGGTCGGATGTGCCCAGCGGCGCCGACCACAAGGGGCACCTCGCCCCCGGCGCCTTTGCCGGCCTCACGGTGTCCATCCGGAACACCGGCTCCGGCCCCGCTCGCGGTCTCACCATCGGCGACGTCCTCCCGGCCGGCTTTCATTATTACGAGTTGACGACCATGGGCGGCAACGCGATCCGGACCGCCACGGTCGACCCCGGACCGTCGGGGAACCCCCAGTGGGGGACATGGACGATCCCGGCGGGGAGCGCGACGAGGGAAAGCGCGCTGGTCCTGAGCTTCAAGGTACAGGTCGCGACCAAGCCGGGCGACTACCAGAACCATGTCACCGTCACGAGTGCCACGCCGATCGAGCTGGACCAGGGCAACGCGGTGTCGCTGGTCGTCGAACCGAGGCCCGCGCTGAACGTCACCACCGCAGCGACCACTGCCCAGGTGGCAGCCGGCGGGACGGCGACCTACGTCGTGTCCGTGGCTAATGTCGGCTCGGCCGCGGCGAATGGCGTGGCCGTCTCGGTCAGCCTTCCGCCCGGGTTCCTCTACTCGAGCACCTCGGGCTACGAGGGCAACAGCTCCCGGGTCGCCGATGTCAATCCGCCGGCCAACAGCCTGTTGCCGCTGTGGGCCTCCTGGAATGTGCCGGGTGCCAGCAACGGGGCCCCCGGGCTGCTGCGACTCACCTTCCAGGCCAGGGTGCTGCCCGGCGTGCAACCGGGACTCTACAACCTCACCGCGGCCGTCACCGGGGTGAACGACATTCCCGCCCAGACGATCGGGAACACGGCGCCGGTGGCGGTGGGCAAGGGAACCACGATCCCGATCAGCATGACCGTCGCCTCCACAGGGCCCTTTGCCAGTCAGAACGGCACGGTCACCTACATCATCACGGTGGAGAACGACAGCAACGACGCGGCCCAGGGCGTCACCGTGACGGACACACTGCCGCAGGGCTTTTCGTTTCAGTCGACCAACAGCATCGCGATCAACGGCAAGGCGGCGGGCTCGCGCCTGCGTCCGGCGGCCGGGAGCGCGACCCCACAGTGGGGCCCCTTCGTCGTCCCAGCCGGTGGGTTCAACGGCGCCACGCTGGTCATCACCTTCACGGCGAAGCTGTCCAATGCCTCGCTCGGGGCGCATCCGAACGTCGTCTCCGGGAACGCGAGCAACGCGCAGATCACCGGGGCATCGGACCAGACCGCCGTCATCGTCATAGCGAGCTGACCTCCTGAGCAGAGGAGCGAGGCCGCAGGCCGAGCCGCGCTTTCGCGCGGAAAGCGCCGGCGCCGCATGCGGCCTGTACGCGCAGGGCGAGGGCATTGGAATTTTGCCCGAGCCGCGCATGGGCCGCTGGACGGCGCGACGGCGCGTGTAAGTCTCTCAACTTAATAGGTAGAAGAATGGATGCGAGACAATAGCAATATGTCGAAAACCCAACGGGAGCTAAAGGCGATGCGGCAGGCGCAACGCGACGAGGCCGCCGCGCGGCAGCGGGCGCGTGACCGGCGCAACCTGCTGATCATCGGCGCGGTCCTGGCGATCGCCGCGCTGGCGATCTTCGTTACCGCCATCGTCCTGAACAACGCCAGCAAGGCGGCCAAGGCGAACCAGATCAAGTTCCAGGCGGTGACCACCCCGGTCGGCCAGCAGATCCCGGATGAGGGCGCCGCCACACACATCGACCCCTCGACCACCGCCAGTTACAAGAACTACCCGCCCACGTCAGGGCCCCACTACGCGCAGCCGGCCGGGCCGGCCGACTGGCAGACGGTCGCCTCGATGCAGGAGGGCGTCTTCCTTCACAACCTCGAGCACGGCGGCATCGTGATCCTCTACGACTGCCCCGGCGGCAATAGTTGCGACGCCCTGCGCAACCAACTCCAGAACTACGTCAAGAACCTGGCGCCGGCCGAGCCCCAGTTCAACGAGGTCAAGATCGTGATGAGCCCCTACAGCCGGGGGATGCAAAAGAAGGTGGCCGTGCTGGCCTGGCACTACCTCGAATTCCTGGACGGCTACGATCAGAACGAGATCACCCGGTTCTACGAGAGCCACGTCGACCAGGGCCCCGAGCGGATCCCGTGATACACTTTCAAGTCGCGCCCGGGGGCGCCATATCCATGTTTGCCATCGTAGCCACGAGTGGAAAGCAGTTCCGGGTGTCGGAAGGCGACCGGATCCTGGTCGACCGCGTCCCCGCCGGTGTCGGGGAGACGGTCCGTCTCGACTCGGTCCTGATGCTGGGTGGGGACGAACGCCCGATGGTCGGCACCCCGCTGGTTGCCGGGGCGCTCGTGGAGGCGACCGTGGTCGCCCACCGATCGGGTGAGAAGATCATCGTCTTCAAGTTCGAGGCGCGCAAACGCCACCGGCGGAAGATCGGTCACCGGCAGTTACTGTCGGAGCTGAAGATCGGGTCCATTCACGCGCCCGGAAAGAAGGCGCAATCCGATGAAAAGACCGCAACCAGGGCCACGGCAAAGAGTCGGAAGACCCCGGCCGCTGCCGGACCGAGCACGCAGGAGTAAGACATGGCACATAAGAAAGGTGGAGGAAGTTCTCGCAACGGTCGCGACAGTGTCGGCCAGCGACTCGGCATGAAGACCGGCGCCGGACAGGCGGTCAACGCGGGCACCATCCTGCTCCGGCAGCGAGGGACGGCGATCTTTCCCGGCACCAACGTCGGCATGGGACGCGATCACACGTTGTTCGCCCTGATCGACGGCGTGGTTCGCTTCGAGCGGACCGGCCACGGACGCAAGAAAGTGTCCGTGCTGGCAGAAGCCGCCTCCTGACGGCCGCCGGCCCAGGCCGGCTTCCATGTTCACCGATCACGCCAGGATCTACGTCAAGGCCGGCGACGGCGGCGCCGGCGCGCTGAGCTTTCGCCGAGAGAAGTACGTGCCACGTGGCGGCCCGGACGGTGGCAATGGGGGGCACGGTGGGAATGTGCTGCTCGAGGTCTCCGAGCAGCTGAACACGCTCCAGGACTATCGCTACAAGCATCACTTTGTCGCCCCCAACGGCGGTCGCGGCGGCGGCAGCCGGCGTCACGGGAAGGACGGCGAAGACCTCGTCCTCAAGGTCCCGCCGGGGTCCGTGGTGAAAGGTGAGGATGGCACAACCCTGGCGGACCTGATCGTCTCGCGCCAGCAGGTGCAGGTGGCGAAGGCCGGTCGAGGCGGTCGCGGCAACGCCAGCTTCAAGAGCGCAACCCGCCAGACCCCACGCTTTGCTGAGCTGGGCGAGCCCGGCGAATCGCGGTGGATCTCCCTGGAGCTGAAGCTGATCGCCGACGT
>DATCOB010000029.1:0-14355 GCA_036564925.1 Candidatus Dormiibacterota bacterium | reverse complement strand
GGTCAGGGTGTCGGTCACGGGGATGAGGGCGAGCGCCATCGCGATGAGGACCGCCAGGCTGAACCAGGTCGGCCATCCCACGGATCGTTCGCGTTTCGTTTTGGGGGCCAGGAACCGAGTCTCACGACCATCGACGGGCCGCCCCCGGAGGGCCTCGAGCCCAAAGATGCCGTAGGCGACGTACGCGACGTAGGCGATCAGCAGGACGATGGCGATCCCCACGCTGATCGTCTGGACCGTGCCGGCCGAGGCGCTCGTGGAACAGATCCCACGATCGCATAGGGCCATCGCGCTCACCGACGGAAAGAGAATGGCCGCCACCGCGAGCATCATCAGGACGCTATGGTGCCCGGCCTCGACGCGGTTGAACCGTGGCCGCCGGTGGACCAGTCCCGCCACCACAAAGCACAAACCCATGATCAACGCCGTGTTGCTGATCAGGGCGCCCACCAGGGTGGCCTTGACGAGGGGGATGAGGCCCTTCTGCACGCCGAAGATCCCAACCAGCAGGTCCGGGAGATTACCGAACGTCGCGTTCAACAACCCGCCGACCTTGCCGCCCAGTCGCTGCGCCAGCGCGTCCGTCGCCGACGCAATGAACGCGGCGGTCGGGATGACCGCCGCGACCGATAGGAAGAACTGCAGCCAGCCCGGCGCGCCGAGTCGTGTGGCGGCGAGGGTGGCCGGGATGAAGAGAAGGAGTACCCCCATGATGCGATCCTCGCGCGAGAACCTGATACCGGCGCGACGCAGCCGCACGATGCCTATGTCGGGGTTGTGGCCGTCGGGTGGAACGGGGCGCCGTGACCCGGGACGATCAGGGAGGCCGCCTCGAGGACGCGCCGCCGTCCCCGCCGCACCGCCTCCATGTCGTCCGCCAGCGGGTCGACCTCGGGTCCATCGGCCGACCACCACAGGTGGGTGAAGGCGGTGACGGCCTCACTCGTACGGACCAGGGTGGTGATGTCCTGCGGCGTATGTCCGGGTGTCTCGATGAGCTCGATCGATGGCGAGAGCTGATAGCCCTCAGCGGGCCGGTTCGTCCAGCTGTCGCCGCGATAGATCGCCCAGAAGTCGTGGACCCGCGCATTGGGAAAGAGGGCCGCGTTCACCGTGTGGTCCGGATGATGATGCGAAAGCACCACGTCGGTGACCGCCGTCGGGGATTCGCCCAGTTTGGCCAGCGGGTCCAGGATCGAAGCCTGGCTGGGGACCATCCCGGGATCGATGATCACGTGCACGTCGCCATCGCGGACGAGCGAAACGGTTGACGCGACGCCCCGCGGATCGGACCTCACGTAGCCGGTGAACAGGATATGCACGTCGGCCACTCGCACTCTAGAGTTTAGGGCCATGTCGAGGCTGGAGTCGGAGGCCATGCCGAAATGAGCGTCCTTGCCGCGCTCGTATGGGTGGCGCTCGGCGTCGGCGTCGGCGCGTACGGGACGCTGATTGGCGCCGGCGGCGGGTTCGTGCTCGTCCCGATCCTGCTTCTCATCTATCCACACCAATCCCCGACCGAGCTGACCGCGGTCTCCCTGGCGGTGGTGTTTGCGAACGCGGCATCCGGATCGGTCAGCTACTTCCGCATGCGACGCGTTGATTACCGGACCGGATGGGTCCTCGCCCTGGCGACCCTCCCGGGGGCCATCGCCGGCGCGCTCGTGGTCGGGTCATTGCCACGCGCGGGCTTCAACCTGCTGATGGGCATCGCCCTGCTGCTGGTCGCGGCGTTCCTCCTCCTCAAGCCGAAGGGGACGCTCCCCCTGTTTCTCAACGCGCCCTGGACCGTCAACCGCCGGGTCCAGGATTCCGATGGCATGACCTATGCTTACCGGTTCAACCTCGGGCTGGCCACGATCCTCAGCACCGCGGTCGGGTTCCTGTCAAGCCTGTTGGGCATCGGCGGCGGCATCATTCACGTTCCCCTTCTCACGACATTCTTCGCCTTTCCGGCACACCTGGCCACCGCCACCTCGCATTTTGTCCTGATGATCATGGCCGGTGCGGCGACCGTGACCCATATCGCGCACGGCGATTACGGTCCCTTTGTGGGTATCACGGTCGCGCTGGCCATCGGCGTCGTGGTCGGCGCCCAGATGGGCGCCGCCCTCTCCAGGCGGGTGGCGGGCGGGCTCATCATCCGGCTGCTCGCGTTGGCCCTCGGCCTGGTCGGGATCCGCCTGCTCCTCCTCTCGGTGTAATGCCCTACTCGCCCTGCCAGTTCGGCTTACGCTTGGCGAGGAATGACTCGACGCCCTCGTGGAAGTCCTTCGACAGGTAACAGGTCTTGATCAGGTCGGCATCCGCCCCATCGGGGATCTGCCAGTCGCGCAGCCGGCGCAACGCCTCCTTGGTGGCCCACAGCGTGAGCGGGGCGTAGGAGGCCAGTTCCTCGGCCAGCGCCTGCGCCCGCGGCAGCAGCGATGCCTCGTCCGGGGTCACCTCGTTCAACGCCCCACAGGCCAGCAGCTCCGGTGCGTCCATCAGTCGGGCGCGCATCAGCAGATCCTTGGTTCGAGCCGTCCCGAGTAGGGCGACCACGCGCGCGTAGTTGGCCATCGACAAGCAGTTGCCGAGCGTCCGCGCAATGGGAAACCCGTATCGGGCCGACGGCGACGCGATGCGCAAGTCGCTGGCGGCGGCGATCGCCGCTCCCGCCCCGGTGCAGGATCCCGCGATCGCCGCGATCACCGGCACTCGAACGGACTCCAGGGTCGTCATCATCCGGTTGCCGCCGGCCTCGTAATCGAGGGCCTGCTTCTCGGTCGTGAAATCGCGAAATTGCGAGATATCGGTGCCGGCGACGAAGGCCTTGCCGCCAGCGCCCGTAAGGACCATCGCCCGCACCTCCCGGTCCTCGTTCACCGCCCTGCACACCTCCATCAATCGGTCGTACATGTGCCAGGTGAGCGCGTTGCGCGCCTGCGGGCGGTTGAAGATGACCCACTGCACCGCCCCTCGACGCTCGGCAATTAATTCCTCGTTCGGCATTGTCGGCACCTCGCTCACGGTGAGACCGCTTCGGCAGGCCCGTTGACGACCTGCGTCTCGATCAGGTGCTCGATGTCCGCGGGCGCGTAGCCCAATTCGGCCAGGACTGCCCTCGTGTCCTCACCCAGCAGCGGGCCCGCCTTCTCGCGGCGAACCGGGGTGTCGGAGAAGCGCATCGGCGAGCCGAGCTGGCGCACCGGCCCGAGAGTCGGGTGCGGCGCGTCCCAGAAATAGTGGCGCGCCAGCAGATGCGGGTCCGTAAAGACCTGGCCGAAGTCCTGGATCGGGGCGCATGGCACCCCGGCGTCCTCCAGCGCGCGGAGCCAGTGCGCCGTCGGTTTCGACACCGTGACCGCCTCGATCGCCTGGATCATCGGCTCCCGATTCTGGTAGCGCAGGTTCATGTCCGCGTAGCGTGGATCGCCGGCGATCGGTTCGAGCCCCAGCACCCGGCACATCGCGATCCAGTTGTTCTTCGTGGCCGCCCCGATGGTGAACCACCCGTCGGACGCGCGAATCGCCTGGTAGGGCGCGTTACTCTGGTGCGCGGAGCCCAGCGGCCGCGGGATTTCCCCGGTCGCGAAGTACTTGCCCGCTTCCCAGACGGCAAAGGACACCCCGGCCTCGAGCAGTGACACGTCGATGTACTGCCCGACCCCGGTTTCGCGGCGAGCGTGGAGGGCGGCCACGGCCGCCAGCGCCCCGTACAGCGCGCACACGAGGTCGGTGATCGGGACACCGACCTTGACCGGGTCGCCATCTGGCATGCCGGTGATGCTCATCAACCCAGAGCGCGCCTGCGCCATGATGTCCATCCCCGGCTGGTCCTTGAGCGGCCCATCCTGCCCCCAGCCGGAGGCGGAGACGTAGACCAGGGACGGGTTGGATGCCTTCAGTGCCGCGTAGCCGAGCCCCAGCTTCTGCATCACGCCGGGGCGCAGGTTCTCCACGATCACGTCGGCCCGCTCGGCCAGCCGCCGAAAGACGCGATGGCCCTCCTCCGCCTTGAGGTCGAGGGCGATCGAGCGCTTGTTGCGGTTGAGCCGCACGAACGCGGAGCTTTCCCCGTCGAGGAACGGTCCGGTCAACCGGACCACGTCCCCGCCCTCGGGCGGTTCCACCTTGAGGACATCTGCGCCGAGGTCTGCCAGCTGCATGGTGCAAAAGGGGGCCGCCATGTAATTGCCCACTTCCAGCACGCGAATCCCATGGAGCGGCGCTGCATTCATCGACGGACCTCCTCGAGTTGCGCCTGGTCATCGCCGAGGACCTCCTTGATGACCTCGGCCGTATGTTGGCCGAGCACCGGCGGGGCGAGCCGCATCGGGCTCGACTGCCCATCGATCTTCCACGGCGCGCCGACCTGGCTGACGCGGCCGGCGACGGGATGCTCGACCTCCACCCTCATCGCGCGCGCGGTCGCCAGTGGGCTCGCGAAGGCCTCGGCCATGTCGAGGATCGGGCCGGCCGGGATGCCGTGATCCTGCAGGCGCTGGAGCCATTCGGCTCGTGGCCGTCGCCGCATGCGCCGAGTGATTTCCGCGGTCAGCGCCGGCCGTGCCGCCTGCCGCGCGGCGTTGGTGGCGAACCGGGGATCGTCGGCCAGCTCCGGCGCCTCCAGCACCTCGCAAAAACGGCGGTATTGCGAGTCGGAGCCGACCGCGATGTTGATGAATCCGTCCGCCGCCGCAAAACTGCCGTACGGGCTGATCGTCGCGTGATGATTGCCCTCACGGCTGGGCGGCTGGCCGGTCGCAAAGAATCGACCGGCCTGGTAGGTCAGGAGCGCGAGCAGCGAGTCGTTGAGCGCGACGTCGATGAGGCAGCCCTCTCCGGTCCGGCCACGCTGCACCAGGGCGGCCAGGATGGCGTGGGTGGCGAACATGCCCGCCGTGATATCCCCCACGGGAACGCCGACCTTGGTCGGCGGGCCGTCCGCGGCGCCGGTCACGCTCATCAGCCCCGATGTCCCCTGGGCGATCTGGTCGTACCCGGCCAGGGTGGGTTGATCCTGCCCGTAGCCGCTGATCGAGGCCACGATGAGGGCCGGCTTCTCGGCCCGCAGGGCCACCGGGTCGAGTCCCAGCCGTTTGGCGGTTCCCGGCTTGAAGTTTTCGACCATGACGTCACAGGCCAGGGCCAGCGCCCGGGCCGCCGTCCGGTCGGCGTCGTGTTTGAGGTCGAGCACCACGCTGCGCTTGTTGCGGTTGACCGACATGAAGTACGACGATTCGCCGCTGACGAAGGGCGGTCCCCACTGGCGCGCGTGGTCACCGGTGTCCGGCGGCTCCAGCTTGATCACGTCGGCGCCGAGGTCACCGAGCAGCATCGTGCAGTACGGACCGGCCAGGGCATGGGTGAGATCCAGGACGCGAATGCCGGCCAGCGGTTGCGGGGACGCCGTCATGCGGTCTCGGACGCCTCACGGACGGCGTGGGGAGGGCGGACGAAGAGATGCAACCGTCCACGAATATCGCGGACGTGGCGGAGTTTCTCTTCGCGCCGGTTGAGGAGGTCCTTGACGGACGTCTCGATGATCGGGGCCAGCTCCTTGAGCAGCGCCTGCCGCAGGACGGTCGCGATCGGCTCCAGCGCCTCGTGCGCGGGGACGGCCTCCGGCACGATCCGGTCGACCAGGTGGAGCGCCATCAGGTCCGCGGCGGTCAGCTTCAGCCGGGTGGCGAGCTCCTGGGCGTGGGCGGCGTCGTGATACAGGATGGCCGAGGCCGCCTCGGGCCCGATCACCGAGAAGATGGCGTGCTCCAGCATCAGCAGGCGGTCACCGACCGACAGCGCCAGCGCTCCCCCGCTGCCGCCCTCGCCCAGTACGACATTGACGACGGGCGTCCGAAGCCGCGCCAGGCGGGCCAGGGATTCGGCGATCGCCCCGGTGATGCCACCGGCCTCGGCGTCGGCATCGGTGGCGGCTCCCGGCGTATCGACGAAGGTGATCAGCGGCAGGTGGAATCGCTCGGCGAGGGCGAACGCGCGCTGCGCCTTGCGGTACCCGCTCGGCCCGGTGTGGCCGGTGTTCCGGGAGTGGCGATCCTGCGCCACGATGCAGACCGCCTTGCCACCCAGCCGCCCGATGCCGGCCACGATCGAGTCGTCGTCGTCGCCCTGCCGGTCGCCATGCAGTTCAAAGACATCGGTGAACACATGCTGCGCCATGGCGCGGCCGCTGGGCCGGTCCGGGCGCCTCGCCAGCTCAACCGTCTCCCACACGGAGCGCCGCACCTGCCCGGGCGCCACCGGCGCGACGACCGGGGCCCTGGGCGGGGCGATCTTGGAGGCATGGAGGATCGACACCAGCGAGCCCAACAACGGGCGAAGGGCGGCGCGCTCCACGATGGCGTCGATGGTGCCGTGCTCGAACGCGAACTCAGCCGTACCAGGCGGCGCCGCGTCGCCGATCGCCTGCTCGTGGACGCGCGGCCCAACAAAGGACACCCGCGCATGCGGCTCGGCCACGATGACATCGGCAAGGCTGGCAAACGACGCCAGGACGCCGCCCATGGTCGGGTCAGAAAAGACGGTCACGAGGGGGACCCCGCGCTCGCGCAGCCGGGCCGCTGCCATCGCCGTCTTTGCCATCTGGAACAGCGCCATCATGCCCTCCTGGATTCGGGCGCCCCCGCTGGCCGCGATCAGGACGGCCGGGCGATTCTCTCGCCGGCCCAGGTCGAACGCGCGGGCAACCTTCTCACCGACGACGCTGCCCATGCTGCCGCCCAGGAACCGGAAGTCAAAGACGATCAGGACCACGTCGACCTTGCAGAGACGGGCGCGGCCGATGACGACCGCGTCAAGCAGGTGGGTGGCCGCCTGCGCCTGGGCGATGCGCCGCTCGTAGCTCTGGCTGTCGGAAAAGCCCAGTGGGTCGCCAGACCACAGGAAATGATCGGTTTCGTGGAAGGATCGCGGGTCCACCAGCTGTTCGATCCGCTGCCAGGCGGTCAGCGGGGCGTGGTATCGACAGGCCGGACAGGTGCGGACGGCGTCGAGTGGCGTCCCACACCGGGCGCAGGGCTCCGGTGCGGGCCCGGCGACGCCGGGCGTCCGGCTACGCTCGGGCTTCGCCATCGTCCGACTCGTCGGGTTGCCAGCGCAACAGCGAGACGTCGGCCACCTCGCGCAGGTGCCGGCGCATGGCCCGTACCGCCTTCACCGGACTCAGGCCCTCGATGCCGTCAAGGATCCGGCGGTGGGCTTGCAGCGAGCGCGGGGGACGGCCGGGCTCCGAGAGCGATTCGATCCGGCTCTCCTTGATGGCCTCGGCCAGCTCGTCGATCAGACGGACGAGGACCGGGTTGCGGGAAGCCACGGCGATCGCATGATGGAAGGCGGCGTCGCCATCCGTGCCGATCCCTCCCGCTTCGACTTCGGCTTCCATCTTGCGAAGGGCGGCATGCATGGCGATCAGATCTTCCTTGCGGCGGCGAGTCGCCGCCAGCTCCGCCAGCTTGACTTCCAGCGCCTCACGAGCCTCCAGGACATCCGGAAGCCGCCGGCGCCGCTCCAGCAGCTTGTGAAGCGACTCGCCGAAGTCGACGCTGCGCCGAAGGAACATGCCGCCGCCATGGCGGACCTCGACGAACCCCTGTGCCTCCAGCACGGCGATCGCCTGGCGGATGGAGGTCCGGCTCACGCCCAGCTGGCCGGCGAGCTCCCGCTCAGGGGGAAACCGGGTTCCCGGCCGCATGTGGGTCTCGCGAACGAACTGGCTCAGCCGTTCGGCAACGTTCTCGTGCAGGCGGCTGCGGGACAGCGGCCGCAGTGCCGCAACAGCAGGCCCTGCCATGGCGGCAAGTTTAACAGGGCTAGAGGTCCAGTGGTCCAACCATTGACAACCCTCACCACCTCAACTAATGTTGCGAAATTGGGGGTGCGCCACCGAGTGGCCCAAGACGGCTTGCAATCAGGCAATTCCAGGGAGGGATACATCATGGACGCAGCGACCACAGACACGATGAGAGGCCGCCTGCGGTCCTTTCCGCGACTGCTCCCCGGCGGCGCGGTCATCGCGCTCCTGCTCGCCGCCTGCGGCGGCGGCTCGTCGTCATCCAGCGGGACCAAGCCGACCGGCCCGGTGACGATGGGCGTCCTCTCGTGCTTTACGGGCACCCTCGCCAGCCTCGGCCAGGCGATGCTGCAAGGCTCGCAGGTGGCGCAGAAGGCGATCAACAGTGCCGGCGGCATCCTCGGCCAGAACCTCGACCTGCAGCATGCCGACACGCAATGTGACGAGGCGGATTCGGTTCCGGCCCTGCGCAAGTTGCTCGCCACCAGCAACCTCGCCGCCATCATCGGCCCGGAGACGCAGGAGATCGCGGCCGACGCCCCGATCATCGCCTCGGCCAAGGTCCACGACGAGTTCCAGGGCGGCAGTACCCTGTTCGATCACAACAGCAACCCGTGGCTCTGGCGGGACAGCCCGTCCGACTCGCAGCTGAGCGTGGCCATGGCGCTGTACGCCCATCAGAAGGGCTACAAGAGCGCGGCGCTCCTCTTCTATTCGGACATCGCGGCCCAGACGTTCGCGGCACCGCTCAAGGCGACCTACACGAAGCTGGGCGACACGATCGTGTCGGACATCACCGTTGCCCCGGACCAGACGTCCTATCGCACCCAGGTGCAGCAGATCATTGCGGCCAAGCCTGACGTGATCTTCACCCAGACCGATGCCGCCACCGCCTCTGTCATCTTCAAGAACTTCAAGGAGCTGGACAACCTCGCCATCCCCTTCGTCGGCACGGATGTCACGGGCGGCGACGACTACCTGAAAGCGGTCACCTACCCGGTCGCGCACGACCACCTGATCTCCGTCTACGGGACCTCGGTGAGCGGCCAGGCCGCCGATGAGTTCAACAAGCAGTTCGCCGCCGTCTTCGGCAGCTCGCAGCAGCCGCTGGCCAATGCCAACTATGCCTACGACGCGGTCATCGGCGTGGCCCTGGCCGCCGACCAGGCGGGCAGCATCGCGGGTGCGGATATCAACGCCAACATGAAGAAGGCCACGAATCCGCCGGGCACCGCGTGCTACACCTACGCCGCCTGCCAGACCATGATCAAGGCCGGCACCAAGGTCAATTACGAGGGCGCCAGCGGCGACCTCAACTTCAACCAGTACAACAACGTCTTCGGGCCGTACGGTGCCTTCCAGGTCGACGCATCCAGCGGCCAGGAGAACCAGGTCCAGGTGCTCACGGCCCCCGACCTGGCAGCGGCGACTCCGTAAGGTCTTGCGGGCCGGTCAGCCTGATACCGTTTTCTGGCTGACCGGCCTCGGCCACGCGACCAAGGAGCCTCGATGCATGAAGCGCTGCTGACCCTCGGCTTCGGACTGGTGACGGCCTCGATCCTGGCCCTGTCCGCCGTCGCCTTCACCCTCGAATATGCCGTCACGAACGTCGCGAACCTGTCGCACGGCGAGATCCTGACGGTCGGCGCCTACGCCGCGTATGTCACCCACCGGATCACCGGTAGCGCGCTCGTCGCCGCGATCGCCGCCGCCCTGGCGGGGGGTGGCATGGCTCTCCTGGTGCACACGACGGTCATCGACCGCTTCGTGCGCCGGGGCACCCCACCGATCACGACCTTCATCGCCACCCTGGGCCTGTCCTTTGTGATCCAGAACGTGCTCGTCATCATCTTCGGCGCGGCCAACGTCGCCTACACCATCCCGCAGGGCGCGCCGATCCAGGTGGGGCCCTTTTTGTGGACCGGCACCGAGTGGAAGATCATCGTCTCGGCCCTGGCGGTGACGGGCATCCTCTACCTGATCATCGCGCACACCCGGTTCGGCAAGGCGCTGCGCGCCGTCTCCCAGAACCGCGACCTGGCGGCGGTGACCGGCATCAACGCGCACCAGATCTCGGCGGCGACCTGGTTCCTCGCCGGGTTGGTGGCCGGCTATGCCGGCTTCGTGCTGGCCGAGAGTGTCGGCAGCTTCAGCCCCTACTTCGGCTTCAGCTTTTTTCTGATCACGCTGACGGCCGCGGTCGCGGGCGGGCTCGGCCGGCCGTTCAGCACCCTGGTGGGGGCGGTCATCGTGGGGATCGCTCTCGAGTTCACCGGCGCCTACATCAGTGCCAGCTATGAGCTGGCGTTTGCCTTCCTGATCCTCGCCATCGTCATCCTCGTCCGCCCGCGCGGCCTCTTCATCAATGCCCGAAGGACCGTCTTCGAATGATCGAGTACCTGACATCCATCATCACGGAGGGCGCCATCTTCGGCATCATGGCGCTCGGTCTCAACGTCATCTGGGGCTGGTCCGGCGACTTCGACCTCGCCTACTACGGCTATGTTGCGCTGGGGGCGTACATGACGCTGGTCCTGACGATCGGCCGGCAGCCGCCGCCGGCCGAGTACATCATCGGTTTCCAGCTGCCCTACCTGGTCGCGGTCGTCGGCGCGGTCCTGTCAGCGATGGCGATGGGGCTGGTCGTCGGACTGATCGCGTTACGTCACCTCCGCGGGATCTACTTCTCGATCGTGACACTGGGCGCCGTCTACGTCGTCTACGTCCTGGCCAGCCAGTACGTGCCGCTCTTCGACGGCTACAACGGGTTGTCCGGCCTGGTCAACCCGATGGGCGACGCGCTCGGACTCGACTACAAGGGCTACCAGTACTTTTTCCTTGGCTTCAGCCTGCTCGTCTTCGTGCTCGTCTACCTCTTCATGACCCGACTCTCCCGCAGCCGGTTCAGCCTTGCCTTGCGCTCGCTCCGGGAGGATGAGCGGGCCTCGGCCGCCTTCGGTCGAGACATCTACCGGTTGAAGCTCAAGGCCTACGTGCTCGGTGCCGGGCTCGCCGGCCTGGGTGGGGCCCTCTTTGCCGCCTACCTCAGCGCGTTCAATCCATCGGCCTGGTCACCGGTCGAAGTCATCGTCCTCTACTCCGCCGTGCTGGTCGGGGGGCGGGGCAACATCCGCGGGGTCGTGCTGGGCGTGCTGGTCATGATCGTCCTGATCCAGGAATCCACCCGATTCCTCCCCGAAGTCCCCGGTCATCCCAACATCGTGCCCGCGCTGCGGGCGATCATCATCGGCGCCGTTCTCGTGCTCTTTCTTCGATTTCGACCCCAGGGCCTCATCCCGGAGCGGCGCTATCGAGACGCCGGGGCCACCTAGTGGCAACGGCCGTGGCGCCGGCCCTTGAGGTGGTGGGCCTGAACAAACACTTCGGGGGGCTGAAAGCGGTCGACCAGTGCTCCTTTGTCGCGCCCAGGGGCAAGGTGACCGGGCTGATCGGGCCGAACGGCGCCGGGAAGAGCACCGCGATCGATCTCATCTCCGGGTTCAAGCTGGCCGACTCAGGACGGGTGCAGTTCGCGGGTCAGCCGATCCAGGGCCTGCCGCCCCACCGCATCGCGCGCATGGGCTTGATTCGCACCTTCCAGACACCTCGAGAATGGCCCAACCTCTCCGTGCTGGAGAACGTCCTGATGGCCCGATGGGATGCGCAGCGAGAAACGTTCTGGCGGGCGGTCGTCGGACTCGGGCGGGCGCAGAAGGCCGCGGTCGAGGGCGAGGTGGTGCGGGCCAGGACCCTCCTCGATGAGTTCGGCCTGCTCGATCTGCGCAACGAGCGTGCCGGCAACCTCAGTGGCGGCCAGAAGCGGCTGCTCGAGTTCGCCCGGATCCGCATGGCGCAGCCGGAGCTGGTCATCCTGGACGAGCCGATGGGCGGCGTCAATCCGGTCCTCGGCGAGCGGATGGCGCAGGCGATCGAGGGCTTCATCACCGCCGGCACATCGGTCATCGTCGTCGAGCACAACCTCCCCTTCATCGAACGGGTCACCGACCACGTCGTCGTGATGGCCCAGGGCGCCGTGATCGCGAGTGCGCCGTTTGCCGAGCTGCGCGCCAATGAGGACGTGATCCGCGCCTACCTGGGTGATGCCCCCGCGGACGAGGAGCCACGCAATGGTGGCTAGCCCGGCGCTCGAGGTCCGCGAACTCACCGCCGGTTACGGCGGACCGCCCATCATCGATCGGGTCAGCGTCGAGGCCACCCGCGGCGCCATCACCGCCATCGTCGGCCCGAATGGCGCCGGCAAGTCGACCCTGCTCAAAGCCATCGCCGGGTTGATCCGCGCCAGCCACGGGCGCGTCTTCGTCGAAGGCCGCGAGGTCACCGGCTCCCCCGCCGACAAGTTGGTGCGGCAGGGCATCGCCTATGTGCCGCAGGTGGCCAACGTGTTTCCCGACCTGACCGTGCGCGAGAACCTGGAGATGGGCGGCTACAGCCGCAAATCAGGGGTCGCGCAGCGGATCGAGGAGTTGTACGTTCTGTTCCCGGATCTCCGCGAGTCGTCGGGGCGGCACGCCAGCACGCTGAGCGGCGGGCAGCGGACGATGCTGGCCCTCGCCCGCGGCCTGATGGTCGACCCGGCCGTGCTGATCCTGGATGAGCCGAGCGCGGGTCTGTCCCCTCGCTTCCAGGCATTGATCTGGGAACGGATCGAGCGCATCCGCGCGACCAACGTCGCGGTGCTGATCGTGGAGCAGAACACCCGCGAGACGCTCCGCCACGCCCAGCACGCCTATGTGCTGGTGCTGGGGAAGAACCGGCTGGAAGGGGCGGGGCGGGAGCTGCTCGACGACGACGAGGTGGTCAACCTCTACGTCGGACGCCTCTCCTGAAGGCCGCAATCGCCGGCACGGCGCGCACCAACACGTAGCCGAGGAAGGCGGTCGAGGTGATAAAGAAGCTCACCGGGTAGGGAAGGTAGTAGGCCATGGTCAGGCCAACCCAGGTGAACGCCAGGGCCAGCAATGCCGCGAGGCCCATGGCGTGGACCGGCCGCGCTGCCAGCCGCTCGGCGATCGCGGCTGGTGTGACGACCAGCGCGAAGATGAGCAGCACGCCCACCACCTGTACCGCCTCGGAGACCGCCACCGCCAGGACCAGCATGAAGATGATGGAGAGCGCCTGCACCGGAACGCCTTTCGCCTCGGCGACCTCCTCATCGATCGAGGCAAAGAGGAGCGGCCGGTAGATCACGGCCAGAGCGAGCAGCGTGACCGCGCCCGCCCCAAGGGTGACGAGCACGTCGCGCACGGTGATGCCGAGGATTTCTCCGAACAGGATGCCGTAGGCCTGCTGGGCAAACCCCCGGTACAACGAAAGGAACAGGACCCCGAGGCCGAGGGCCCAGGCCAGCACGATCCCGATGGTCACATCGCGGCCGCGGAGCCGCCGCCCGCCCAGCGCCCCCATGGCGGCCCCGGCCGCCCCTGTGAAGACGAGCAGCCCGAGTAGCGGGGTGACCCCCACGAGCAGAGCGCCGGTCGCGCCCGCGAAGCCGATGTGGGAGAGCGCGTGGGCGGCGAATGACGACCCCCGAAGGACGACGAAATACCCGATCAAGCCGGCGACGATGGCGACGATGGTGCCCGCGGCGAAGGCGTGGCGCATGAAGGGATAGCGCAGGAGTTCGGCTCCGTCATTGATGAGGTTCCAACCGAAGTAGGGCGCTGCCACCAGGCTGACGAACGGGTCCGGCATCAGTGGTTCGCCCCGTGCGGATGCGCGATCTCGTCTTCGAGGCCGACGACGAAGACCCGGCCCCGGCTATCGCGCAGCACCTCGATGGGCGCCTCGTACAGCCGGGACAGGGTCTGCGTCGTGATCATCTCCGCCGGCGTGCCGATGGCGATCTGGCCCCGCGCGACATACAGGATGCGATCGACCAGGCTGATGAGCGGATTCACATCATGAGCGATCAACATCACCGTCAATCCCCTCGAACGAGCCAGGTCGGCGACGAGGCCGGCCATGGCGACCTGGTTGCGCAGGTCGAGGCTCGCCAGTGGCTCGTCGAGCAGCAGGAGTTCCGGATTGCCGACGAGCGCCTGGGCCAGGAGCAGGCGTTGCTGCTCGCCGCCGGAGAGGCGGCCCACGGGGCGATCGGCATACCCAGCGGCGCCGACCGCGTCGATCGCATCCTGGACTCGCCGGTCGCCCGGCCCATGCGCCAGGCCGGGCACCTCCATCCCCCACCGGTGCCCGTCGACCCCCATGTGGACCATGTCGCGGCCGCGCACCGGGAGGTCGGGGTCGAGTGTGCGCCGCTGCGGGACATAGCCGATCCGCCGATCCCCGCGCCGGGGCTCGCCGCCCAGGATCTCCAGTCGTCCGGCGGCGGGCCGCTGCAAGCCGAGCAACAACCGGAAGAGCGTCGACTTGCCGGCGCCGTTGGGGCCGAGGACCCCGACGAACTCGCCGGGCTGGATCTCGAAGCTCGCCTTGTCCCAGATCCGGGTGCTGTCGTAGCCGGCGGCGAGGTCGCGGGTGGAGATCGCGGGGCGTTCCATCTCCCGGCCCTATCGGCTCGCGGTGCCCGCGGTCAAGGC